>JAIOPO010000001.1 GCA_021413905.1 Candidatus Nomurabacteria bacterium
GTTTCCAATACGAGACAAGACTAAAGGTACTCCACCAATGTGGTCTAGGTGTCCGTGGGTAACTATAAGCGCGCGTATTTTTTCTTTACGTTCTTCTAAGTAAGTCGTGTTGGGTATAACGTAATCAACTCCAGGAGTTTCTTCGTTGGAGAAATGCATGCCAGCATCAATGACGATGATATCATCGCCGATTTCTATTGCTGTCATATTCTTACCTATTTCTTCAACTCCACCTAAAGGAATAATTCTGATTACTCCTTCTTCAGGTGGTGGAATAGCGCCTTCGCTTATATTTTTATATGAACTTCGTCCCGAAGCATGGTGTTTATGGTTTCTGTTTTGCCTAAAGCCTTTTTTTACATACTGATAAGTAGAACTTTTTATAGTTCTTTTTTTGTCATGGGTTTTATGTTCCCCGCCTGCATCGCTGTGCGAAGCACTGCGGGCAGGTCCATTAGGTGTAGGCGTCAGGGTCTTTTTGTTATCAACGCTAAGCGCGCTGAAAGATAATCTATTTTTCTTCATCATTTTTTCTTATTTTTCTTTTAATAATAATTTTATTCTAGTGAGTTTTCTTATCTCGGCTTTATGCCGAAACTAATTACTTGGAGAATATTTTCCAAACGTTATTTGTACTACTATACCATAAATATGAATTTGAGAAACGGTCTGCAGGGGAAACAATGTGGTCTATGGACAAGCCTTTTAATTTCTTAGAGACTACGTAAATAAAATCTGGGCTGTATAAAAATACTGCAGACATATCTTTTTTTATTTCATCTTCAAATTGAGCATATTTTTTAACTCTTGAGGCCTCATCAACCGTAATGAAAGCGTCTTCTAAAATTTTATCCACTTTAGCATTAGTATACATTGCTACGTTTAAGCCTGGGTCATTTCTTTGAGAGGAGTGCCAGAAGGCAAATAAGTCGGACTCGTTGTTTATTATTTGTCCAAATAATAAAGCATCATATTTACGTGGACGGATTACGCTTTGGTTTAAGTTGCCCACTTCAAAAGTTTTCACTTCAACTTTAATGCCAATTGTTTCCAAATCTTCTTTTATAAAGTTAGCAGTTTCAGCAAGCTCTGGCGCATTGCCCGTAGAGATAGAAAATTCTAAACGTTGAGTTGTTTTTTTGTTTTTTGTGCCACTAACTTTTTCTAAAAAACCTTCCTCGTTTATTTTCCAGCCGTCTTTATCTAATATTTCTTTTGCCTTACTAACTTGCTCCTCGTATGAAATTTTATTTTCACTACCTAATTTTTGGTAATTTATCATATTAGGCGGTATTGGGTCTTCAATCGCTATGCCATAACCTCCTAATACTTCTCTTACTATGTGGTCTTTATCCACTGCTAGGTCAATTGCTTTAACAACATTTTTGTTAGTAAAACTTTTTCTTTCAAAGCAAGAGCCTTCAGTGGAGTAATAGAGCTTATCTGGTCAACTTCCATGTTTTCTAAAGCAGTAAGAAGCTTTTCTTCATTTTGATAGAAATATAGAGTAAGTTTTTTAATAAAAGGCTTGCCCAGAGCAAATTTATTAAATGATTTTAACTCGTATGAATCTATTAATCCTGAAGATTGTTTTTTAACATTAGAAACGAAGTATGGTCCAGAACCTATTGGGTTTATGTTTAGCTCGTTAAGCTCCATAGGGGAGTTGCTCCAGAGTTTTTCAGGCATGATGCCTAAAGTGGTGTTTGCTAAAAAAGATGCATAGGGTTGTTTCAATGTAAATTGGATATTTTTTTCATCTATTACATCTACATCTACTCCATCCCAGTTTCCTTTGCGTGGGCTTTTAATAATCGGGTCCTTGATTTGGTTGATAGTAAACAAAATATCATAAGCAGTTAATGGTGTTTCGTCGTGGAAAAATGTTTTGTCTTTTAAAGTGAAATTGTAAACTAAGCCATCTTTAGAAACTTCATATTTTTCTGCCAAGTCAGGGATTAATTCTCCATTTTGATTTTTTCTCATTAAGCCAGAGTACACAAGTGAAACTAAATCTCTGTCTGCATCAGAAAATGCCAATACTGGATTAACAAAGCGGGGAGTGCCGATAATTCCTTCGGAAATTTTTCCACCTTCAGCGGGAACGCTTTCCATAAATGATTGGTTGATACTTTGCAGTATTGCGAGAGTGCTTAAAATAAGGACCAAGGTCAAGCCGTAAAAAACCAGCCATTCTTTTCTTGAAAAGAAAGATAATGCTAGTTCCACTTCTTGTTTTTTTGGCAACTTACCAAAAACTTTAAACTGGCTTATACGATTCCAGATATTTTCCATATGAAGAAATTTTAAAGCAAAAATCTTATTAGCTATTCGCTTTTATTATTATAGACAGTAAAGCAAATAAAGCAAAAAGAATTCCACAAATTATAGACAAAAAGAAAAGAAACTTTTCAAAGCCTCGGCGTGTATGATGGAAAGACCCTCCATCTCCGCCACCCAAAGCTCCGCCTACTCCGGCGCCTGATTGCTGGAGTAAAATGGACAAAACCAATACTACGGAAAGGATAATCTGCGCATATGGCAGAATTTGCACTACTAAATTCATTGCGACATTGTCTCATATTTGACCCTAAAATGCAAACATCCCAACCCTAAGCTTGTTCATATTATATGTTTATGGTTATAATATATGGATGCAAAATGAAATTTCAGTTTTAGGGTTGTTTCAGAAATTATTTCACAATTTTAATGCTCGCCAGATGAAGGATGCGACGATTGCTTTCAGAAAGCATTTGGACGAGGGTGGCAAAATGCTCCTTGCAATGGGTGGAGCCATGTCTTCCGCGCAGTTGGGAGTAACTCTCGCGCCAATGATAAAAGAGGGGAAAATTCATATCATTTCTTGCACCGGTGCCAACTTAGAAGAATCAATATTTCGTTTAGTAGCTCATAAAAGCTATAAAGATTATCCAGATTACCGTTATTTCACCAAAGAAGACGACCAAAAAATATTAGAGCGCGGGGAGCGCCGAGTAACTGATACTTCTATACCTGAAGAAGAAGCTTTTCGGGTGATTGAGCCGATAATTTTAAAAAAGTGGAAGGAAGCTGAAGCAAAAGGCGAAAGATATTTTCCACACGAATATTTTTATCAAATACTCCTTTCCGATGAACTAAAAGGTAAATATGAAGGCAATCCGGAGCATTGTTGGTTGCTTGAAGCTGCTAAGAAAAACTTGCCAATGGTGGTGCCAGGCTGGGAAGACTCAACTCTAGGTAATATTTTTGCTGGGTATTGCAAAGCGGGCGAAGTTAAAACTACTGTTATGAAAAATGGAGTGGAATATATGATGTCTCTTTATGATACCTACCAAGAACTTTCCAAAGATGGTCCAGGTTTAGGATTTTTCCAAATTGCTGGTGGTATTTCTGGAGATTTTCCAATTTGCGTAGTGCCTTCTATTAAATACGACCTCAAAAAACCAGTTCGCCCATGGGGATATTTCTGCCAAATTTCAGACTCTACTACTTCCTACGGTTCATATTCTGGCGCTACTCCAAACGAAAAAATTACTTGGGACAAATTAACCAAAGATACTCCGATGTTTGTAATAGAATCCGATGCCACCATTGTTGCGCCGCTTATTTTTGAAGCTGTTTTAGATAGATACAATATAAGTCAAAAGTAAAACGTTGACCCATTCGGAAAACTCAGGGTCATGGTGAGCAACACCGAACCATGAAAATATTTTTTAAATTTTTTATCCCATTTATAATCTTAGGCGCTCTCGCGTATCAGTTTAGGGTTTCTTTAGCTGCGCTCACTTTCTCTGTTATAGATAATTTAGCAAAGCTTGATTTTAGAAAAGGTCCTTGTGAAGAGCCTGTGGCTTATAGGCTGGGCGCTTTTGCTTCCGAGTTTAAAATTTCTGAAGAATATTTATTAGAAGCCATTGCAGAAGCGGAAGCTATTTGGGAAAATCCTTTTGGCAAAGACCTTTTTGCTTACAACCCTGATGATGGTTCTAAAGATGTTTTAAAAATAAATTTAGTTTATGACTATCGCCAGCAGACTACTAGCAAGCTAGCAAACTTAGGTGGCACCGTAAATGATACAAGAGAATCTTATGAAGAATTAAAATCTGAATTTTTAAAATTACAAGATGAATATCAAAATGATAGTCAAAGTTTCAATAATCTAGTGTTGGCTTTTAATGCAAAGATGAAAGAATACGAAGACGATGTAATTTATTGGAATGAAAAAGGCGGAGCTCCTCAGAAAAAATATGATGAACTTAAAACAACTCGCGCAGAGTTAGAACAAGAAGCTAAAACTCTAGAAGATATGGAGGCTGATTTAAATGAAAAAGAAAATAAAGTAAATTCACTGGTGGTAGAGTTAAATCTTCTTGCAAAGGCCTTAAATATCTCTGTTGAAAAATATAATATGATAAATGAAGCTCGCGGAGAATCTTTTGAAGAGGGTATGTATGTCTCCCAAGGTGAGTATCAAGAAATAAATATTTATGAATTTAGCGATAGAGATAAATTAGTGCGAGTTTTAGCTCACGAGCTAGGGCATGCTCTGGGACTAGACCATGTCGCCGACCCTAAGGCCATAATGTATGAATTAAATGAAGACCAAAACATGGCTCTCACGGCAGATGACTTTCAGGCGCTTAAACTAAAATGCGCAGAATAAGATGAAAAATTCTTTTTATATTCATGCAAAAGTCACTGCCAGCGCGCGAAAGGAGGTTTTTAAGCAAATAAACGAGGACCATTTTGAAATCTCCGTTCGTGAAAAAGCCGAGCGCAACATGGCTAACAAAAGAGTGTTAGAACTCGTTGCCGAACACTTTAAAATTCCAACCGCCAAACCCCGCATCATAAACGGTCACCGTAGCCCAAGTAAGCTCATTTTAGTGGATTAATATTTATAACGTACGTGATATAGTTATAATTATATGAAAAAAAGTCTTAAAAAATTTGAAACTTTTTTAAAGTCAATAAATTTGGAATCATACCGTAAACGGTTTCTTCCCATAAAAATTGTTGAAATGGATATGCCGAAAAACATTCAGGCTATATCTATGCTTTATGAAATATACTGGAAGGAAAAAAAATTTATTGGTTACGACTCTTTTTATAAAGAGTATTTAAAATATTTAAAGAGTGACATTGAAGCTTTTAGAATAAAAACAACTATGTGTAAAGTTTGTTTCTATAAAGGTTTACCTGCGAGAATATACAGAACATGGGCTAGTCTCATAACCCAAATTCATGCTGGTTATGTCGCTGAATCTGTATTTGGCAGTAAAAGTGTAGAAATGTCTGAAGAGTTAGATCATTTAGGCGCTGATTTTAGAGTTCATTACAAAGGTAATTTTTTGAACTATCAAGTTAAGAAAGAAACACATAGCAGAGAAGTCAGGAAGCAAAAAGTTAGTAAGAAAAAACTAAAAGGCAGGTTTGTTAATATTGCATACAATGTGCCAGCTCGAGATGTTTTTAAAGATCCTAAAACAAAAAAGGGTGAATGGCGTAAACCCTACAAGGAGTTTGTTCAAAATAAAGATCTCACTAGATTTAAAAATGGTTTTGTTGTTTTCACTCCTAGTGTTTTTAAAGAAAAGAAGAAAGAGATTGATCTAAAATCAAAATAGTTTATTTGTAGATTTTATAGAAGCAACATACTTTTCTGCTATCTTTACATAATCGGGATTTATTTCAAAACCTATATAATTTTGACCAAGTGCTTTGGCAGCAGCACATTCTGATCCAGTCCCAACAAAAGGTACAAGGATAACGCCATCATTCTTTGGCATAGCAGAGAGTATTAGTTTTTTAGACAATTCAAATGGTTTTTGGGTTGGATGTTTTTCAATATTATGTCCTAGGTGATTTTTTAATTTTCTAGGTTCAAAAATATTTTTACAGGTTCTACATATAAACCATCTCTCATTCATTCCAGCACCACCAGCTAGTGCTGGAATTTTTATAACATCTCTAGGTAATGCGCCTCCCGCATGAGCATTGTAAACTGTTTCTTTTCCATTTCCGCTAAACCTACCGATGGTACCTTTTCTTGTTTTTCCAGCAGCCCCGTTTAAAAATCCTTCAGTGTATGGCTCTCTTACATCATCACGGTTGAATAAAGGTTTATTTTTCCATGCACAAATTATTGATTCATGGCTACGTTGCCAAAAATTAAGCGATGCAACATTTTTGTTTGTGTAATGCCAAATTAACCAGCGTTTTTCTAATGGAATTTCAACCGAAAGGTGAGCGAGTATTTCACTGAAGCCGTAAATGAACATTGTTCCGCTGGGTTTCATTATTCTTATGCATTGCTCTATCCATTCTTTACACCACGCTACATATTCTCCAAATTCTCTCTTATCAATGTTGTTACCAAAATCTTTACCTATATTATATGGAGGATCTACTATAACAACATCACAAGATTCTGTAGGAATTTTTTTGAGTTCTACTAAAGCATCACCTAAAATTATTTGGTTTAAAGGTAGTTTGCTATATTTTATCGTTTCAGTTTGTGACTTTATTTCTTCATAAGTAAAAATTGACGGGATATCTTTCATGCTTTTTAAAATCTTAATAGAATGCCTAGTGCCTTTCTGTTTTAGTAAATATCCTTTTTGTTCTAAAAAATCTACATGCTCATGAATAGTAGGGACTGATCGTTTAAAATGATTTGCGACTTCACTTAAAGCAGGGGAGTACTTCTTATTTTCATGAAATTTTTCATAAAAATTAAGTACCTCAGCCTGCCTCTTTGTTAATTGTTTTGTGAGCAAAATGGACATTTGTATCTCTAATTATAATACCTAACTAAAACCTAAACAAGGTACTTTTCCACAGTTTTGTGTTTATTTTTAAAAACCTAGTTATATACTTATAAGTAATATGTCCTTACTTAAAAAATTCTTTAAGTGGGTCGGAATTCTCCTAGTAGGAATTGGTTTTGCTTTTGCCGTTTTGGTTGTATTTCGCGCGTTCCATTTTTATAATTTAGATGAAACCACCGAACAAGTAGCTAAGATTCATTCAACTAAACTCACCCTTGCTGATGTTATGGGTGATAATCTTCCACCAGACCCAGGACAAAATGCTGATAAAACAATACAAGGTGTTGACGCTAATCAAAATAATATTCGGGATGATGTTGAACTCGCTATTTTTAGAGAATACCCAAACTCTACTAAAACCAGAGCAGTGCTTTTGCAATATGCGTTGGCTTTACAGATGATGACTATACAACCTACTTTGAACACTGAAATTGTGACAAAAGTAATACAAGAAAAGAGCAGGTCTTACGCTTGTGTTGGGCAGGCTCTTGTTAGAGATGACGAAAATGAGGATATTATGAAAAAATATTTTGAAGATGCAGATAGATTGCGTTTATTTGTGGAAGAAAAACAAATTAATACACCAGCAAGAACAAGATATGATGAAGATTTTTATAATAACGTAGGTAGTTATAGTGAGTCAGAAAATGAAGTTTGTGATATAGATTTATCGACATTATCAAATTAGATAAATTAAGATGAGGTTTGTTCTTTGGTTATATTGTACAATATTGTTTTTGTTCTTTTTGTATCCAGTATCAATTTTCGCTCAAACGAAAGGTGAACTTTGCTCTACTAATGGGTATACAGTAATAACTATTAATGGGATGAATACGGATGAGAAAAAGGCCATTCTAAACAGAGATACGTTAAAAGAAAAACTACCACCGACTATAAAAAACGAACAAATTACGGTTGAGTATATCCATAACCCTTCTCATCTCGCTGGGCTCGGTGATATTTTTGCGGTCGCGTATCAAAAATATTTTGATACTGAAGCAGTAGAGGATTATGATTTAATTGAAATCTTAAACGATGCTAGCACAAAAGTAAAAACCCAAAAATTACTACTTGTTGGTCATTCACAAGGGAATTTTTACTCTAATAGTTTTTATGACAAGGTTGTAGATAAAGATGGTGGAGTGCCAAAAGAATCAATAGGTGTGTATGGAGTTGCTAGCCCTTCTAGTAGAGTTGCAGGCGGTGGTAAATATATAACTTCAGGCACAGACACAGTAATAAGCAATCTTAGGTGGAAGGGGGTTTTAAATATTTTACCTTCAAATGAATATATAAAATTACCAGAAGATAGTGATTCCAATGGGCATAGTTTTTCAGATGTTTATATGAAATACCGTAGTAATAAAATAATATCTGATATTAAGTATTCATTAAATAAATTAAAAACAAACAATATTCAGAATAGTGACCAACCATGTATTAGTCCACAAGAAGTAACATTTCAACATAAAATCACTGGAGCATTTTTAGAAATAGCCGACCCAACAGCAATAGTTTTAAAGAAAACAGGGATAGATACATATAATCAAACTTTACTCTCTTTTAAAAATGGATTTAATATTCTAGCTAATGTAATTTCTGGTGCAATGTCTCTAGCTTCAGGAAATAAAAATAACGCTACAGTATAACTGCTGAAGAAGAGACTCCAAAAAATGCCAATCCAGAGCCAGTTGAGAGCCAAGAATCTCAAAATTTTAAAAATGAGGATGACAAAGATAAAGTAGAACCAGAAGTAACGGTAGACAATATAAACCCAACAATAGAGACTGTAGAAACTATTATCACAACTGAACCAGATATAACTACAGATGAAATTCCCGAAAAAGAAAAAGTAGTTAAAAAGAAGCGTGGCGGTGGTGGAAGCGAGAATAATGAAAATAACGAAGAAAATGAAAACCTTTCTCTTCCACCTAGCCCTGATACTGTTCCACCCGTGATAACTATGGTCGGGGAAAATCCTATGACTATGGAAGTAGGTGGTGCGTATTCTGATCCTGGGGCCACAGCATTAGACGATGTTGATGGAATAATTAATGTTGTTATAACTGGAACAGTGGACGTGTCTGTTGTGGGAGATTATGAAATTACATATACAGCTACTGACTTATCAAATAATACATCAAACTCTGTGCGCACGATTAATGTTATAGATACAACACCTGAGCCTGATACCACACCACCAGAAATTAATTTAATCGGCGATGAGATTTTAAATATTACAGTTGGGTCTATGTTTACTGACCCTGGTGCTACAGCAATTGATGATGTTGATGGAGAGATAAGTCCAGTTATAACTGGTTCTGTTGATACTAGTGTTTCTGGAATTTATACTTTAACTTATACTGCAACTGACATCGCGTTAAATGAAAGTACTACTACGCGAATAGTTGTAGTAGATACTGGTACAAAATTAAATCAGCCGAAATCTGTTTTTGTTTCCGGAAACTATGCGTATGTTGTTTCAGAGAGTAGTAATTCTCTTGAAATTATTGATATTTCTAGCCCTGAAAATCCAAAACATAGAAGCTCTATTTCGCATGGTGCGAATGGGCTTGCTCTTTCTTCTCCTAAATCTGTTTTTGTGTCTGATGATTACGCCTACGTAGTTTCTTATAGTAATAATTTAAATATTTTTGATGTCAGTGACCCTATTTCACCTACTTTAGTAGGTACCATTAGTAATGGCGATGGAAACGCTGGTCTTGATAAGCCTATTTATGTTTTGGTTGTAGATGATTATGCTTATGTTGTTTCATTTGGAGGGCATAATGTAGAGATTATTGATGTTAGTAGTCCATCTTCTCCATCTCACATAAGTTCAGTGCCATTTGGCTTACCTATAACTACAACCGCCTTGGCTGTTGTGGGTGATTATTTATATGCAACTTTTTGGAACATTGGTAATGTTGGAGGTGGTTTGAAAATTTTTAATGTATCAGACCCATTTTCTCCTGTATTTAGCGGGAATTTAGAACATAACACAGATGGATCTTCTATTGATAACCCGCAATCAGTTTTTGTTGATGATGATTATGCATATATAACTTCAAGAGGAGCAAATACTTTTGAAATTGTTGATGTATCAAATGCAGATGCTCCATTTCATGTAGGAAATATTAGTCATGGTTCTGGTGACGCTGCTCTCTTAGCTCCCATAAATGCTTTTGTGGACAATAATTATGCCTACGTGGTCTCATTTGTAGGAGATACTTTGGAAGTTTTAGACATTTCTGACCCTTCCAGCCCAACACATGTTAGCACTTTAACTGATGGTCAAGATGGTGCAGAACTTTCTAGGTGATGCACTTGAAATTGTCGATATTTCAAATCCAAACAATCCTACCCATGTGAGTAAAATATTAGACGGAGAGTTTTAAATTATTATTAATGTATATACTAATTCGCCCGAATAGGTAAATATAGTATTTGTGAATATTAAATTTGATATAATATTTATATGAATCATAAAGAGTTAGAGAAAGTTTTAAAAGCACTTGCCAATAGACGGCGTATTGCTATTCTTAAGTGTCTGAAACATTTAAATAAAGCATCCGTTGGGGTTGTTGCGAGTGAAATAAAATTATCTTTTAGAGCAACTTCTAGACATCTCTCAGTTCTTTTTAGTGCAGATATTCTTGAAAAAGAACAATCAGGTCTTATGGTTTTATATTTCATATCTAAAGATAAAAATCCAATTGTTTCAAAATTGTTATCAATTATTTAATTTTTTATATACATATTCGCCCGAATAGGTATATATATATTGATTTAATGAAAAAGACATCAAAAGTTAAAGCTAAAAAAAGAACTGGCAAAGGATTGGCTAGGAAAGCTTTTAAATTTAAGAGCAGGGTTTTTGTGTGGAACTCTGGAAATATGGAAAGGACAGATGACAGCAGTTCTTGGAGGTTCGCTAGAGTGCCGGAGAATATTTCAGCCAAGATTAAGGAAATGCAAAAAGGGCGGTTGAGGAGAGGGTGGGGCGCAGTTTATGCCAAAGTTAAAATAGGTAAGAGCGAGTGGACGACTTCGGTTTTTCCAGATAGGCATTCCGCGACATATATTTTACCGCTTAAAAAACAAATTCGTTATGAAGAAAATCTTTATGATGGAATAGATATCAGAGTTTCTATTAAAATTTGGTTTTAAAATAAATGTAGTATAATTAATTTATGAATAAAATAGCATTTGTAATAATTTTTGCTTGTTTTGTTTTGGGAGCTTTTTATTTTTTTGAATTAAAGAAAGATGAAGTATTGAACCCTCCGTCCATGTCTGATGAAAAAATTTTAGTGGCAAAGTATATTCGTGACAATATAAAAATCATTGTTCCTGAAAAGCCAGTTTTAGGTGGGGCTTGGTATGTGGTTGAGTTAAGCCTTGATTCAACATCTAAGACAGGCAGTATGACTTATGAAGATGGACATATTCAAAATAAGGCAACTTTTTCTTATGTATTAAACAACGAGGTGGTTTTAGTTAGAGATTTTAAGAAATTAAGATAATCTACTTCTTTTGAAGAAAATGGGGTTGTACCTATAGGGGGCTATTTAATAAAGGAATAGTGTGCTATAATGGTAAGATATTAATAATTAATAGAGAAATATAAATATATGGCAGATAAAAAAGTTTCCGCATTCATGAAACCAATGAATGTAAGCGATGAGTTAGCAGAAGTTGTCGGCAAGGGTCCTATGCCTCGTTCTGAGGTTGTTAAGGCTTTGTGGGTTTATATTAAGAAGAATAATCTTCAAGACCCAAAGAATAAGCGTAACATTAATGCTGATGCGAAGTTAAAGGCAGTATTTGGTGGTAAGGGAGTAGTAAATATGTTTGAAATGACTAAGCTTGTTTCAAAACATCTTTCATAATTTCATATTGTTTTAAACTTAGGAGAGCTCCAAGGAATGTAAAAATTTCTGGAGCTCTTCGCCTTTTATCTCTCTATGTGAGCCAGGAGATAACTTGCCAAGTTCTATATTCATAACTCGGACTCTTTTTAAATCTTCTACTTCTTGAAAGAGGGCGACACACATCCTGCGGATTTGGTTGGACCTAAAAGCCGTTCTGTTATGCGTCCATCATTTGTGAGAATGATAAGTCCATGGGAGTCTTTATCAAGTCTGCCGACAGGAAAAATATCTTTTACAGCTACGACTTGTTTAATTTCTTTTTCATTACCTTGAGCGGAATGTGTTACCACACCTTTGGGTTTGTTATAAGCTATGTATATGTAAGGTTTTTGCTTACCACGGAAGCGCACTTCAACTTGGTCCGTCTCTAAAACTTTATCTCCCAAGACTGCAAGCCTGCCATTTATGAAAACTTTTTTCTCATTGATTAATTCATCCGCACCTCTTCTGGTGGAGTGCTTTTTAAATGCCAAGTATTTGTTTATACGCATTGGAAAAGAGAAATCTTTTTGGATGTTTACCATAGATTGGCAGTATAGCATTTTTTAAGCTATACGTTGTTATTTAGTAAAAATATTTAGATGCTATTTTTGTTCGGGTTCTTTGCGAGAAGAATCCATTCTTTCTTTTATTTGAGCTAGGACTTTTTGGAATTCTTTTTCTTGAGCGTCTCGCCTTTGTCTTTGGATACTCAAATCTTCATGAGTAGAAGGTCTTGGTCTCTTTTGGCTTTTTCTCTGTATTGTAGGTTTCTTTGGTCTTTCTTTTTGCTCACTTTCTATAGGAGTTAAATCTTTTGATTTATCCCAATCCCTTATTCTTTTTTCCAGTAATGGGTCTCTTGCCCTTTCTGCTGCCATTGGAGTTGGCTTTTTGTCTTTGCCAATGAAATCTAGAAAAGGTTTATTACTTTTAGGAAAGTCTTCCATGTCTATTATTATATAAAATGAAATTTATTTATACAATCCTATCAAAACGAGGACATTCTTTCTATTTTTAGAAAATTAATGTAAAGTAGAAACTCATATGGCACACGGGGAAGCAATTATAAGATTTGATAAGGTTTCATTTAATTATGGACACAACAAGCCTATTTTAGACGAGGTTAGCTTTTCTGTGCGTCGTGGGATGAAGGCTACTATTGTCGGACAAAATGGTGCTGGTAAAAGCACAATTTTTTCTTTAATTACAGGAGAAAAAAAGCCAGAAGAAGGACAGATTCATTTAGCGCCTAAAATAGCTATTGCGATTTCTAGGCAAGTTATCCCTAGAAGCGAGCTTGAGTTAACAGTACGGGAATTTTTCCAGAAATGTTTCTCTGAAAAAGTTTATGACATTGACCCTAGAATAGATGATGTTTTAGAAGTGGTTAATTTAAAAGGTCATGAAAAAGTTCACGATAGAGTAATTAAAACATTTTCTGGTGGTCAACAAGCCCGCCTTTTACTTGCGTCTGCTTTAATTCAAGAGCCAGATATTTTGCTTTTAGATGAACCGACAAATAATTTAGACAAAGCAGGCATCGCACACCTGACTGACTTTTTAGTGAAATACAAAAAAACGGTTATTGTGATTTCACACGATGCGGAATTTTTAAATGCTTTTACGGAGAGCGTGTTATACCTTGATGTTTATACAAAAAAAGTAGAATACTATGTTGGAAATTATTTTAATGTGATAAAAGATATTTCTGCGCGAGTGGAAAAAGAAAATATGAAGAACGCTCAGCTCGCAAAAGAAATTCAAGCCAAGAAAGACCAAGCCAATGTGTTTGCGCATAAAGGTGGAGGCTTGAGACTTGTGGCTAGAAGAATGCGCGAAAAAGCAGAAGAATTAGAAGAAGAAATGGTGGAGGTTAGAAAAGAAGATAAAACTATCAGACCTTTTATTATTCCATGCCAAGAAGATATAAATGGTGAGCTGGTTAATATTACATCTTTAAGTATTGTTAATCCGAAGACTCATAAAATAGTAGCGCGCAAGGCCTTGGTATCTTTGAAAAAGAAAACCCATCTTTTGCTTTCGGGTCCAAACGGTATTGGCAAAAGCACCCTTTTAGAATCATTGGCAAAAGGAGAGGCAAAGGGAGCTAAAATAACTCCTGGAATTCGGGTGGGTTATTATCGGCAAGATTTTTCTACATTAAACTTTGAAGATACGGTTCGGGAGTCGCTCACTAAAGTTTTAAAAGAAGTCACTGGTAAAATTGATGAAGAATATATGCGTAGTGTGGCGGCCAGCTTTTTGATTACCAGTGATGTTATTAATACAAAAATAGGGGATTTATCGGAAGGGCAGAAAGGTTTAGTGGCTTTTGCGCGACTTGTGCTAGAACGCCCTGGTATCCTTATTTTAGACGAGCCTACAAACCACATCAATTTCCGACATTTACCCATCATAGCCAAAGCATTAGACCAATATGAGGGGGCTATGATTTTAGTTAGTCACGTGCCTGATTTTGTGGCTCAAATACGTATTGACGAAACTCTAGATTTGGAGAAGTAGATTATTTAATTGAAATATCAAAAATGGTATAATTAACTTAGGTTATTATTAACTTAAAAAAGCCATGGATAAATTATTTAATAGAGTTGTGCATTTTGAAATACATGCTCTGGACCCAGAGCGAGCAATAAAATTTTATACGGAAGTTTTTGATTGGAGTATAAAAAAATGGGAAGCGACTAGTGTTGAGTATTGGTTGGTTGCAACTTGTCCCGAAAATACACCAAATAGTATTAATGGCGGGCTTGTGAGAAGAAAAGGCGCCGCGCCAGCTGAAAACGCCCCGATTAGTGGCTGTGTTTGTGTGCTTAGTGTAAAAAATATTGATGAGACCCTAAAAAAAGTTACGGAAAAAGGTGGACGTGTAGCCATCCCTAAATCTGAAGTTCCTAATATTGGATTTTTAGCTTATTTTGAAGATACAGAAAGGAATATTTTCGGCATCTGGCAAGATGCTAAAAATACTAGATAAATAAAGGTTAAATTGATGTTTTAGGTTGCTTGACACTGGTTTTGGCTTAGTATATACTCTCCCTTAGGCGTCGTATCCATTTGGATAGGCGTTTTTGTTTCAATGTATCTTTGACAATTGAATATTCCGAGAGCGTTCCGCTCTCGGAAAAGCCTACTTTTACTTAGGAGTAAGAGGTAGGCAAGAACATGTGCAAGTTTGTTTGTTTTTTGAGTAAAATAATTTTTAGAGCAAAAGATTAAACTCTAACGAGCAACAAAAATGATTTCTAATTATGTTTCCGTGTCATAGACATTGAGGAGCGTAGCGACGAAATGCTGTTTTTTGTTTTGTTTCGTTCTAATTAACTTTTAGTTAGAGTTTGATCCTAGCTCAGGATGAACGCTGGCGGCGTGGATAAGGCATGCAAGTCGAACGGACTAGTCCCATGAATGTATGAGAAACTGAAAGTAGCAATACGATTGGAATCAAGTATTGGATTGGGTTCACTAGTTAGTGGCGAACGAGGTAGTAATACGCAGGAACTTCCCCCAAAGTCACGAATAATTCGGAGAAATCCGGACTAATACGTGATGGTCTCGCAAGAGTAAAGAATTTCGCTTTGGGAAAGGCCTGTGCGGTATCAGCTAGTTGGCAGTGTAATAGACTACCAAGGCTATGACGCCTAGGGGAGCTGAGAGGCTGACCCCCACCGATGGGACTGAGACACGGCCCATACACCTACGGGTGGCTGCAGTCGAGAATCTTCCACAATGGACGAAAGTCTGATGGAGCGACGCCGCGTGATTGATGAAGTCCCTTTGGGACGTAAAGATCTTTTATGAGGGAAGAAGTTTATTGACTGTACCTCATGAATAAGAGGCTCCTAATCTCGTGCCAGCAGGAGCGGTAATACGAGAGCCTCAAGCGTTATCCGGAATTATTGGGCGTAAAGGGTGCGTAGGTTGTTTTGTTAGTCTTTTGTCAAATCCCGGAGCTTAACTTCGGATATGCAAAAGAAACGGCAAAACTTGAAAGTGTGAGAGGCGTACGGAACTCATGGTGTAGGGGTGAAATCCGTTGATATCATGGGGAACACCAAAAGCGAAAGCAGTACGCTAGCGCATATTTGACACTGAAGCACGAAAGCGTGGGTAGCGAATGGGATTAGATACCCCAGTAGTCCACGCCCTAAACGATGATTTCTCGCTATTCGGAGTATCGACCCTCTGAGTGGCTTAGCTAACGCGTTAAGAAATCCGCCTGGGAAGTACGGCCGCAAGGCTAAAACTCAAAGGAATAGACGGGGACTTGCACAAGCAGTGGATTATGTGGTTTAATTCGACGGTAAACGAAGAACCTTACCAGGGTTAGAAATCAACATGAAAGCTCCGAGAAACCGGAGCCCTCGCAAGACTAGTTGACAGGTGTTGCATGGCCGTCGTCAGTTCGTGGTTTGAATTGTACCCTTAAGTGGGCTAACGAACGCAACCCTCGTTGTGTGTTACAAGTGTCACACGAGACCGCCCCCGCCTAAGTTTTTGAATTCTTCATAAATGAAGAATCGAGATTTTAGGCGGGGGAGGAAGGAGAGGATGACGCCAGGTCAGCATGACCCTTGATACCCTGGGCTACACACATAATACAATGGCCGTTACAACGCGCAGCGACGAGGCGACTCTGAGCTAATCGTCTAAAAGCGGCCTCAGTTCGGATTGTAGTCTGCAACTCGACTACATGAAGCTGGAATTGCTAGTAATCGCGGGTCAGCTAAACCGCGGTGAATACGTTCTCAAGTCTTGTACTCACCGCCCGTCAAGTCAAGGGAGCCGGGAGTACCCGAAATCTCTGCATAAGCAGGGCCTAAGGTAAGCTCGGTGACAGGGACTAAGTCGTAACAAGGCACGGCTAGCGGAAGCTGGTCGTGGAATAATTCAATTTGAAAAATGTCCCAACATTAATTTATTAATTGTTGATGATCTCGCCATAAGCGATTTCTAAATCTCGGATGAGATTGGATTAATTGAGTCGGTATTGTGTAGCTCAATTGACTACACAATGGACAATGATTCTACGTCCTAAAAAGAATATGACAACAAGGGAAAGACCCGAGTTAATAGAACGAAACAAAACAAAGCACAGCAAAAACAAAATCGCCCAAAAGGCGATTTTGTGCTATAAATAAGAAATATAATTTATGCAAAAAAACAAAGCAACAACTGAAGGTAGCATTATCGTCAAAGGCGCACGAACGCACAATTTGAAAAATGTGACGGTGGAAATGCCTCGCGGGAAAATGATAGTTTTTACCGGTCTTTCAGGTTCCGGAAAAAGTTCATTGGCTTTTGATACTATTTTTGCCGAGGGACAAAGACGATATGTGGAATCTCTTTCTTCTTATGCGCGACAATTTTTAAAACAAATGGCAAAGCCGGACGTGGATGAGATAGAAGGATTAAGTCCTGCGATTTCAATTGATCAAAAATCTAGATCAAACAATCCGCGTTCGACAGTGGCGACTATCACAGAGATTTATGATTATCTTCGTGTTCTTTATGCGCGCGTGGGGCGTCCGCATTGTTTGACGTGCGGAGATGAAATAAAAAAACTTTCAAATGAAGAAATTATAAAATTCGTGATGGAGAAAATTTCTAAACTTTCCGGTGGAAAAAAGAAAGTGATGGGCGTGGAATTCGACGATACTCCGATACAAATATTTGCTCCAATGGTGCGAGGCAGAAAAGGCGAATACTATCAATTGCTTTATGATTTGCTTGGCAAAGGATATACCAAGGTCCGCGTGGATGGCACGATGAAGATTTTACGTGAACGTATTGATTTATCAAAAACAAAAAAACATGATATTGATGTCTTGGTTGATGAATTTTCTGCGCATGAATTTGCGGTGAAAGATATGAAAGATGTCGAACTGCGTTTATCTGAATCAGTCGAGCGAGCATTGTTGGAATCAGACGGATTGATAAAAGTTTTAATAAATAAAGAAGAAACTTTATTATCTGCAAAATTTTCTTGCCCGAAAGACGGCTTTTCTTTTCCAGAAATAGAACCACGTCTTTTCTCTTTCAATTCTCCACACGGAGCTTGCCCTGAATGTCATGGACTTGGCACAAAACATATGTTTGGCGAAGATACTTGTGATGAGTGTAAGGGTGCGAGACTTCGCCCAGAAGCGTTGAAAGTATTTTTATCTGACAAAGAAATCAGTATCGTGGATTTTACCGCAATGTCTATCGAAGATGCAGTATTATTTTTTAATAAATTAAAATTAACAGCGCAAGAGCGTGAAATATCTGCAGTATTATTGAGGGAGATTTCTTCGCGTTTGGAATTTCTTTTAAATGTAGGTTTGGAATATTTATCGCTCGATAGACGAGCAAATACTTTATCCGGCGGAGAAGCTCAGAGAATTCGCTTGGCTTCACAACTCGGTTCACGCCTTGTCGGAGCATTGTATGTTTTAGATGAGCCAACAATTGGTTTACATCAGAGAGACAATGAAAGACTTATTAAAACGCTTACGGATTTGCGTGATTTAGGTAATACTATAATAGTCGTGGAGCATGATGAGGATACCATTTACTCTTCGGATTTTATTGTAGACATTGGTCCAAAAGCCGGAGTGCACGGCGGGGAAATAATCGTTGCGGATTATTTGGATAAACTTTTAACCGCACCGAAAAATACTTCAAAGTCTAGAACACTCGCATATTTGAGAGAAGAAGCAAGAATAGAAATTCCGGAAAAAAGACGTGAAGCAGAAAAAGGTAGTATTAAAATAGTCGGTGGTAAAATTTTCAGTATTAAAAATTTAAATGCGGAAATACCGCTCGGCAGGTTGGTTTCTATCACCGGTGTTTCCGGCTCAGGTAAAAGTTCTTTTATGTATGAGATTTTACATAAGAATTTGCAAGCCAGATTTGAAAGAAAATATCGTAGTGCACAGACTTTTAATTGCGCATCTTTTTCTGGAAGCGAATATTTACAACGTGCAGTATTAATAGACCAAAGTCCTATAGGCAGAACACCGAGATCAAATATTGCGACTTATACTGGAGCATTTACTTTCATTCGTGATTTATTCGCGGAGACAGAAGAAGCGCGTTTCAGAGGCTGGAAGTCAAATAGATTTTCTTTCAATGTAAAAGGTGGACGATGCGAAGCTTGCGAAGGTAATGGTGAAATAGCTGTGGAGATGCATTTTTTGCCGACAGTTTATGTGACTTGTGATGTCTGCAATGGAAAAAGATTCGATAAAGAAACTTTGAAAGTAAAATATAAAAAGAAAAATATTTATGAAGTTTTGCAAATGACCGTGGAGGAGGGCTTGAAATTCTTTGAAGATATTCCTGCTATTTCTGATAGATTGAATAGCTTGGCTGATGTTGGATTAACTTATGTAAAATTAGGACAAAGCGCAACGACGCTTTCTGGCGGAGAAGCGCAACGCGTGAAAATCTCCAGCGAGCTTTTCCGTCCGTATTTGGAAAAGACGATTTATCTTTTAGACGAGCCGACTGTGGGCTTGCATTATGATGATGTTCAGAATTTGATAAATGTTTTGGAAAAATTGGTACACAAGGGGCATAGTGTGGTAGTCATTGAGCACAATATGGATTTAATAAAATCTTCTGATTATATTTTAGACTTTGGTCCTGAAGGGGGAGATAAAGGTGGTATGTTAATAGCCAAAGGTACACCGGAACAAGTGGCGAATAATAATAAAAGTTTCACCGGACAGTATCTTAAAAAAGTTTTAAGGAAGAAATAAGGGGAAGCTTGCCCTGTAGTGAGCTTTGCTCTACTGCGGGGTATTTGAAAAAAGTACTTAGAAAATAAATATGAAAAATTTAGATTTAAAAAAAAATAAAATTCCAGACAAATCAGGGGTTTATTTTTTTATGGGAGGTAAAAAAATCCTTTATATTGGCAAAGCCACATCTCTAAAAGACAGAGTAAAAAGCTACTTCCCCTCGACTACGCTCGGGGCAGGTCGGCTTTTGGATTCTCGCGGACCGTTGATTACAGATATGGTTACAAAAGCTACAAATATTAAATGGCAGGAAACTGACTCGGTTTTAGAAGCACTTATTTTAGAAACGAATTTGATAAAAAAACATCAGCCATATTACAATACAAAAGAAAAAGATGATAAAAGTTTTAATTATGTTTGCATAACGAAAGAGGAGTTGCCCAAGGTTTTGATTGTCAGAGGTAGAGATTTACAAAAGAAAAAGAAGAATTCTCCCGCCTTCGCCCTCGGAGACATAGGACAGGGAACCCACGGCTCCTTGAATTCTTCTGTTTCTTTTTCCAGTGTGTTCGGTCCTTTTCCAAACGGCGGGCAATTGAAAGAAGCTTTGAAAATAATTCGTAGAATATTTCCTTTCTTAGACGAAAAAAGTAAAAATCATTATGAATTTTACAAGCAAATAAATCTAGTTCCAGAAAAAAAAGATTTGTTATTAAAAAATATTAAAAATATAAAACTCTTTTTCGAGGGTAAGAAAAAATCTATTTTAAAAAATCTTGAAAAAGAAATGAATGTGTATGCAAAAAATCACGAATTTGAAAAAGCAGGTGAAATAAAAAGACAGATTTTTGCATTGAAGCATATTAATGACATATCCCTTATCAAGAACTTACCAGAGAAGAATTTTCCTGCCTTCGCCCTCGGAGACATAGGACAGGGAACCCACGGCTCCTTAAATTCTTCTCTGTTTAATTCTTTCCGCATAGAAGCATATGATATAGCTCATATGTCTGGCAAAAATATGGTGGGTGTGATGGTGGTATTGGAAAATGGTGAAGTGAATAAAAATCAATACAGAAAATTTTTAATAAAAAATTACACAAGTTCAAATGATACTGGTGCATTGAGTGAAGTTTTGTCTCGTCGTTTGAAACATGCAGAATGGCAGTATCCAGATTTGATTGTGGTGGATGGTGGAACAGCTCAAAGGAATGTCGCACTTAAAATATTGAAAGAATTTAATTTAAAAATACCCGTGTCGGCAGTGGTAAAAGACGAAAAACATAAAGCGAAAATGATATTGTCCGCCGATTCTAAATTTAAAAAAGCAATTTTATTGGCAAATTCTGAGGCACATAGATTTGCTATAAAATATCATAAAATTAAAAGAAATAAAGCTTTTTTGGGTTAATCTATAAAATCCTTGCTGTATTTATTTGAATAGTGATATAATATAAGAGTCGATTTTATTAATGTTTTTTAACATAAAAAATATTATGAAACTTGGAGGACATTAATTTTTAAAAACCAAAAGTTCAGACTGATTTAATTCAGAATGTTCTTTTGGTTTTTTTATTTATATATGATTGAGACAAAAGATAAAAAAATATGTAGTGCTTGTGGTACCGCCCCTGTAAATCATGGTTTTATGTTTTTTTCAAAATTGATGGATGAAACTGTCGGTAAAATAATGGATGTTTTCTTTTCTTTTTTTTTAATTAATAAATCTCGTAAATTAACGGATTGGGTTGAAAAACAATTATTTAACATCAGTCACTTTTTAGGAATAGTAAAGTACGATGATGATATTGAAAAATCTCCAAACGGAAGATCTAAATTGATTTGGGAAGAAGCACGAAGAAGAGGTATTGAAATGAAGCAAATCAAAGTGTTTGGAAAATGTATAGATTATTATAAAGCAAAAATAAACGGTGAAATTTATTTCTTTCAAAGTATTCCTGTACCACCTTGGTTACCACAAGAAGGTTATAATTGGGCGGATGATAAGATGATTTTTGCTGAAAAATTGCAAAAAGCTGGCATACCTTCACCTGCGACTAAAACAGTTTATTCTGTGACCCAGGCATTTTCAGCATTTGATAAATTAAGTAAACCGTTGATTGTAAAACCAAAATCCGGTTCTCGTGGCAGACACACTACTACAAATATAAATACAAAAGATGAAATGAGAAAAGCCTTTAATTTAGCTTATGAGATTTCTCCGTCAATGGTTGTTCAAGAACATTTGTTTGGTTCTGTGTACCGAGCAACTGTTGTCGGTGGTAAGCTTGTGGGTTTTTTTCGGGCAGATCCTCCACAAGTCACAGGTGATGGTATTAAAAATATTAAAGAATTAATTTTAGAAAAAAATAAAAATCGTCACGAAAGAGTTTCTGATATTGTTGTTACTGATGAACTTTTAAATTTTTTAAAAAGACAAGGTTATACTTTGGATTCTGTGATACCTCTTGGTTTGACTATAAATTTGTTGGCAAAGACAGGCAGACTTTATGGATCTTATACAAAAGAAATGTTACCAGAAGTTCATTCTAAAATGCATTCTATTTTTGAAAAAGTAGGGGAAATAGCTTCTTTGCCTGTTGCTGGTTTTGATTTGATTATTCTTGATCCGACACAAGATCCAGACACACAACGTTGGGGTGTTATTGAATGTAATTCTTTGCCATTTATCGATCTGCATTATTTCTCTTTAGAAGGTGAGCCTGTAAATGTAGCTAAAAATGTTTGGGATTTGTGGAATATTAATTAGAATAATTTATATAAAAGTTATATAATTTTCTTATGTCAGAAAAAAATAAAATACGGATTGGTGTATTGCGAGGAGGAATAGGTAATCATTATACTTTATCTTTAAAAAAAGGAGGAGATATTATTTCATATATTTTAAATAATTTTCCTGAACAATATAAAGTTCTCGATATTTTGATAGATAAAGATGGTTCCTTTCATCTAAATGGTTTACCTATTAAAAAAGAAGATTTAAAAAATAAGATTGATGTTGTCTGGAATACATCACATCCAGATTTAAGCAGAATAATTTCAAATTTATCTATTCCATATGTTGGAGTTAATTCTTTTGCTTCTGTTTTGAAAGATAGTAAAGAAATATTAAAAGAACATATGAAAAAAAATAATGTTAATATTCCAAAATATATTGTATTACCTCTATATCAAAAAGATTTTGATGGACCAATAGATGATTATGCTGTTAAAAAAGCAAAAAAAGTTTTAGAAAAATTTGGAGCTCCTTGGATAGTTAAATCTTTATTTGCAAAAAAAAATATAGTCACACATGTAGCTAAAACTTTTCCTGAATTAGTAAATGCAATATCTGATATTGTTAAACAAGATGAAAGTGTACTTGTTGAAGAATTAATTAACGGTAAAAAAGCTGTTGTTCATAGTGTAATAGGCTTTCGCAATCAACAAAATTATTATTTTCCTTTAATATCAACAGAAAAACATTCTTTTTCAAAAGATGAAAAAATAATAATAAAAAATATATCTGAAAATATTTTTAAATATTTAAATAATCCGTTTTATTCTAAGTATGAATTTATACTTACCTCTAAAGGGGAAATATATGTTGTTAATATTGATTTATATCCTGATTTAGTGAATGACCAATCTCTGATAGATTCTATTAAAGAAGTGGGAACAAAACATGATCATATTTTTAAACATATGATTGATTCTGTTTTAAAATTGTAATATATTTATATATATTGTGATATAATGAATATCGAATTGTTTTTATCTGTGGCGGGTTATCGCACTCACATAGGCACATATGTTGGAGGTTAGCCATCACCCGCCTCAAATAAAAATAATTTTTAAAAACACTAGATTGATTTCTAGTGTTTTTATTTTTTTTGTGTAAATAAAAGTTTTATATAAAAATATTTTACTGTATTTTTTTTATTTTAAATATTTTTTTATTTTTTATTTAAATTTTTTTTGAAAAAATAAAAAAGTTATCCACAGTTTTTTAAAAAATATATTGTAATAAATTTTATTATGCGAGATAATTAAATTAGTTCTTCGCAATAATTATTTTAAATATTTTTTAAAAAATAAAAAATATTTTTAGGTCGTTTTATTGCAAGTCAATTTTAATAATTAATTTTATGCGGACTTTTTATTAAAGTAAGAAGCGAGCAATATAAAATATTATGGCAGCAAAAAAGAAAGTAGCAAAGAAGAAAGTAGCAAAGAAGGCAGCAAAAAAGACAACAAAAAAAAGAGCTTAGTCTTTTAAAAAAACTCTCTCGATTTAAAAACGAGAGAGTTTTTTTATTTTTATACGAATTCATATTCTTGGATTTTTATGGTATCATAGAAGCATGGGATTTTTTAGTAAAATATTTGGAAATACAAGCTCTGGTTTTGTCAAAAATGCCAAAGAAATAATACTTAAAATAAATTCTTTCGAAGAAAGCTTATTATCTTTTCAAAATGAAGATTTTCCAAGAAAAACAATGGAATTTAAGGAAAGACTTGAAAATGGTGAATCCTTAGAAGATATTTTACCCGAAGCCTTTGCTTTGGTTCGTGAAGCGTCTCGTAGGAATTTAGGTGAAAGACATTACGATGTTCAACTTGTTGGTGGTCTAGCATTACATAAAGGAAAAATAGCTGAAATGAAAACAGGTGAAGGAAAGACTTTGGTGGCTACTTTGCCAGCGTATTTAAATGCATTGGCGGGCAAGGGTGTACATATTGTGACTGTAAATGATTATCTAGCTCGTCGTGATGCTGTGCTTATGGGGCAAGTTTATAATTTTTTAGGTTTAACTGTTGGAATTATTAATTCTCAAAATGTTTCTTATTTATATGATGCGAGTCATACAGAATTAGATCAAGACCGTGATGGGATTGGTGAATTTAAAATTGTTTATGAATTTTTAAAACCTTGTTCAAGAAGAGATGCTTATAATGCGGATATTACATATGGCACGAATCACGAATATGGTTTTGATTATTTGAGAGATAATTTAGCAACTTCTACGAACGGATTGGTTCAACGTGGACATTTTTTTGCTATTGTTGATGAAGTAGATTCTATTTTAATAGACGAAGCTCGAACACCGCTTATTATTTCTTCTCCTTCAGAAAATTCTGAAGACTTTTATATTCAATTTTGTGAAATTGCTAAGAAATTAAAAAAAGAAAAAGATTACAACGTAGATGAAAAACTCAGAGCCATTAGTCTTACTGATGAAGGTATTACAAAAGCTGAAAAATTGCTCGGTATACAAAATATTTATACTGAAAAGGGTATTAAGTATGTACATCATTTGGAAACTGCTGTAAAAGCGCAAGCTATTTTTGAAAAAGATAAAGATTATGTTGTTAAAGATGGTGAAGTTATAATTGTTGATCCATTTACTGGTCGTTTACAGCCAGGTAGGCGTTGGTCTGAAGGTATACATCAAGCGATTGAAGCAAAAGAAGGTGTAAAAATAGAAAAAGAAACTCGTTCATCTGGCTCTATAACTTTTCAAAATTATTTTAGATTTTATAAAACTCTTTCAGGTATGACAGGTACCGCAGAAACTTCCGCTGAAGAATTTTTGAAAGTTTATGGTTTGGATGTGATTGTTATTCCGACAAATAGACCAGTGTCTAGAATAGACAGACCGGACATTATCTTTCAAACAGAAAAAGGAAAACTTCAAGCTATTGCTAGAAAAGTAAAAGAATTAAATATAAAAGGTCAGCCTGTGTTGATCGGTACTATATCTATAGAGAAAAATGAACTTCTCTCAGTTTATTTAAAACAACAAGGAGTGCCTCATGTTATTTTGAATGCTAAAAATCATGAAAAAGAAGGAGAGATAATAGCGCAAGCTGGTAAAAGAGGTGCGGTCACAATTGCTACAAATATGGCTGGACGCGGTATAGATATCAAACTTGGTGGTAATCCAATGGTAAAAGAAGAATATGATTTTGTGAAAAATGCAGGAGGGCTTTTTGTCTTGGGTACTGAGCGTCATGAGGCGCGCAGAATTGATAATCAATTACGAGGACGTTCTGGGCGTCAGGGTGACCCGGGCGAGACACAATTTTTCGTATCTCTTGAAGATGATTTGATGCGTATTTTCGGAGCAGATAGAATAAAAAATATGATGGGTAAATTTGGTATTCCCGAAGATCATCCTATTGAAAGTCGTTTTATTGGTCGCGCTTTGGAAAATGCTCAAGAAAAAATAGAAGGTTTTCATTTTGATTCGAGGAAACATACTTTGGAATACGACGATGTTATGAATCATCAAAGGCAAGCAGTATATGCTCGTCGTCAAAAAATGATGCAAGCTGACAAGACAGAAATAGAAGGATTGTTGAATACTCTGATTACTTTAAAAGAAAATGCAGGAGAAATTATTGAAAATAAGAAAAAGAAATTAGGCGAAGAATCATTCATGGAAACTGTTCGCCGAATATCTCTGTATATTACTGATGCTCTTTGGATGGAACATTTGGAAGATATGGATTATTTGCGCTCATCTGTAAATTTGCGTGCTTATGGTCAACGTGAGCCAATTGTGGAATACAAAAAAGAAGGTTTGTTTATGTTTAAACAAATGGAAGAGAATTTCAAAATGCAAACTTTGTCTTTGATTGAAACTATAAATGTTGAAAATATTGAGAATAATAAATCAGCAGATATTTCTGCAGATAATCAAATTATTTTAGAAAATAATCATGTTGAATCTGGAGAATTTGAAGAAGTAAAAGATACAGGACGCAATGACCTTTGTCCTTGTGGTTCCGGTAAAAAATTCAAAAAATGCCATGGGAAGTAGTATAAAAAAAGTAAATAAAAAAATCAAAACAATCTGGTGGAGGATAAAGTCATATACGGCTATGTATTATTATGGACAGCCATCAAAAAAGTTAAAGATAATCGGCGTGACGGGTACAAATGGTAAGACAACGACTACCACACTTTTATATAAAGTCGCTACCGAGCTCGGCTACAAAGCTGGCCTCATTGGTACAGTAGAAAATATTATAGCAGGAGAGAGAATGCCCACGACTCATACGACACCAGACTCCATCACCTTAACAAAGCTTTTGGCGAAGATGGTAGAAAAAGGTTGTGAATATGTGTTCATAGAAGTATCTAGTCATGCATTAGACCAAGGCAGAGTTCTCGGGCTAAACTTTGTCGGCGGAGTATTTACGAACCTGACGCACGACCATTTAGATTATCATAAGAATTTTGATAATTATTTTACTGCGAAGAAAAAGTTATTTCAAATGCTCCCTCATCGAGCTTTTGCTTTAACAAATATAGACAATGAATACGGTATAAAAATGCTTGAAGGGATAAAAGCCAATCAGTTCTCATATGGTTTTGTTGGGGAGCCAGATAAGGTGCATTTCCATGGAGATATAAAGAAGTTAGACTTTCATGGCTTAGCGCTATCTTTTAATGATATAGAAATAAAATCAAAACTTTTAGGTAGATTTAATGCATACAATTTGTTGGCTGTGTGGAGTGCATGTTCACTCCTCGGCTACGACATGAAAAGGGTGAATAAAATATTAGAAAATATAGAGCCACCAGCTGGAAGGTTTCAGCATTTTACTGCACACAATGGTGTGCTTGTGATAGTGGACTATGCACATACACCAGATGCTTTGGAGAAAATTTTGAAAACGATTCATGAAATTAAAAAAGAAAATAGTAAAATTATTTCAGTTTTTGGTTGTGGGGGAGATAGAGATCCTTTGAAACGCAGAATAATGGGTAAAATAGGAATGACTTTTTCTGATATTGCTATCTTTACATCAGACAACCCTCGCAATGAAGACCCTATGAAAATTATAGAAATGATGCAAGGTAATTTAAATGAAGAAGAAAAGAAAAAAGTAAAAATTATCCCGGACAGAAGAGAGGCAATAATAGAGTCTCTAAAAATAGCTCAAAGTGGAGACGTGGTACTCTGTGCTGGTAAGGGACACGAAACATATCAAGAAATAAAAGGAGTCAAATATCATTTTAATGATATGGAAGAATTAAAAAAGTTTCTTGATTAATTTTGGCACTGATTCTGTCAATCCAAAAAGTGAACCGGAAGAAACCAAAACTATAATATTTTCTTTCGTTGTTATCTTTCTTATTAAATTCAGAGCTTCCTTTTCTGTTTGAGCTTTGTGAACAGAATTATATTTTTTTATTTCATTAAAAATTTCATCATAAGAAAGTTGATTATGAGTATTTGCACCATGTTCAGGTGGTGGCAATAGTATAACTTCTGAAATACCGTGAAATACATTCTTGTACCATTTTAAAGCATCTCTATTTCTCCAACTAAAAGTATGCGGTTCAAAAATAGTTATTATTTTTTTATCTGAAAAATGTAATTTCAATGCATCAAATACAGATTTTGCTTTAGAATAAGAAGAACCAAAACCTTCATAAATTGGAATTATTGAATTTTTATTTTTTAAATCAAGTCTTCCAGAGATTCCCTTGAAGCTTTTAATTCCTTTTTTTAATTCTTCTTTATTTAATAATTTCTTTTCCAAAATAAATGCACAAACAGCTGTAATATTTTCTATATTATGTTCGCCTAAAAGTATTGTTTCTAAGGTTATTACTTTTTTTCCACGACAAAACAAATCAAAAGAAGTTTTCAGACCATATTTTATATTTTCAGGATAATATTCTGCTTTTTTATTTTTACCATAAGTGACGATTCGACACTTTGATTTTTCTGATATTTTCATTACATTTTTACCTTCTTTGTTTGCAATCAAAAGACCATTTTCCGGTAATAATTTCATCAATTCGATATAAGGTTTTACGTAATCTTTTTCTGTGGGAAATACATTTATATGATCATGTTCACCTGAAATTAAAATGCAATTTTTTGGATGCATATGTAGAAATTTCGCCGAACTGTCCCAATTTGAAGAGGGGTATTCATCTCCTTCAATTATAAAATCTTTACTTTTACCCAAACGTGCATTTGTTTTTAAATTCAATGGAACTGCACCAATAAAAAAAGAAGGATCTTTTTTTGCATGTAATAGGCACCAAGACAAAAGACTTGTTATTGTTGATTTGCCAAAACTTCCGACGACTACTGTATTTTCTTTTTTTATGGAAATTCTCCCCAGAGCTTCCGGTAAAGACATTATATTTTTATGAGTCATAAATGCATGCGCGACTTCTTCGTTTTCTTCTTTTGTAAGTTTTGCATGTTTTCCAATTATTATCTCATCTGCATCTTTAGGAATATTGCCTTTTTTGTGTCCTGAATAGAATTTTATTTTTGCTTTTTTGAGCATTGAATATATTGGGTCATAAAAACCTTCATCAGAGCCAGTTACTCTATATCCGGCCTTTTTATATATAAAAGCCAAAGCAGACATGCCTTTTCCACAAATACCGATAAAATGCGCTTTTTTCATATTTAATATTCTAACATATTTATTTTTTAATTAAATTAAGACTATAATTTTGATTTAACAAGACATTTTTTATTGTAATGATTGCCTCACCGAAAAATCTATCTTTTTGTTGATTGAACATTTTTTTTGAAATATTTTTATTTTGGACAATATCTAAAATATGCAAATTTGAATTGTCTGGAAAACCTCCTGTCGTTAGGGCTCCAGCGGGGGATTTAAATATTTTGTATTTTTTAAGAAAAGATAGTTTGGAAAATTTATCTCTGTATAATGGCAAATATTCAATTTGAGCAAAAGAGCCAAAACATTGGAATTTATTTAAAAAGGAAAAAATTAAAAAACCAATTACTAATCCGGGACATAAATTGTTTTCTAGTTCTTTTTTTAAATTTTCAGGATTTAATTCTATTTTTCTGTTTTCACTTTCCAAGTATCCATCTTTTAAATAAAAACTTTCCATTGTTTTGTATTTTCCTTTTTCTACCATTCCGTAAAAAAATACCATTTCTTTGAATTCTTTTATGGTCTCATTTCTTTCTTTTTTTGAAAATAACAATTTGTGTATAGGGTGATCGTTGTCTTTTATTATTAAGATTAAATAATTAGTTACGACTTCATTAAAATCAAAAAAAACTGTTTTTCCATTTAAAAATTTACTTTCAAGTTTTTTTGAAGATTCCAACGCCCATTTTGTATATGAATCATTTTCTTTAAATTCCGGTAATATTTTAGTAAATTCTTTTGGTAGGGAGTTTATAACTTCTTTCATCTTTTTTGGTATTTTGTTTCGATAAACCAATTCGTCTTGCATTAATGATGGCATAAGATTGATATCTTCATTTTTACTGCAAAGTCTACCTGGTCTAGTTTTATTTGAGAAAGGGACTCCTGAAAACATTGCAACTCCGAAATAGTCTTTACTTGTTAAAGATAGGGAAGCTAGCCAATTTATGAAAAAAAATCTTGGTTTACCTGCGGGTGATATATGAGGTCCAGTTTGGATATTCCTGTTTTGTTCAAAATATCTTATTATTTTAGATATCTCTATTTTTTTATATTCTAAACGTAATAACTCTTGTGTTAATGCTTTTTTAAAAAATTCTTCGAGCGAACCATTGGCTTTGTATGAATTTAAATATTTTGAATATTCGAGCATAGTTTTGTCCCAATTTTGTTCTATTGCTCTAGCTAGATATAATTTCTCTTCTCTTTTAAGGTTGAGTATTATCGATTTTACCTCTTTTTTTAAGTCTTTCAGCATTTATCTATATTACTTTGGTTTGTCTTTGTTTGCAAATGGTAAATTTGTTGTCCACATAGCTAAAATTATCCATATTTTGGTGTATTTTGTCAAATAGGAACAGGGGAAATATCCTTATTTTACAAGGTTTTTTTGATTTGACATATGAAAAAAATGTTGTTTAACTATTGACTTTTAATTCAGAGTATGCTAGACTATACATATGTCCTTAGTAATAGGCTATTAGCTTTATTAATAAGGACTTTCCAGTTTAAGCTAATTTGGCTTATGAGTTTAGCGGAGCAGAACCGCGTTATTATGAAAAACAAAACATTAATACGATTCCTGGAGTCCTTTGTTTTATTGCCAGTAATCACGACATCAATGCCAGTTGGAAATGTTCCAATGAACAATATGAATGTTGTACCTCCACAAGTCGTATTATTACAACAAAAGAATATAGAGATTGGCGGATTTTTAGCTTTTAACCAAGTTGTTGATCCAAAAATCGAACAAATCAAAGCTCAAGGTGAAGCAATCGATGCGTATTTTAAAAAATATGATATGCCCTTGGAAGGTCTCGGTCAAAAAATGGCTGAAGAGGCTGATAAGAATGATATTGACTGGCGTCTTTTGCCTGCTATATCTGCTCGTGAATCTACGGGTGGTAAACAAGCTTGTAAAAGAGTTGCTCATAATTTCTTTGGCTGGGGTTCTTGTAAAATAGGCTTTAAGTCTGATCAAGAAGCTATTGAGGTTTTGGCTCGTAATTTGGGTGGTAATAATCCTAATACAGCACATCATTATGATGGTAAGACCAACAGAGAGATTTTACAAAAATACAATCCTCCGTCTATTGTTCCTCGTTATGCGGATCAGGTTATAAAAATCATGAATGAAATCGGGGATGTTGATTTAGGAGTAGAGACTGTAAATAGTTAAAAATTGATTAAAATACAAAATGCCCCGCGACCATATGGTCGCGGGGCATTTTGTATTTTTTCTAACTTATTCCAAATGCAACAATGTCATTTTTTGATCTTTTGGTTCAAAAAGAGTTATTTGAAAATTGTAAGTTTTTCCAAGTTCCAATTTTTCATGAAGCTTTGCTTCAGAACCGAAAGTAGAATTGTGAACAAGTCCAGCCACGCCTTCTTTGATAGATACCAATGCGCCGTGTTTATTGTATTTAATCACAACACCTTTGATAATATCTCCTTTTTTCAATTTACCTTCGTATTCTTTCCAAGGGTTTTCCTTTAAAGCTTTGATAGAAAGAGAAATCTTGCCGTCTTTTATTTCAATAACTTTCGCACGGATAGGGTCGCCAACTTTAAACATTGAACGAGGATCTTCCACTAAGCCCCAATCAAGTTCAGAAATGTGAACTAATCCTTCTAATTTATCTTCAAGTTTCAAGAATACTCCGAAATCTACGATACCGGCAATTGTACAATCAATTTCATCTCCAATATTGTATTTACTTAAAATTTCTTTTTTCTCATCAGGGTTGTTGTCTTTTTCAGAAAAGATAAGTTTGCCTTCTTTTGGTAAAGTCGAAATCATCATTACAGATATTTTTTGACCTACCAATTTTTTCAATTCTTTCAAGATTTTATCTTTATCAGAATCCAATACACGAGGATAATGATCTGCTTTTAATTGAGAAGCAGGCAAGAATCCTTGTATGCCTTGCCATTCTAAAATGAGTCCTCCTTTGTTTGCATCTTTGATCTCCAAATCCATTATAGTCTTTGATTTGATAGCTTTTTCAGCTTCAGACCAGATAAGAGCTTGTTTTGCTTCTTTCAAGGAAAGCTCCACATATCCGTCTTCATTTTCAACTTCGACTACTTTAGCTTTGATTAAGTCTCCAGCATTTATCTTCTTTATGATGTCTTTTGCATTTATGAATTCACGACCATAAATGATACCTGTGCCAAAAGGCGCAAGATCTACATATACAGATGATTTTTTTATTAAAATCACTGGTCCTTCTACTAATGCATCGACTTCGAGTTTTACAGCACTACGATCTACTATTGATTTTAAAACTTTGTTTTCGTTTTCATCAATAGTTATTACTTCTTCTTTTAATGATTTTTTCATAATTTAATTAAAAAATCCGCGTGAAAGCGGATTGTAAGGCTTAGGTTTCCTTCGCTTGCGCTCAGGAGGTTACCCCAAATCCATGCTTTTAATATATATAGCCCTATTAGGCTTATGTTTTATACATTACTATAAAATAAACAAAAATGCAAACTTTGTATTTAGATTTTTTTTTGCTATAATTCAAGTTATGATAATAACATATTTCGGAAAACAATTTTTTAAGATAAGCCAAGGGGAGATGGTACTCGCTTTTAATCCTGTTTCAAAGAATTCAAAATCAGGAATTTCCGCAAAATTTGGTGCAGATATCGCATTGATTACAACCAATCATTCGGATTATAACGGCATTGAACAACTCTCACATGGCGAGCGTGTTCCTTTTGCAATTACCGGACCTGGAGATTATGAAGTAAAAGAAATTTTTGTGAAAGGACTAATGTCTAATTCTGCCATAGACAATAAGAAATACATAAATACTATTTATTCTCTTATTGTTGATAATATTCATATTGTCTTTTTGGGAGCTTTGTCTGATGCTGAAATTTCCAAAGAAGCGCGTGAAGCTATCGGTGATCCGGATATTCTTTTTGTTCCTGTTGGTGGTAATGGTTTACTTGATGCAAAAGCTTCTGCTAAATTAGCTTCTTCTCTGGAACCAAAAATGATAATACCTATGGATTATGATAGTTCTTCTTTAAAGTTATTCTTAAAAGAAATGGGTGATGAAAAACCAGAAACATTAGAAAAGTTGACATTAAAAAGAAAAGATTTAGATGGTAAAGAAGGTGAGGTTGTCGTATTGCAATATGAATAATTTTTTAAAAAATGAAAGATTCTATTAAAAAAGCTGTATATCATTTAAGAAAGCAACCACTTGAACACAAGAGGCATATTTTAAACATTTTTATTTTTATTGCCATAGTTATAATGGTTTTGCTTTATATTTTAAGTTTAAGTTTTAGATTTAACAGTATGGAAACAAAAATAAAAATTAAAAATGACATGAAGCCTTTTTCAACATTAAAAGAAAATATATCTGATACAATAAAATAATATGGCTAAAAAAAATATACAACCAATTGAAGAAGAAAATCCTCGCACAGATGGTGTGATACCGATAGATGTCGTGACAGAAATGAAAGAATCTTATCTCGCTTATGCGATGTCTGTTATTACTGCGCGTGCATTGCCGGATGTCAGAGATGGTTTGAAACCAGTGCATCGCAGAATTTTATTTGCAATGAATGAAATGGGGTTGACATCTTCCGCAAGATTTCGAAAGTCAGCAGCAGTGGTGGGAGATGTGCTTGGAAAATATCATCCTCACGGAGATGTGGCTGTGTATGATTCTATGGTGGGTATGGCGCAAGAATTTTCTTATCGTTATCCTCTTATTTTAGGACAAGGAAACTTTGGTTCTATTGATGGCGATAATGCCGCAGCGATGCGTTATACGGAAGCAAAAATGTCCAAGATTTCCAATGAACTTTTGCGTGATTTAGAAAAAGAAACAATTGATTTTAGACCAAACTATGATCAGACACGCAAAGAGCCGATAGTGCTTCCTTCTGCTGTGCCTGCACTTCTTTTGAATGGTACACTCGGTATTGCTGTTGGTATGGCGACAAATATCCCTTCACACAATTTAGCGGAAGTATTGGACGCAACTAATTATTTAATTGAAAATGAAGATGCTACTACTGAAGATTTAATGCAATTTGTAAAAGGTCCTGATTTTCCAACAGGGGGAATTGCTTATGGTAATAAAGATATGTTGCACGCTTATTCTACTGGACGTGGTGGCGTTGTTTGTCGTGGTGAAGCAGAAATAATCGAACAAAAAGGGGGAGTATATCAAATAATCATAACTTCTATTCCTTTTAGAGTTAATAAATCAAATTTGATAATGTCTATCGCTGAACTTGTGCAAGAGAAAAAACTCGAAGGAATAAAAGGATTAAGAGACGAATCCACAAAAGATATTCGTATCGTTATAGATTTGAAAGGTGGGGCTTATCCGGAAAAAGTTTTAAATTATATTTATAAAAATACACAATTAGAACAAAACTTTAATTTCAATATGGTGGCTTTGGTTGATGGAGTACCACAAACACTTTCTTTGAAATCAATTCTTGTAGAATTTATTGGTCACAGAAAAGAAGTTGTAAAAAGAAGAAGTTTGTATGATTTACGTAAAGCCGAAGAAAGAGAACATATACTTCTAGGTTTGAAAAAAGCATTGGATTTTATTGATAAGGTTATCAAAACTATTCGCGCATCCAAAGATGGCGCAACAGCAAAACTCGCTTTGATGAAAGAATTTAAGTTTTCTGATTTACAAGCGCAGGCTATTCTAGATATGAAATTACAGAAATTAGCAGGTCTTGAAAGAAAACTCATTGAAGAAGAATTGAAAGAGAAACAAGCTTTTATTAAAGCAATAAAAGAATTGCTCGCAAGTCCAAAGAAAATGTTGAAAGTTATTGCTGATGAATTAAAGGAAATTCGTGAAAAATACGCAGATGAAAGAAGAACAAAAATTATCAAAGCGGGTAAAAAAGAAATATCCGATGAAGATTTGATTCCAGACAAAGAAACTATGCTCGTTTTTACTGCTGGTGGATATGTAAAACGCACAGACCCTGCTGAATATCGTTCTCAGAAACGCGGTGGTGTAGGTGTTGTTGACCTTGAAACAAAAGAAGAAGATTTTGTAACTATGCTTGTTTCTGGTTCTACACACAATGATTTATTATTCTTTACTAATTTAGGTAAAGCGTATCAAATAAAAATGTATGATATTCCAGAAGGACGCAGAGCGACAAAAGGTAAATCAATTATGAATTTCTTGTCTCTTTCTGGTGAGGAAAAAGTTACTTCTATTTTGCCGATGCCGAAAGAATTAAAAAAGAATCCGATTTCGCTTATGCTTGTTACAAAAGACGGCACAACGAAAAAAATGTCTGGTGAAGCTTTTAAAGATGTTCGTCGTAGTGGACTTATTGCTATTCGTTTAGAAAAAGGTGACGAGCTCGCTTCTGCTTTAATTACTGAAAAAGGTGACGAGGTTATGCTTGCGACATCTGAAGGTCAGTCTATTCGTTTTAAAGAGTCTGATATACGCGAAATGGGACGCACAGCAGGTGGTGTACGTGGTATGAAGCTCGGTAAAGGGGATACTATTATAGGTGTAGATGTAATAAAGAAAGAACATAAAGATGGTTCATTTTTGATAATGTCTGCAAACGGCCTAGGTAAAAAGACAGGATTGAAAGAATATAAAGTTCAAAATCGTGGTGGTTCTGGTATTAAGACAGCAAAAGTAACTCCAAAGACAGGCAAGCTTATCGTTGCAAAAGTTATCACAGGTCAAGAAGAAGAATTGATTGCAATGTCTAAAAAAGGTCAAGTCATCCGCACAGCTTTGAAAGATATTCCATCTCTCGGTAGACAAACACAAGGTGTCACTATTATGCGTCTTCGCGCAGGTGACGGAATTGCTTCTGTAGTTTGTGTTTAAAAATTATTCGCTTTTTTTATTTAATGCTATAATTAAATAATGTTCGCTAATCCGCTAAAAATTTTAAAACAGTTTGGTGTCGCTGATGACATGATTGTTGTTGATTTGGGTGCTGGATCTGGTTTTTATTCCATACCTTTGGCTCAAATGGTTTCAAATGGAAAAGTTTATTCCGTTGAAATTCAAAAAGATTTTTTAAAAACAATAAAAAATAAAGCAGATGAATCAGGTCTCCATAATATAGATTTTATTTGGGGAGATGTTGAAAAAAAAGAAGGCACAAAATTAAAAAAAGAGATTGTCGATAGAGTGTTGGCTTCAAATATTTTATTTCAAATAAACGATAAACATAAATTTGCTGATGAAATAGGTAGAATTTTGAAAAAAGGTGGAAAATTATTGTTGATAGACTGGCTAGAAGATAAAAAAATATTTAATTCAAAAGATAATAAACATTTTGAAAAAAGAGAAGCTGTAGCTTTTTTTGGAGAAAAAGGTTTTATCTTAGAAAGAGAAATAGACGTGGGAGGGCATCATTATGGTATTATATTAATAAAGAAATAATATGAAAGGAAATTTTCAAAATATATTTTTAGCTATATTCATTGCCGGAGGAATTTTAGGTGTTTTAGTTTTTTCAGGAACTATACCTATAGGTAAAAAAAATTCTCTAGGCGGTCAAGGAACTGTTGTATTGTGGGGTACAATTAATCAACAGTTGATTTTACCAGCAGTGGATGATTTTAATCGTGTTAATACTGATTTTGTTTTAAAATATGTTCAAAAAGATCCAGTTACTTTTGATCAGGATTTATTAGAAGCATTAGCTTCTGGCAATGGTCCAGATTTGTTTTTTTTGCCTGATAATTTAATTCATCATTATCAAAATAGAATATTAACGATACCATATACAAGCTTACCTATTGCTACATTTAAAACTTCTTTTGTTGGTGCTAGTGATGTATTTTTGAGTTCAAAAGGTATAACAGCATTGCCTTTGTATGTAGATCCTATGGTTATGTATTACAATCGTAGTATTTTAGATGCAAATAATATAGTTAATCCTCCTGCAACATGGGATGAGTTGCAAAATCTTATTCCTGTTTTAACTAAAAAAGATCAAAATAATAAAATAATAAAAAGTGCTGTGGCCTTGGGTCAATTTTCAAATATTTCACATGCAAAAGATATAATTTCAACTTTATTTATGCAAGCAGGTAATTCAATTGTTGCAGAGCAAAATGGTTTATATTATTCAAGTTTAGCCAGTGGCCCAGTTTCTTTAGATTCTTTTTTGAAATTTTATACAGATTTTGCTAATCCTTTGAATACATCTTATTCATGGAATAAATCTCTGCCTGTGTCTATTAATTCTTTTAGTTCAGAAGATGTTGCTTTTTATTTTGGTTATTCAAGCGAATTGCCTGTTTTGGTTAATAAAAATCCAAATCAAAATTTTCTAGTAGCTCCTATGCCTCAATTTAAAAATTCTAAAACAAAAGTGACTTTTGGTCATGTAACAGGTGTTGCTATATCTTCTGCTTCAAAAAATTCTACAGCAGCTTTTACTGTAGCTGGTATTTTAACAAATGGCACTTTCTTTAGTAAAATTTTCGGTCAACTTTCTGTAGTACCAGCCAGAAGAGATCTTTTGACTGTAAAACCTACCGATGCATATTTTCCGATTTTCTATTCTTCTGCTTTATTCGCTAAAAGCTGGTCAGATCCTTCTACTTTAGATACCGATATTATTTTTCAGGGCATGATAGATAATATATTGTCAGGTAATATGGTCATATCAAATGCTTTGAGTGATGCTTCCATGAAATTAAGTCTTTTATTAGCAAAATAAATTTTAATGAATAAATTTAAATCAATAATAAATATTTCAATACTTTCTGTTTTTGTTTTATTGCCTTTTGTTTCTTTTGCAGCTTTGCCAATAGCTGTCACAAAACCGCCTTCAGATATTCAAAATGATTCTGCTGTTTTAAACGGCTCCGCACAACCAGCATCAGGAGATATATTAGACAATATTGTTTATCGTTTTCAATGGGGAGAAAATAATTCTTATGGAAATGTAACTTCTTTAATCAGTCAGCCTTTGTCAGATCATTCAGGAAATGCTTTAAATTTTTCTGAAAAAATAAGTAATTTAAAAAATAATACAACTTACCATTATCGTGTTTTGATAAAATATATTCCAACTGGTATGACAGGAGTCGTGTCTTATTCTCAAATGAGTTCTGTTTTTGGTAATGATCAAACTTTTAAAACAGGGAATAATTCTTCTTCACAGATAAATTTAACAGCAAGTCCGGCTTCCAATATTGTAACTTTGAATGTTTACAATTTGTCTTCTGGTAAATCTTATCGTATTGCTATTTCAGACGGTAAAACTACAAGAGATGCTATTGTAAAAGCAAATCAAAATGGTTCTTTTCAGTATGTTTTTGATAAGTTGACTCCAAGTCAAAATTATAATGTTTTTCTCAGTGAAACAAATGATAATGGCGGAGATGTTTTAAAAACAATCAATTTCACAACTTCAACCGATAATTCTTTTTCAGAAGCAGGAACAACTTTAGTGAAAGATATTACCGCTGTATCTGCTAGTGTTTCTTCTGTTGGTCTTACTTCAGATGCTTCTTATGTTTATTCTTTGCGTTCAGATTTGGGTCGTTATGATGTTACAAAAAATGCAGATAGTGATGGAAATATAAATGCATCTTTTGATAAATTAAGTCCAAATACAAATTATACTTTATACTTGAGTAAATCTACTGATATTGCTCATTATATAGATAAAAAAGATTTTCGAACATTATCACCAATATTTTCAATAATTAGTTTTAATTCAAATTCTGTTACTTTTAAAGCTTCTGGTCTGAATGCTGTTTATCAATATATGTTTTCTGTGGTGACAGAAGTTGGTACTTTAAACAAACAAGTTTCTCCAGAAAAAACAGGTGATGCGACAGTAACTTTTACTTTGAAACAATGCGACAAAGAACCTTGTTATAAATATAAAGCTTCTGTAAATAGGTATATTTCAGGTGATAATACTTCTGAAAGTATAAACTTACCAGATTTATATTTTTCTTTGCCTGTTGGAGGATTCTCTGTATTAAATGTGTCTTCTAATTCAGCTACTATTGGAGGTTCTGGTCTAACTCCAAATGCAAAATATAAATTTTCATTAGTCGGTGTTCCTGATGTTGAAGCTACTGCTGATGCAAATGGTTTCGCTCAAGCAGTTTTTTCAAACCTTGCTCCGGATCATCGCTATAATGCTTTTGTTGCTTTGGTCGGCAATAATACAAATTATGTTTTAAATGGTGAAGTTACAACTTTAGCAGAAAGTTCATCCGGGGAATCTTCTGTAAAATTTTCAGGATTAGTACCTTGTGGAACTGGTAGAAATGCTGATGGGTCTATACCTACTCCTTGTGATTTTAATTATTTAATAAAAATGATTAATATCGTTATCAACTTTATTTTAATAGCATTAGCTGTGCCTATTTCAGCTATTATGTTTGCTTATGCTGGTATTTTGATGATAGGCGCAAATGGGGAAGTTTCAAAAATAACTCAAGCAAAAAATATTTTTACAAATGTTGTGATAGGTCTTGTATTTATAGCTGGATCTTGGCTTATCATCCATGCGATATTGTCAATCTTGGGCTATGACGGTTCTTGGATTGGTTTTTAAAATGTTATATAATATAAATATGAATTCAAAAATAAAAAATCTCGTTCAAAATTTAGCAATTGGTTTGTTTATATTTACTGTGCTCCTTTTGCCTGTTTTGTCTTTTGCACAAAATGGTACTAATCCGACAGGTAATGGTTCTGACCAAAATGGAACTAATCCAGTAGGTCAAAATGGGACTAATTCTGGAGATGGCAAAATAGTGAATCCTATAAAAACAGATAATATTGCTGATTTTATAAAAACAATATTAGAAGGAGTTTTAAGAATAGGCATGCCTATAATAGCTTTGGCTATTATTTATTGTGGTTTTCTTTTTGTTCAAGCTCGTGGCAATCCAGAGGCCATCACCAAAGCCCGCGAGTCTCTTATTTATACACTTATCGGAGCAGCGATACTGTTAGGGTCGTGGACTATCGCACAACTTATTACTGAAACTGTTAAAAGTTTGTAAAATATTATGGGAAGTATATGTAGTTTAGTTAATCCAAAAATAGGTGATTTGTTTAATTATGGTACTTGTATTATTACAAAATCCGTAGTACCTTTGATTTTTGCTTTAGCCTTTGTTGTGTTTATTTGGGGTGTTGTTCAATTTATTATGAATAGCGACCAAGAAGCTAAAAAAGAACAAGGTAAACAATTCATGGTTTGGGGTATTATTGCTCTAACTGTTATGTTTTCGGTTTGGGGTTTGGTTAGTATATTGAATAATACTTTCGGTATAAAAACAGTTATTCCACAGTTACAGACTCAATAATGTTTGTATTTATAGGGTATATGATATAATTAATGTACCTATAATTTAGGATTATTATTAATTGGTCGTTTTGTTTATTAATTATTATTAAGTTTTTATAAAAAAATATGAAGAATAAAATTCTTGGTTTTGCTGGTTTAGGTTTAGTCGTTTCACCAATGTTTGCTTTTGCGCAAACTACAAATTGTAATGCAGTTGCTCTTGGTCAATTGGGTACATTAGATGCTCTTTTGTGTAAGATTGGATCATTATTAAATTCAATTGTTCCTGTTCTTATTGCATTAGGTGTTGTTTACTTTATCTGGGGAGTTGTATCTTATGTTATATCTGATGACGAAGAAGCTAAAAAAGCAGGTAAAGACAGAATGATCTATGGTATCATCGGTCTTGCTGTTATCGTCTCTGTTTGGGGATTGGTAAGTATTTTGAAGAATACTTTTGGTTTAGGTGGTTCTAATACAAATACTGTACAAGTTCCTTGTATTCCTCTTCCAGGAAATACTAGTTGTTAATTTATGAATTTATTTCTTGTAAATACAGCTTATGCAAGTGATAATTTGGGTAAGTTTATAGGGAATGTAAATAAACAGATTATTAATCCTTTGATTGTATTGTTGTTTGCTTTAGCTTTAGTTTATTTTCTTTATGGAGTGTTTGAATTTTTATCAAATGCTGAAAATGAAGAAAGTAAAACAAAAGGTAAAATGCATATGATATATGGTCTTATTGGTTTTACTATTATGATGGGAGTTTGGTCTATATTGGCAATGCTTCAAAACACTTTCAATATTCCAAAATCTCAAATAGATCCAGAAAAGGGCACTGTAAATCTGCCAAGTTACAATCCATAAAAATATTTTAAGAAATAAAAAAAAGCGACCTTACGGGGTCGCTTTTGTGTTTTTCTCCAGAACTTTCAATCTGGAGGATTTCCTGTGCCCCAGGAAAATATTATTCTTTCCGTATTGTACGGATAGATTTTGTATTTTCCTGGAGGCATTTGTGACCACTCCATTTGATTTTGGTGTGGTTTGCCATCACAGATGAATTCAATAGATGAATCAGCTTCGTATACATATACGGCGCTTAATCCACCTTGGATTCTTGTCCATGATATAGCCGGATCAAGGTACACTTCCAAAGGTTTATCTTTAGTCGCAATACCCTTACCAGATTTAATTTGAGCTTGTTCAGATTGAGTTTGAGCTTGCTCAACAGCAATTTCTGTATTTTTTGATTCCTCTAATTTTTTTTCCAATTTTGGAATCCATAATTGTTGAATCAAAAGTATTAAAATAACAGAAATAGCAAAACGAATAAAATCCGTTTTGTTTTTTGAATTCGGCATAAGCCCTTCGAGCTCTTCTGACTTTTTTGCCGACTCTTTTGGCGCTACATTTTCCATTTTTTAACTGTTGTTGTTTAAAACATTGAAAGCATTTCCTCCAGAAACAATGTTCTTTTTAGCAATTCCCAACATCACATCAGCATCATCACTTGCCTTATCCGGAGAAACTCCTTTTGCAATAAGTTCCTCCATGATCTTGATTTTCGCATCTTGTCGTTTTTGTTTGGCAATGATTTCTTTTTTCATTACCTCTTCTGCTTCAAGTGCTTCAGTCACCTGTGTACTAAAATCAACACTTGTTAATTTGAAAGTGCGAACATCCAAATTATAGAGTATTTCAGTCGCAGATCTTTCAAAAAGAAAATCTTCTAACTGCAACATTGTTTCAATCCTGGATTTGTTTTTTAGGTAAAATTCCAGAATGTTTAAGTTGCTATTATCAGACTTGAGTGGAATCTCCCAGAGATATGCTTCTAAGTGATCAATTTGTTTTACCAATTTTTGATCTGAAATTTTAGCATTTCTTAACCTTTCCAGATAATCCAGAAATGATTGAGAGGGATTATTATTGAAATCATTAGGATCATTTTCAATAACATAGTAGTGAGGTGGACGCTCCATTCTAAGAACACAATTAATCATTTGACCAATGATTTCTTTGTTTTGTCTGAAATCTTCGCCTTTCTCTTCTGATCCAATAATACCGATACTGTCCTCAATACTGTCCAGCATACCTTTTTTGATTGTTTCTGGTTCAATCTCCGGTATTTTTCTTAAATTATTAAAATCATACCTGTATTGAATTGAACCTTCCAATGTTATTTGAAGGTTGTCTATAGAAAAAATCTTTATTGGGTCAGGTTTTTTGAATTGAAGAGTTTTCAATTCTTGCTTGATTAATAAAAATTTTTCTAAGAAGGGCAACTTGAATTGGTATCCTTCACGAACAGACCTCTCTAGTCTCTTACCAAGACGTATTACGTTTCCGTAATGAGCTACTGGTATCTGCACCAATGAACTGTTCAATAGTGCAATCAATGCAATTACCAATAAAATCCAGGTTGTTGCATTTAAAATCCAAATTAAGAACTCTATCATTTTTTTTAAATTAATTGTCCATCTAAATCCCGTATCCATAAATTCATATGCAATAGGGGATTTGTTTTGGACAACTAAATTTTTGTCAAAAAGCGCATATCTGTATAAAGTATATCATATATAACATAAAAAGTCAATCCCTTGCGAGACTGACTTTTTATATTTCTATATTTTTAATTAATGATGTTTTAAAGGAGTATTGTGGAATTTATCTTCGTAAAAGAATTTTCTGATCAGTATTATTAATACTATTATTAATACAATCAAAAGCAACCATTGCAAGAAACTAGAAGGCAAGAATCCACAAGCAGAACCAGATGTTCCAGTTAGGGAAGATAGTACGTTTGCAGAAAGAGTATTTCCTAAATCAGAAGCACTTTTTGTTGTTGTAGTGTTTGTCTTTTTTGTTGCAGTTGTTGTCGGATTTTTCTTTACAGTAGAATTTGAAACGTTAGAATTGTTTGTATTTGTTGTTGTGCCTGTGATTGTCGAAGATTTGACAGTAAAGTAAACACCATTTGAAGTACCTCCTCCGGGCATCGGACTAAATACAGAAATAACATATTTACCAGGAGTCATAACATCTGCAGAATTTAATATCATTGTAAGTTTTCCAGAATTTACATAACTTGTAGATCTGTAAGAATTATTAAATTCAGCTATTGAATTTGGTACAAAGTTAGCACCAGTTAAAACAACAGCCATATTTCCTGAAATATCACTAACTTCGTTTGGACTAACAGAATATAATACAGGAGCTGGGTTTGCTGTTATAACATTGTTATTATTGTAATTGTTATAAGAATTGTTGTTATTATAAGTGTTTGTATTAGATGAACTTATTTCACCTGAACAATTTGACTCAAAATTACTACAAGCTTTTACTGTTAATGGATATGAATTTACAGATATAACAAGCATTAAAAGCCCGAAAACTGTAAAAATATTTTTTATTAAATTTTTATTTATTTTATTTAACATACCTATAGTATATCACCTTTTAATATAAAAGTCAAGCTCTTAAAAGTCTTTATTTTAAAAGCTTTTTCATATGTCTGACATATGGGTTTTGTGCTGGAGGAGGGACTCGAACCCTCAAACCTTGCGGTACTAGTTCCTAAGACTAGCGCGTATACCAATTCCGCCACTCCAGCAATTTTTCAAATATTATTTATTTGAATGTGCGCCCAGAAGGGATCGAACCTTCGACCTTATCCTTAAGAGGGATCTGCTCTACCAGCTGAGCTATAGGCGCATGTTTACTTTTTTAATTTAACTTCTAATTATATTTTGCCAATACTGTTATTTACCAAAACAGCTATAGGCGCATGCAAAACTAAATTTTCATTTTTAATAAAAATTTGTGCCCGGAGTGGGGGTCGAACCCACATCCCTTGCGAGACACGATTTTAAGTCGTGCGCGTATACCAATTCCGCCATCCGGGCTTATTACAATAATTTAATTTTATCAAATTACTTCCTTTTTTAAAAGGGAGGCCTAGGACGGAATCGAACCGTCGTATAAAGATTTTGCAGATCTTTGCCTTACCACTTGGCGACTAGGCCGAATATATTTCATGGTGGTTACTACATCTTACTTTTCTCGGAGCAATTCGTCAATCTTTTGTCTATTTTTTTCTCCACGGTCTATTTGTATGTCGATAAAAGGTATTGTTTTGATTTGCATATTTTTCTTTAGATAATCACGGAGTTCGGCTCTTTTTCTTTTTGCAAAATCCAAAGCTGTGGCTTCTCTTGATTCAGGGAGAACTGTTATAAATATTGTTGCCTTTTTTAAATCCGGAGAAGTGTCAGAAGATGTGACAGTAATAAGTGAAGTTTTGTTGTTTTCACGTCCTAAAAATTCCGCAGATAATTTGCGAATCATTTGAGATATTTTTTCTGTTCTTTCTGTCATATTATTTTTGTACTATTGAAAATGATTCTAATATATCTCCTGCGACTATTTCTATTTTTGACTCTATCATTGTTCCGAATTCAGTGCCTTCTTCGACTTCACTTGTTTTAGTTTTACCTTTTTCTAAATTTACGATTTTACCTTTTCCGATTTCAAATTCACGACGAATTATTTTTACTGTTTCTCCTAGTGATATTTTACCTTCTGTGACTTTACCTCCTACTATTTGTCTTTCTTTTGTTCGGCTAAATGCTTTTAATATTTTTACTTTTCCTTTTGTCTCAGTTGTTTCTACTCTTGGGCGTCTACGTTCCATTTCTTCTGTGAGCCATTCTGTCATTTTGTAAATAATATCAAAAAAAGAAATTGTAACATTTCTATTCTGTGAAAGCTCAATAGCATTTTTATCAGCTTTTACGTTGAAACCTATAACTATCGCGTCTTCTGCAGAAGTTATGTTTTTAATATCTGATTCGGAAACAGGACCTGTACCTTTTTGAATTATTTTAAATTCAGCACTATCGCTTGTGATTTTACTTATTTCTTTTTCAATAGCTTCTAGAGATCCTGCAACATCTGTTTTTATTATTATTGGTATAATTTTTTTATTTGTATCTGTTTTGTTGGTATTGTTTTCTTTTTTATCTGTATTTGATTTTTTTTCTTTTATATATTCTTCAGCTTCACTTTTTTTATCAAAAGATTTGAATTCAGCTCCAATTTGAGGAATTTTATCAAAACCAACTAGACGAATAGGGGAAGAAAATTCAGCTTCATTTATCATTTTACCTAAAAAGTTTTCTATTATACGAGTAGAACACATTGCGTCTTCTACTACTACTGTCATTCCTTTTTTTAATGAGCCGTTTTTTATTATAAGGGTTGCTTGAATACCACGTTTTGGATCAAGATTTGATTCTATTACATAACCGGAAGCATTTGCATCTGTATCACCTTGAAAATCTTCCATCTCTGCTGTAATCAAAATAAGTAAAAGTAAATCATCTATACCTTTTCCTGTTTTTGCAGAAATTTCAGCAAAAGGGACTTTGCCTCCATAGTTTTCGAGATATATTTCATTTTCAGCAAGATTCATTTTTGTTTTTTCAATATCTGCGCCCGGTTTGTCTATTTTATTTATTGCTACTATAAAAGGTATGTTGCTATTTATAATAGTTTTATACGCTTCGATTGTTTGAGGTTTTACTCCGTCTTCTGCTGAGACTACAAGTATTGCGATATCAGCGAGTTTCGCTCCACGTTCACGCATTTTAGAAAAAGCCTCGTGACCTGGAGTATCTAGAAAAGTTATTTTTCTGTCTTTATTGTGTTCATCTTTATGAATAACTTCATAAGCTGAAATGTGTTGAGTGATTCCTCCAGCTTCACGTTCGACAATATTAGACTTTCGAATGTAGTCGAGTAGGGTAGATTTGCCATGGTCAATATGCCCCATGACTGCGACTACTGGTGGACGTTCTATTTTTTTGTCTGCATTTTTTTGCATTTTATATTTTAGCTTTATTTAAAACTTCTTTTTCTTCTTCTGTTAATTCGTATTCAGATTTTCCATTTTTTATTGGTTTTGCAAAAACACTCATTCTGTCTCTTGAATACAAACTAGACATTACAAGCCCGTCACCGTCTTCATTTAAAACTCCAATTGCAAAACTCTGATTACTTCCTTGGTCTGGAAATGGATTAAATCGTAATGTTTCAACTCCACGAATGCTTTTGCGAAGTTTAGCATTTACATTGATTAATTCTTTTTCGATTTGTTCTCTTGCATTTTTTAATTTCTCTATGTCATCTTGAAGTACATTAATAGTATCTTCTAAATCTTTAGCTTTTTTGCCAATGAAAAATCTCTTAAGTCTTTTTTCTGTTTTGACAATCCAAAGAAATAATAGTAAAATGACTATTCCAATAAAAATAAAAAAACTGATTTGGAGCTTTATATCCATATACTTTAAATATATACTATTCTTATGAAGAAATCAAAGAAAAAAATAAATAACATAAAATTTAAAAAGAAAAACATCTATATAGATTTCTCGGCTTCCTTTTTACCAAATCCGAGTTCTATTCATGATTTAGGTGTTAAGGCTAGAAAAGATTTGGAAAATGCCAGAAAAGAAATATCTTTGGAATTATTTGCTCGTCCAAATGAAATTATTTTTACTAGTGGGGGAACAGAAAGTAATAATTTAGCTATATTGGGAGTAGTTACATATGTCAGACATAGGGAAATCCCTATGTCTGACATATGTTCTGTCGTAGTTCCTCACATTGTAACCACAAACATAGAACATCCTTCTGTTTTGGAAGTTTATAAATATTTGGAAAAAACAAAACAAGCAGAGGTGACTTATATCAACGTAGAATCAAATGGCATAGTTGACCCAAAGAAAATAAAAAAATCAATAAAAGAAAATACTGTTTTGGTTTCTGTTATGTACGCTAATAATGAAATAGGGACTATTCAACCGATCAAAGAGATTGCAAAAGAAATTAGACATTTTAGAAAAAATAGTAAAAGTGTTTTTCCGTTTTTCCATACTGATGCAGTGCAAGCGGTAAATTATTTGGATTTAAATGTTGAAAAATTAGGAGTAGATTTGATGACATTGACGGGTTCAAAAATAGAAAATTCAGGGAAAGTCGGTATTTTGTATAAAAAAAACAATGTCATATTGTCTCCAATAATGCATGGTGGAGATCAAGAATTCGGACTTCGTCCAGGAACAGAAAATCTTATTGCTATTTTAGATTTTACAAAAGCTTTTAAGAATGTTCGCAAAATAAAAGAAAAAGAATCTGTCCGACTTTCAAAATTGCGTGATTATTTTTTTGACAAAATTAAAAAAATGGACGAAAAAATAATCTTAAATGGAGATTTAAAAAACAGATTGCCGAATAATGTAAATATAACAATACCAAAAGTGCCGAGCGATTTGCTTGTGCTTGAATTATCTGCTCGTGGAATATATATATCTGAAAAAAGTGCTTGTAAGTCTGGTGACATAAAGTCTTCTCATGTAATACGCGCAATTTGTAAAAAAGATTCGCAATCTTTGCGTTTCTCTATGGGTAGAATAACAAATAAAAATGATATTGATTATACTCTGAAATCTTTATCTCAAATTTTGACCAAATTAAAAAAGTGGTATAATTAAATTATGGACATAAAAGATTTAAATAAAACACAGCTTATATTATTAGCTTTACTTTTGAGTTTTGTGACATCTATTGCAACTGGTATTTCTACTGTTACATTGTTACAACAAGCTCCTGCTTCTGTGACTGTGCCGATAAATAGAGTAGTCAGACAAACAGTTGAAAAAATAGTACCAGCTGATATGATAGCAAATCAAGCATTATCTGAAGATCAAAAAAAATTATTGGAAGATTTAAAAGCCATTAAACCTCTGACAGTTACATTGTATTTAAAAGGTGAAAAAGAAGATAAGGTTTTGGGTACAGGTTTATTTTTAGGAAATGATAAAGTTGTAATTGCATCTATCATATCTGCTCCAAAAGAGGGAGAAAAGTATGTTGTAAAAAGTGTCTTAGGTGAACAAAAAGTTTCAAATGTCACACAAGAAAAAGATTTTACAATTATTGAGTTGGCAAAGACTGACTCAGTAACAGATACTAAAACAGATACTCCAGCTACTGTCGATAATACGACAAAAACTCAATAATTGACTTTTATTAGATTTATTTTATAATATATAGATATGCCACCATTAAATAAGTTTACAACTAAAGCTAAGGATGCGATAAAAAAAGCTCATGAACTTGCTATTGAACGCGGACAAAATCATGTTTCCGCTTTGCATTTATTGGCTTCTTTATTATTACAAGAAGAAAGTATGGTGAATTCTATTTTAGATAAAATGGAAATAGATACTATGCTTTTAACTGATTCTGTTTTAGAAGCAATAGAAATGCCTGAATCACATACTACTGTTTCTCCTGCATATCAAATTTATTTAAATCCTGATTTAGCGCAAGTTATAGAACAATCTGTAAAATTTGCTGATTCATTAAAAGATGAATTTGTATCTACTGAACATTTATTTATTTCTATTTTAGAAGTGATGAGTGAAGCTCGCGAAATACTTTCTCGTTTTAGAATTCATCGTGATCCTGTTTTGAAAGTTTTAGAAACTTTACGCAGTCAAAATATTACAGATGTTACAGAAAATAAAAAATTTCGTTTAATACCGAAATACACTCGCAATCTTACCAAGCTTGCAAAAGAAGACAAACTCGATCCTGTCATCGGACGCGACAATGAAATAATGCGTATAATGCAAATTCTTTCTCGCAGAACAAAAAATAATCCGATATTGATAGGAGAAGCAGGCACAGGAAAAACTGCTGTGGTGGAAGGCTTGGCTCAACGTATTGCTAAAAATGATGTTTCAGAATCTTTGAAAGATAAAGAAGTTGTATCTTTGGATTTAGGTTCTTTGATTGCTGGAACAAAATATCGCGGAGAATTTGAAGAAAGATTGAAAGGCATAATGAAAGAAATAGAAAGAGCAGATGACAAGATAATTCTCTTTATTGATGAAATACATACTATTGTCGGTGCTGGAGGTGCAGAAGGCACGATGGACGCTTCTAATATGTTGAAACCTGCTCTTGCGCGCGGAGAATTGCGTGCAATAGGAGCGACAACTTTGCGTGAATATCAAAAACATATTGAAAAAGATCCTGCTCTTGCTCGTCGTTTTCAACCAGTTTACATTGATGAGCCGAGCATTGAAGACGCGGTAGCAATATTGAGGGGATTAAAAGAAAAATATGAATTATTTCATGGTATTCGTATTACAGATGATGCTATTTTGTCTGCGGTGAATTTATCTACTAGATATATTACAAATAGATTTTTACCGGATAAAGCAGTGGATTTGATAGATGAAGCATCTTCTTCTTTGAAAATTTCTCTTGAAAATAAACCTCCTGTGCTCGAAGAAGCGCACAGAAAGATAATGCGTCTAGAGATTGAAAAAGAAGCTTTGAAAAAAGAAATTGAAAACAAAGAAGCTAAAAGTCGTGTAAAAGATATTGATAAAGAAATCGGTAATTTAAAAGAAAAAACCAAAGAACTCGAATTGAAATGGCAAAATGAAAAAAATATTGTCATTGAAATTCGCACAATTAAAAAAGAATTGGAAACTTTGCGTTTGTCTGCTGAAGATGCAGAAATGAAAGCTGATTTGTCTCGTGCTGCGGAAATTCGTTATGGTAAAATTCCAGAACTTAAAAAAGAACTTGAAAATAAATTGATTCGTTTAAAGAAATTGCAAAAATCTCGTAGAATTTTGAAAGAAGAAATTACAGCAGAAGATATTGCGGAGATTGTATCTCGTTGGACAGGAATACCACTTACAAAAATGCTCGAAGAAGAACGCGAGAAATTGGAAAAAATGGAAGAAGAATTAAATAAACGCGTGGTAGGACAAAATGATGCAGTAAAACGCGTAGCAGACGTCATACGCCGTTCACGAGCCGGTATTTCAGATCCGAACAGGCCAATAGGTTCTTTTATATTTTTGGGCCCAACAGGCGTAGGAAAAACAGAACTTACAAAGGCACTTTCACAATTTATGTTCAATGATGAGCGCGCTTTGATACGCGTAGATATGTCTGAATATATGGAGCGTCATTCTACTTCGAAACTCATAGGTTCGCCACCGGGTTATGTGGGGCATGATGAGGCTGGACAGTTGACCGAAGCTGTACGTCATCGACCATACTCTGTAGTTCTTTTTGATGAGATTGAAAAAGCGCATCCGGAAGTTTTCAATATGCTTTTGCAAGTCCTCGATGATGGTAGATTGACAGATGCCAAAGGCAGAGTGGTAAATTTCAAAAATACTATCATTATAATGACTTCAAATATCGGTTCACAATTTGTGGAGAAAATGGAATCCATCGGTTTTTCAAATAATACAGATAAAGAAAATTATAGTAATATGAAAGAAAAAGTAAACGGAGCATTGAAAGAACATTTTCGTCCGGAGTTTTTGAATCGCTTGGATGAGATAATCATTTTTGATATTCTTTCCGAAGAATCAATCAAAGACATTGTAAACTTGAGAATAAAAGTGGTGGAAGATCGTCTTGCCACAAAAGTAATAGCTTTAGAAATTTCAAATGAAGCTTTATCGTATTTGGCAAAAGAAGGTTACAATCCGCACTACGGCGCGCGACCTTTGAATCGTCTTATTCAAAATAAAATCCTAAACCCTGTGGCTTCATATATTATTTCAAAAGATGTGAAAAAGGGAGACAAAATCCTCGTGACTGTAAAAGCAGGCGAGTTATTAATAGAAGCTAAGAAGGGTAAAATAAAAAGTTCAATGAAAGTTAAAACCCAATCACCGTATGTGAATTAAAAAAATCCCCTCAATTTTGAGGGGATTTTTTGTGAAAATAAATTTAAGAAATTATTTATCAGATACATAATTCCTGATAAAATTCCAACTCTACTTTTTCTGTTGCAACTGTAACTCTATTTAAGATTACAGTGTATTTATCTATGTACAGAAGCAATTTATTAAATGCTTCTTTTTGTTTTTGTTTATTTTTAATATCACTTTCAAAACAAACATGATGCAATCTGGGTGAGAGTATCTTTCTGGATTCATACATGTGGTACGAACAAAACATTGGGTGTATAAATATACGTTCTGGTGTTTCAGAATCCTTAAAAAAGCATTCCTCGTAATTATTACCAATACCTGTATATTCAAATCCATACTTTGTGGTCAACACATAAATCACGTGTTCATGGTTTTTGTAAAAATGTTTCTTCTCCATTTTTTCTTTTTTTAAATTGTGAATTGTTGAATTATTTTAAACCCCAATTAGGATCTAAAATAATTCAACAATTCATTAAAAAATATAATATCAAAAAACATATCTATATAGATACTATTATAAATTTATGATTTAATCAACAAGTTCTATTCTGGTGCGTCGGGAAGGATTTGAACCTTCGTAGCCCGGAGGCGACAGATTTACAGTCTGTTGTAATTGACCACTCTACCACCGACGCATATTACCCTCAAAAAGAGGTGTAAATATAAAATAACATAAAATTATTTTTTTCGCATCTTTTTAGATTACTGAATTTGAGTTTTATTTTCTAAATTATCCACAGAGAATTTACCCGCTCCATATAGAGCTAGACCGAGTGTTGCCACTGATAAGCCGAAATCACGCACACCGAGCGGTCCAAAGCCTATACTCATAGCTATGCCAAATAAATGTATTGCGAGCAATAATGCAACAATACGAGTGTATACGCCTATGAGTATCATAACACCACCGATAATTTCAAACCAACCATTCAACAATACAAATGTGATTTGAGAAAAGGGTAGTGATTGCGTAAAATTTGGTAAGAATGAAATCCATTTTTCCGGACCTGTGAGTTGCATATATCCAAAATAAAAGAAAACTAATGCCATACCTATACGCAAGACAACTGGTGCTAAACTTTTTAATTTTTCGTCGTTAAATAAATTATTCATATATTTTTTATTATTTTAAAACTCCAATTTTAAAACTTGCTAATTCTTGTTCAGGGCGTCTTTGTCCACCGTGTTGGTCATTGAAAGCACTTGAGCCATCTTTTCCACATAGACTCAATATTGCTCCTGCGCCTCCTGGATGTTGGCTAATCCAACTTGTCACATCATACACTGCACCATTTATCGCTGTCCAACAGCTCGATTGAGAATTGTGTTTTTGAACGTCTACCATAGTATAAATTTTCTCAGTATTTGTTTTTGTCGTTGAAGTATTTGTATTATTTACAGGTGTATTTTGGATAGGGTTGTTTTCTATTGGTGTATAAGTTTTTTTGTTTATAATAACAACTGCTCCAATAATAAATATAACAACTGCCGACAAACCAATAAATATTTTTATTTTCATAATTGTTTAATTATAACAAATTAATGTAAGTTACCAAAAGGGGGATAAATATTTTAGACTAGAATAGTATTTGCATTTTAAATAAAATGAGATAGAATATATATTGTTAGTAATTATGGGCCATTAGCTTATCTGTAGCGCTTCGTGAGAGCAACTACAAGAAAGTTGAATTTGGCTGAAATATAATATGGGCCGTTAGCTCATCTGGTAGAGCACCTCATTTGCAATGAGGGGGTGGCAGGTTCGAGTCCTGTACGGTCCACATTGGCAGAATTTCTTTAAGTTTTGTCATATTTTTATAAAAAAATATTCGGGAGTAGCTCAGCGGTAGAGCGATCGCCTGTTAAGCGATTGGTCGTAGGTTCGATCCCTACCTCCCGAGCAATGACTTGTACTTAGGTGAGTTTTCAGTATTAAACACTTGTCCAGCAAGTGTTTTTTGCTGTTCGTAGGAGTCATTTAGCTTTGGAATCCATTCAAGCAGATATTTGCACGCTAAATTATAATTCGGCTTTATTTCATAAGCATTTTGTGTGAAGTTCGTAAATAATTGAGAGAACAATAATCTTTTTTCGTCCACTTCTGCTTTGTTGTAAATTTGGCTTGCTTTAAAAGCGAGGTCGTGAATTATTACACGAAGTTCTTGATAGTCGTCGCTTTTATTTACAACTTTATCGAGAGTAGACTCTAAGGCAGATTCTTCAATTTTACATTCAGCTATTTTTCTTTCACAAAACTCGCGTGGCACTTCTTTGTTTATTGTCGCTTCAAAGTATTTATCTTTTTCTTTTCTGATTTTTAATAATAGCCCATTTAGTCTTTGAATTTCTGTCTCCCTTTCTTTTATCTGCTCGGCATTTTCTTCTAAAATAATACTTTCAATCCATTTAAGCACAGCTTCGTTCTTAGGGGCTATATTTAGAAAAACGGGCATTATTTGTTCTTCGACTTTATCTTGCCTAACATAGGTCTTTTTAGGGCAATGGCGTGATTTTAAATGGTTATTACAGTGCCCATACCATTTTTCTTTTTGTAATTCCCAACTCAAAACACCCCCGCAACCATCGCAGAAAATTTTGCTTTTAAATAGGGAATTGTGTTTAGTTGATAAGTGAGTTTTACCTCTTCTTTTTAAGATGGATTGTGCTTTTTCAAATAGGTCCTTGCTAATCAATGGTTCGTGTATGGCAGGATATATTTGGCCTTTCCATCTCATTTTTCCATAGTAGAATGGGTCCTGAAGTAATTCGTAAATTCTGCTTTGCAAAATCTTTTTTCCATTTCTTGACCTAAGTCCAATTTTATACATTTCATCTTCTAGTCCAGTGAGTGAATAATTTCCCGTAGCGTATAGTTCAAACATTTTTTTAATATGGGGAGCTGTTTCTTCTTCAATGATATGTATTTTATGTCCTTTGTCCCCGATAGTTTTATATCCAGTGGGTGGTTTTTGTGGAAGTCCGCCTTGAGCTAATTTTTCTTTTTGTCCTTTACGAACTTCTTCGGAAAGGTTGTTTGTATAGAATCTAGCAATTGCAACTTTCATATCCCACACAAGATTTTCGTGGGCTCTGGTATTTTGACTAACGATAAAATTTTCTTTAACGAAATGGACCTCGTTATTTTTTTCTTCATAAACCCAATCGTTAATTATGGATGCATCTTTTAAGTTGCGGGTTAATCGGTCAATTTTTTCTGCCAGTATTAGATTTACTTTGTTTTTCTTAATGAATTGAAGAATCTCATTAAATTTTTTCCTTGCTTGTTTTCCACTTGCCGATTCTGAAATTTTATAAACTTTTACAACATTAAAGTTATTTTTTACCGCATACTCCGTGAGAAGTTTTTCTTGAGCATCCAGCGAATACCCTGTGTCTTCTTGTTCTTTACTGGAAACTCTACAAATAATGACTGCTTTTATTGTGTTATTTTTCATATATTTTTATTTTATTTTAATTTAATTTCTAATAATTATAACATATACCAATTCAGTTATTTTTTTTACCCATCGGGGACATTAGAAGATTCAATTTCTTTTTTGTTTACACGTTGGTGAATTTTAAATAACGTTAAATAATAATTAGCGACCCCGTTGGCGATTTCTCTAACTTGTTCTTCCGTGAAATTCTCAAAACCAGCACAACCTTTGTGTAGCTCAACAAATTTATTTATTTGTTCTGGTTTGAGTTCCATTAGTTTAACCACGAAGGTTTGTTAGCTCGCATTGCTTGCACGAAAGGCGAGTCCTCTTCTTTTAAAGAAGAATTTTCTCTTTCTTTATTTGATTTAGTTAGTTGAATTCCCGTATCCTTTTCGGTACTATCTCCCTTACTGTTTAGATACTGTTCATTTTCCTTTTGGTCATAAGAGTATTCTTTTTTGACCGTATACATTTGGATACTGTCCTTTTTAGTATTTAAAGGGTCCATTAAGAAATATATATTTGGTTGTCTTTTTTTATTACGAAGAACTAATATCAATCCAAGTTCTTCAATTATTTTTATATATTTACTAACTGTATTTCTTTTTCCAATTCCAGAGAATTTCATTATTGTTGGGTATGAAGGAAAGCAGGATTGTGTTTTACTATTAGCGTGCCTAGCTAAAGTGCAATAGATGGCTATTCCTGAAGATTTTAACTTCGGTCCGTATTTTTCTATTATTTCGTTATCAACCCAAAATCGAGTCTTCTTTAAAGAAGGTCTTATGTGTTTTGGTATGACTAAATTATTTGGCAGTTTCATAATTTTTATTCATATAATTTAATATAGGCGAGTCGTTAGTTTTTTAATCTGCTTTTAATTTCTCTGATAGCGTTCCAATAATTTTTTGGTTCAACTTGAAGTAAGCCAGCCCAAAAGTTAGTTATTGTTTTTTCCAGTTCTTTTGTTTTATTAAAAACCATTTTGACTTTCGGGTACTCTTTTGGGTCCCTGTCAAAGGCAATGATGGGGAAATTTAGAGAAACTAGACAGCTAACTAAGCACATATCACTAAGAGATACTTTTTCTTCTACATTTAGATATTTAAAATCACTATTCATTTAATTTAATAAAATTATTTTTAATAAATGCCTTCCTTAGACAAAAGGAGGACTCTATATAAAGGCATATGTGGTCATACGACAAAAAATAAAAAAAGCCCTTTGAAAATAGGCTTTTTAATAGAAAGAATTTACTTTCTATTGGTTTTTTAATTTCGATATTTTATTTTTACTTTGCTCCTCCTTTATTTTACGTATTTGATTAAAATCTTTAACATTAAAGAGCCACCTTCCTTTTGGCTGAACCCTTGTAAGCTTTATTTTACTTGACCAATACGCAGGTATAAGTCCTTTCTCTCTATACCGTCTTAATGTTTTATCGCTTATACCAGTGGCATCTGCTGTCTGTTGAGTAAGAAAATATTTTTCCCCGTTTACGTCTTCGATTAAATCGAGAGAATCAGTTTCATTTGCCTTGTGTGATGTGGTCGGATAGTTATTATTCTCATTGTTTTCATAATCAAGTATAGCTAAATCATCATCATTATATCCAGAAAATACTTTTTTATTGTAGCGTATTTTTATATTTATTTCTCTCATTACCTTTTCACGTATATAATAAAAAAGTTTTTGTCCCGAATTTGATTTTTTTGCTAAATTATTAATAGTGTCCAGTAGGTCTTTTTTTGCATCTGCCGTTGTTTTTATTTTTCTATTTTTTTGTTTCCTCCCTGAATCTCTATAGCCAAGATTCCTTTGTATAAACCAATCATTTAAACATAACTGTATTTCTGTTTTTACCAGCAATTTTAAATACTTATCAGAATATTTGGTAAATTTATTATTATCTAGATTTTCTTTTAAAGAAAGATATTTTTTTAGTTTTTTTGTTGATGGTGAGACGCTTCCTATCCAAATTTCTGCCAAAAAGTCTAAAAGTAAATCATTGTCTTTTTTAGAAAGATTATATTTTTTATATATTGATTTTACTATTTCGCTTGGCTGAGGTTTTTTGTTGTCCCAATTTACAGATGGGAACAATAAATTTGTTGCTATTATTCCATATTTGGAAACTTTAATTAAAATTTTTTTATTCAGCTTTTTTGCTTTTCTTTTTTCTTTAATCAAGCTCTTTAGACTCTTGATTTTTTTTAGAATAGGTCTAAGAGTTTTTTTATCAATTAAAGGCAGTCCTAAGTAAAATATTGAATCATCAAAAATAGGAAATTTTTGTTTTTTATTCATATAATATAATCTGGGTAACTTACATTAGATGTGCATCTAATTGAAACACTAACGATGTATATGTGAACATTGCACTGGCACATTTTACCATTTTATTGTAGACTTAAAAAGTCAATTAAATATGGACCTAACCCTTGAATTAACATTTAAGGCACGGTCAACAGTAATCCGCTCAGGAGCATAAAACCCATCATTGGGGTACCTGAGCGGTCGTATTGGGAAACTGATACGGATGGCGAAAGCTATCACCTAGTGGTGGGCTTTTTGCTACCAATTTTATTAGATTAAGATAAAAAATTTATGGAAGAAAATAAAACATCAGGTTCAAATCCTGAACAAAAAAATTGGATTAGTCGTCATCCTATGATTACAACAATTATTGTTTTAGGGATGTCTTTAATGATAGGTGGATTAAGTAATCAAGGAAATAGTATTCAGTCTGATGAAACAAATAATACTTCAATATCTACAACACCTAATATTCAGCCTGACATAAATCTTCCAGAAAAAACCATCACATCTAAAGTTAAAAATGAATCCGTTTCTACGCAACAATCAATTACTGAAACAAATAATACAATTTATGCTAAAAAATTTTATAACGTTATTTTATTAATTGAGTCTGGAAATTCAGATGCTCAATCTGGAATATCTGCATTTAGCACTAGCACCCCAGACGCTCTATTTGACTTACGACAAGCTCAAGCAGAGTTTTCTAAAGCACAGTTAGAAATGCAATCATTGCAAGTTAATGTGCCTGAAAAGTTTATAGATATAAATAGATTAATGAATGAGGCTATAAATAATTACACTTCTGGTATGAATATATTAATTCCAGCCTTGGAAGATGAGAATAATCCTGATTCACTTAATCAAGCTAAAAGTGCTTATACTTATTTTAATAAGGCAGTTATGCTTTTTAGTCAGGCAGAACTTGCCATAAAGCAATTAAACGCTAAAGAGGGTATTTATTAGTAAAAAGTAAATAAGAAATTTATCTTCCAATTCTATTTTTACATCCAAGGCAATAGTTTCCATACTCTTGAGGAAATTTTCTTTCAAGGTATTTCCAAGCCAAATTAGGGTCCGTCTGAATAGCTCTAGCAACAGTAAGCCTAGCGAGCATCCCAAGGTTCAGTTTCCACCCCTGTTTCTGCTCTAAAAACTCAGGATTATTGTGCTGATAGTTATATAGCGTTTGAAGTGAAATACCAGCGAAAACACAGGCTTCTCGGTCGCTAGCATCTACTAGGTAAGCCATCCTTAGTTTTTGGAGTGTGTCATTTTTCATAACTGTGGGTCTGCCACCCTTTTGACCCTTAGTTTTCTCTATTACGTTGGCTGGGCGAGGGTTGTGTCTAGGTAAGGTTTTCAAAGCAAGACAACCGTCAAAAGGAAGAGGTAGTTCTTCCATCTCTAGCTCAATGGTTTCTTGTGGAAATGCCTCTATTGGGATTGTGTCGAATTCTAATTCTTCCATAGTTATATTATAGTTGTTTTTTAGTTTTTTTATCTTTTATGATTTACATTTTTGTAAATTTTAGTAGAATGAAGAACATGGCTTTAATACCCCCACATTATTTAAATTCAGTAGTATCAATTGAGGTAGAAAGGAAAAATGACAAGGACGAAATACAAAAAGTTTCTATTGCTACTGGTTTTCTTGTAGGTAAACTTACTGGAAAAAGTAATGAAAAAGGACCTTTATATAATCTTTTTCTTGTAACGAATAGACATGTTTTTCAAAATGAAAAAACAAATCAACTTTTAAAAGAAGCATTTTTTCGTTTTAATACAACTGACAATAAAGGGCATTACTTTAAGGTAAATCTTTTAAGAACAGACAACACTCACATATGGTCAATGCACAGTGATGAAAAAGTTGACTTAGCGGTACTGCCAATAAATGCTAAAGCAATTAATGATGCAAAAATTAACTATCATTTTTTTTCTGATACTGACTTGTTTTATGCAAGAGATTTTAAGTCAAAAAATATACATACAGGAGACAGCCTGTTTGTTTTAGGTTTTCCTATGAGTATAAATGGTAAGGCAAAAAATTTTGTTATTGTAAGACAAGGAATAATTGCTCGTGTTGATGAAGAAGTTTTAAATGAACGTTTTTACTATATTGATGCTTCAGCATATCCTGGAAACAGTGGAGGACCTGTTATTGTTAAACCAGAAATAGTTTCAATCCAAGGTACAACAAGTAATAATTCAGCTGGTCTTATTGGGGTTATAAGTTCTGGAGAAACTTATTCTGATGTTGCAGTAAGTAGTCAAACTGGTGAAGCACGAGTAATTTTTACTGAACAGACTGGACTTGTTAGGATTGTACCTATTGAACTAATATATGAAATTATTGATACAATTACAAAACCCACAACGTTATTGCAAGAGGCTAAGGTTGAAGATGTTAGTTCTTCAGCAAAGGAAGAAATAAAAAATTAGTATATATATTTATATAGTTTACCATTTATGTTATAATTGCTCCATGAGTGATAGACAACAAACTAGTAATGGTCAATTTAAAAAGAGACGAGGCGATACTCGTATTGGGACCATTGAAAAAGAATATGGTGTTGACTTTGGGGTGCGTTCTGACACAAAGCTAGCTACTTATCTTGAGGAAAATGGGGTCCCTTCTCTTTCTAAGGCATTAAAGAAGTTAAACGACAAATAATATGTCTTCGCATAGTCCAGATGTATTACACGCAAACATTGAATGGCATATTGAATTGATTGCTATTCAGATTAGTCACGCAAAAAAAGTAAAGGGAAGAGCTAGAAGTGGTTATTACAAAATGGCTACCATTCTTGGAGCTACTATTGTTGAAGGTCTAGTGCACGCAATTTTACAAAACAAATTAGGAATAGATGGAGTTATATTTACAGGTAAAAAGATATCTTATGATTGTTGTGAATTACCAAAGAGATTTTCAGAAAAAGAGCAACTTGCTATATGTAAAAGAAAAGATGAAAAAATAGAACTTAAAAAGAATCCAGATTTTGCAGTTCTAAATAACACTTGTTTAAAAGAAAGATTATTCTCAAAAGAAGTTTTTAATAGAGTTGAAGATGTGCGTAAAACAAGAAACAAAATTCATATTCAAGGTTTAGACCACATTGACCGTAGTTATACAAATAATAATGTTGAAAAAATTGCAAAAACTGTTAATAGACTGGTAGATTTATATAATAGGTCTCATAATAATTAATTTATGCCAAATAAAATTATACAAACTGAAATTGATAAAATTCTCGGTGAATTGGCTTTTTACAATGAACCTGAACTTCTAAAAGAAGAGTATAGGAAGTTTTTGAAGGTTGGTAAAAATTTTAATAAAGAAAAAAGTAAAAAATATTCTCAGTCATTAGCTAGTATAAATTGGTTTATAAAAAAAGTAGCTAAATATAAAATATACTTTTCAGAGTTTTATCCATGTTCAACTGATAATATTCAAAAACATGAGGCTCTAGAACACCATATTCATGCGTATCTGGAAGATATAATTACTGTTAAAACTAAAACAACTAATTATATTGGTGAACTAAAAAATGACCTCAAGCAAGTTGTTGAAAATAAAAAAGAAATTAGTAACTCCCTTGATTGGCTTAAAGAACAAATATATAAAACTTTTGAAGGTATATCAACGCAAAGAGACCAACATAGACATAGAGGTTTTAAGTTTGTAGATGGAGATATAACTAATGCGGAAATGGCTCACATAATGTTAGGGAAGGATTCTCTTTTCAAGGGTCATTTTACTGATTATGCTATTGAAAAATTTAAGGCACAAAAAGAGGAATCGTTTGAAAAAGCAAAAAAAAGTTGGTTGGAAAATACTTTAAAAAATTATGACCAAATTGAAGGACTAGCAAATGAAATGGTTAAAAGAACGAAACCATTTTTGTATCAATATTTAGACATAGAACCATTAGATACACTATATCAAAGCCATTAATTGCTTCATTTGTTGCAAAGAAACAGACGGATAAGGAAAAATCTCTTCCCATTTGGTTGTTCGTAGAGTATACTTCCATTCGAGCCAAGTAGTACAAACGTCGCCGAAAGCGGCGTTTTGTGTTTGTATTGCTGTTTTTGTGAAAGTTAATACCTATAATGAGTAAAATATGATAAATAATATAGAAATTACTTATTAGAGTCTAAAGAGGATCTTGCAAAATTTAAAGAATTTGTTTTTTTAAAGATATAAAGCTATAATACATATGTATCAATATTATCAAATAATTTTAAAATAAAATGGCAAAAAGAGGAACAACACTAAGTATTAGACCAAAATCAAGACGTTCTCATAAAACAAAAAAGAGACTTGCTACCAAGAAAACAATGCTCGCTAGCAAATCTACTGGAAAGAAAAGAGGTTAATATTTAAATATATTTTGTCAAAAAAACCCATTAGTTGGGTTTTTTTGATTTGACTTTACTTTTTACATTTTTAGTGTAAAGTGAAATTAGACAAAGCACAAAACATGGAAAATTTTAACAAAAATAATTCCAGTAATATTAATGAGTTTAATAGACGTGATTTGGAAAAAGATGTCTATGAAATTTTTAATATTTTGGAATTTGAGAAAGTCATCATTTCTTTTGATAAACTAAATGTATCAAGAGCTGATAATGCTTTGGTTTTTAGAACATTTCCAATAGATACAAAAAAAAGATTTTTGGATTTTGTTTTTAATCAAAGAAAGAATTTGTCATCACCTTATGATATTTATGTTTACGAAAGTGGCATAGATGTCAAATTGTTAATTAGTCCTAGTTACCAATATAATAAATTGGAGGATGAAATTAAAAAAGAATTAGCAATCAGAATAAAAGGGTTGCGTCTCGAGTGGATTTTTTTTGAAATTGTTAAAAAGCAAATATCTGAAAATAAAGAATTTTCTGATATTATCAATGATATTTGTTTTTCCGAAGTTACTGATAATTTCCAACGCGCAATTAATTTTTTTCTAATTGGTTTAAATAAAAAAACACCACTACAATTAGTGGGTGGAAAATTTGACCAAAGGGCACATAAAAAATTGATGAAAAATATTCCTTCTTTGAGGTTTTCTGAACAAGAAGATTATCAGAATACCTTTAAAAAGGTATTGGAAATACATCAGAATTATCCTTTGAAATCACTTCATTTGTTTTGATTTTGGGATGTAAAAATTAAAAGCTCTGGCGTGTTTACGTCAGAGCTTTTTTATTTAACAATGATTAAAATAGTTTTAATGATTGTTACCCAGATTATGTTCGACAAAAAAGAACTTATTAAGACAAGAAACAACGTAAAGATATTAGGAATGCCATCATGAGTATTGATACCTTTTCTGTAATAAAGTATTACAACTCTGGGACCTAATAAAAATATTTTGATTTGCCTTAATGCTGTTTTTACAAAAACAGTAAATTTTCTCGTCTCTTTGTTGTCACTGTGTAGTTTTTTTGCTCTTTTAATAATCTCTTTATCTTTTTCGATTCCAAGCCAATCAGCTTTTTTGTAATCGTAAATCAATAAGAAAAATAAAGTCAAAAAGAAAGAAAAAACAGACATAAGTGACACAATCAACCAAAAATTATTTTTGTGCAATACCATGAATGTGGTAATGACGGTGTTTATCGTTCGTAATATTACACCAATCATTATTTCAATACTCAGATAATTGCGTATTTTTTTTAAAAAATACAAAATTCTACTTTTCAAAATACCTCCTTTAAAATTCTTTGTACAGTATGTATTATTTTTAATATTTTAACAAGTTTGTTTTTTTGTAAATACTATAATCTATTTCTTTTTTACCTTCTGGTAAAATACTTTTTATAACAAAATTATTATCTATTAAACTCGCATCGGTTATGATCATTCTTTTGTTTTCTTTGAAAAAGAAAATTCTTGGCCAACCATAATATGCTCGAAATTTATTATATAAAATATTTGAAGATTCAGATTCTAAATCAACCAGACCGTCTTCTTTTTTTATTTTTTTACAATGTGTGACAAGATTTTCGTCTTGTTTTTCTGATTTTATTTTTTCATCTATGAAATCAGGTAATATTTTTACCAATAATTTACTACCGATTTCAATCAATCTTTTTCGGAGCTTGGGAGCATTTTCATCCGGATATATTTCAGTTTTTTCTTGTGCCAATATATCTCCGGCGTCCATCTTGTAAACCATTTTTTGTATACTTACACCTGTCTCATTTTCTTCATTTAAAATCGCGGATTCGACGGGGGATGCTCCTCTGTATTTAGGTAGTAATGAGTAATGTATATTAATTGAACCTAATTTTGGCATATTTATTATTTCCTCCGGTAAAATTTTTCCATAAGCTACAACCAAGAAAAATTGAATATTTTGTTCATTTATATTAATTTCTTCTTTGGTTATTTTATCTGGTTGAATATATGGAATATTGTTTTCTATTGCCCAAGTTTTTACCGGTGGAGGAGTGACAATCATTTTTCTTCCTTGTGGTTTATCAGGAGATGTGATTATCAGAGAAGGCAAATAGCCATTTTGTTTTAAAATTTCAAGTGTCTCAGATGCTACATCTGGTGTACCAAAAAATACGAAATTTAATTTATTATTTTCTTTTTGCATAATTGTTTTGCTACTGAAAGTTTACTGAAGGTGGGGATGTTCTTCTTTTAAATTTTTTGCATGATCAACGAAAAGAATACCATTTAGGTGATCTGTCTCGTGTTGGAAAATTTGTGCCAAAAGACCGCTACCTCCACGAGTAAATTTCTTACCATTTTCATCATAAGCTGTAACTGTAGCCTTTTTAGATCTGTGAGTTTCTCCATAAAGCCAACGCACAGACAAGCAACCTTCTGGGACCCATTTTTTTTCTTTTGATAATTTTGATATTTTAGGATTTATGAATACCAAATGAGAGAGATCATCTTTTTTGTTTTGTGGGATGTCTAATGAAGGTGTGTTTTCTAGAAAATTTTTATCAAATACTTTTCCTGCCACTACGAAAATACGTAATGATACGCCAATCTGCGGAGCAGCAATAGCTACTCCGTCACCTTGACTATCTAGAGCATCTTTCATGTCCTTAAGAATTTTTTTAAGCTTTGGTTTACCAATATCTGCAATCGGTACCTCTTTTGCTACCGTACTTAGAACATTGTTTCCTTTTTGAACAATCTCAATCATTGTTTTTATTTAATTTCTTTTAAATATTCCAAAAGTTTTGTTAATTTGACTGTATCTTGAGATCTGTTGGACATATTGCGTACAATAACAGAATTTTCTAATGCTTCTTTTTGTCCAAAGATAAGTGCGTATGGAACTTGTAATTTTTCGGCAATAGCAAGTTGAGAACCTAGATTGTCTTTAGATAAAGATTGAGCCATAGGTATATGAGCTTTTCTTAAAATTTCTATAACATTTAGACTTTTCAATTTGGCTTCACCGCCAAGTTGAATAAAATATATTTTTGGTTTTTTGATTATACGTGGGGCAAGTTTTTTATACCAAGGAGCAGATACTATACGATCTACACCAATAGAAAAACCAACAGCAGGGACATCTTTTTTACTGCCAAGTTGTTTACCTAAATAATCATAACGACCTCCTCCGGCGATAGTCAAAGGAGTGCCATCTTCTGAACCGTTTTGCTCGATAACTTCAAAAACTGTTCGAGTGTAATAAGACAAACCACGTACCAGATTTTTATTTATGTTGTATTGTATGCCCATTTCTTCAAGATATTCCAAAACTTCTTTGAAATGTTTTTTACAAGAAGGACAAAGGAAAGACACAGCATCAGGAGCATGTTCGTTTATTTCTTTTGTTTTTTCTTCTTTTGAGTCAAGTATACGCAAAGGATTTGTTTTTAATCTTTCACGATCTATTGCCGGTAATTGATTTAAATGTTTTTTGTAGTAATTGGTTAATTCTTTGATATACCCATTTCGGCATTCTTTATCTCCAATTGAATTTATATCAATAGAAAGATTTTCTGCACCGGCTTCTTCTAAGATACTCATGCCTGCTTTTATTACAAGAGCGTCCATGATACTTTTTTCACTGCCTAAAATATCTAAGTCAAATTGATAGAATTGTCGATATCGACCGCGTTGAGGTTTATCATGTCTAAATGAAGAACCATATTGATAAAACATCACAGGTTGAGGCATGTTTTGCATTCCATGTTCTATATATGCACGCATAAGTGGAGCAGTGTGTTCAGGACGTAATGCAAGATGATCACCACCTTTTGTTTTAAGTGTATAAATTTCTTTATCTATTATGTCTGTGCCTTCTCCTATGCCAGTAGTAAAGATTTCTTCATTTTCTAAAACTGGTGTTTCTATTGGTTTGAAACCATAGTATATGCAGACTTCTTGAGCTTTCTCAAAAAAACCTTGAAAATTGTAATATTCTTCGTTCATGATATCACGCATTCCTTTTGGTGAAGTCATATCTTTTATTGCTGTTTTTGTTTTTTTTGTATTATTCATTTTGATTATATTTACCTGGTAATATGTTTATTTTATTTATTGGAAGAAGTCTTAAAAATGCTCTACCTATCATTAGATGTCTTGGTACAGGACCCCAAGCACGTGAATCATAACTTCCTGTCCTGTTGTCTCCCATTACAAAATATTCATCGTTTCCTAATTCTGCATGTATGTCATCATTACTTTTATTTTCTACAAAAGGTTGATCCAATTTGAATCCTTCAGGGTGTTCTTTGTTTATGATCGTTACTTCGTTACCAGAAATATTTACAGTTTCATTTGGTAGACCTATAACTCTTTTTATAAAGAATTTTTTTGTGTCATTTGGATATCTAAAAATTACAACATCATCTCTTTTTGGATTATTTAAATAAAAAGAAATCTCATCTACAATTAAATATTGTCCGTCATGAAAAGTGGGGAACATAGAAGAGCCGGATACTACAAATGGTTGAGCTATAAATATTCTTATGGGTATAACTATCGCTATTGCTATTAGTGCAAAGCGTAATAATTCCCAAAAGTTTTGCCAACCAGTTTGTTTTTTATTTTCTTCTTGTTTATTTTCCATTTACACATTCTATCACAAAACAAGCTTGACATAAAATACAAATATGTTTTCTGGTAATAATTGCTTTATAAAGATATTTGATGTTATAATTTATTTATGAAAATAGTTGTTGGTTTGGGAAATCCTGGAAAAGAATATGAAAATACAAGACACAATGCAGGTCGTATTGTGGTTGAAATTATTGAAAAAAAGTTATCTGATATAAAGATAAAATTTATCACACCAGATAATTTTATGAATAATTCCGGTAAGGCAGTCGCGCCTTTCATAAAAACAAAAAAAGATTTGGAAAATCTCGTAGTTATTTATGATGACATTGATTTGCCAATCGGAAAAATTAAAATTTCTTTCAATAGGTCCTCTGGTGGACATAATGGTGTGGGTTCAATTATTAAATCATTAAAATCTCAAGAATTTTTACGTATACGTGTGGGTATTTGTCCTGCGACACCGACAGGCAAATTAAAAAAACCAAAAGGAGAAGACGCAGTGTTAAAATTTTTGCTTGGAGAATTCAAAAAACCAGAACTCGACGAAATAAAAAAACTTTCAAAGAAAATAGCCGAAGCAGTGGAGACAATTTTCACCGAAGGCAAAGACAAGGCAATGAGCTTGTACAATTAATCCCATATGTCTGACATATGGAAAAACTTTTGTTTGTATGATATAATACATTTATGTCATATAGAAAAGAGGCGCTTGTGGACGGTGAATATTATCACGTCTACAATCGGGGTAACAGTAAACAAAATATATTTTTAGACAAAGCTGATTACGAGCATTTTGTGAAATGTCTTTTTGTGTGTAATACTCATCGTAATTTTAATTTTCGAGATAATATTGTTTCTCCAAATATTGATTCTTTTGATTTTGATCGGGGAGAGACTTTGGTATCTATTGGTGCTTGGGTTTTAATGCCAAATCATTTTCATATTTATTTAACAATCAATCCAAATCGTTCTCATAAATCTGACAATTGGAAAAAGAATAATATTTCAGAATTCATGCGCAAACTTTCCACCGCATATTCAAAATATTTTAATGCAAAATACAATAGAACTGGCGGACTTTTTGAAGGTACTTTTAAATCTGTGATGATGTCGCAAGATACTCAGTCAAAATATATTTTTGCTTACATACATTTGAATCCGGTAAAAATTATTGATCATAATTGGCGGACAAAAGGTATTGATAAAAAGAAAGCTGTGGATTTTTTGAATACTTATAAATGGGGTAGTTATTTGGATTATGCCTCAGAAGAAGAACGTAAAGAAAGTACTATATTGCAAAAGTCTGATTTTCCAAAGTATTTTCTTGATATTAAAGATTTTAATGATGAAATTTTTGACTGGCTCAGTTTTCCCCCATATGTCTGACATATGGAAAAGCTTTTGTTTGTAAGGTTTTTTAGCATTTGATTTATCTTTATATTTTTAATATATTATATTAAGTTGATAGTTCTTTAAAAAAGGTTTTTCTCTCTGTTTAAGAATCAATGAAATTAATCGTTGTTTCAAATAACAGAGGGAGAAGCCGAATACCCTTACTTTTAGAGTAAAAAAATAGTAGGTTTGAAAAATTTTAAACTTAAAAATTCAGTATCATGAAGACAAAAATTAATTTCTCGAACTTTTTTAAAAGTTCTTTTGTCGTATTGTTTTCTTTGATTTTGTTTAACAAAATTCAAGGAGAAATCGGTATTACCTTGGTGCAATTAAGTGTAAATTTAATTAGCACGTTTTTAGGTTTTTGGTCCTTGCTTGTGCTAATTGGCAGAATTGAACCTCCTGTTTTTTTTAAAAATACTTTAAAAAATAGTACAATAGCTATTCCTTTTATAATGTTGTGTACAGTTTGGCTTTTTTTGTGCATTCATGTGGGTTGGTTTTATGTATTCAGTAATTCGCGTGATGAGTTTTTAAATAATTGGGATTATCTAACAAAAATCTCAATTGTTTTAATTGCATTTATTATGTGGAGCTTTTTAATTTTTAACAATTGGTCATTAAGAAGTGAGTTGTTTAAAATTAAGTTTTTTAAAGCAATGTTCGCTGTAATACCTTTTATTACTTTTTCTTCTTTAAAAGCACAAGAGGCTTATGTTGAAAAAGGTACAATAAAAGATGTGGGGAATATTTCGATCATTACTCTTCTTTTTGGTTCTCTTCTTATTTTTTGTTTTGGTATGATGCTTTTTCAAATTTTAAAAAAGGAAGACAATCAAAAAGTTTTTACAAGAAAATAAAGGGGATAATAATTTCATTTTTGCCATGGCTCAATAGAGTCATGGCAATTTTATTTTATATTTCTTTCATATTATCAATAGCGATACTTTTTTCATCATTTCGTATTGTTATTTTGCCGGTTAGAGCTATGCATTTTTCTACTTGTACTAATTCAGATATTTCTTTAAAAAGTTTAGGAAAAATAACAGCTTCTATTGATCCAGAAAAATCCGCAATACGGATAAATGCCATTTGTTGGTTTTTCTTTGTTGTAACATTACGTACTGTTTCAATAATGCCAGCTATTGTGACAGGGTAGCCATTGGTAAGTTGTTCTTTTATTTTTTTTATATTTATTTCTCTTTTTTCTAGTTTTTCACGAATTCTGTCGAGAGGATGTCCGGAAATATAAAGTCCTAATAATTCTTTTTCCCAAATTAGTTTTGTTTCTTTTGCAACATCTGGAGCGGGTTGTAATTTGAATATCGGCATACTGTCACCTGAAAGTCCTCCAAAAAGTGAAACCTGATTTGCGGATTGTCTTCCACTTTCTTTGTTGTATTCAAGCATATTTTCTAAATTTGCCATAAGTGTTCCACGTTCACCAAATTCGTCCAAGCTTCCTGATTTTATCAGAGCTTCCATTGATTTTTTGTTAACATTTTTATGTTTTACCCTGTCCAAGAAATCAGAAATATTTTTAAATTTACCTTTTTTTCTTTCTTCGATAATTGCATCACCTATATCAGAACCGAAATTTTTTATTGTATAAAGTCCAAAGCGTATAGTATTGTCATCAATACAAGTAAAGCCTTTAAAGCTTTCATTTATATGCGGAGGTAGAACTTTTATTTTCATATTTTCACATTCGTGTACTATCTCGGCGATTTTTTCCACATCTCCAGATTCTGCAGTTAAAATTGCAGACATGTATTCTACAGGGAAATTGGCTTTCATGTAAGCTGTTTGATATGCTACTCTACCATAACTCGCTGAATGAGCTTTGTTGAAACCATAAGCCGCAAAGGGTTCTATCTGACTCCAGAGTTCTTGAGCTTTTTTTAGTGGCCATTTACTATGTTCTACACAACCAGTGATAAATCTTTCTTTTTGTTTTTCCATTTCTTCTGGAATTTTTTTACCGACAGCTTTACGAAATTTATCGGCTTCTCCCCAAGAATATCCTGCGATATTTATGGAAATTAAAAGTAAATCGTCTTGGTAAACGAGCACGCCGTGTGTTTGTTTTAATATTGGTTCAAGTGCTGGATCTAAATATTTTACTAAACGCGGATTATGTTTTCTTTCTATGTAGAGAGGAATGAATTGTATTGGTCCAGGACGATAAAGGGCAACCATTGCGTTTATGTCGTGTATCGTTGTCGGTTTAAGTTGTTTTAAATAAGCTGTCATTCCTCCACCATTTAATTGAAAAAGTCCCATTGTTTCTCCTCTTGCTAGTAGTTCAAAAGTTTTTTTATCTGCAATATTTATATTTTCTATGTCGATGTCAATGTTTCTAATTTTTTTTACAAGGTCGACAGCATCAGCTAATATGGATAAATTTCTAATTCCTAAAAAGTCGAATTTAGGCAATCCAACATCTTCAATTTGATACATGTCATATTGAGTAATAACGTCTCCTCCTTTTGGATCGTATTGTATTGGAGTAAATTCATATAAAGGTTTTGGTGCGATAACTATACCAGCTGCATGCACAGATACATGACGTACACAACCTTCCATTTTTTTTGCAAGATCTATTATCTCTTTGGTGATAGGTTCTGTTTTGTATGCTTTTGCTAGTTCTGGGACTATTTCCATTGCATGATCTATGGTCATTGGAAAACCTTGTGAGCCCATCGGTATCATGCTGGAGATTCTGTCACCTATGGCATATTCATGGCCGAGTGCTCGAGCTACATCACGCACAGAACCTTTTGCCATCATTGTTCCAAATGTTCCTATTTGAGCCACTCTGTCTTCTCCATATTTCTTTTTAGTATAAGCTATCATTTCATCACGTCTGTTATCAGCGAAATCCATATCGATATCAGGCAATGATGGACGTTCTGGATTTAGAAATCTTTCGAATGGCAATTTGTAAACCAACGGATCTACATTCGTAATTCCTAAAAGATATGTGGTCAAAGATCCTGCTACCGATCCTCGAATATTTGTTAAAATTTTATTTTCACGTGCAAAACGCAACAAATCTCCAACTACAAGAAAATATGTAGCATAACCTTTTTGTTTTATAATATCTAATTCATATTCTAGTCTATCCAGATAGTCTTTGTTTTGTGGTAATTTTCTAAATTCAAAACCTGCATAAGCAAGTTCTTTTAAAACTTCGTTTGGGTTGCGGTCATTTTCAATTTTAAATTCCGGGAAATACGCCACACCGAGTTCTATTTCATAATCTTCACACATATCTGCGACTATCATTGTATTGTCGACTGATTCTACTGAATCTTTGAAATATTCTTTTGCTGTTTTTTCATCTATTAAAGAAAAATCATCATCGGAAAATTCAAATTTACTGGAATCTTTTCCATCTGTACCGGTATTTACTTGCAGTAGTGTATGGTGCGCTTTATGATCATCTTTGCAAGGATAGTGCGAGTCTTGAGTGGCAACTGTAGGTATGTTGAATTTTTTTCCTAATTCAATAATTTTACCACGTAATTCCGCATCTCTTTCGATATGTGGATGAGATTGAATTTCTAAAAAATAATTTTCCTTGCCAAAAATATCTTGATGCTCTTTTATTATGGCTTCAGCTTTTTCCATATTGCCAGCGAGTATCGCACGGGATAATTTTCCACCCATACAACCAGACAAAGCGATTATTCCTTCACTGTATTTTTTTAATAATTCTTCATCTACGCGAGGTTTGTAATAATATCCTTCAAGATTTGCTATAGAAACAATACGCATTAAATTTTTATAACCTTTTAGGTTTTTTGCAAGTAGTATCAAGTGGTAACGTTTGTTGTCTATGCCTGGTTCTTTGTCTGTTAGTTTTCTTTCAGCTACATAAACTTCACAACCGATTATTGGTTTTATTCTGGCCTTTTTGCATTCTTTGTAAAATTCTATCGTACCGTACATATTGCCATGATCAGTTATGGCCATTGCTGGCATATTGTGTTCTTTTGCAATACGGACCATATCTTCTACTTTTGAAAGTCCGTCAAGTAGGGAATAGTGTGAATGCGTATGTAAATGTATGAAACCTTTTTTCATTAAAGATATAATAGCATATTTTATTTAATCTTTGAAAAATAATGTTTTTCTGTTAATATAACAATAATGGATTTAAAATATATTAGAAACTTCAGTATTATCGCTCATATTGACCATGGTAAAAGCACCTTGGCTGATAGAATGCTTGAAATTACACATACTATTGAGACGCGTAAAATGAAAGATCAGGTGCTCGATAATATGGAACTTGAACGTGAGCGTGGAATAACAATTAAAATGCAACCCGTGAGAATGGAATATAAATTAGAAAATATTCCTTATGTTTTGAATTTGATAGATACTCCTGGACACATAGATTTTTCTTATGAGGTGTCACGTGCTTTAAAAGCGGTAGAAGGATCTATCTTGCTTGTGGATTCAACTCAAGGCGTGCAAGCACAAACATTAACTACTTTAAATATGGCTCGTGAAAGTGGTCTTAAGATAATTCCTGTTCTGTCAAAAATAGATTCACCTTTAGCTCGTGTTGAAGATGTAAAAGAAGAAGTCATGACTTTATTGGATTGTGATCCAGATGAAATACTTTTGGTTTCTGGGCGTACAGGAGAAGGCGTGGATGAATTATTGAAGGCGGTTATAAAACGCGTCCCACCTCCTAAAGAGACTTATAAAAATCAAACAGATTTACGAGCACTTGTTTTTGATTTTAAATATTCCAATCATCGTGGTGTGACAGTTTATGTTCGTTTACTAGACGGTGTAGTTTCTAAAGGTGAAAGTTTGATTTTCTCCGCTTCACAAGAAAAATTTATTCCTCTTGAAGTTGGTATTTTTTCTCCAGAAGAAAAAGCGTGCAGTTCTTTGTCTGTGGGAGAAATTGGATATATTGTGACTGGTATTAAACAACCTGGTATAGCAAGTGTCGGAGATACTATTACATTTTTGAAAAATCCACTAATAGCGCTTGATGGTTATGAACGTCCGCGTCCTGTGGTTTGGGCTTCTATTTTTCCAGAAGATGCAGATGATTTTGCGGATTTAAAAGCAGCTCTGGGTAAACTTCGTTTATCTGATTCTGCTTTTTCTTACGAAGAAGAGTCTTCGGGTTCTTTGGGTAGAGGTTTTCGTTGTGGATTTTTAGGTATGCTTCATTTGGAAATAATTACAGAAAGATTGAAAAGAGAATTTGATTTGGAATTAGTAATCACAACTCCATCTATTACTTATGAAGTTTTAATGAAAAACTCTTCGGCAGACTCAGGGCAAGCTGGCAAAAGAGTAAAGGTTTATTCCCCATATTTTTTTCCAGACGACGGCAATATTCAAACAGTATTTGAACCTTGGGTTTCTGTAAAAATAATAACACCTTCTACTTATATAGGTAATATTATGCAACTTCTTTTTGACCATGAAGCAGAAATAGGTGAGACAGAAAATTTCGGAGATAATCGTTCTTCTTTGTCACTTAAAATGCCACTTCGTGAACTTATGCGTAATTTTTTTGATGAATTAAAAAGTGCGTCTTCGGGTTATGCTTCTATTTCTTATGAGATAGGTGAGATGCGTGAAGCAAATGTTACACGTATGGATATATTGATTGCTGATGAAGTTGTACCAGCTTTTTCAAGAGTTATTTCTAAAAGAAGAGTAGAGGAAGAAGCTGAAAATGCGGTTGAAAAATTGCACAGTGTTTTACCAAAACAAATGTTTACTACAAAAATACAAGGTAAAGCTCTTGGTAGAATTATTTCTTCTAGGACATTGCAGGCTTTTAAAAAAGATGTGACTCAACATATGTATGGTGGAGATATTACTCGAAAAATGAAATTGCGCGAGAAACAAAAAAAAGGAAAGAAAAAAATGAAAGAACGTGGACGTGTAAATATTCCTCAAGATGTATTCTTGAAGATGATGCGTGCTGGAGATAAATAAAATATAAATTGCCCCGCTTCGCATATGCGAAGCGGGGCAATTTATTACAAAACTATTTTAAACTAAAAATAGGAGAGTAAAGCAGTATCATACTGATAATAATAAGCACGCAAACCACTGACCAAATTATTTGTATTTTCTTTTGATGTTTTTTATTGAAAATCATAGTATTATTATAATATCAGATTATGAAAAATTTTCAAGGAAAAAATAAATGGGAAAATATAATGCATTCAAAACCAGTTTTAGTATTATTTGGTGTTTTTTTAATATTTTTCATATGGAATATAATTCATTTTGTTTTAAAAACTCAAGAAACAATTAAAAATAGAAAATTTGCACAAGATAAAATAGTGGAATTAAAGAAAGAGAAAGATAGATTAACATCCGATATCCAAAAACTTCAAACATCTGAAGGAAAAGAGTCGGCTATTCGTGAAAAATTTGGATGGATAAAACAAGGCGAGAATTTAGTGATTGTTGTAGATGATCAAAACCCTGGCACTGAAAAAAATCTAAAAAATAAGGGTTTTTTGTCTTTTATTAAAAATTGGTTTAAATAATAAATATGATATAATTATATTATGGACACTTTAATTCACGCAGATATATTTTTCTTTTTAGCTTCGATAGGCTTTTGTTTTATTTTTATTTTTGTAATTATTGCTCTTTATTATTTTGTATCAATATTAAAAAGTATTGACCATGTTACTAAAATAATCGAAAAAGATGTTGTTAGTGTGGATAGTAATATTCATGATTTTATATATGCAATAAAACACAGTTTTGTTTTTAAATTATTATTTCCAAACAAAAAGAAAAAGTAGTATAATATGAATTCATTATTAATTAATTTTTTAAATTTATGAAAAACGTAGAAATTTATTCAACACCGACTTGTCATTTTTGCAATTTAGCAAAAGATTTTTTTAAGGCAAATAATGTATCTTATACAGAATACAATGTAGCGACAGATTTGGAAAAAAGAAAAGAGATGGTTGATAAAAGTGGACAAATGGGTGTGCCTGTTATAGTTATTGATGGGCAAATAACTGTCGGTTTTAATCAGCCTACAGTGGCACATATGCTCGGTATGTAAAGAACTTAGAACTATTCCCTAGTATATTTTAGGGTTCTATGTTAGTATTAGGTAATGCGGGGGATATCAACTTCGGAAAATATAGTTAAAGAAATAAAAATGCTTAGGTCAAAAGGGCATAGTATTTTGGAAATATCAAAAATAGTAGGCAAGAGTAAGTCTATTGTTTCAAAGTATATTTTTGGAGTAAAAATTCTTCCGCAATATAAAAATTTATTAAAAGAAAAACAAGGAGGTAGTAGAATTAGGTCTTTGAAAGAATGGAGTAATGCACGTTTAGAAGCAGAAAGTTTCATAAGTAATATTTCAAAAAAAGAAAAACTGTTAATTTTGGCTTCGTTGTATTGGGGTGAAGGAACAAAAAGTGAACTTAATATAATAAATGGCGACCCAAGTATGCTTAGAGTATTTTTATCTTGCTTAAAAGAACTTGATATAGTTAATTCTCAAATAAAAGCTTCTATTAGAATTTACGAAGACCTGAATCATAAAGATGTTATTAAATTTTGGTCAAATGCTATTCAGTTACCCATGGAATGTTTTAAGAATGTAAATGTATTGAAAGGCAAAAAGACAGGTAAATTGCCTTATGGAATGTGTAGACTAAGGGTTGAAAAAAGTTCAAAATACTTTAAACTGATTATGTCTCTCATTGAGAGAATAAAAATACTGCCGTCGTAGTTCAATGGATAGAATAGCTCACTCCTAACGAGCTGATACAGGTTCGATTCCTGTCGATGGCACAAATTATTGGCTTTTTTGTATGATTATGATAATATAAAAATATGGACCCAGAGTCAAAAAAAATGTTAGAAGAGACATATGCAATAGTTTCTGAGAACAATAAGATTCTTAGAAAAATGCGTAGTGCTCAAAGATGGGCTTCCATTATGCGTTATTTGTATTGGTTTGTAATAATTGGTTTAGGCGTCGGATCTTTTTATTTTATTCAACCTTATGTTGATCAAATGCAAAAAATTATAAAAGATTCTGGAGCGACAATAAATCAATTTAAAAATATTTTTCCAAATTAGCCAAGGTGGCTGTTTTGGTAGGTATACGCAGTTAGTAAGGTATAAAATATTTTGTTTGAAAATTTAATATGCCAAGGTAGCTCAGTTGGTAGAGCGCTCCCCTGAAGAGGGAGATGTCACCAGTTCAACTCTGGTCCTTGGCACACATAAACAAAAATCCCCATATGGGGATTTTTGTTTTCTTATGAAGATTTTACTTTCAAATTTTTCTTCTTTTCTTTATCTATTTTAGGAATAGTTATTGTTAGGAGTCCGTGTTTTTCTACTGCTTCAGCTTCTTCTGGTTCGACTTCGCAAGGTAGTAGCATTGTTCTTGAAAATGTACCCCAATATAATTCTTTTGCAAAATAATTTTCTTCGTCTATCGTTTTTGTTTCGTGTCTTTTTCCACGAACAGTGATCATATCACGTGCAATAGTTATTTCTAAATCTTCTGGTTTCACTCCGGCAACCATTGTTTGCACTACGATATCTTTAGGAGTTTGATATACATCAATAGTGAGTTCAGCTTCTTCATTTTCTTCTTCCATCCAGTTTTCTTTCTTTTCTCCTTTTACTGTAATTTTTTTAGGTTCTTCAAATACTTCTTCTTCGTTTTGAATACTGCCTGTTAATCTTTCAAAAAAACTTCTTTTTTTATTTTCCATATGTTTTTATTTTTTCGTTTTTGAAACGATTTTAATTAATTTTAATTTTCTCCACTCATTCTTCTTAATTTTTCAAAAAGTAAGAGATTGATAATAGTTGTAACCCAAAGGAAAGCAAACACTTTTAAGAATTCCTTTCCACTTATATTCATTATAAAAAAATTAAACGTACTATGCAAGGCAATTGCGAATATTATTCCAAAAAATAAATATATTTTTTTATAATTTTTACTTAAATAAAAAGATAAACCCAAAAATATACCTATCAATCCGCTCGAAACTGTATGTAAAAGAGTTGATCCCAGAAAACGTAATTGACTTGTTATAAGTCCGTTGATTGATTGATTTAAAGACAATGGTTTTATTAAAAATAAAATATTTTCAATTGCAGCAAATCCTAAAGCTGCAGTTATTATATAAATAGCCCAATCTATTGGTTTGTTTATATATCTTGTGTTGAATAGTATTACAAAGATTGTCAATAATTTCATTATTTCTTCTACGCTAGCGAAACTTATCACTTGCCATAGATGTGATGTTATATGTGTTTGTAAAAATTCTTGTATTGGTAATACAAAAATAACAGCAATCATGCCCATGATAAAAGAAATTGTTAAAATTATTTTTGGTTCAGGATCTTCTTTGTCTTCTCTAAGCCAAAACCAAAGCCAAAAAATAGAGGGGATTAATCCTCCGAGTAAAGCTAATCCTAAAATTTTAGGGTCGCTAGACATTTGGCCATTTTTCAATCATTAAAAGATTTTTACTTTCAATAGGCATCATCGACCAAATTTCTTCGGTAACGAAAGGCATAAATGGGTGAAGGATTTTTATACAATCAATCCAAATAGGTAAAAGAATTTTTTTTATTTGCTGTCCTTCTTCATTATCTTTCTTACTTTCTTCGATTAGCTCATCTGCAAATTTGTGCCATATATAGTGATAAATTTTTTCTGATGCTAAATGAAAACGATAATTTTCCATATCATTTGTAATATCTTTTGTAATATCATTAAACTCGTTTACTATTTTATTTTCCCCATATGTCTGACATAGGGGAACCATTTGTCCGACATACGGATTATTATCTAAAACAAATCTCGTAATATTCCAAATTTTATTTGCAAAATTTTTATAGCCTTTTATTTTATTTTCATCTACTTTACTATCTGTGCCTGGAGCTGTGCCGACAATGAGAGCCATACGTCCTGCATCAGAACCGTATTTTTGTGAAATTTCAATCGGGTCAACACCATTGCCTAAAGATTTAGACATTTTTTGCCCTTTTGAGTCACGAACTGTTCCATTTAAATAAATATTTTTGAAAGGTATTTCACCAAGCGCGTATTCACTCATCATTATCATTCTCGCTACCCAAAAGAAAAGAATCTCATATCCTGTTTCAATCACATCTGTCGGATGATATGTTTCCATGTCTTTTGTTTTTTCAGGCCAGCCAAGTGTAGAAAAAGTCCACATTCCTGAAGAAAACCAAGTATCAAGAGTGTCTTCATCTTGTTTCCAACCTTCACCTTGTGGAGCTTCTGTTCCACAATAAATTTCTTCTTTACCTGCCGTGAGCGAAGTCGAACGGTACCAAACAGGAATTCTGTGCCCGTACCAGATTTGTCGGGATATACACCAATCTCGCAAATTATCTATCCAATGAAAATATGTTTTTGAAAAATATTCCGGTATTATTTTTATCTCTTCTTTTTCCAGCGGATCACGCATTAATTCTTTTAATGTTTTATTGCCTCGTTCTGGTATTGATTTATTTACATTTATAAACCATTGCAATTTTGGCAAGGGTTCGATGATACCTCCTGTTCGTTCAGCTGTGGAAATATTTTGTTTTATTTCTTCTTCTTTTTCTAAAAGATTTTGCTCGCGAAGCCATTCGACTATAATTTCTCTAGCTTCTGTTGTTTTTTTATTAAGTAGATTTTCTCCACCAACAGTCATTTTGGAATATTCATTTATCACTTGCGGTCGAGAGAGTTCATGTCTGTCAGCTATTTCCCAGTCAATCATAGAATGCGCAGGGGTGACGCCGAGTGCACCGGTACCGAAAGTTGGATCAACTTCTTTGTCCGCAATTATTTTTATATGAAGTGATACACCACAAAATTCCAAATCATATTCTTTTCCAATAAATTCGATATAGCGAGTGTCTTCTGGGTGTACAGCTACAGCCACATCACCGACTTTTGTTTCAGGACGACTTGTTGAAATAGAAATAGGGAAATCTTTAGAATATTTAAAAGTATAGAGTTTTGAAGTTCTTTCTTCATAAACTATCTCATCATCAGAAATAGTGGTTTGTCCTTTTGGATCCCAGTTTATTATTCTATTTCCACGATAAATGAGTCCATCGTCATACATTTTTTTAAACATTGTGTTAACTGCAATATTTCTTTTTTCATCTAAAGTAAAAGCTTCACGTGACCAATCACAAGAAGAACCCATTACGCGTATCTGAGAGGTGATGGTGTCGTGACTTTCTTGGGCATAAGTTTTTATTCTTTTTAACATTTCTTCTCGTCCTAAATCATGACGAGATTTTCCTTCTTTTTTTTGAACTTCTTTTTCTACTCGTGCTTGAGTGGCTATGGCTGCATGGTCTGTGCCCGGGAGCCAAAGAGTTTTATAACCTTGCATTCTTTTTTGGCGAATCATTATGTCTTGAATTGTGAGCATCAAAGCATGTCCCATATGTAAAACTCCTGTCACATTTGGCGGAGGCATTATTATTGTAAACGATTCTTTTATTACATTTGGAAGATTGTCAGGATTAAAAAAACCGCTTTCTTCCCATAGTTTGTAGATTTTTGATTCTGTTTCTTGTGGATTATAAGGTTTTAAAAGTTTTTCATTTGTTTCAGACATATTAGAATAATATCATAAAATTTAAGCATTTTCTACTTTGTTCATTTTACAATGACAAATTACCTACAGCTTTTATTTTTGCCGGATTTGGCACTTTTTTATTGTTTTTTATGTATTTCAAATAGCTTACTATACCTATCATAATGGCATTATCTGTCGACAATTTTTTTTCCGGGAAAAGTATTTCAAGTTTTGGATTGTCTTTTTTTAATTTCATTATTTCTTTTCTTAAATATTTATTAGCAGATACTCCGCCAGCCACTATCAAAGTGCCAGCTTTGTGCAATGTTAAAGCTTTTTTTGTTTTGTGAATTAATGTTTCTACTACTGCATTTTCAAATTCTAAAGCTATTTTCATTTTTATTTCTTCATCTAATGTGCCGATTTTTCTTATTAAATAAAGCACAGCAGTTTTTAATCCGGAAAAAGAAAAATCAAAATTCTTTGAATACATCATCGGGCGAGGAAGAGTAAATGCAGGACTTTGCTGTAAAAGCAAAGTCCTGCCCAATTCCGCTAACCTTGAAATCTCCGGACCGCCGGGATAAGGAAGCCCCAACATTCGCGCAACTTTATCAAAAGCTTCTCCTGCTGCATCGTCTAAAGTTTCCCCGATAACTTTATATTTCATCCAATCTTTTGCAAGGACTAATTCTGTATGTCCACCGGAAACCAATAGAGACAAAATAGGGAAATTTGTTTTAGGTATTTTAAATTCACCTTTATTTTTTCCAAAGACTGAAAGTATGTGTCCTTCCATGTGATTCACCGGCATCAATGGCACGTTACATTTTTTTGCCAATTCTTTTGCAAAAACAATTCCTGTCCAAAGTGCTGGTTCAAGACCAGGGCCATATGTGACAGCAATCAAATTTATTCCCTCAAGAGATTTTAATTTTCCTTTTTTCAATACTTTATTTAAAAGTATGGGCAAATTTTTTATGTGTTCACGTTTAGCTAAAGCAGGGAAGACTCCGCCGTATTCTGCGTGTATTTTTATTTGTGAAGATATTCCTTCCGCTAATACTTTAAAGGTTAGATTTTTCTCTCCACCTTTTGTTTCCAGTATTGCTATACCTGTGTCGTCGCAACTTGTTTCAATGCTTAAAATTTTCATAAAAAGTCTATTTATAATAACAGATTTTGATATTTTTACAAATATTTTTTTATGTTATATAATATAAGAGTTATGGAAAAATGGCCAAATATGAAAAAGAAGATTGTTGATACTGCCCGCAAGGTGGCTTTTGTTGCTCTTGCTTCTACTGCTGGAACGAGTGCTTTACATGGACAAATAGACAAAAATAATAAATTTGAAAATACAAAAAAATCTTTACATGAAAGTGCACCAGCTTTCATACTAAAAGTTGTTTTACCTGTTTTAGAGAATAGTGTTCCGCCTAGGGCTTTTGATATTATTTATAATTTTTCTGAAATTAAACAGCCTGGTGATGAGATTTTACTTTATCGTCAGCTTGATAATAATACAGGTCATTTTTTACCTTGGACAGTAGCAGAAGATCAAAATCATATTTCTCAACCTGTATTAGATCCTACAGGTAAACGTCAAGATGATAGGGAATATGAAAAATTTAAAATTATCTCTGTTTTCCCTTATATTCCTGAAAAAGAAAATAAAATAAAAAAAGATACCATAAAACTTGAGAAAAAATCAAAAGACAAAAATGATGATTCTATTGAAGAGGAAAATGAAGATTCTTCTGATTAATATTGTGCGCGGTGAGGAATTCGAATCCCCGGCCTACCCCACGTCAAGGGGTCGCTCTAACCAGCTGAGCTAACCGCGCAAACTTTTTTAACTATACTTAAAATTTTCTAAAATTTCAAGTTCTTCTTTTGAATTTGCAGCTAGTGCTTCATGTGGATTTATATTTATTGATTCTATTTTTTCTCCATCTTTCATTGCTATTTTTACCAAATCAGTCAAATAATATTCTTTTTGAGCATTGTCATTTTTCAATGTTTGTAATTTTTCAAACATCCATTTTGAATTAAAACAAAAGTAACATGGATTTACTTCCAATATTTTTTTCTCATCTTCATTTGCATCTTTGAATTCAACTGATTTTACAATTTTTCCATTTTCATCACGTATAATACGAGAAAAATTTGAATAAAAAAAAGAACGCCAATCATTAAAATCAGGCAAGAGCACTGTCGCCATTGTTATTTTATTTTGATTTTCAATATGTTTATTTACAATATTTTCTATTGTTTTTGTATTTATGAAAGGACTGTCTCCATACAATACCAATACATTTTCTGTATCTCCTATGTAATCTTTTGCGCACATTACTGCGTGCCCTGTGCCGAGCTGTTCTTCTTGTGTGATGTATTCATATTTATCACCAAGTTCTTTGATGACTTCTTCTTTTTTATAACCTACTATTATTCCTATCTTTTTAAACAAATTTGTTTTCTCTATGGATTCCAAAAGATGAGAAATCATGGGTTTGCCTTTTAGTGGCGCTAAAACTTTCGGCATTTCAGTTTGCATTCTTTTACCTTTTCCACCAGCCAATATAATTATTTTTATTTTTTCTGATATGTCCATAGATAGAAATTATACTCGGTAGTGAAATTTTTAGCAAAAATTCTACTACGGGGTATACACTTAAAGATTTATATAAAACCATTATTACAAATTCCGAAAGTCTCGGTGGTAAATTCGGCTACGCTGTTTTGATTACTCTTATTGGAGTTATTATATCCATTATTTTAGGTAAAATATTTATTCGCAATAAAAAAATATCCCTTTCAAAAATCGATTAATTTTTTGCATTTTTAAAAATACATGTTAATATATATTTACTGGCCCTATATTTTAACCAAGTTAGAATATAGTGGACATCGCCTTTAAAGGCGAGAGAAATTAAGTTAAAGTTTTGAATTATTTTTGAAAAATATTCGGCCCTATCGTCTAACGGTTAGGACATCGCCTTTTCAAGGCGGTAATCAGAGTTCGATTCTCTGTAGGGTCACATAAAGCAGAAAAGCGGTTTTCAAAGCACTCAAACCCTTTTTTGCACTTATAATTCAACGTATTTTGAGAAACAGAAAGTTCTGAAAAGATAACTCTGATGATTTTTTCCTTTTCGTGTGGTTTTGCGAAATTGTAATATGGTATAACGTTTTTTATGAGTTCTGAAAGTTTTTGAACCTCCTTCATTGTTTCGTGCATAGCGATGTCAGAAATATCTTCGTCGCTCTTGAGTGCTGAAAGCTCTGCTTCAAGTTTTGTTTCTTCTTCGATGAGTGCTTCTGGTGAATACACGCCCGACTTCAAGAGTGAGAGTTTGTTTGAGCGTATGTATGCGAGATTTTCTCGAATGGTTTTTTTCTTTCGTTCGAGTTGGTCCAATCCTTTTTGTCGCTTTTCTTCGAGCAGGGCGATGTCTGTACCGACACGAGCGTCCATAAGCTCGATTTCTTCGTCGGTAAAATACAAACCGTTCATCAGTCCGCCGATTTTCTCATCAATAAACTTGAAATTGAAGTTCTTGAAAGTATTTTCGCATCCGTTCACGCATCGTGCATTGAAATACTGGATACCTTTCTTGGTGTATGGAGTATAGACACGTTCACAATGTACACAACGTACAATGCCTCGAAGTGGTTGGTCGAGTTTTTCCGTATAGTGAACGCTGACTTTCTTCTTTTTGAGTACGGCTTGAACATCGCTAAAAAGCTCGTCGCTAACGAGAGCCTCGTGGCTGTTGCTGTGAATATAGTTACCGTCAGGGTCGAGCGTTCTTCCAGTGTAGAAGCGATTTGTAAGTATTCTGCTGACGTGGTTTTCGGTTAGAGGTCTGGACGTTTTTTCAATTTCATCGAACTCGTCTTCTTCAGCCAGCATTTCTTCTTTTGTTCTTCGTCGTCTCATTGGAACAGTAACCAAACCTTGCTCTTTGGCGAAGCGAGCCAAGTCAGAGAGGCTCCAATCTCCCGTAGCGTAGTATTCAAACATCTGCTTGATTATAGGAGCACGTACGGGGTCAAAAGGCTTATGTTCCATTTCGCCAAGGTTGAGATAGCCGATTGGGGCACGATAGGTACAAATGCCTTTTTCTCGTGAGTTTCGTATGGTGATAGTGACCTTCTCGCTCGTAACCCGTGAGTGATGCTGTGAGAACATACCGTCGATGTCCATATGCAGAGCACCCGAAGAAGTCTTGTCATATTTTGCATAGACAAAACGAAAATCAATGCCTTTACGCATTAGCTTTCTAACAAGCGTGTCGTCGCCTTTATTACGACTGATACGGTCCCAACAAAGACACACAACGCCTTTGAAATAGCCTTGGCTTACAAACTGAAGCATTTTTTGAAACTTGGGTCTGTCGATGCGGTATTGAACCAATCCATCATCGGTGATACTCACGTCATTGTCTTCCGTGAAGCCAGAGTGCTTTTCTGAAATGATACCGTCGGCACAGAAGCCCTTGATTGTGATTGGTGCGATTAAAAGTTTTTCTTTGTAGGCGTATCGAGTATTTTCAGTTTTTTGGTATGAAATTGAGTTCTTTTGATTGTCAGCTTCATCGGTGCTTTTTCTGCCGTATAGCAAATAGTGGTCACGGTATTTACCGCTGAGTATTTCGGCTATCAAATCTTTTTCGGTTTTTATACTCGACTTTTTCATATACATTGTGGGATTTCCTTTTTACGGATAACACCATCCACGATTTCGTATCCTTCAGAAACCATACGTTTGTGAATACCTCGGAGTATGTCGCCAAGTTCTTCAAGTGCGTCGAGAGTATCCTTTGAGAGGACGGGGCTTGAGCTTAATGAGGGACCACGTGATGATGCTTCGTTGCTACACAAAAGTCCACGTTGCCCCTCGTTAGGTTCAAACTCTGGAGCATCATATTGACCTGTGTGTAGCTCATTCATAATAACATTTCTTCTTATTTATTCCGACCTTTTGTTTGTGTGTTCAGTTTGTTTTCAGCAATTTTGAACATTTTGTAATTTGTAAAAACCTCCCCGTACATACGCTCGATTTTTTTCTGCTTTTTTGTTGGCTCTCCTCGATATGTCTGTCTTTTTGCTTTTTGGCTGAGCTTCTCGATTTCATCGTAGAGTTCAATCGTATGAAGCAACGGGTAAAGGTGATATTTCTTGTTCACTTTGCGTGAGCTGTATGTGAGTTCGTAGCAATGACGGCATCCAAACCAGTCGCCATCCTTGTAAAGGACCCCGACACGGCGACCGCAATACTGACCGTTCTTGCTTAGTGTGCATATAAACCAGTGTCGTGTACCACCAAAGTGGCACGGGCTTTCTACGATTGGGACCTTGTAGTCAAAGTCCTTCTTTTCGCCCGTGGCGTTGTCAGTTTGGGTGTATATGAAGCGTGCGTATTTTTCGTCGTCCCAGATGGAGACTTGCACGGAGACGCTTCCTCTTGAGCCGTTCTCGCCCCAAGAGACAGTTGTGTGTTTATAACCCCCGTATTTTTTGATGTCACGGAGTAGCCACCATATTTCTATTTTCTTGCACCAGTCTGCTTCAGATTTGCTCATAGTTTTATACGCCGAAATCAATAGGAAATCTCACTGTTATCTCCGATTTTCGGCACTTACTTTTACAGAACGAACCCATTTTCGTTGTCTCCGTTTATATCGACATCAACGGCAATCGGGGGCGTTACCGCTTCGCCCTTTCGCACTGATTGCAGTCGCTGAAGCTCGTGCAGTGCCTTGTAAAGTCTGTTCTCAATCGCTATTTCATAGCGGAGATAGGTGGTGGAAAGTTTATCGACAGCCTCGTGACCAACGACTGGCGTATAGCCCTCGTTTTTGACAACGGTTTCCGTAAATGAAATCTCCATCATTGTGTCGTGAACCTCGACCAGTCTGGGGTTAAGAATTGATTGCATATACTCCTTTTCGGATTTTGCTACTCTGTACAATTTCAGATAGTACACACCAATACGGTCCACGAGTATTTTTTCGAGTACGCCGACTGGTTGAAATTGAGCATTAAGACGGTCAGCAATGTCTTGTGAAAAGCTCTGCTCGTAATCCGTCACAGACTCCTTGAAAATACCGTGTTTGATTGCGTTGTATTTGCTCACAGCTTTTCCTTCGTCTGTTTTTACTCCGCCCTTTTTACCATTTTCACGGTTCGCTTCGAGCTGTTTTGGTGATATTTCTTGGTTCATAATTTGTGTTTTACTTATTGTTAAAATGGGAGCTCGTCGGATGGATTACTGTCTGTATCGACTGCATCGTTCACAACGTTCACGTCGTTCACTTGCTCGCCACGGATGTCAGCATCGGTAATACCAAAACGCTCCTTCCACATATCAAGTCGCTTTCTATTTTCCTTGAAAGAGAGCACAAAACCTTTTCGTGTCTTGTAAGGTTTGAGCTGTAATTTTGTGCGGAGATACCATCCAACCTTGCGTGCCTGAAGCGTGTCGTCGCTCAAGTCGCTTTCTCTGTTCACTTCGTCCGTAATCTGTTTGACGGTGATTTCGCTGAGCCCTGTTTGGTGCTCAAGTTTGAGAATGGAGAAGACAATATCGCTTTCCCAAGAAAGCCCTCTGTCAGCCACGAGGTCTGTGTTATATCTGACGATAAATGACTTCAGGTGCTCTCTAATAGCCTCATCCTTGATGATTGAGAGCAGGGGTATGACAATCTGGTTCAAACGTGGATGGATGCCGTCAATGAGCTCCTCTCGGCGTTCAATCGGCTCGAAGTAATTTTTAAGTCTCCACATCAGGAGCTTATTTCGGATACGTTCTGCTTCTTTGTAGAAATCTTCGCCAAGAGTGCGTGGGATGTCAGCTCTCAATTTTCCAGCCCCCATTTCTTCAACAAGAAATCTGCTCTCCAATGCCTTGTCTGAGAACGTCTCACGTGTTGCCACAATTTTGGGACAGAAGACATCGTATGCTTTGACCTCGAAAGTGCCTTTGCCCTCGGAGCGAAGAACGGGCATTCCTTTTTGGTATCCAGTGTTCAAAATCTTAACGATTTCAGATGTCATATCGGAAAACTTGAAGTCTGCCTCGTCGATGATGAGTGTCCCGTGCACTTCGTTTATGATGCGAAATATAGGGCTCGGCGTTGTCGCCCCTCCCGTAAATACGGGCTTGTAGCACAAGATACCGATTGCCTGTATAAAGCGAGATTTACCGCTTCCAAAGTCGCCAATAGCACGCAAGTACGGGACCTCGTTGAACTTATCGAACATCCACGTGAACAGCACGTAATAGGTAGCTATCTGCTCGAATACCTCAGATATGTCGAGATACTTGTGTATGAAGGCTTGGATTTCCTTCAGGATTTCTTCTTCGTTCTCGTATTCCGTAGCAAGAGATGGGAAAAGTATCACTCCTTTTTCTACAAGATTGTACGTTGATGGAAGTGGCTTGTATCTTTTACCATCAAGTTGGACCTCGTCGAGGTCGCTTTCAATGGTCCCGTCTCGGCTTATTTTTACGAACGAACTTTTGTGTGCCGTGTCGTCGTATACCATTTCATACAATGCGTCTGGGGTAACGATGGAAGTTTTGAGAATTGGTTTCTCGTTTTCATTTTCATTTTTCATATGCGTGGCAGGATTATTTGTAATTCTTACGCATACCAAAAATGCGAGACTTTAGGTTCTTGCGAGCGTTCGCAAAATCAAGAGGGCTGACCGTGATTTTGTTGGACCAGTATCCATCGACCACGGCTCCCAATTCAGGACTGCTATTGAACACGAACAGCAATTTTCCGCCTCGCTCGGCATCAATCGTGACGAGGGGGTGTCCCTTGCAGATGAGTGTTACCGAAAGGTCGAAGTCGGTTGAATAAAAATAGTTTTTCCAATCATCGAGTGGAATGTACTGATAATCGCTACTGTCTTTCACTGGCACTGTATTGAACTTGTCGCTCTGGGTATGTTTATTCATACGCATATATATTTATTCTTACTAATGCGAGGGTTTCGTGCCCTCAGGGTCAATTAGAATAAATCCTCTTTTTCAAGGGCAATGCGTTTCGAGGTAGAGGAAAAGAACAGCAAAAAAGCCTTATCAATAAAGGCTTAAAATGCTTTCCTCTTAATATGCGGACATTATTCCTCTTTCCTCCCGCTTATTTTTTAGCTAATTTCAGAGAGACAACCTCATCTCTTTCATTAAAAACAAGACTAACCCTTACTTTCTTCTTTCGGAGTGTCTCTTGTAGTTCTTTGATGCGTGTACGCAAAATATCTTGCTTTTGGGCTGTGCTAAGTGACTCAGTTTTGAACTTAGAACGGTCCGAAGATGATGTGTTAAAAATGGCATTTATAGCTTTAGCTTGTCCTAGTGGACAGAGTGCTTCCAGTAGCTTGAAAGGAATGTTTTTTGCAGGACCCACTTCAATTTTTCCTCCATCCAAAAGGAAGTAGCCTGTTCCATTCTCAACAATCGTCTGGGGCGTTTTGACCGCAACGATTTTTGGCTTCTGTATTTGTGGCTTTGACTGGCTTGTTTCGGTTTTTTTGCCTTTATCAGAAAATATGCGATTATAGTTTCTCTCAACAACCTCATCGTTTGTACTGTTTTCTTTGGCTTTTTTTATCAGCTCTTTTGCTTTTTCGATGTCTCCTTCTTTTTCATAGATGATGGCAAGATTATTAAGTGCCGACGACGAGTTCGGGCGTGTCTCAAGATGTGCCTCATAGACTATCTTCGCATTCTTGTCGTCACCGCATTCACGCAACGAGTATGCGAGTTCAAAAAGCCCTGTTTCTGACTTTCCGTAAACAAAGTTCTCTCCGATAGAAGCGAGGTTGTTTATATTTGGTTTGACGTACTCATAGAGACTTTTTACAGATTGAAACTTCTTTTTCTCATACAGAGCTTCAACGTCTTCGGCAAATTGATATTCGATATAATCTTCGACTGAAACGCCGTAATTATCCACAGCATCTTCCAATACGCTCGTGTATGTATCGAGAAATCCATCGGTGGCATCACTCATTTTTACTTGCAGAGAAAAGAATATCTGGCTACTACTAACACCTTCGATTGCACGCAATTTGTATCGTAGGGAGTTATCGTAATCTTTTTTAAGATATAGTAGATTTGAATAGGTGGCATTAAACATCTTATCGTCAGGATAATAATCCAACGCCTCCTTCAATGTACCCTCTGCCTCTTTGAGCGTTTTCTTTTCTGACACTGTCAGAGCTCGGACTGGCTTATCATCATAAGGAGTTGGCAAAGTAGAAGCCTGTATGTACGCCAATAGTCCTTTTATTCTCGTCTTCAGCATTTCATCAACCTTAAGTTTCAAAATACTTTTGAGCGTTTTTTCAGCTAAGTCTGCGTAATCAAAATCCAGTGGATACTCAACCCTTAGTTCCTGATGGCATAATTTTGCACTTTCAATAATATCCTTTATTTCAGGGATATTTTTCGTTTTTGCATAACAAGCTAAGAGATAATAGTAACTCGCTTGCGTATCGTCCGTGTCACGAATGGTAAGAGCAATAGCGTCTCTGAAATACTGTGTGGCTTTTTCGTAATCTCCTTTTTCAAAATAAAATCTTCCTTTAAGGAGACTGTCCGTCGATTTATTAAAAATGGTTGTGCCAAGTATTTTTTCTGCACTCGGAAAGTCTTTTTGAGCAGTCAAAAGTTTTATCACTGTGACCTTCAAATGAGGGTATCCGTGGGTCCAGTTTTGTTTCGGTATTTTCGACACGGCTGTCTCAAAAAAAGCTCGTGCCTCTTTGAGCTTTCCTTTTTTAAGAAAGTCATTCACCACAAAATCAATGAAGTACTCATCTCCGTCTTTTGGAAATAATTTCAACGCCTTTTTGGCAATATCTATTTTTCTTATCTTGTCATTCTCGTGCCTAAATAATTCAGAAAAAAAATCAGACGAAACATCCTCACAACCAATTGCATCATAGAGACGGTGTACGGCTATATCAGAGCTTTCAAAAAGATTATGTTTGGAAAGAAGCCAATACGGCAAAGCTGACCGTGGCTTTTTTTTGTCACTAAAATCAAAAAAACTACCAGTGTCATCCTTTATCGCCAAGTCGAGATATTCTTTAGCTTTTTCTCGGTATTTTTTATCTTCATCAATTAGGGTAATGTAGCACCATCCAACGATTGTAGCTTCCTTCTTTGACAGTGTTACTTTTGAGACAATGATTTCTTTTTTGAACTCTTTTTTCTGATGGTCGGTAATTTTAAGATAGAGTTTTACTTGCTTTTCATCCTCTTCGATTTTTTCAACCTCGGCATCGTAATATGCGTTCTTTGCTTTTGAGGCAACATCAACCAGCCCAAAAGTTTGAGCTGTTTTGGCACCAAAACGTATGGTTTCTTTTCCGTCGAGAAATCTTCGCATATTTATTTACATTTGCATTACCTAATTCACGTTGTAACCATTGAGAACGTTGTGAATGTCGTGTATAATAATGGTAGCAAATGTTAGGTATGAAATCAACGCATAAATCGCCGAAAAACAAAGAGGATTTACCTGAACTCTTAACTTTGGAAGAAGCCTCAGCTTATTTGAAGTGTCACCCGAACACGCTTCGACAATGGGACAAAAAAGGCATACTCGTCGCTCTCCGATTTGGAGCACGTCGAGATAGAAAATATCGCAAGGATGCTATTATGAAAATGTTAGAACAAAAAATATGAAAACATAGATAATTATTACAATTTAATTTGCCTAACCCTCGTCAGAGGCACGGCACAAAACCCCCACCACAGTAAAGAACTCCTCGTTAGAGTCTTACCTGTGGTGGGTCGTATTGGGAAACTGGTACGGGTGGCGAAAGCCACCGAGCTTTAGCGGGGAGCTTTTTGTTCTCCGTAAGCATAAAAAACCCACCACAAATTATGCAAAAAATACAATCGGCTGAAAAAGCCAAAGGAGGTTCTCTTTATATCTCCGACAATGAAAAACGAGACATCATAAAATACTTGGAGGCAGGAAAACCCCTCCCAGAAAAATATCGCTTTTTACTTTTTAAGGATGACCGTGAGGTCGAGCTTGTTTGGAATGGAAAAACAAACGAAGTTACGAACGTGGTCCTGCCGTTTCAAGTCATTGAACAAATTGATGAGCCACGAGAAGGCAAAGAGTTTGGCGATGGTGGAACACTTTTTGATACATCAGGAAAACAAATAACAGGCTGGACCAACAAGCTTATCTGGGGCGACAATAAGCTCATTCTTTCGTCTCTGAAAAATGGACCTCTCCGAAAGGAAATCGAGGCACAGGGTGGCTTGAAGCTAATTTACATCGACCCGCCTTTTGACGTAGGTGCTGATTTTTCTATGGACATTACGATTGGTGACGACGACGAAGGAGAAAACTTCACGAAGAAACCTTCAGTAATTGAAGAAATCGCTTACAGAGACACTTGGGGTAAAGGAGCTGATAGCTTTATTTCAATGATATATGAGCGTTTGAAAATAATGTACGATTTACTCGCAGAAGATGCGAGTATCTATGTCCACTGCGACTGGAGAGTGAACGGCTATATGAGACTGATTTTGGATGAAGTTTTTGGTAAGGATAATTTTCAAAACGAAATTGTTTGGCAAAGATTTGGTGCTCACAATGATGGAAAAAAATATGGTGTTGTCACAGATACAATTTTCTATTACAGCAAATCTTCTTCAAGGATTTACAACCAACAAACTGAACCGTACACAGAGGAATACATAAAAGAAAGATTTACGATGCAAGACCCCGATGGTCGCCGTTTTTATCCTAACGTTATGACAGGAAAAGGCTCTGGACCTGCAAGAATATTTCGTGGTGTTTTGCTTACTCCTTCAAAAGGACGACACTGGACATATACCCAAGACGGAATTGACGAGCTTGAAAAACAAAATCGGATTTACTATACAAAAGAAGGAACCCCGTGCTTAAAGCAGTACTTGGATGAATACCTCGGTAGACCAGTTCAAAACTTATGGAGTGATATTTTTATGACAAAAAGTGGCTCTGAGCTTCTAGGTTACCCGACCCAGAAACCTGAGGAGCTACTTACTAGAATAATAAAAACTTCAACTAACGAAGGTGACCTAGTCGCTGATTTTTTCTGTGGTTCAGGAACGACACTTGCCGTTTCAGAAAAACTTGGCAGAAAATGGGTCGGCTCGGACTTGGGTAAGTTTGGAATACACACTTCACGCAAACGATTGATTGGGGTACAACGTGAGCTTAAAAAACAAGGAAAAGATTTCAGAGCTTTTGAGATACTCAATGTGGGTAAATATGAAAGAGAGAGCTTCTTAGGAACAAATGATAATTTACGAGCTGAGGAGAAAATTAAACAAGCAGAAAGAAAAGAACGAGATTTTATAAATCTTATTTTGTCCGCATATAAAGCTGAACCCGTCGAGTCATTCATAAACGTTGTCGGTAAAAAGCGTGACCGACTCGTCGCCATCGGTCCTATCAATCTGCCCGTGTCGTCCAAGTTCATTCAAGAAATTGTGGCTGAGTGTCGAGAAAAAGGACTTTCAAAAATCGACGTGCTCGGCTTCGATTACGAAATGGGAATGAACTTTGAAGAATACAAAGACGACGGTATTGACGTTGCATTCAAAATCATTCCCCGTGAAGTATTTGATAAGCGAGCAGTTGAACGAGGTCAGGTTAATTTCTATGACGTTGCATATATCAACGTGAAGCCGATAACGCAAGGTAGAGGTAATATAAAAGAACTCTCAATCGAGCTCACAGATTTTTCTGTTTTCTACAATCAAGATACTGGTGCAATCGACGAAGAACTAAAAGGTGGTAGGTCCAAAGTGATTGTTGAAAATGGTCAGGTTATAAAAGTCACAAAAGACAAAGATACTGACATCGTTTCAAGAGAAATCCTTACGAAAAAATGGAGCGACTGGATTGATTACTGGGCGGTGGACTATGACTTCGCCAATCGAAAAGAAATCATCAAAGTATTGGAGGGCGATGTTGAAAAAGAAGTATGGACGGGCGACTATATTTTTGACAACGAGTGGCAGAGCTTCCGAACAAAGAAAAATCGAAATCTTGAGTTTGTGTCTGCACCAAAAGAATTACAAAAAGGAGAATACAAAGTTGCGGTAAAGGTCGTCGATATTTTCGGCAATGACACTACCAGAGTAATTGACGTGAAAATATAACATATGGCACTACACAAAGATTTTCCACGGGACCCATACGCAATACTCAATCCTGAAATCAGGTGGTTTCCTGCCGACGAGGACCTTCGAGAAAAAGGATTTGAAAAGCTTATTCCACCTCTCGTTGCTGAACTCCGTAAAAAAGTGAAAGAATGGCGAGACGAAAATTACGAAGGAGCAAGTGAGACATCGAAGACGCTTCTGACGTGGTGGTTCAAAGAAGAACACATCCTCTACAACAAGGACGGCTCGTCATACCCATTCAGGTACTACTTCTCGCAAAGAGAGGCTCTGGAGACGGTTGTGTGGCTCTACGAGGTCGCTAAAGTGAAGGATAAGTACGACTTGATACGCTACAATTCGACGGGCGTTCTCAGTCCTCAAATGTTTACTGAAGAATGGCTCCGATTTGTCATAAAAATGGCGACAGGGGCGGGCAAAACGAAAGTGATGAGTTTGGTGATTGCGTGGGCTTATTTCCATAAACTTTACGAAGCAGACTCACGCCTCGCAAAAAACTTTTTACTGATTGCTCCGAACGTTATCGTTTTTGAGAGAATAAAAAATGACTTTGAGGGAAACAAGATATTTTTCTTGGACCCTGTGCTACCTGACAACGGATATATGGGGCAGAATTGGCAGGATGACTTTCAGGTCACTCTGCATCTTCAGGACGAACTCAGAAATGTATCCGATACAGGAAACATCTTTCTCACCAACATCCATCGAGTTTTTGAAAGTGATGTTCAGGATTTCAGTGCTGAAGATGAAGATAGTTCAGGATACTTTCTTGGTGACAAGCCTGTATCCAAAACAAGCGACTCGATGGTGGACTTGGGAATGGTCATCCGTGACATCGACGAACTCATCGTTATCAACGACGAAGCACATCACATTCACGAAGAAAATGCGTGGCTTAAATCTATCCGTGACATCGACAACAAACTAAAACAGAAAGGTGGTGGGCTTGCTCTGCAACTGGACGTTACAGCAACACCAAAGAAAAAAGACGGGTCCATTTTCGTGCAGACGATTTCAGACTATCCTTTGGTCGAGGCAATCCACCAGCGAGTAGTCAAAAATCCAGTCGTCCCAGACGAAGCGAGTCGTGGCAAATTGAAGCCGAACCAGAGCACGCTTTTCAGCGAAAAATACAGAGATTACATCAATCTTGGTGTTGAGGAATGGAAGAAAACATACGTACAGCTTGAGCCGACTGGAAAGAAATCTCTGCTTTTCATAATGACTGACGACACAAAAAACTGTGACGAGGTTGCTGAGTATTTGGAAACGAGCTTTGCTGATTTGAAAGGGGCGGTCCTTGTCATTCACACAAATCAAAGTGGAGAAATATCTGAGAGCACTTCGGGTAAGAAAAAAGAGGAACTTGAACAGCTCCGAAAACAAGCAAATGACATCGACAGTTGGGATAGTCCGTACAAAGCTATCGTCTCCGTTATGATGCTCAAAGAAGGTTGGGATGTGAAGAACGTCACCACTATTGTCGGATTGCGTCCTTATGCTTCCGACTCAAAAATCCTCCCAGAACAGACGCTCGGACGAGGTTTACGAAGAATGTATTTCGGTAGGGACGATATTGATGAGTACGTCAGTGTCATTGGAACCCCTGCGTTTATGGACTTCGTTGAGTCAATCAAAGGCGAAGGTGTGCTCCTTGAAAAGCGACTTATGGGTGGCGGTTCAAAGCCGATTTCTCCAATGGTTATCGAAGTAGACAAGGAAAACGAAACGAAGGACATCGAAAAACTGGATATTGAAATCCCAGTAATGACGGCACGCATACAGCGAGAGTATAAAAATCTCGCAAACTTAGATGTATCGACTTTCGGTAATCAAAAAGCAAAAGTAAAAACTTTCAGTGAGCAAGAAAAGCGAGAAATCGTTTTCAAAGATGTTGTGGCTGAGGAGGTTCATCACACGACCATTCTCACTGGCGACATCGAGCCGAACTATCAGAGCGTTGTCGGCTTCTTCGCTCAGGCAATTATGCGTGAGATGCGATTGTTCGGTTGCTACGACATTTTGTTCGGGAAAGTGAAGGACTTTGTTGAAAATCATATGTTTGAAAGTAACGTGCAACTCACTGACTTGAATGTCCTTCGTAATCTATCAGAAGTTGAGTACATAAAGCTCATCAAAGATGAGTTCAAAAAAGCTATTAACGAACTCACGGTGCAAGACAAGGGAGACACCGAAATCAAGAACTACATCAAGGTGAGCGATGCCCGACCTTTCGTGGTAAACGACAAGTCATTCCTTATTCCACACAAATCCGTGTTCAACAAAATCGTCGGTGACAGCAATCTTGAGCTTGAGTTTTCTGCCTTTCTTGAAAAATGCGATGATATTATTTCATACGCAAAAAACTTCCAAAACAAGGAGGCAAACGCCCTTCGTATTGAATACAAGAACAGCGATGGCTTCATCGCTACGTATTATCCCGATTTCTTCGTGAAGAAAAATGATAAGGAGGTCTTTATCGTTGAAACAAAAGGCAGAGAGGAGGAAGACGATAAAATAAAGTTCGAGCGATTGAAAAAGTGGTGTGCGGATGTGAACGAACGCCAAAGTCGAGTCGTTTACAAAGCATTATATGTTCAGCAAGAAGACTACGAAAAAAATACAGCCAAAAACTTCGATGAACTCGTACGGCTCTTTAGTAAATAGTAAATCTGGTGAACTTGTGAACATTGTGACTATATGGAGCTCTCACAGAACGCACGGGACGACCTCAGAAAGGTCCTCGTAAATGACATCGGTCCCAAAGCCACGAGCGATATGACTGAGGAGGACTTGGACCACATCGGGTCCTTATTACTGACGGTACTAGCCGAGAGCTTGAAAATGAAAGCGAATGAAGCAATCAGAACTCAGAAAAAATAGTGACTGGACGGAGGATGAAAAAAGAAATATAGTTGGTTTCTTCGCCTTGCTTTTTAAGGTTGATAGACGTGTAAATCCACACCTATATGAAAAAAACAAAAATAGTAATAGACGAGGAAAGAAAGCTCAGAAACATCACTGACTATGTTTTTGATTGCACTAGCCGTCTCTACGAGCACGCTGATTTGCTTTTGTATCTAGGTAAACATAAAGATGATTTTGTGGAGCCTGTCTCAAAAAATAGTATGTCGATTATTGTCTCAATTTTCGATGTGTACTCACGAGACGCAATAATAATGCTGAATATCCTTATTGATAAGGACGACAGAACCTCGTCTCTCACGACTCTCGTCAATCACGTTACGGACCCGAAGAAACACAAGCGATACCTCGCTCGACTAAAGAAGCTAAAAGCTGAGTTGAACGGGCTTGTTCAAGCGAGAGCAAATCAAGTTGCTCATTTCAACACCCACAACAACATTCACGAAAATGGATTTATGCAGGTCAATCAAATAATTCAACTCGACCCACGATATTTGAAGCGAATAACGAAGAAAATTGAAAACCTGATGTTTGACCTAAAAGAAGAACTCTCCATCGACGGTGCCTTTATTTTTCATAAAGGCGAGCGTCTCGCTCATTCATTTGCTCGACTTATCGGTAAGCCGATTAAGCTGAAACCATAAGAGCATTGAGATTTTCTACAGCTAAAGCTATATATTCTCGCTTGTTTACCAGTTCTGAAAGCCATACAATAGGGTCACCAATTCGTGCTAGCTCGAGAAGCATACAAAAATAGCCTAATTTGAATATGATGTGTTGATATTTATTTATGAACTTTATAAACCTATTATCAATATTAGAATCAAAAAATAATTTATCAGATGATTTATTTAATAAGTACTTAGAATACCTAAACGTCAATCTTAAAGATAATGAAAAAGAAGATCTATTAAAATTCATAGGAAAGTTATTTGGAGAGTGTCAAATTCCAAATATTTTTGATGGGTACTATATTGGATATAAAATACCGCAGATATCCAAAGAGTTTGATTTATTGAAAATCACAGAAAATTCAATTATTAATATTGAATTAAAATCTGGCGCAAGTAATGAAAGTATTAAAAATCAATTAATTAAAAACAGATACTATCTTGGTTCTCTCCAGAAAGATAATATTTACAATATTGCATATCAATCGAATGAGGATAAGCTTTATATTCTTACTGAGAAGAAAGAATTGGAGGAGTTGGACGTGGTAGATATGTCAAGAATATTACTATTAGAACCTCCCCTGGAAGTCAATTTAGATTCACTATTTGACCCTTCTGAATTTCTTGTATCACCCTTTAATAATACTGATAGATTTATTAAAGGTGAGTATTTTTTGACAAACCACCAAAAAGAAATTAAGGAGTCTATCGTCAAAATAATTGAGGATAATAAATATGGTGCTTGTGCTATCTCTGGTAAAGCAGGAACAGGAAAAACTTTACTTGTATATGATATTGTCAAAGAAATGTCACTTAAAAAAAAGGTACTAATAGTACATTGTGGGAAATTAAGTGACGGACATGAAAAGTTGAGAGATAGACACGAAATAGATTTAATTCCGATAAAATTTTTTTCAGCAGAAAAATTTAGTAAAAAATACAATTTAATTATTTTTGACGAAGCTCAAAGAATACGTTCGAAGCAATTGAAGGTAATTTTGGAAAATAAAGAAAAGTCCAATTACTTATTTAGTTATGATAAAACACAAACATTAAGTCACCAGGACGGTAAGTATGGTAGCAGGTCTGCGGCTGAGTTATTTGAAGGGATAAAAAATCATTTTAATTTAACTGAAAATATAAGAAGTAATGCAGAAATATCTTCTTTTATTAAAAGATTTGTTGATAAAAAAGATAATGTATCTCAAAGAAAATATAAAAATATTACAATACAAAATTTTGAAAAAATTGATTGTGTTGAAGATTATGTAAGTAATCTTGAAGATTGTGGATGGGTGTACATAAGTTATACAAATCTTTTGTACGGAAACTCAATTTACCAGACATACAATATTAATTCCAAAACTCCCAAAAATGCCCATGATGTTATCGGACAAGAATTCGATAAAGTCGTTGTGATTGTAGGAGAAAAATTTGCATATAAAGAAACTGGCGAACTAACTCATCAAGTAACAAATGGCCCTCACTTGCCACACAAGATGCTTTTTCAAGCCATGACAAGAGTGAGAAAAGAACTTAAAATAGTTATAGTTAACAATCCCGAAATTCTAGAAAGATGTCTTGAGATATTAAGTTCACCTAAAAAAGTATAAAGAATATTTCTACTACAGTGTGTTATTTTTCACTTACGCACAAGAAGAGTCGTTTTGCTTTATCAGAATTAGCCAAATCGACCTTGTATGGCAATGAATCAAACTAGTTCTATCTGCTGAACGCTCACAAAGTGAAACGTTCGTACGAGAAGCATATAATTAAGCATTTGAATATTATAAAAACTGCTCTTTCTTTTCTATAGATTTTAAGTTTTCTTCAAAGTTTTCTAATAAATCTAATGAATTTAAATCAATATTTTTGAATGCGCTGAAAGCGTCTTTTTCAGATATTTTGTGTGAAATAACACGTGCATTTAATGTCACCACTGAAAGCAATAAATCAATTGCTTTTTTATTAAAACTTTTATCTTTTTCTAAATTTACTGATTTTAAAAAGTTTTGAAATTTTGGGTTTGAGTATGATTCACTAATAAATTCATCCACCGAACTTAAACCATAATAATTATCAATTTCTTCTTTGGAAATATTATTTAATACTGTTTGAAAAAGATGTCGATACTTATTATGTATTGGTAACTTGTGGATAGTATTTTTTACTTCAGTGATTGCATAAATCATATTTACACCTGAGGAAATATCTGCACCTCTAAAAACATGATGGAAGAGTTCATGAAGTATTGTTGCATAGAAATCTCCAATTTCTGCAACATTCGCATATGTACTATCTATTTGCAATGTTTTTCTTGATGCATTGTATTGTGCCATTGAATGATAAAGTTCTCCTTCTTTTAAATCACCCAAGTAATCTATTGATTTAAAAATAACTTTAATATCTTTAAGATTATTTAACCCCTTAATTTTTGAAAAAACTTTTTCAAAACCAGCATTAGTTTCAACAGATGATAGTTTATCTATTAACTCCTCTGCATTTTTTACATTTTCGATTCCTAGTATGAATTGTAGTGGTTCATAAGGATTATTCTTTATTTCACTAAGAATTCTTTGTTTTTCAAGTCCTTTATTAAAATTGCTCCCATTTTCAAGATTCATACTTATATTTTATAATATTTTTGATAAAATAAAAAGTGGTCTTTTTGGGACCACCTTTTTAATTAACCTAAATAATCTCTGAGTTTTTTACTCCTCGAGATATGACGCAAACGCCGTAAAGCTTTTTCTTTTATTTGGCGGACACGCTCTCGTGTCAAATTGTACATTTCACCAATTTCTTCTAGAGTCATAGTGTGATCTGTTTCTATGCCAAAATACATTCTTATTATTTGAGCTTCACGTTCAGTTAATGTTTTTAAAACATTATTTATTTCATGGCAAAGAGATTCGTCGTTTAATTTTTTATCTGGTGTTGGTGAAGATGTGTTTTCCAAAAATGATAAAAAATTAGTCTCTTCTGTTTCATTAAATGGAGTGTCGATTGAAAAAGTTTTTATTGAACTGTTTAGAATGTCCTCGACATTTTCAGTATTGATACCTGAGTCTTTTAATGCCTCAGCCAATTCCTCAAAAGTCGGCTCTTTTCCTATTTTCTGTTCAAGTTGAGCGTTTACTCTCATTACTTTGTTGTATTCTCCAATTCTGTTTGCTGGAAGTCTGACCATTCTACCAGTATCATTTATTGCCGTTATGATACTTTGTCGAATCCACCATAGTGCATAAGAAATAAATTTAAAACCACGTGTTTCATCAAAACGTTTTACGGCTTTGATTAATCCTAAATTTCCTTCATTGATTAAATCACCAAGACTGAGTCCTTTGAATTGGTATTGTTTAGCTACAGTAACAACAAATCTAAGATTTGCTTTTGTAAGCTTTTCTTCTGCGACTTCATCTCCGTCTTTTATTCTTTGAGCTAGCTCGATTTCTTCATCTGCTGTTAATAAATCAATTTTGCTTATGTCTGCAAGATATTTATCAAGAGATGCTGATTCTTTGCTTGTGATCATTTGGGTAATCTTTAACTGTCTCATAACTCTAAATTTAAAATTGTGAAATTTTCAAATTACTAGATAGCAAAAGCTACTCTGTATTAACTCTATATTTTTATATTTTTAAGTCAAGAATTATTTTGTCTTTAAGGTGACGTATATGTCTTCGAGGGCGCGCACGGCGTCGCCTGTAGCTATGTTGTTTTGGTGGTATAAAATATTAGTACAATCACCAGCAGACCAAATCCCCGAAGTTTCGGTTTTTTGTGTCCAGGGGTCAATTTTGACGCGTCCAAGGGCATCTAATGGCACGATATCTTTGATAAATTCAGTATTTGGTATTTGTCCTATTTCTACGAATATACCGGTGACTTTGAGTGTGATATTTTTATTTGTCAGAGTGTCTTTGTAGACTATGCCTTCCACGAATTTATCACCTAAAATTTCTAAAATCTCGGCATTTTTTACAGCTTTTACTTTTGGATTTTGTAAAACTTTTTCAACTGTTATTTCATCTGCGCGAAATTTATCACTGCGATTTAGTATGGTGACAGAATTGCAGTATGCGAGGAGTTGAGAAGCGCTTTCAAAACCGGCATTGCCTCCGCCTATTACGACGACATCCGCTCCGTCAAAGAGAGGTCCGTCGCAAGTGGCGCAATATGTGAGACCTTTGTGCTCCAATCTGTCTGCATTTTTTGCTTCCAATTTTCTGCGTTGACTGCCTGTGGCTATCAATATTGTTTTTGTTTCAAATTCTTCGTTTGTGTCAGTTTTTATTTTAAAAATGTTTTCTTGTTTGATTATAGAATTCACACGAGCGCCTTCTTTGACTGTGAGTGTGGATTTCGGATCTGTATTTGTGGAATTAGCCAATACATGTTTTTTGAAACTTTGAGCAAGTTCATTTCCTGAAATGGAAACTGTGCCTATCCAATTGTAAATTTGCTCGGATACGACACTTTGTCCGCCGAATTCAGAAGTTATAAATAGGGTATTGAGTCTTTTACGCGCAGAATAAACAGCCGCTCCTGCACCAGCCGGACCACCCCCGATAATTATTAAATCATAAATCATTTAATTATTATACACTATTTTTTTCTGCGTAGAAATGCTGGAACAGCGCTCCAGTCATCATTATCATCATCGATGATAATGTCTTCAACGATTTCAGGTTTTTTTTCAATTCTTTTTAGAAAATCATTGCTGTTTAGTATGTTTGTATTTGAATTATTTGTATCTGTTGTGGTGATATTTTTATTTTCTTTATTTTCAACCGGTTTTGTTTGGATTATGTTGTGAATTTCTTTTTTTATTATCGGAGCATTTTCTTCTTTTAAAATTGGTTGAGAATTTGCTAAAGGATTAAAAAGACTTTTTCTTGGTATATCAGCAGGGAAGCTAGTAGCGATAACTGTGACTTTGATTTCTCCTTTCTTTAATTTTTCATCACGAATAGTTCCAAAAATAACTTTGGCATCTTTGTCGATAGATTCTGTGATTATTTTCGCAGCGTCTTGAATTTCGTGGATTGTTACATCATCACCACCGGAAATGGCAAACAATACGCCTTTTGCACCTGTGATAGAAACTTCCAATAATGGGGAATTAATAGCAGACAATGCAGCTTTTTCAGCGCGTCCGTCTCCAGAAGCAGAGCCGATACCCATGAGTGCTGTGCCAGAATCAGACATGATAGCTTTGATATCCGCAAAGTCTACATTGATAATACCAGGAGTAGTGATAAGGTCAGAGATACCTTCGACTGCTTGGCGCAATACATTGTCACAAAAAGCAAAAGCATCTTTGAAGTTAGTATTCTTTTCTGTTATTTGCAAAAGTTTGTCATTTGGGATAACGATAATTGCATCGACTTCTTTTGAAAGTTCATCGAGTCCTTTTTCAGCAATTTTCATTCTGTTTTGTCCTTCAAAGAAAAATGGTTTTGTAACTACTGCGACAGTGAGTATTCCTTGTTCTTTGGCTGCTCGAGCGATGATCGGAGCTGCGCCTGTGCCTGTACCTCCACCCATTCCACAAGCGATAAAAATCATGTCAGAACCTTTTATGACATCTTGGATTTCTGATTTTGTTTCTTCTGCCGCTTTGCGTCCAACTTCAGGATTCATTCCTGCACCGAGACCTTTTGTTAGATTTTTTCCAATATGAATTTTCTTTTCTGCTAGAGAATTGTGCAAGTCTTGAGTATCTGTATTCATACAGATAAATTCAACTCCTTTAACTTTGTTGGATATCATATGGTTGAGAGCATTCTTTCCGGAACCTCCAACTCCGATGACTTTAATTCTGGCAAATGTTTCTATTTCTGGGTTTACTTTTGGCATATTCTTTTTCTCTTTTACCACCGTATCGGGGTATATTACTTTTAATAAAAATTATCTTTTTAAATACTTATTTGTGTATAAGCTCTATAATAGCAGAAAATAAAAAAAAGCAAAATTTGCCTTTTTTAATAATTGTGTTATAGAAATTTATAAATTTCTAAGATTAAGGCATTAATTGTTTTAGCATTGTTTTCATTGAGTTTTTTAATTCAAGGAAAAGATTTGCAAATGAACCTTCTGTGTATTTTTTATTATCTTTTGTCGAAATTATTAAACCTAAGGCAGTAAACCATGCCGGATCTTTTAATTTAGTTTTAATATTTTCAAACATTTCTGTCGAGCCTATTTTGGAAGGTAATTTTAATGTATTTTTTGATAAATCTTCTAATTTTGGTATTGCTGAACTTGCTCCTATCCAAACTATACCAGCAGGCAATAATTCATTTCTTTTTATTTTCTTTAAATGATTTTCAATTAATTCAAAAATATCAGAAAGTCTCGCTTCTATTATTTCGTCTAATTTTTTCTTTGAAAATTCAATTGAAGTATTTCCTAATTTTAAATTGTCTGCTTCTTCAATTGAAATTTTTAATCCTAGAGCTATATCATTTGTTATGTCAGCTCCTCCTAAAGAAAAAGTATGCAAAGATATTAAGTTACCATTTTCAAATACAGACAACGATACAGTTTCTGCTCCAATATTTACCAATGCCACACCGACTATTTTTTGTCTTTCTGAAAGAGTTACGTAACTGCTGGAAATAGGGGACGCTATGACGTCTACTATTTCTATGCCTGCTGTTGATACTACTTCTATTAAATCTTCAAAATGTCTATTTGAACAAGTTACAAAAATTGATTTTACTTCGAGTTTTGTGCCACGCATACCTTCAGGTCTACCCAAGACTTCTTTACCGTCTAGCTTGAAGCCAATAGGAAAAACTTGGATAATTTTTTTATTATCTGTTTTAATATTGTTTTCACTGTTATGTAATGCTTTTTCTATATCAAGCGATGTGACTTCACCATCAGCTTTTGAAACAACAGCCATTCCTGAGTTTATTTCTGAACGTAATGTTACACCGCCCATAGCCAAAAAAGCACGAGTGATTTTTACACCAGAACTTTTTTCTGCATTTAAAACGGCTTTTTTTAGAGAATTAACCGCATCTATTTTGTTTATGATGTAGCCGTGTCGTATACCATTTGTTGTCGATTCACCAATACCAATAACCTTAGGATTTTTTTCTCCTTTTAAGAATTCTCCCACCACGACTCTTGTCGTTTGAGACCCCAAGTCTATGCCTATTGAAATATTTCTGATCATATTTTTCTTCCGCTTTATCCATTCTACTACTATGTTGCATTCCTTTCAAATGCAACATGCCGTGGATAACTAAATATCCGAGGAAATTTTTATAATTTCTGTCAAAATTTTTAGCTTCTTTTTTTACTACAGCAGGGCAGATGATGAGTTCTCCTTCTTTTTTGGAATAAGCAAAAGATAAGATATTTGTAGATTTGTCTTTTCCTCTGTATGTCTTGTTGTATTCCTGAGATTTTTTTTCACTGACAAATGCTATTGATAAATCATATTTGTCTCCCAGTATATCATTTTTAATCAATTCAAAAGGACAGGATGGTATCCTGCCTTTTGTTGTGTTTGTTATTGAGAAATAATCAGACATTTATTTTTTGATTGCTTTACCGAGCTTTTTAAGCTTTTCAATTTCTTTTCTTCTGCCTATTTTCTTTAGAGTTCCTCTTTTAATTTTGATTTTAGATTCTTTTCTTTCGTTGTAGCGAGCACCTTTTACTTTGTGGATTATGCCTGATTCTTGGATACGACGAGAAAAACGACGCAATACACTTGCATTGTTCTCGTTCGCGTTCTTTTTAACTTCGATTATTGTATTTGCCATATGTATATATAGATTATCATATTTAATTTTTTTCGCAAGCGTTTTATTTATACGTGTATTTTTTGACTTTAAAATATAAAAAAGTTAATATTAATCTAATGGACTATATAACAGAGGAAAAAAAGAATAGTTTACAGATTGAATTGGAGGATTTGAAAGGTCCGAAAAGAAAAGAGATTTTGTCTGCATTGCAAGAAGCTAAAGCTTTGGGTGATTTGTCTGAAAATGCTGAATATCATCAAGCCAGAGAAGATCAGGGTAAACTCGAAGAAAGAATTACAAAAATAGAATATCTTTTAAAAAATTCAAAAGTTATTTCTAAAAAAGAAGGTAGTGATACTGTTCAAATGGGTTCTACTATCGTTGTTGAGAAAGAAGGTTCTAAAGATCAGAAGACTTATACTATGGTTGGTTCTGAAGAGGCGGATATGTTGACTGGAAAAATTTCAAATCATTCTCCTATAGGTGAAGCATTGTGTGGTAAAAAAAAGGGTGATGTTGTTTCTTTTAAAACACCAGGCGGAATGGTAAATTATAAAATTATTAGCATCTCTTAAATTTTTGAAAATTTAGAAATAAAATATGTCATCAATAGATGAAATAAGAGGGCAAAGAATTAAAAAGTTAGAACTTCTAAAAGAGAAGGGTATTAATCCATATTCAGGTGAATCAAAAAGAGAGCTCAGTTTGATTGAGGCTATTTCCGATTTTGAAAATTTGGAAAAATCTGGTGAACAAAAATGGATTTCCGGACGCATCATGTCTATTCGCGGACAAGGAGCGATAATTTTTATTACTTTAAATGATGGCACAGGTCTTTTTCAAGGACTTTTAAAGAAAGACGTGTTGGGTGAAGAAAAGTTATCATTGTTTAATAACACTGCGGATATCGGTGATTTTGTAGAATTGCAAGGTTTATTTTTTACCACAAAAAGAGGTGAAAAATCTCTGGAAGCTAAAGATTGGCGTATGCTTACAAAAAGTCTTTTACCTTTACCTGAAAAGTGGCATGGTTTGCAAGATACCGAAGAAAGATACAGAAAACGCTATTTAGAAATATTAACAGACAAAGATGTATATGACCGTTTTGTTTTGCGAACCAATATTATAAAAGAAATTAGAAAATTTTTTGATGATTTGGGTTTTCTTGAAATTGAAACTCCTATTTTGAAAAATAATGCGGGTGGAGCAATGGCAAAACCTTTTTTGACTCATCATAATGATTTGGATATTGATATGAAGCTTCGTATTTCTTTGGAAATAGAACACAAGATGCTTATGACGGCGGGTTTTCCATCTGTTTATGAAATAGGTAAGAATTTCAGAAATGAAGGTTCAGATCCGACACATATTCAAGAATTTACTATGATGGAATGGTATAGCGCTTATCATACATTGGAAGAAAATATTTCCTGGACAGAACAACTTTTAAAACATTTGGCGAAAAATGTGGTTAAGAAAAATATTTTTAATGTTTATGATAAAGATGATAATCTAGCGCAAGTTGATTTTGAATCAGCGTGGGAGAAAAAAACTTTTGCCGAACTTTTGCAAGAATATGCGGGTGTAGATATGTTTACAGTATCTATCGATGAATTAAAAACTCAAGCATTGAAATACGGTATTGATAAAAAAGAAATGGAAAAAATGAGTAAAGCAAATTTACTAGATTTTGTTTACAAACATACAGCCAGACCAAAACTCATAAATCCGACTTTTGTTATAAATTATCCAGGGGATTTGAAACCTCTCGCTGTGCAAAATACTGATGGCACAGCTATGGTCGCTCAGCTTATTATCGCTGGAGCGGAAATTACTAATCAATATTTAGAACTTGTAGATCCTTTGAAACAAAGAAGTTTGTTGGAAATGCAATCCAAAGCAAAAGAAAATGGTGATGAAGAAGCTATGGAAATAGATGAAGATTTCTTGACTGCAATGGAATATGGTATGCCACAAATGACTGGTTTTGGTATGGGTATTGATAGAATAGTTGCATTTTTTACAGAACAAAAAAATCTTCGCGAAACAATATTCTTTCCAATAATGCGTCCAAAAAATTTAGAATAAAAAAAGCGTCTTCAACTACAGAAGACGCTTTGTATTCAAGGATAAGCATTTGGGCGACCAATTATTGGTCATACTTAAGCCTCTATGGGTAGGCTTGGTACCGTTAGGCCATACTTTACCCTTAGATATTTTTTGCTGAACCTCACAAAGAACATCTGTGTTTAAGTATTAAACAATAAAGAAAATATTGCAAGTTAAAACACCAAGTTATCCACAACTTGGTGTTTTGCATTGTGGGGTAAAGTGGTTTACAATATATATCAAGTGGGAAGAAGTGGGAAATAATAATTTTATGCTAATCGGCGAATATATACATACAATAGACGAAAAAAACAGAGTTTCTCTGCCGGTTAAATTTCGAAAAGAAATGGGTAAGAAAATTATTATTACTCCAGGGTTGGATAATTGTTTGTTCATTTTCACAACCAAAGAATGGGAAAAAGTTTCAAAGAGACTTTCTGATACTGATTCTGATTTATCTTTTTTGACAGCTGACAAGAGAAGCTTTAACAGATTTATGTTCGGACGAGCGAGTGATGTGGAAGTGGATTCTATCGGCAGAATTTTGATACCGGATTTTTTGAAAGAGAGAATTGGTCTGAAAGGCAAAGTGGCATTGGTAGGTGTTCAAGACCGTGTAGAAATCTGGAGCGAAGAGTCTTGGACTAAATACAAACATATTGCTGAAGGTCAGGCCGATGCATTAGCAGAAAAATTAGGTAGTGAGAAAAAGTAATGAATAGTATTCATAAGACAGTTCTTTTAAATGAAACAATAGAAGATTTGAATTTGCCAAAGAAACCAATCGTAATAGATGGCACATTTGGCGGAGGAGGACATAGTGTAGAAATTTGTAAAAGATATCCGGGCGCGACTATCATCGCTTACGATATGGATAAAGGGGCATGGGAACGCGCGAAAGATAAATTCTCAAAGCTTGATTGTACTGTAAAGTTTCGAAATGAAAATTTTAGAAATATTAGTGGAGAGAATATAGACGGTGTGATTTTAGATCTTGGTTTGAGTTCTGATCAGTTAGATAATTCCGGACGAGGATTTTCTTTTATGAAAGATGAGCCTTTGCTCATGACTATGAAAGAAAATCCTTCTAGTGATGATGTTACGGCCTATGATGTCGTGAATACATGGGGAGAAGAAAATTTGGCAAATATTATTTATGGTTTTGGTGAAGAAAGATATTCCAGAAGAATAGCCAAAATGATAGTAGATGCTAGACAAAAGGCAGAAATTAAAAACACTTTTGATTTGGTAAAAATTATCAGTGATGCGGTACCGGCAGTTTACAGAAGGGGGAAAATACATTTTGCGACGAGGACTTTTCAGGCAATACGTATGGCGGTCAATGACGAACTCGGAGCATTAGAGGAAGGATTGGAGAAAAGTTTTAAAGTTTTAAAAAAAGGAGGACGTATATCGGTAATATCGTTTCATAGTTTAGAGGACAGAGTTGTAAAAAATTTTTGTAAAAAAAAGGAAAAAGAAGATTTAGCAAAAATTATAAATAAAAAAATAATCACAGCAAGTATAGAAGAATTAAAAAATAATCCAAGATCACGAAGTGCAAAATTAAGAATTTTAGAAAAAAAATAAAATATGCAAACAGCAAGTTTAAAAATAAAAAAATATGCAAATAGTATTAATATTGTAAATAACAATATTAATTTAGAAAAGAAAACTTTAAATATAATGTTGTGGACTTTTGGATTATTGTCCTTGTGTTATTTGATTCTTTTAGCGACTGTTGTTTTTAATATTATTGAAAGGAAAAATTTTGAAGCAGAGAGTAGGAATTTAATGAATGATGTGGGTACTTTAGAATTACAATATATGGCTTTATCAAATACAGTAGATATGACATTGGCGACGAGTATGGGTTTTCAAGAAACCAAAGCAAAATACGCAACTCTTAAAACTGTTGGTAGTATTAAATTAGCAAAAAATGAATTATAGTTTTTCTGCTCGAACTAAATTTTTGTCATTTTGTTTATTATTTTTTGCTTTCATATTGATAGCAAAACTTTTTTGGGTTCAAGTCATACATAGTAATAAATATTCTGAAGAAGCAGATAGGCAATATGCCACACCTTCATCTGATATTTTTGAAAGAGGTACTATATTTTTTCAAAGAAAAGATGGAGTATTGGTTTCAGGAGCCAGTCAAGCTTCTGGTTTTAAGCTTGCCATAAATACTGCAAAATTGATTGAAAAAGAAAATGTATTTAATCAATTAAATAATATTTTACCCATAAATCATGATGATTTTATTTTGAAAGCTAGTAAGAAAAATGATCCTTATGAAGAAATTGCTGTGAAATTAACAAAAGAGCAAGCAGATGCAATCTCAGCTTTAAAAATACCAGGTGTTTCTTTGTTTAAAGAAAAATGGCGATTTTATCCTGGTGGTGATATGGCTGCTCATGCTTTGGGTTTTGTTGGTTTTAAAGGAGATGAATTGGGTGGTAGATATGGACTAGAAAGACAATACAATAGCACTTTGTCTCGTGATAAAAACAATCCTTATGTTAATTTTTTTGCGGAAGTTTTTTCAAATATTAACGATCATTTATTTAATCCAAATGAATTGGGTGGAAATATTGTTACTACTATTGAACCTGTAGTTCAAGGTTTTTTAAGTAAAAAATTAAATGAAGTACAAGAAAAATACAATGCAGATGGTATGGGTGGAATTATTATGAATCCTGTGGATGGGTCTATTTATGCACTTGATGCAAAGCCTTCTTTTAATCCAAATGATTTTTCTAAAATAAAAAATCAAGCTGTATTTGCTAATCCTTTGGTGGAGCATGTATTAGAATTCGGTTCTGTGGTGAAGCCTTTGGTTATGGCGGCAGGGCTCGATACTGGAGTGGTGACAGCTGATACAAAATATACAGACAATGGTTTTGTTATTGTTGATGGAAAACAAATTAATAACTTTGATAAAAAAGGCAGAGGTCCCGGAACAAGCATGCAAGATGTTTTGAATCAATCTTTGAATACCGGAATGGTATATGTATATCAACATTTAGGAAAACAAAATATGCGTGATTATATGCTTTCTTATGGAATAAAAGAAAAAACAGGAATTGATTTACCTAATGAGACTAGTGGTTTGGTGGGTAATTTGCAAAGTCCTCGGGATTTGGAATATGCCAATGCTTCTTTTGGACAAGGTATAGCTTTGACACCAATGGAAATGATTCGAGCTTTGGCTTCTTTGAGTAATGGTGGTAATTTAGTTACACCTCATTTAGTAAAAGCAATAAAATATGATGATGGAACAGAAAAAAATATTTCATATACAACTTCAAGAGTAAAAATTTCAGAAAAAACTTCTGAAGAAATTAGTCGTATGATGGTGACAGTAATGGATAAATCTTTAAAAGGTGGACTTGGTAAACTCGACCATTATTCTGTTGCAGTAAAAACAGGAACTGCGCAAGTTGCTAAAGATAATGGAGGAGGGTATTATCAAGATAGACATACGCATTCTTTTATCGGATATTTTCCGGCTTATGATCCAAAATTTATTGTATTTCTTTATGCTATAAATCCTAAGGGTGTACAGTATGCATCTCAAACTTGGGCAGATCCATTTTTAGATATTACAAAATTTTTGTTAAATTATTATGAAGTTCCACCAGATAGATAATATGAAAACAACATTTAAAAAAATAATCACATATATTTTAATTTTAGAATCGAGGCTTGTTCTTTGGAAATATAAACCAAAGATTGTTGCTATTACTGGATCTGTAGGTAAAACTTCTACTAAAGATGCGGTATATGCAGTGCTTTCAAAATTTACTTATGTTCGTAAAAGTGAAAAAAGTTATAATAGTCAAATTGGTTTACCTTTGACTGTCCTTGGTTGCACAAATGGTTGGAATGACCCTATGGCATGGTTTAAAAATATTTGTTTTGGTTTTTGGCTCTTTGTTTGGCCTCATAAATATCCAGAATGGCTGGTGCTTGAGGTGGGTGTGGGAAAACCAGGAGATATGAAACAAACTGCATCTTGGCTTAAAACAAATGCTGTTATAATAACAGCTATAGGTGAAACTCCAGCACATATAGAATTTTTTAGTTCACGAGATAATTTAATAGAAGAAAAAAGCGGTTTGATAAAAACTTTAAAGAAAAATGGAATTTTGATTTTGAATGCTGATGATGACGCTGTATTAGGAATGAAAAATAAATGTAAAAATAGAGTTGTGACTTATGGTTTCAATGAAAAATCAGATGTAACTGGTGCAAGTGAAAATATTTTTTATGATGATTCTGTTTCTGTTGGAAATTCTTTTAACGAACCAAAAGGTATTATTTTTAGAGTAGATACCGGAGGTAGTTCTTTGCCTGTTATTATCGAAGGTGTGTTTGGCATAAATCATGTTTATGCTTCACTTGCATCTATTGCTTTTGCTTATGGTTTAAAATTTAATATTGTTGATGCTGTTAATTCTTTAAAAAAATATGATGTACCACCTGGTCGTATGCGTTTAATTTCAGGAATAAATAATTCTTTGATTTTAGATGATACTTATAATTCTTCACCTTTTGCTTGTATTTCAGCGTTAAAAACTTTAAGTGAAGTAAAAACAAAAGGTAAAAAAATAGCAGTTTTGGGTGATATGCTTGAACTTGGTAAACATACTGAAGATGCACATAGAGATATAGGTAAATATGCAAAAGACCACTCTGATATTTTGTTTGTTGTTGGACCTAGAGCTAAAACAATAGCTGTGGGTGCTATGGAGAATGGCATGTTAAAAGAAAATATATTTGAATTCGGTAGTTCTTTTGAGGCGGGAGATTTTTTGAAAACTTTTATAAATGAAGGTGATCTGATTTTAGTAAAAGGTTCGCAGGGTATGCGTATGGAAAAAACAGTTGAGAAAATAATGGCGCATCCAGAACAAAAAAATAAATTCCTCGTTCGTCAAGAAGAAGAATGGATTGCCAAGAAATAGAAAAGTAATTCACTTATTTATTTGACTTTAATTTCTTATTTTTATACACTTGTTTTTACAATTGTCCTTTTTAAATTCACAATTTTAAAGATTTAATCGTTATGAGAAAGTTAGTAACACGTAGTGATATTAGGAATTATTATTCCAATCACAAAAATTTTATTTTGGATCCAGTTTATAACTGGGTAAATAAAAACAAAGTAAAGATGCCCGTATCATTTGATGAGGTTGAAAAGATTTCATTGAGAGGGCAGTGTGGCAGAATTCTGCCCGGTAATTCGGTACTTATTCATGTTTTAGATGAACATGGTGAAATGGCCGAATCATCGTTGTTTGTGGTTGACGGTAATGTTTCAATTTTACCAGAAAGATTTGAGTATAAAAATCAAATCATTCTGAACGCCAACCATAGAATGGCAAAAGCTATGATTGGAAGGAGAGTTGATTCCCTCAATCATTTTATTTCTGACGATGGTCAGAAAATTGATTTTCTCGTTAAGAAAATTTTTTCACCGAAAAGTGTTCGGTGGAATCAAATATTAAATTATTTTTTGGAAAAGAAAATTGTTGAATTTCAGCCGGCATAGCTGAAAAAATAAGTATTTGAATGTAGCGCGTCTTGCAAAAGACGCGTTTTTTTATTTTAAGGTGCCTAGCGGCAACACCTTAACTGGTGGTACAATGAATGGAACAATGACAAATATTTGGAATTATAAAAATCAATTAACTCAAACAATAATTGGCCCTAATACCATGTCATATTTATATGATCATGAAGGGAATAGAGTAAAATATGTTAAAGGTGCAAATATTACATATTATCCCAATAAATTTTATAATATTTCTGGTACTAAAAAAACAAAACAAATTTATGTCGGCGAACAACTAGTAGCCACAATAGAAACAAATGGTGCTGTTGTAACCCCATACTACATACACTCTGATCATTTGGGTTCAACAAATGTTGTAACTGATTCTTCTGGTACCAATGTTCAGTTGCTTGATTACTATCCATATGGAATGAAAAGAATTTCTGCTGGAACATACAATGAACAGAGACAATATATAGGCCAAATATATGATGCAGATACAATGTTTGATTATCTTAATGCTAGATATTATAAACCAGATATAGGTAGATTCTTGAGTGAAGATCCAGTGTTCTGGAATTTATCACAAGAATTACTACTTGACCCTCAACAACAAAATTCGTATTCTTATGGAAGAGATAATCCAATAAAAAATAGTGATCCTACTGGAAATCTTTCTTTAGAAGCATTAATAAATGATCCAATAGGAAGTATTAGAAATAGCGCAGGGTGGGGTTTATTTTCTCTCGGTGGAAATTTATTCAATAAACCATTTTCAGCGTCCTTGCTAAGACACTCTGCTTCACTTGAGCCAAATAACTTAACAATAGATTCAAACAATCAAAAACAGTATGGAAATCCAGTTAATAAGATAATGAAACAAGTCAGTATAAAAGTTATGTGAATGAAACAATTGAAGGAGCAAAAGGTGGTAAAATGACAAATTCTAGTCATTTCGAATTTGAGAATAAGAGTGATTTATATTACTCACTTCACGGTGCAAATATTCAATCACAAGTTTCTCAAAAAAACGGAGTATGGATTGTTAATAGCACTGTAACAGATAGATATAATTTTAATTCTACAAATCCACAGACTTATAAAGGAACAATTGTTAAAATACCAGCAACTCAAGCATACAAAGATCAGAGTAAAGGAGTTTTAAGTAATTATAATGTAAGCATTAAAATTAGTGACAAAATTAAACAATAACTTTTATGAAAAAAATTACATTAATTATAATTGGCGCTATTGCAGTAATCTCTATTGGAGGGTTCATTCTATATTTTTTCTGGTTTATTAAACCAGAAAAAGAAATTGCCGAGAAGTGTCAAGGATTCACTCTTAATTGGACAGACTTCATTGATTGTCATGGAATCGTTTCAATCCATGATGGATGGGATATGGACTATTTATCTATTGATGATCACATGCATGATTATGAAATCGCACGTGTATACAATCAGAATCAATATATCTTTTCAGACAACAAAGTGTTTGTTAAAAATTTAAAAACAATTGAAGGCAGTTCTTATGATGGATTAAAGACAGAATATTACCAAAGACTTTTCCAAGATGGAGAAGTTGTTAGAAATTTTTACGATGCTGTTTCTGATATTCCAACATATTTAGTTGTTGATATAGTTTCTGGTGAGGCAAAAGCATATAAAGCTATTATAGATGTGCCCGAAGCAGAAAAAGCATATTTTGAAGACTTAGAAAAAAGATAATTTTTAGAACTTGAACTTAAATAATTATCTATCAATTAATTTTTTAACAAACTATTGATTTATTTTTTAAATTATGTATAATAATTTTAGATTTCATTTTGAATTAAACCTTAACCTTAATTAATAATAATGAGAAAGTTCTTAATCATCGTTAGCCTTTTGTTGGCTAGTTTATTTTCTGTTGCTTTGGCGCAAGAAAATTCAAATCCTTCTGCTGGTACTTCAGCTAGTTCCAGAAAATTATTTGCTCCAGTTTTTTCTACTGGGGTTAGTGTTCATCGAGGGCTCACTCTTGGTGGTGGTGTTCGTATCAGAGATACTGAAAAATTACCACCAATGAGGGTAGAAGGAACCTTTTCTTTACCCAAAACTTCGTTTGGGTTATCTTATAGGATTTATCCTTTTAAAAATCCTAAATGGATAGGTTTTGGAGTGGAGGGTTTGTATTTTTATAAAACAAATTTCTCTTTTTACTCTGAATTATTTTTTGGGGGAAATGGTGCACAAACATTTAAGGATTTAAATACTTATTGGTGTGCCAAAAGATTGGTGTTAAGTCCTTTTGTTGATATCTTTATCCCAATTGGTAAATGCCGTCTTGGTTCAACGATAAATCCTTTTTTGTTTGGATTTTGGGACAGGGTAGATGGGAGATATGGCATCTGGAAGAGATGGACGAATATAGGGATTTATTTCTCTATGCGCCTGGCTTCTAAACAGAAGAGTTAAGTGTAGTTTTTTAGGAGTGGTTTTTCAAAACCGCTCCTTTTGTTTTTTAAAGCATTTAACAGTATAATAAAGATATTAAAATTTAAGTAAAATTATAGATATTTATGTCAGAAAAAATAAAAGTAGGTATTAATGGTTTTGGACGTATTGGTAGAGCTTTTTTGAAGATAGCTTGGGAACATCCGGAAATAGAAATAGTGGCAGTCAATGATTTGGGCGATGTTGCAAATATGGCTTATCTTCTGAAATATGACACAGTATACAGAACTTGGAATCATCAAGTAAAAGCCAGTGGTCAAGAAATATTGATAGATGGAAAGATTGTGAAAGTTCTTGCTGAAAAAGATCCTGCCAATTTACCTTGGGGTGATTTAGGTGTGGATGTCGTCGTAGAGTCTACTGGTTTGTTTACTTCTTATGATAAAGCAAATGCTCATATAAAAGCTGGCGCTAAAAAAGTTGTAATTTCTGCTCCAGCAAAAGACGGAGATAATTCTTCTGTAAAAGGAGAGACAATTCTTATGTCTGTAAATGAAGAAAAGTTTGGAACTTGTGATATTACTTCAAATGCGTCTTGCACCACAAATGCAGCTTCGCCTTTGATTGCGATTTTGCATGAAACTTTGGGTATAGAAAAAGCATTGTTAAATACTGTGCACGGATATACTGCTTCACAAAGCATAGTAGATAGTCCAAATAAAAAAGATTTTCGTGAAGGACGCGCTGCTGCGCAAAATATCGTGCCATCTTCTACTGGTGCAGCTATTGCTGTAACAAAAGCATTTCCTGAATTAATAAATCTTTTTGACGGCATATCTATGCGTGTGCCTGTGCCTGCAGGAAGTATTGTAGATATAACTTTTATTTCGAAAAAAGAAACTACAGCAGAAGAAGTAAATAATATTCTTAAAAAATATTCGCAAGATTCAAAATGGTCAAAAGTTTTTTCTGTTACTGAAGATGATTTGGTTTCTTCTGATATCTTGGGCGAATCTCATGCATCCATCGCAGATTTAAAAATGACTCGTGTTGTGGGTGGTAATCTCGTAAAAGTGATGGGTTGGTACGACAACGAAATGGGGTACACTCATACTTTGGTTGAGCATGTGGTCAAAACAGGCAATACAATTAGATAAAATAATTTTTATAATTATGAAAATATTTATTGGAACAGACCACGCAGGATATGAGATGAAAGAAGAACTCAAAAAATATTTGGGTGATTTAGGATATGAATTAGAGGACAAGGGCGCGTATAGTTTTGACGCAGAAGATGATTATCCAGATTTTATTTTTCCTGTAGCAAAATCTGTAACAGAAGAAAAAGGGAATTTTGGAATAATTATTGGAGGATCAGGGCAAGGTGAAGGGATGTGCGCAAACAGGGTAAAGGGTGCGCGAGCTTGTGAATATTATGGAGGAAATACAGATATTATAAAGATATCTCGTGAACACAATAATGCAAATGTCTTGTCTTTAGGTGCTAGATTTATTTCAGCAGAGGAAGCAAAACAAGTTGTAAAAATATTTTTAGAAACAAATTTTTCTGGTGAAGAAAGGCATATGAGAAGAATTAAAAAAATTGATTTATAAAATATAATCTATGATAGAAATAATACCTGCTATTTTAACAAAAAGTTATGATGATTTGAAGAATAAAATTTCTTTGGTGCGTGGTGTGGCACCTGTGGTGCAAATAGATATTTGTGATGGAGTTTTTGTTTCAACTCAAACTTGGCCTTTTGCGACAGGTGGAGCAAATGATTATAATTTGCAAAATATTTTAAACGAGCAAGAAGGCATGCCATTTTGGGAAGATATTGATTTTGAACTTGATTTGATGGTATCAGATGCAATAGAGAATTTTGACATTTATACAAAACTCGGACCAAAGAGAATTGTTTTCCATTTGGAAGCAATTGGTAATCTAGAAGATTTTAAACATTTTTTGGAAGCTATGGATGTGTATATCAGGGATTCTATTAAATTTGGAATAGCTATTAATACGACTACACCTGTGGAGAAAGTTTTTCCTTTTGTTAATAATGTTGATTTTGTGCAATGTATGGGTATTGAACATATTGGAATGCAAGGTCAAGATTTTGATAAAAGAGTTTTAGAAAATATTAAAATTTTGAAAGATAAATTTAGTGATTTGATTGTCTCGGTGGATGGAGGAGTGAATTTGGATAATGCGCCCGCGCTCATAAGCGCGGGCGCAGATCGCCTCGTCATCGGTTCTGCAATTTTCAAGACACAAGATATCAGAAACACTATTGAAGAATTCGAAAGTTTGGTATAATTAAAGAATGGTTTTGACTCAAGCAAAAATTTTTGATTTGGAAAAAAAGGCGAATGATATTCGTATCTCTATTTTGGAATCTTTAATTGAAGCAAAATCCGGACATACTGCAGGTCCGCTCGGCATGGCAGATATTTTTACACTTTTTTATTTTCATATTTTGCGTCATGATCCTAAAAATCCATCTTGGCCGGAACGCGACAGAGTTATCCTTTCAAACGGACATATTTGTCCATTACTTTATGCTGTTATGGCTCATGCGGGATATTTTCCAATTGAAGAATTAAAAACTTTGAGAAAATTTGGAGCACGTTTGCAAGGTCATCCACACAGAGAATATTTGCCATATGTTGAAACATCATCAGGTCCATTGGGTTTGGGTCTTTCTCAAGCTGTCGGCATGGCTTTGGCTGACAGAATGGATAATGGAAAAAATACAGAAAAATATATTTATTGTTTTATGTCAGACGGTGAACATAATGAAGGCAATACATGGGAAGCAATGATGCTCGCCGGAAAAGAAAAATTGCGAAATTTAATTGCTATTGTAGACAGAAACAATATTCAAATAGATGGTTTTACAGAAGATGTAATGCCTCTTGAACCGCTTGCTGATAAATGGAGAGCTTTTAATTGGCATGTGATAGAAGTTAGTGGTCATAATTTTCAAGCATTAAATGAAGCAATAGAAGAAGCGCAAGCCATATATGAAAAGCCAACTGTGATAATAGCTCATACAATACCAGGGAAAGGTGTTAAAGAATTCGAACGTGATTTTCGTTGGCATGGTACACCGCCAGGATTTGGACCCGAAGATAAAATTAAAAAATCAGAACAGGGGAAAGTCGCCCTCGACGAACTACGTACTTTAGGAGGTCAGATTATTAGTGAAAATCAATAAATGCTAAATCCAAATTTAAAATTAAATACAAAAATTTTCAATGCTGATGTTGAGCAAGTTCCAATTCGTAAAGGTTTCGGACAAGGTTTGGTAATTGCCGGTGAAGAAAATAAAAATGTCGTTGCTCTGTGCGCTGATTTAACAGAATCTACACAAATGAATTCTTTTAAAGAAAAATTTCCAGAACGCTTTATCGAAATAGGTGTTGCTGAACAAAATCTAGCTACAGTATCGAGTGGTATGTCTGCAATGGGTAAAATACCATTTATGACTTCTTATGCAATGTTTTCTCCTGGAAGAAATTGGGAACAAATACGCACAACGATTTGTTACAATGATCGTCCTGTAAAAATAATTGGCAATCATTCCGGAGTTTCTGTCGGTCCTGATGGAGGTACACACCAAGCGATAGAAGACGTCGCTATTATGCGAGTGATACCAAATATAGAAGTCATTGTGCCTTGTGATGCAATAGAATCAAAAAAGGCGACTGTAGCAATAGCAAAAACAAAAATTCCAGCTTATTTGCGTTTGGCTCGTGAAAAAACTCCAATAATAACAACAGAAGAAACTCCTTTTGAGATAGGCAAAGCGCAGATTTTTTGGATGCCGGAAGTGGGTATTGCTCAAGTCGGCATTGTTGTGATGGGAGGTTTGACTTACAATGCAATGCTTGTTGCAAAAGAATTAGAAACTGAAGGAATAAAAACAAAAGTTTTAAATTTGTCCACTATTAAACCGATAGATGTTAATGCTATTGTTTCGCTTGCAAAAGAAACAAAAGCAATAGTGACAGTGGAAGAACATCAAATAGCCGGAGGAATGGGTAGTGCTGTCGCGGAAGTTCTCGCACAAAATTTCCCTGTACCTATGGAATTCGTAGGAGTGCAAGATAAATTTGGTCAATCCGGTACTCCAGAAGAATTGATTGAACATTATGGTATGGGTAAAGAATCTATTAAAAAAGCCGTGCGAGATATTTTAAAGAGAAAATAAAATTATTTATTATTATTTTTCAGTTGATTTTCTAAATTTTCCAGCTTAATTTTCAAAATATCATATTTGTCAGGATAAAGTAATTTCTCCGTGCTAGTCATTTTACTCATTTCTGCTTTTGTATCTGCGTATTGTTTTCTTATTTCTTCGACTTTTTCTTCATCTGGTCTTTTGAACCCTATTCGTGACATGTATTCACTTTTATTACCATTTTTTGGAGTTTCGTCTGGTTTAAATCCTATTGTCATATATTTAATTTATGTTACTTGTAATATAATCTTTTGGAGCTTTTTGCAAGTATTCTTCAAGTTTTACTCTTGATAAAAGTCCTGCTTGAGCTCCTACATATTGTACCACAGACATTGAATTTATAGGTCCCCATGCGAGAGCTTCGGGGATAGTTTTGCCGAGTGCTATCGCCACAGTAAAGGTAGAAGAAAAAGCATCTCCGGCGCCAGTACGTTCTATTGGAGGAGCTATGTCAGGATACATTGGCATGAAATAAATATCTGTGCCGTTAGATGCATATGCACCACTTGGTCCGTCAGATATCGCTACTATTTTTGGTCCTAAATCATGAATGCCTTTTATTAGTGTTTTTATATCTTTAGTTTGAATATTTAAAATTCTTTCAGCTTCTTCTACATTACAAAAGAAAATTTCTGTGTGAGCATAAATGTCACGAAGTTTTTCTGTACCGATTTTCATTTGAAATGTGCCTGGTTGAAAAGCAAGCTTAGTTTCCGGATGATTTTTCAAATATTCTGCAATTTCTAAATGATAAGGTAATGAATTTTCAGCTAAAGAACTTAAATAAATCCATCCAACTTCTGGTAAATTGTCAGGAAGTTTGTAATCAAATTCTGTATGTTTAATTAAAATAGTCCTTTCTACTCCATACCAAAGAACATAATGATAATTTGTCTTTTGATTGTTTTCTATTTTTACAAAATCAGTGATGATATTTTCTTTTTTTAAAGTTTCTATGCAATCCATTCCATTTTTGTCTTCGCCTGTATTTGTTAAAAGGGCTGAACGAAGACCTAAACGAGAAGCCGATACAGAAGCATTTGGGCTATTACCCACAGCATTGCAAATTTTTACAGATTCATAAGGAACTTTGTCGCCAAAGCGTAAACAAAGCTCGGAACTTTCTGCATCATCTAAACCTTTATGCACATGCGCATCTTTTAATTTTATAAAAGCATCTATAACAATATCCCCAATTGCCAAGAAATCTATTTTGTCATTTTTATCCATATGATATTATTATAACATATCATTTAATATTTTAAACAAGCTTAATTATGCATAAAAAGATAATTTTGTTTTTCTTTAGTATTGTGTTTTTCTCCAGTTTTAATTTTGTTTTTGCAAGTCCGACTATAAATGAAATCATGTATGATTTAGACGGTTCTGATGTTGATTGGATAGAAATTTATAATCCTGATCAAGCAGATTTGGATTTAACAAGTTTAAAATTATTAATTAATAACTCTACTTCAAATCATAGTATAAATAATTCATCAGGTTCTGCTATCTTACATAAAGGGGATTATGGTGTAATTGTCGCAAGTTCTTCGTTGTCTAATTATCAAAATAAATGGGGAACTACAGGTAATGTATTTACAAGTAGTTTTAGTTTGAACAATGATTCTGGAAAAATTGAAATAAATAATGGTGATAAAACTAATCCTTTGTCTTCTGTTTCATATGATTCTACTCAGGGTGCCGGTGGTGATGGTAATTCTTTGCAATTAATTTCTGGATCATGGACTGCGACTGCACCGACTCCAAATGTAAATAATACAAATTCTTCTTTAAATTCTAATCAAAATAATAATGATAATAATACAAATAATACTTCTTTAAATTCAAATAATAATTCTAATACAAAAACACCTGTAATATTACCAATTAAAACAAAAATAAAAACTAATTCAATTGCTTTTGTTGGTATGGCAAATATTTTTGAGATGAATGCTAGTGGTCATTCAGGTGAAGACTTACATTATGGTAAATATTTCTGGAATTTTGGTGATGGTGATTCAAAAGAAGTTAATTTGATTGATGCAAATAAATTTACACATACTTATTTTTATCCAGGTGAATATAATGTAACTTTGGGATATTATCAAAATTTTTATTCTGATATACCGGATGCGCTTGATAAATTTACGATAAAAGTTATTCCAGTAGGAATAATAATATCTTCTGTCGGCAATGACAAAGATTTTTTCATAGAATTAAAAAATAATTCAGATTATGATACTGATATTTCGAAATGGGTTTTATTTGGTGATAATAAAAATTTTATTTTACCAAAAGGCACCATTTTAAATGCTGGTGATACTATGATATTATCACCAAAATTGACTCATTTTAATTTGAATGACAAGAATTTTTTAATTTTAAAAAATTCTGATTATCAAGATGTTTTTTATTATTCAAAAAATACAAAAATAAAATCTGAAAATAAGATTTCTGGTTTAGTATCTAAAAAACAAATTGCAAAAAACAATATTTCTTATGAAGATATGAATAATAATAAAATTTCATTATCAGTACCGATTCTTTCATTAAATAATTCAGCAAAAAACACAAGTGATGTTTCCGATAATGATAAAGATTTATTTTTTTATTTAGGTTTTGTTACTTTTTTAGGGCTTATGTCTGGTATCGTTTATTTTGTTCGAAAGAATAGATTTTTTTCAAAAAAAGAAGAAGATTTTAAAATTCTAGATGAATGATATATAATATCTTAATGGAAAAGAATATAATTATTGTCGGAGGAGGTTTTGGTGGAATACAGTCAGCTATTTCTCTTGCTAGAAAAAAAATAAAAAATGTAAAAATAACTTTAATTTCTAATAAAGATTATTTTCAATATTATCCTGGTTTTTATCGTATTGTTACAGGGGCAAGTCCTATTGAAGTCGCAATACCTTTGAGTGATATTTTACCTAAAGAAGTAAATTTAGTAATTAAATCAGTTAATGATATTAATTTGGTTGAAAAGAAAATTTCTTGCGAAGATAATTATTCTTTTTATTATGACACTTTAGTTTTAGCATTGGGTTCTGAAACTACATATTTTAATTTACCAGGCATTGAAGAATTATCTTTTGGTTTTAAATCAGTAGATGAAGCTTTGAAATTAAAAAAACATTTGGTTTCTTTATTTGAAGATTTTAAAGATTTTGATAAAAATGATTCAACTTCTCATTTTCATTTTATTATTGTTGGTGGAGGTCCTTCGGGCGTGGAAGTAGCAGGAGATTTGTCATATTTTTTGCCAAAATTGGCAAAAGAATACAAAATAGATCCTTCTTGGATTACAATTGATTTAATTGATTCTAATTCTCGTATTTTGCCGACATTGCCGGAAAAAGTTTCAACCAGAATTTTAGCTCGATTAAGAAAATTAGGAATAAATATTTTTTTGAATCGTACGATGGAAAAAGAAGAATTAGAACAAGTCTTCATAAAAGGAATGTCTATAAAAGCTAAAACAGTTATTTGGACAGCTGGAACTCAATTAAATAAATTGATTCCAAAAATTTCTGGTTTGCAATTTTCTGCTCGCAAGAGAGTCGAGGTTAATGAATATTTGGAAGCAAAAGGAAGTGATAAAATATTTGCAGATGTTTTTATTGTGGGTGATATAGCCAATACTCCTTATGCTGGACTTGCGCAAACAGCTATACATAATGCAAGATTTGTATCAAAAGTTATTTCAATGCGAAGTAAAAATAAAAAAATAAAAATTTATAAACCTGAAAAAGTAGCTTTCTCTATTCCTGTTGGTGTGGATTGGGGAGTGTTTTCAATGGGAAATATTAATTTTTATGGTTTTTTTGCTTACTTTGTTCGCCATGCTATTGATTTCGTATTCTTTTTTCAGGTATTGTCTTTTGTTAAATTCATTGGTTTATTTATAAAAGGTTGGAAATATAGAAAAATAAAGTTAAAATAAAATTATGTTTAAAAATTTTTTATTAAAAAAAATGCTTCGCACTCAAGGTGTACCAGAAGCTCAAATAGATATGGTTATCACAATGATGGAAAAAGATCCGGAATTGTTTAAGAAAATAGCTTTAGAAGTGCAAGAAAAAATAAAATCAGGAGTTGATCAACAAACTGCATCTATGCAGGTAATGCAGAAATATCAAGACCAACTTAAAAAATTGGTTTAAATTTTGCCTTTTTTAAAATTGTGTGCTATTATGGATTTAATAAATCCCGTCGGGGTTTTTATTTTTCAACTATTAATTAATTTAAGTATTTAAGAAAATTATGGAAATAAGAAATATTGCAATTATAGCTCACGTGGACCACGGCAAAACAACTTTGACTGATGCTTTAATGAAACAAAATGGAGCTATTGTGGCCGAAGGTGTATCAATGGATTCCAATGATTTGGAAAAGGAACGCGGTATTACTATTTACTCAAAAAACACTTCTATATACTATAAAGACACAAAGATAAACATTGTGGATACTCCTGGGCACGCGGATTTCGGTTCTGAAGTAGAACGTGTTTTACGCGCGATTGATTCCGTGCTTTTGCTCGTGGATGCGGTGGAAGGCCCAATGCCTCAGACAAGATTCGTTTTGAAAAAGTCACTTGAGCTCGGTTTGAAACCAATCGTTGTTATCAATAAAATAGACAAACCTGCTTCTGATCCGGCTCGTGTACACGATGAAGTATTGGAACTTTTCTTGGACCTCGGAGCCTCAGATGAACAAGCGAATTTCGAAGTTATTTATGCTATTGGTAGACAAGGTTTGGCAAAAAAGAATTTGGAAGATGATTCAAAAGATTTGACACCATTACTTGATTTAATTTTAGAAAAAGTGCCACCGGCTTCAAAAGACGAAGATGGAAAATTAGTCGCGCAAGTTTTCAACCTTGGTTATGACAATTTTATGGGACGTTTGGCTATCGCTCGTATATATGGCGGTAAAGTAAAAATGGGCAGTCCTCTGATTATTAAAAATGAAAATGGCACACGTCCTGGAAAAATCACAAAACTTTTTGTCTTCGAAGGAATCAACAGAAAAGAAGTGCAAGAAGCTACTTCAGGAGACATTGTGTTGCTCGCCGGTATTCCTGATATTTATATTGGTGAAACTATTTGTGAAGATGAAAGTACTCAATCATTGCCAATGATTGCGATTGATGAGCCGACAATCTCTTTGAATTTTTTAGTAAATGATTCTCCTTTTGCCGGTAAAGAAGGCAAGTTCGTAACATCAAGACAAATAAAAGAAAGACTCGAACGTGAACTTGAAATCAACGTTGGTTTGAAAGTAGATTTTTCTCCTGAACAAGAAGGTTCTGGGCCTAGTTTTTTTAAAGTATACGGTAGGGGTGAATTGCATATTGCTATACTTTTAGAAAATATGCGTCGCGAAGGTTATGAATTGCAAGTCTCTCAACCTGAAGTAATTATTAAAGAAGAAAATGGTCAAAAGACAGAACCATACGAAGAATTAGTTATAGATGTGCCAGATGAATCTTCTGGTGTTGTTATTGAAAAAATAGGAAAACGTCGAGGTATTATGAAAAACATGATACAAAAAGGAAATCTTGCCAGAATTACTTTTGAATTACCAACTCGCGGACTTTTGGGCTACAGAGGAGAATTTATTATTGACACAAAAGGTGAGGGAATTATGTCTTCTCGTGTTATTGGTTTCCAAGAGTACGCAGGAGAAATAAAGAAAAGAGAATATGGTTCTATGACATCTATGGTTGCTGGTAAAGCCGTGGCTTTCTCACTTGCAAATCTTCAAGAGCGTGGAATTCTTTACATAGAACATGGAACAGAAGTTTATGAAGGTCAAGTAATAGGTAATGTTTTGAAAGGAGAAGATATGGCTGTGAATCCTACAAAAGGAAAACAATTAACGAACATGAGAGCATCTGGTACAGATGAAGCTTTGTCTTTAAAACCTGTTTTTGTACTTAGTATTGAACGCGGTTTGGAAACAATGGCAGGTGATGAATATTTAGAAGTTACTCCAAAATCAGTTAGACTTAGAAAAAAATTTTTAACAGAGCAAGATAGAATCAAAGCAAATAGAAAATAAAATGTCAGATTTGACATTGAGTTAAAAAAGTGTATAATTAAGTTATAAATTATTATTAAAAAATATAAATTATGTCAACAATAACATTTAAACCAAAACAAGTTACAAAAAAAATAACATCTCACCTACAAGATCGTGCTAATGATGTGATAATGAATCGTTTTGGTCTAACTGTTGACGCTGAAAGAAAGACTCTAGAAGCTATTGGAGAGAAATATGGCATAACTCGTGAACGCGTTCGTCAGATAGAAGAAGCTGCCTTGAATTTAATAAAAAAATCAAGTGCTTTTAAAGGAGAACAAGCTGTTTTTGAAGAATTAAAACAATTGATTAAATCTATGGGTTCTATCGTGGCTGAACATGATTTTTTGCCTAGTTTGTCTAAAGATAAAGCTACACAAAATCACATTCATTTTTATTTAGTTTTAAGTGATTTTTTCAAAAAACATCGAGAAGATAATCATTTTCATACTCGTTGGAGTATTGATGATGAAGTTGCAGTAAAGGTCCATGATTCTTTAAAGAAACTTTATTCTTCACTTAAAGATGAAGACTTGGTTCCTGAAACAGAAATGATTAAAAAATTTTTTGATCAAATGAAAGATGTGGCTGAAGATTATAAAAATGATGAAGTTGCTAACCGATGGTTGAGTATCTCTAAAACAGTATCTAAAAATCCTTTAGGTGAATGGGGTAAAGCTACTTCACCAAATATTCGTACTCGTGGAGTTAAAGATTATGCTTTTTTGGTTATGCGCAAACACGGCTCTCCAATGCATTTTAAAGAAGTGGCAGATGCTATAACTAAAACTTTTAGTAAAAAGACTCATTATGCTACTTGTCACAATGAACTTATAAAAGACTCTCGTTTTGTTTTAGTTGGACGCGGTATTTATGCTTTGGCTGAATGGGGTTATAAAACAGGTATTGCTCGTGATGTCATAAAAGATATTCTGAAAGCAGAAGGCCCTTTAAGCAAAGAAGATGTTGTAGATAGAGTTATGAAAGAAAGATATTTCAAGAAGAATACTATTTTAGTTAATCTACAAAATTCTAAATTCTTTAAAAAGAATAAAAATGGTTTATACGACTTAGTTTAGAGTATCCCCATTAATTCGTTTTGATTAAAATCATTTATGTATTAAAATATACTTAATGATTCATTCAGTCTTATATTTATTGTCGCAGGCGGTTATGTTTTTGTGGCCATTTGTGGTCTTGTTTTATCTTGGCAAATTCGCAAGAAGTTTGTGGTTGCATTATGTTCAACAAGATTTTATATCTGGTATAGAATGGGTAATACTTGAAATAATTCCTCCTCGTGAAGTGGAACGTTCTCCGAAAGCTATGGAATTATTTTTCACAAATGCTTTGTATCATTTTAGTAATAAAGGTGGTTTGGAAGCATGGTGGGTGGGAGCTGTGTGGTTTTATTATTCTTTAGAAATAGTGTCTATTGAAGGCACTGTGCATTTTTATATTCGTGTTCCTTCTCGCTTAAAAGAATTTGTTGAAACTAATATGTATGCTCAGTATCCACAAGCTCAAATAAAAGTAGTCGATGATTATACTTTAGCGGTGGATGAAATATCAGATAAAAGTAGTTGGAATTTATGGGGTTGTGAATTTGCTTTGGAAAAACCAGAAGCTTATCCTATTAAAACTTATACTGATTTTGGTTTGGATAAAGATCCAAAAGAAGAATTTAAAGTAGATCCTATTTCTCCTGTTGTTGAACTTTTTGCTTCTGTGGCTAAAGGTGAACAAATGTGGGTACAAATAGTAGTGAGACCTTCTAAAAAAGAATTTCACGGAAAAGGTGAAGTACATGATTGGGTTAAAGAATCTCAAGATGAACTCGAAAGACTTTTTGAAAAATACGGTCGTATGAATGTAATTGAAGGAGAAGAAAAATTACAAAAAGTTCGTCCTCCTTTTACAATGGAGCCTATAATGAGAGGTATCAATGAAAAGACAATGAAGCTCGGTTTTGATACTGGTATTAGAGTTTGTTATGTTGCTAAAAAAGAAGCATGGAGCATGAATAGCCGACGTAATATACGTATGATTTTTCGTCAGTATGCTAAACCAAATTCAAATAGTCTGGTTCGTGTTAATTCAACACAGGCTGATGCTTTGGGTGGGCCATTGTTTCCGGGTTGGTTTCCTTTGTCAACTAAGAATGTTCAAATATTGGCTAATAGAATGTTGATGGAATATAGAGAAAGATCTTTTTTCTATCATCCTTTAAGACAAAAGATTTTACATCATTTGCCTTGGCCTTTTTCTCCTTATTTAATGCCAGCTTATTTTCATTCAAGTTATTTCGTTTTAAATGTAGAAGAACTTGCGACCTTATGGCATTTTCCTGGTCAAATACTTAAAGTACCAACATTTGAACGTATTGAATCAAAAGAGGCTGCTCCACCTACTAATTTGCCAGTATAGTATTTTATGGAAAATAAAATTACAATTAAATTATATTTAGTAATTTTATTTTGTTTTTTATCTGTTTTATTTTTGTATTATTTTTTTATAAGTGCTCCAGAAAAATTTCCTGTAAATAATATTTATAATATAGAAACAGGTGTAAGTTTACGACATATTTCAAAAGATTTAAGAGATTTGAATATTATAAGATCAAGATTTTTATTTGAATCTTTTACGATACTTTATGGAGGAGAAAAACATCTTGCTGAAGGTGATTATCTTTTTGATAAAAAAATATCTGTTATTGAAGTAGCTAGACGTATTACATATAAAGAGAGACATTTGGCTCCGATAAAAATAACTATTCCTGAAGGATTTAATAATGAGGATATATCAACTTATATTTTTTTAAAGTTGTCTAAATTTAATAAAGATAAATTTATTTTATTATCAAAAGAAAAACAAGGATATTTGTTTCCTGATACATATTTTTTCTTCAGTGCTTCTAATGAAAATGATGTTTTAAAAGCTATGAGTGACAATTTTAATAAAAAGATAAATCCAATTTTATCTGAAATTAAAGATTCTGGAAAAAGTGAAAAAGATATTATTGTTATGGCATCTTTAATAGAACGTGAAGCAAAAGGTGATGAAGATAGAGCAATAATTTCAGGTATTTTATGGAATAGAATTGCAAAAAAGATGTCTTTGCAGGTAGATGCATATCCTGAAACTTATAATAAAAAAGGTTTACCGGAAAACCCTATTTGTAATCCTGGTTTGAAAGCTATTAAATCCGCAATTCATCCTCAGAATTCAAATTACTTATATTATTTACATGATAAAAATGGTATAGTGCATTATGCTGTAACTTTTACGGAACATAAAAATAATATAAAAAAGTATTTAAAATAAAAAATATTAGAATGATATGAAAAAACACAATTTAGCATTTATAGATATAGAAGCTACAGGTCTCAATGTGACAATACATGAGATTATTGAGATTGGTTGTGTTATTACTACGCCAGATTTTGAAGTTATTGAAGAATTTGAATTGAAAATAAAGCCGGAAAATATAGAAAATGCAGATAAAATTTCTTTGAAAGTAAATGGTTATAAATCTGAAAATTGGATAGATGCTATTTCTTTAAAAGATGCGATGAGAATTTTTGCTGAAAAAGTAAACGGTTGTATTATGGTCGGTCAAAATGTTTCTTTCGATAATGCTTTTATTGAATACAATTTAATTAAAACAAATATAACAAATACTTTGCATTATCATAAGTTGGATACTATATCTATTGCTTGGGCGAAACTTCATCGCGATCCTGACTTGGAGCATTTTTCTTTGCGTGAAATGTGTTTGCGTTTTGGTATAAAAAATGAAAATGCGCATACTGCTCTATCTGACGCCCGCGCCACATTTGAGCTTTACAAAAAGCTTATGGCACTGTAAATTAAAATTATGAAGAAAAAGACGATATTTGTCGGTATGTCTGGCGGAGTTGACAGCTCTGTTTCTGTGGCCTTGTTAAAAGAACAAGGTTATGACGTCGTGGGTGTTTTTATTAAGACTTGGCATCCTGATTTTTTAGAGTGTAATGAAGAGGAAGAGCGTCGTGATGCTATGCGCAATGCGGCTCATCTTGATATTCCATTTCTTACTTTTGATTTTGAAAAAGAATATAAAAAAGGTGTAGCAGATTATATGATAAATGAATATAAAATAGGACGTACTCCAAATCCTGATGTGATGTGCAATAAAGAGGTAAAATTCGGAGCATTTTTTAAAAAATCTTTGGAAATGGGTGCTGATTATGTGGCGACGGGGCATTATGCTCAAAATAAAAATTTTAATTTAGTAAAAGGCATTGATCCATCAAAAGACCAAAGTTACTTTCTTTGGACTTTGAAACAAGATCAATTAAATAAAATTTTATTTCCAATAGGACATTTAAAGAAAACTCAAGTCAGAGCTTTGGCAAAGAAATTCAAATTGCCTGTCGCGGAAAAAAAAGACAGTCAAGGGATTTGTTTTTTAGGTGCAGTGGATTTGAAAGATTTTTTGAAACATTATATTGAAGAAAAAAAAGGTGATGTCTGTAATGAAAATGGAGAAATTGTGGGTTATCATGATGGGGTAGTTTTTTATACATTAGGAGAAAGACATGGTTTTACTATTACTAAAAAAAGTCCTGATGATAAGCCGTATTATGTAGTAGGCAAAGATGTTGAGAAAAATATTTTGTATGCATCACAAGACAAAAATGCTCTTGAAAAACGCACGGATATTTTTTTGCTAAAAAATTCCTCGTGCTCGCGCCAGTCGCGCTCCCAAGGCGTTTTTCAAGAGCATTTTTGTCTTGCTTTAAATAATCTTAATTGGATTTCTGAAATTCCAAAAGAAGATAAAAATTATACAGCACAGATTCGTTACCATGGAGAATTTTTAACTTGTAAAATAATTTCAAATCAAAATATAACTGAAGTTATTTTTGAAAAACCAGTAATAGTGGCACCTGGACAGTCTGTTGTGATTTACGATAAAGATATTTGTTTAGGTGGTGGAATTGTAATATAATACAAATATGACAAACTTTTTTGTGCAAAATAGCGATATAATATTAAAATTATTAGTAGCGATGGTTTTGGGTACTATTATTGGAGTTGAAAGAATTTTAGTTCATAAAGAAGCGGGTATGAAAACTCACGCACTTGTGGCTATGGGGGCGGCTCTTTTTATTATAATTTCTGAGATGATTAGTATAAAATATTCTAGTGTTGGTGGTTTTGATCCTTCACGTATAGCTTCACAAATAATTGTTGGTATTGGGTTTTTAGGTGCTGGTTCTATAATGTTAAATGGCAATAGGCTTACAGGTCTTACTACAGCAGGAGGTCTTTGGGTAACGGCAGGTATAGGCATGGCAACCGGTTTTGGTTTTTTTAATTTAGCAGTTATCACTACTGTTTTGGTTTTAGTTGTTTTTGTTTTAATGAGTATAATAGAAAAACCCATAAGAGAAATGTCGAACGAGAGTAATGATAAAAAATAAACAAAAATAAATTAAATTTTTATGCAGTCAAAAGAAATTAGAGAAAGATTTTTAAAGTTTTTTGAAAACAGGGGACATAAAATAATTCCTTCTGCTTCGCTTGTGCCAGAGGGAGATATTTCCGTACTTTTTACTACAGCTGGTATGCAACAATTTAAGCCTTATTATTCAAATCCAGAAAATGCTGATAAAGATTTTGGAAATAGGAATATTACTTCTGCACAAAAATGTCTTCGCACTAATGACATAGATGAAGTGGGTGATTCCACTCATAATACTTTTTTTGAAATGTTGGGTAATTTTTCTTTTGGTGGATATGGCAGACGTGAAGCTATTGAGTATGCTTATGATTTTATTAAAAAAGAATTAGGGCTTGAAATTTCTTATGTAACTATTTATAAAGGTGAAGGCATTGTACCGAAAGATATTGAATCAGAAAATATTTGGCGTAATTTGGATTCAAATTTAGAGGTTCGTGAGGACGGTAGTGATGTTTTCTGGGGTCCGACAGGTAATAATGGACCCTGTGGACCAACTACAGAAATTTATTGTAAAAACGCTTCTGGTGAAGATGTTGAAATTTGGAATATTGTTTTTAATGAATATTTTTGTGATGGTTCTCGTGAAAAATTAGATAAGGGTGAGGCAAATTTAAAAAAAATGGATGTTTTAGGTATTGATACAGGTATGGGTCTTGAGAGACTTCTTGCCACAGTACAAAAAAAGAAAAGCATTTATGATACTGATTTATTTTTAGAACTTTTTGATAAAATAGAGCAATTTTCATCAATAGATAATTCAAAAGCAAAATGTATAGTGGCTGATCATATTAGAACTACAATTTTTTTAATTTCAGATGGTGTTTTTCCTTCTAATACTGATAGAGGATATATTTTACGCAGGCTTTTGCGTAGAGCTGTTAGATATGCGGATATTTTAGGTATGAAGCATGGCTCACTTGTTTGGCTCTCAGAATCAATAATAGAAAAGTATCATCAAATTTATCCAAATCTTTTGAAAAATTCTGAGATAATTAAAAAAGAAATTGAGAAAGAAGAAAATAAATTTAGAGAAACTTTAGTTAAAGGTCTTAAAGAATTTGAGAAAGGAATAGATCCATTTATCTTAGCTACGACTTATGGTTTTCCAATAGAACTGACTCAAGAATTGGCAGAAGAAAAAGGAACAAAGATTAATTTGGAAGATTTTAATAAACAGATGAAAGCACATGTTATACTTTCACAGACTGCAAGCGCAGGGATGTTTAAAGGCGGGCTTGCGAATCATAATGAAAAAACTGTTAAATTGCATACAGCGCATCATTTGCTCTTGGCAGCCTTGCAGGATGTTGTTAATAAAGACATAAAGCAAAGGGGAAGTAATATTACAGAAGAAAGATTGCGCATAGATTTTGTTTGTGATCACAAATTGACAGATGAAGAAAAAAATAAAGTAGAAAATTTAGTGAATGAAAAAATAAAAGCGGGTTTAAATGTTGTGCGTCGCGAAATGCCCTTAGCAGAAGCAGAAAAAATAGGTGCGCAGATGGAATTCGGAGCAAAATATCCGGAAATGGTCTCTGTGTATTTTATTGAAGATGAAAAAGGAGCATTTTCAAAAGAATTTTGTGGTGGTCCTCATATTTCCAATACAGCTGAACTTGGAACTTTCAAAATCCAAAAAGAAGAAGCTGTTTCTGCTGGTGTTCGCAGGATAAAAGCTGTGCTTTTATAATTTACTTTGTTATAATATAAAGTATGAGTTTTTTTTCATCAAAAAAAGAAGATGAATTGGTTTTAGTTTTTAATATTGGCTCTTCTTATGTTAGCGGAGCTTTTTTAGAGATACAAAAAAACAATAAACCCAAAATCATTTTCTCTATTCGTGAAAAAATAGATGTAAAAGAAAATATTGATTTTGAATCTTTTTTACATTCTACTTTCAAATCAATTGATTTGATTTCTAACAAATTATTAAAAATAGAATTTAAAATACCTAGAAGAATTTTTTGCGTATTATCTTCATCTTTCTATGCTTCACAAATTAGAACAATAACTTTAAATAGAAATACATCTTTTGTTTTCAATCAAAAAATGGCAGATACATTGATACAAAAAGAAATTTCTATTTTTGAAGAAGAATTTATAAAAAATAATATTTCTAAAACAGAAGATGTACGTTTGTTGGAATTTAAAAGCATGCAGATTCTATTAAATGGATATATTTCTGAAAAGCCATTAAATCAAAAAATAAAAAATTTAGAAATGTCTATTTTTGTTTCAATTGCAAATAATTATATTTTGAAAAATATAAAAGATTCAATACGAAGATACTTTAATTTTAAAGATATTAGATTTATATCTTTTTCAATGGCATCTTTTGCTGTTATTAGGAATCTTTTTTCTTATCAAAAAGATTTTATTTTATTGGATATTGGTGGTGAAATTACAGATATATCTTTAATTAGAAAAGATATATTATGCAGTTCCGCTTCTTTTCCTTTTGGAATAAATTTTATTATTCGTGGATTGTCTAACATCATGAAATGTTCTTTTGATGAAGCAAAGACGGATTTTATGATGTATAAAGATAATCATTTAACAGAAATTTTAAAAGAGAAAACTAGAATTAACCTAGAAAAAGTTGAAAAAGAATGGATTTTGAATTTTGAAAAATGTTTATTGTCTTTATCAAAACAAGGCCATTTATCTTCTACTGTTTTTTTAACTATAGATAAAAAATACGCGGATTATTTTTCTGAAATTATAAAAAGAGAACAAATGAATCAATATAATATGATCGAATCAAAATTCAATGTTATTTATGTAAATATGCAAACTTTACATAACCATATTATTTTTAAAGATAATTCTTTAAGAGATGAATTTTTAGCCATAGATTCTATTTACATTAATAATTTTCTTAGTTAATATATAAATATGAAAAAAAATCTTATTCAAGATATAAATATAAAAAAAAATAAAGTTGTACAAAAAGAAATTCCTATCCTTAAAAAGGATGAATTTTATGTAAATACTAAATCAACTTCTTATCAAGAAGATTCTAGAGATTATTTTTTGGATAAAAATAAAAAAAAAGATGTTGGATCTAGTTTTGCGATTTGGTTTCTTGCTTTATTTGCTGTGATTTTTTTACTTTTTGCTGTATCTTTTCTTTTTTCTAATGCGAAAATATTGATAACCCCAAAATCTCAAGATGTCACATTGAATGAAAATTTGTCTGCTGTTAAAGATTCTAATATTGATGGGGTTTCTTTTAATCTAATAGCATTAAATGGGGAAGAAAGTAAAACTTTGCATGGAGGTGAATTACATAATGTTAATTTGAAAGCAAAGGGCAAGGTATTACTTTATAATAATTTCAGTACAACTCCACAATCTTTGGCGATTGATACTAGGCTCGAAGGGTCTAATGGTAAACTTTATAAAACAGATCAAAAAATAACTATTCCAGGAGTGAATAAGACTGGTGTTCCTGGTTCAATAGAGGTTGGTATTTACGCAAATGAGGCAGGAGAAGATTATAACAGTGATCCTCTTGATTTTAAAATTTTTGGTTTTAAGGGAACAAATAAATATGAAAAAATATATGCTCGTTCTGTAGGAAAAATAAATGGTGGTATGGTGGGTCAGATTTCTGAAGTCAGTGATTCAGAAAAAGAATCTGCATTAATAGATTTAAAAAATTCACTTCAAGCTAAATTGATTCAAAAGGCTCAAGATCAAATACCATCAGGTTTTATTTTGTTTAAAGATGCTGTCTTTTTAAGTATCGAAGATCAAAATTCTGAGTATAAAGAAGATGTTTTAAATTTAAATATCAAAGGGACTTTGTACGGTATTTTATTTAATGAAGATAAATTAACTCAAAAAATAGTCAATGATGTAATTTCTAAAAATTCTGAAGATTCAGTTTATATTCAAAATTTAAAAAATTTAAAATTTTCATTAATAAACAGTTCGGATTTGATTGGTATTTCTGATTTAAAAAATTTAAGTTTTAATTTGTCTGGTCCAGTGAAAATAATTTGGAATATTGATAATGATAAAATAATCAATGATGTTTTAGGTCAAAATAAAAAAGACTTTAATCCTATAATGTCTAAATATCAAAATATTGATTCTGCTGATTTAATAATGAGACCAATCTGGAAAACATCTTTCCCTGATAAAATAAAAAAAATAAAAATTAATATTAATGAAATAAAATAAGCTTAATTTGATTGACTTAAGTATTTAATTTTGTTAGAATTTGTGCATACAAATGAGTGATAATAAAAATGATAAAATTTTAACAGGCAGAGGTGTGATAACTGAAGCTTTACCTAGTACATTGTTCCGTGTGATGATGGAAGATGAAAAGGAAATTCTTGCTTATTTGTCTGGAAAAATGCGTATGAATCGCATCAAGGTTTTAATAGGAGATAATGTCGAAATTGTTTTAGATCCGTATGGAGGAAAGGGCAGAATTGTCAAACGTTTGTAATTAAAGTTATAAACAGTTATAAAATTTGTGTTTTTTAAACAAATAGTGTATTATAGTAGTTACAGTTTTCAATAGAAATAAAACATTGAAAAATAAGGGTTTTCCCCTTGTTTTTCGGTTAATTTATACATATTAAAAATAAATTTATGAAAATCAAATCAGCCGTAAAAAAAATTTGTGATAATTGTAAAATGGTAAAACGCCAAAGGCATTTACGGATAATTTGTACTAACCCTAAACATAAACAAAAACAATAATTTTATGAGAATACTTGGAATCACAGTACCAAACGAAAAGAGACTTGAAATCGGTTTAACCTGCTTCTATGGCATTGGTATACCGATGGCTCGCAAAATATTAGACAAGGTTGGCATGGATCATGGCAAGAAAGCAAAAGATTTGACACCAGAAGAAGAAAATCAAATCCGTGCAATTATCGAAGCTATGACAATCGAAGGTAATCTAAAACGTGAAATTTCTGCAAATATAAAAAGATTGAAAGATATCAAAACTCACCGAGGTGTCAGACATATGAAGAGATTGCCTGTAAGAGGACAAAGAACAAAAACAAATTCAAGAACAGTCCGAGGTAATGTACGCAGAACAATGGCATCAGGTAAGAGAAAAGAAAGTAAAACATAAAATAATATTATATATGGCACAAAAACAAGTAACAAATGAAATAGAAACTCCAGTAGAAGAAGTAAAAGCAACTCCTTCAAAAACAGCAAAGAAAAAAATATCTGCTGGTATTTTAAATATTGATGCTACTTTCAATAACACAAAAGTTATTTTTGCAGACAAAATGGGCAATTTGTTGTTTTGGTCAAGTGCTGGTTCTTTAGGTTTTAAGGGTGCTAAAAAAGGTACTCCTTTTGCTGCTTCAAAAGTAGGAGATATTATTGGAGGTAAAGCTGCAGCTCTTGGAATAAAAGAAGCTGATGTTGTTGTTCGCGGTGTTGGTTCTGGAAGAGAGCCTGTTATAAGAGCATTTATGGCTTACAATATAGAAATCACTTCCATTAAAGATGCGACACCTGTTCCACACAATGGTCCAAAAGCAAAAAAACCTAGAAGAGTATAATAATTAAATTAAAAATATATGATACCAAAACCAAAATTTAAAATTTGTAGAAGATTAGGTCCAGGAGTTTATGACAAATGTCAGACTTCTAAATTTTCAAATGCTTCCAAGAAATTAGCAGTGGGTGCAAAACGTCCAAAAGCTCTTTCCGAATACGGTTTAGGTTTAGTTGAAAAACAAAAAGTTCGTTTTTCTTATGGTATTTCTGAAAGACAACTTTCAAATTATGTAAAGAAAGCTACTGTTACAAAAGGTGCAGGTACTGCAGAAAAATTCTTTGAAGGTCTTGAGTCTCGTTTAGACAATGTTATTTATAGAATGGGATTAGCAAATTCAAGAAGAGGTGCTAGACAAATGGTATCTCACGGTCATTTTATAGTTAATAATCATAAAGTTACAATTCCTTCATATGAAGTTCGCACAGGAGATATTGTTAAAATCCGTGAAGGTTCAAAAAATACAAGATTGTTCGATAATTTAGCGGAAAAATTAAAAGATTATCATGCACCTTCTTGGTTATCATTTGATCCAGCAAAGATGGAAGGAAAGATTACAGCAAAGCCGACAAATACTGAAACATTTTTAGATTTGAACGCTGTACTTGAATTCTACAGTCGTTAATTAATTTATTATTAAAATTTAACAATTAACTTTTTATAAAAACATGCCTGAATATAAAATAATTTTACCTTCAAAACCTCGTGCGGTTTTAGAAGAGGGAAATAAAGGAGTATTTGAAATAGACGGTCTGTATCCTGGATACGGACATACTTTGGGTAACAGTTTAAGAAGAATCATTTTATCTTCTTTGCCTGGTGCAAGTGTCACATCAATCAAGATTGATGGCGTTTCTCATGAATTTTCTACAATGGATGGTATTAAAGAAGATGTTATTGTTATGATTTTGAATCTTAAAAAGACTCGTTTCAAAATGATTACAGATGAACCTCAAACAGTATCTATTTCTGTTAAAGGCCCACAAATCGTAACAGCTGCTGATATAAAAACATCTGGTCAAGTAGAAGTATTAAATCCTGATTTGTATATTGCTGAAGTTACTGGAAAAATAAATTTAAATATTGAATTAAATATAGAAAAAGGTCTTGGTTTTATTCCAAAAGAAGTTTTGCAAAAAGATAAAGTTGATGTAGGTACTATCGCTGTAGATGGTATTTTTACACCTATTCGTCGTGTTGCTTATGAAGTTGAAAACATGCGCGTAGGAGATAGAACAAACCACAATCGTCTTAGAATGACTATCGAAACAGATGGCACACTTGCTCCTCGTGAAGTTCTTGCAAAATCAATTGAAATAATGATTAATCAATTGAAAGCCATCGTTGATTTTAAAGAAGTTGAAGAAGAAATAAAAATTGAAAAAAAATCTTCAAAAAAAGAAGAAGTTGATATGTCTGAAGATGAAGATAAAAAGGATGAAGATATCACAGACGTATTGAAAACAAGAATAGATAATTTAGATCTTTCCACAAGAACATTGAATGCTTTGACTGCTGCAAATATCCGTACTATCGGAGGTCTTGCTCGCAAGAAAAGAGATGATTTGCTTGAAGTGGAAGGTATCGGAGAAAAAGGTATTACAGAAATTAAAAAAGTACTTGGTAAGTTCGGCCTTAGTTTGAAAGAATAAAAAATATATGAGACATCACAACAGTAAAAGAAAATTTGGAAGAGAAAAAAATCAAAGAAATGCTTTGGTGAATTCTTTAGCGCTCAATTTGATTGTGCGTGAAAAAATAAAAACAACTTTGCCAAAAGCAAAAGAGTTAAAACCATTCATTGAGAAATTGGTTACAAAAGCAAAAAAAGCAGATGTTGCTTCTCGCAGATTGCTCGCTTCCAAGCTGACAAATCGCAAAAAAGAAGTAAAGAAATTGGTTGATGTTATCGCGCCTAGATATATTGATAGAAAAGGTGGATACACAAGATTATTAAAACTTGGAGTTCGAAAATCTGACGGAGCAGAAATGGCTGTCATAGAATTTGTGTAATTTTAAGAAATGGTTTAATATAAAAAAGTTATGAAAAAACACGACGAAAAAGTAATAGATGCAAATGGTAGAACTCTAGGTAGAGTGGCTAGTGAAGCCGCTATGTCTTTGATGGGTAAAACAAAAGCAACTTTCGAAAGAAATGTTTATTCTGGTTTACCTGTTAAAATTTTAAATGCTTCAAAATTAAAAATTACAGCAAAAAAATTGGAAGAAATTTATCATACTAGATATTCAGGTTATCCAGGTGGACTTAGAGTTTTAAAAGGCACAGAAACAGCAGAGAAAAAAGGATTGAAAGAATTGATAAAACTCGCAACATATCAAATGCTCCCAGACAATAAAATTAGAAGGGAAATGATGAAAAGCTTAAAGATTGAAGATTAAATTATATGGCAACAGAGAAAAAAACAACAGAAAAATATATTGAAGCAATAGGCAGAAGAAAAACTTCTACTGCTCGTGTTCGTATCACAGAATCCAGTAAAGCTACTTTTCTAGTTAACGATAGAGATGCGAAAGAATATTTTCAAACTGAAGATCAAAGACGTCTTGTTCAAGATCCTATAGTAAAAGGAAAACCTGGTTCTAAATGGAGTGTTGAAGTTCATGTTTCAGGCGGAGGAATACATTCTCAAGCTGAAGCTGTGCGTCATGGACTTTCTCGCGCTTTGACAGAATCAGAACCAGAACTTCGTGGTAAATTAAAAACACTTGGTTTCTTGAAAAGAGATCCTCGTGCAAAAGAACGTCGTAAATTCGGACTTAAGAAAGCTCGTAAAGCTCCACAATGGAGTAAACGTTAAAATAAAAAAATCTCCCTTTCCTGGGAGATTTTTTTATGCTAAAATCAATTTATGGATGATGAAGAAATAAAAAAAGTAGATAATTCTGAGCTAAAAGAAGACGATACAGAAGTCGTGGATTTTGAATTCAATGAAGATGGGGAAGAGGATTTAAAGAAAACTTTAAAGAAAATTCGCGCGGATTTAAAACAAGCTAAAAAAGAGAAAGAAGAATATTTGACCGGTTGGCAAAAAGAGCGAGCAGATTTTGTGAATTATAAGAAACAAGAAGAAGAAAGAAAAGCTATGTTTTCTGAATCAATGCGTGAGAGGATTTTAACAAGTTTTCTTTCTGTTATGGATAATTTCAGTATGGCATTTTCCAATAAGGAGGCTTGGGAAAAAGTGGATGAAAATTGGCGCAAAGGTGTGGAATATATTTATGGTCAAATGTCTGGAGTTTTCGAAGAATATGGTGTAAAAAGTTTTGGTGAAATTGGAGAAGCTTTTGATCCGAGTCTGCATGAATCGATTGAAATGGTAGATACAGATAATAAAGAAAATAATCACAAAATTTCCGCAGTAATTCAAAAAGGTTACAAACTTGGTTCTCGTGTCATTCGCCCAGCGCGAGTGAATGTCTTTGAATATAAAGAATAATTAAATAAATGTCCCACGAAATACAAAAAGTCACATGTCAGAATCACAACATCAGTAAACACTGCCAAGGGGAATTTACGATAGAACCCGATGATTTTGTGTTTTACAAAAAGATAAAAGTGCCTCCACCGACATTTTGTCCGGAGTGTAGAACCCAAAGAGCTATGGTTTGGAGAAATGAAACAACTTTGTATTCAGGTAATAAATGCAATCTTTGCAATAAAAGTGTTTTAACTATGTATAATCCAAAATCTGATTTTATTATTTATTGTAATTCATGTTATAGGGGAGACAAATGGGAACCAAGAGATTATGCAATGGATTATGATTTTTCAAAATCATTCTTTGAACAATTTGAAGATTTGATGCGCAAAGTTCCTAAGAATGCATTATATAATACGAGTGGAGCTGGATTGATAGTTGATAGTCCTTATAACAATTGTGTTGGAGGGCTTAAGAATTGCTACATGTGTTTTAATTCAGCTAATTTAGAAGATTGCATGTATTCAAGAGGGGTTACACGTTCGAAAGAAGTTTTGGATTCTTATTTTTGTAAAAAAATAGAAAATTGTTATGAGGCAATAAATACATATAATAGTGTGAATTCTTTTTGGATACAAAATTCAAATGATATCTTAGATTCAATTTTTTTATATGATTGTGCAAATGTTTCAAATTGTTTAGGTTGTGTTAATTTGAGAAATAAAAGTTTTTGCATATTAAATGAACAATATTCCAAAGAAGAATATTTTAGTTTTTTAAATAAAATAAAAGGTTCATATTCAAATCTAGAAAATTTTAGAAATCAATTTATTTCATTGACAAAAAGTTTACCAAAAAGAGCTAATCAAAATATTAAAACAATGGATTGCGTAGGGGATTATTTAACAGAATGTAAAAATGTTAAACATGGATTTGAAGTTATGAACTCTGAAGATTGCAAAAGGATATATTTTGGTAGGGATATAAAAGACAGTAGAGGTACTATTGGGTATGGTATAAAATCAGAGCTACTTTTAGAATGTGTTTCCACTGGTTATACTTCTAGGGCTATCGGATGCTGGGCTTGTGAATTATCTCAAGATTTAGAATATTGTGTATCGTGTTTTCCTAGTAATAAGAATTTAATAGGATGCGATTCTATGAGAAATTCTCAATATTGTATTTTAAATAAACAATATTCAAAAGAAGAATACGAAAAAATAAAAATACATATAAATGAAGAACTTACAGTATTAGGAGTCTATGGATTAATGTTACCTTCTGAAATTTCTCCTTTTTCTTATAATGAAACATTGGCACAAGATAACTATAATTTATCAGAAGAAGAAGTTTTAAAAGAAGGTTTTGTGTGGGAAAAAGACATACAAATGACCTCGGGAAAAGAAACCGCGGACATAAATTCTTTAGTAGATAATATCAATGAAACTTCAGAAGATATATGTAAAGAAATTTTAGCCTGTATTGATTGTAATAGAAACTATAAAATAACTGAGCAAGAATTTTATTTCTACAAAAACAAAATTATCCCTGTTCCAAGAAAATGTTTTTATTGTAGACATCAATCAAGAATAGTGAAAAGAGGAAGTTTGAGATTTGATAAAGAAATATGTAATAAATGTAATATTGATATATATACAAATTTAAATCCCAAAGACGGAGATATAGTTTACTGTGAAAAATGTTATCAGCAAAAAGTTTATTAAATTTATTTCTTAAAAGTTTCAAATAAAAACTTTTTTGTTTCTTCGTCTATGTATTCTGTTTTTATTATCATCATCTCTGTGGTGAGTCCTAAATCTTTTTTTATATTTTCAAAAAGGTATTCATACGGGAAAGGGGAGATCCAAGCAGAATTTTTCAAGCAGACGAAGCCCGCTTTTTTTAATAAATAGCGCAAGCTCTCTCGCTCGTTTTTTCTATTCTCCGGCAAGTCGAGTAAAATAATCCTCCAAAATCCGTCCCAAGAAGTGTTTGCCAAAGTCGTCTCATTTTCCAGCCTTAAACTATGCATTTTCTTTTTTCCTTCTTTCGTCAGTCTCGCATAATCATTCTGCCCGGATGAGATGTGTTCTACTAGCCCTGCGTCTCGTAGGCCTTTTAAAGACCTTGTAATAGCATACTTGTCTAGGGCGGAGGAGTTTCCTTCGCTATCTGCTTTATTGTGCAATTCTGGCAATGAAACGGCATTTTTACCCCCTAAAATCCTTATTATTTTCTTGGAAAAGTCTTTGTTTTTCATAAATTTGTCCTGTCCCGTTAGAGATAGGGAATCTTTAGATTACCGTAAAAGCTCTAATGGGATTGACATACTTATATCCTATCATATATACTGTTTTTAACAAGTATTCTGCGGTCGCGAAATACTTGCAAAATAATTAGGGCTTCTATATAATAGGTTTATATGAGAAAAATTATTTTCATTTGTAAAAGAAATAGATTTAGAAGCCAGATTGCTAAGGCTTTAACTAATAAATTACTTAGCGATAATTGGGTAGCTGAATCTTATGGATTTTTAGTTAGACCAGAAGATGAAAAAAATCCTTTTTCTAATAATCCAAAAGTAGGTGAAACAATTAAGGGTTTGAAGGAAATAGATATTGATATCTCTGATGGTTTGTCGAAACAACTTAGTTCAGAAAATTTAGAAGATGTAAATAGAATTGTTGTTTTGACTGAAGAAGAAGATATTCCAGATTGGTTTAAAAAATATGATTATGAACATTGGAATGAAATAAAAAATTTCCCTGGAAGTCCAACTTTAGAAAAAACAAGGAGAACAATCGAGTTAGTTAAAAAAAGATTAGAAACATTATAAAATTAATTAAAATAAAAAAATATGTCAAAAATAATAGGAATAGACTTGGGTACAACAAATAGCGCGGTTGCTATTATCGAAGGAGGACAGCCGAAGATTATAGAAAATATTGAAGGGGCGAGGACGACGCCGAGTATTGTTTCCGTGGCAAAAAATGGAGACAGATTAGTGGGGCTACTTGCAAAAAGACAAGCGGTGACAAATCCGGAAAATACCGTGTACGGTATCAAGCGTTTTATGGGTCACAATTTTGAAGATCCGGAAGTGCAGAAAGATTTAAAAAATGCTTCTTTTAAAATCCAAAAATCCGCAAACGGCGGAGTGGAAGTAAAAATCGGCGATAAATGGATGCGCCCGGAAGAAATTTCCGCGATGATTTTAACAAAAATCAAAACAGACGTGGAAGCAAAAATCGGAGAGAAAATAACCGAAGCAGTGATCACAGTGCCTGCATATTTCAACGATGCGCAAAGAAAAGCGACAAAGGATGCAGGAATGATTGCCGGTCTTGATGTGAAAAGAATTATCAACGAGCCGACAGCGGCAGCTCTTGCATATGGTTTTAATTCAAAGAAAAATGAAAAGATAGTGGTGTATGATTTTGGAGGCGGAACATTTGATATTTCTGTTTTGGAAGTGGGTGATGATGTTATTGAAGTGAAGTCTACAGATGGAGACAGTCACCTCGGCGGTCGCGACCTTGACCACAAGATTATCGCTTGGATTGCGGATGAATTTAAAAAGACTTCAGGTGTGGATGTACGCACTGACGCATTGGCATTGCAACGTCTCGATGAAGCTGCGGAAAAAGCAAAGATAGAGCTTTCTACAGCTATTGAAACAGAAATAAATATTCCTTTTATCACTTCCACAGCTTCAGGTCCGCAACACTTACTCTTGAAAATGTCTCGCGCTCAGCTCGAAGCTATTGCGGATGAATATGTGTCTCGTTCTATTGAGATAACAAAACGCGCGATGACTGCGTCCGGTTTTAAAATGGAAGAAATAAATGAAATTGTGATGGTCGGAGGTCAGACAAGAATGCCGAAAATTGTGGAAGCGGTGAAAAATCTTTTTGGAAAAACTCCAAACCTTTCTATTAATCCTGACGAAGTGGTGGCTCTCGGAGCTGCGGTGCAAGCGGGAGTGTTGCAAGGGGATGTGAGGGATGTTTTGCTTCTTGATGTTATTCCATTATCTTTGGGTATTGAAACATTGGGCGGAGTGGCTACGAAACTCGTGGAAAGAAATACGACAATTCCATCAAGTAAATCACAAGTATTTTCTACAGCAGCGGATAATCAGACAAGCGTGGAAATACATATCGTGCAAGGTGAAAGACCGATGGCATCTGATAACAAATCATTAGGAAGATTTATTCTGGATGGTGTACCACCGGCACCTCGTGGTATTCCGCAAGTGGAAGTTTCTTTTGATGTGGATGCAAATGGAATACTCAATGTGACTGCGAAAGACAAAGCTTCCGGTAAAACTCAATCTATTAAAATAGAAGCGAGTTCCGGTTTGAAAGATGAAGACATAAAGAAAATGCAAGCTGATGCCGAAGTGCACGCCGAAGAAGATAAAAAGAAAAAAGAAATGGCGGATGTGCGCAATACTGCGGAGATGACATTGTACACAGCAGAGAAATCTTTAAAAGATAATGAAGCAAAAATTCCAGAAGAGGTGAAAACAGAAGTAAATGAAAAAATCACAAATGTGCGCTCTACAAAAGACAGCACAGATATGGAAGCTTTGAAAAAAGCGGTGGAAGAGCTTTCATCTTCAATGTCTAAGATTGGCGAGGCTATGGCTAATTCTTCGGCAAGCGCAGGACAAGAACAAGCAGAATCTTCAAATGTTGAAGAGCAACCAACAGAAGTAAAAAATGAAGAAGTAAAGCCTGAAGGCGAAGAGCCAAAAGCTTAATACTACTAAAAAGCCCCGCGCCTTTGGCGCGGGGCTTTTTGTTTGTTTGTATTTTTGGTATAATAAAAAAATGGATTCTCACGAATTGCCAAAAAATAAAGATTTGACATATATCGGACTGACGACTTTTCGTGATAAGAAAAATCTTTTTGGTATAAAACGTAAAGACAGAAGACAACATGTATATGTATTGGGTAAATCCGGTACCGGTAAATCCGTGCTTCTTTCCAATATGATTGTGCAAAATATCCAAAATGGAGACGGTGTTTGTGTTGTGGATCCACACGGAGAACTCGTCGAAGGAATATTACAATCCATACCAGAGAATCGCTTGAAAGATGTAGTATATTTTAATCCGGCGGATACGGATTATCATATTGGTTTCAATGTATTGGAATTAATAGATCCGAAATACAAACATCTCGTGGCTTCCGGACTCATGGGTATTTTTACTAAAATTTGGGCTAATGCATGGAGTGCCAGAATGGAATATATTTTAAATAATGCTATTTTGGCATTGCTTGATACTCCGGGTTCCACATTACTCGGTATTCCAAGACTTTTGGTTGATAAAGATTATCGTCAAAAGATAATAAATAATTTGAAAGACCCTGTTATCAAAGCTTTTTGGATTCATGAATATGAAGCTTGGCAAGAGAAATTTCGAAATGAAGCTATTGCACCTATTCAAAACAAAGTCGGACAATTCCTCTCTACATCTATCATTCGTAACGTTGTCGGCCAAGCAAAAAGCACGATAAATATTTTCGACATTATGAATGAAAGTAAAATATTTTTGGTGAATGTTTCCAAAGGGCGTATTGGTGAAGATAATTCCGCTTTGCTCGGAGGTATGATAATTACAAAAATACAACTCGCCGCGATGGAACGCGTGCGTATACCCGAAGATGACCGTAAAGATTTTTATTTATATGTGGACGAATTCCAAAATTTTGTGACGGATTCTTTCGCAAGTATTCTTTCTGAAGCTCGTAAATATCGCCTCAATCTGACTGTCGCTCATCAATACACAGCACAACTCGTCACAGACAATGGTTCTGCTGTGCGTGATGCTGTTTTTGGTAACGTCGGAACAATGATTATTTTTCGTGTCGGTGCAGACGACGCTGGCTTTTTAGAAAAAGAATTTGAACCTGAATTCACACCTCAAGATATTGTGAATTTACCAAACTATAAAATATATTTGCGTTTAATGATAGACGGAGTGACTTCCAGACCATTTTCCGCAAAAACATTGCCACCAATAATAAAAAATCCAGATCCAAAAATAGAGCAATCTGTAATAGATTCTTCTCGTGCATTGTATTGTTTACCAAAAGATGTGGTAGAAAGAGAAATCAATAATTGGAGTGGTATGTCTTTGGGAGACAATGAAAATGGAAATATGGAAAAATTCCCGGCTGTTTGTTCTATTTGTAAAAAAGAAACTTTTGTCCCATTCCAACCACAACCGGGCAGACCTGTGTATTGTAAAGATTGCATAGCAAAAATGAAATCCGGTGAGTTAAAGCCATTGAGTGGTTCTATGAATCAAATAAAACAAGATGAAAGTAAATTTTATCAACCCTTAGTTGATTTAGGTATAGAATTTAGTGATAAAGGTAATGCAAATACTAATAATATCAAACCAAAAAATAATAGTGTTATTTCTTCTGTAAAAAATATATTCAACAAAAATCAGAATTCAAATACATTGAAACCTCCGATGAATAAGAATATAAATAATTTCAATAAATTTAAAAATCCTGCTCCTGTCATAAAAAAGCCAGAAATAAAAAAAGAAACCTGTCATAAAAAAGCCAGAAATAAAAAAAGAAAATGTTGCTTTGCGTGATATTTTAAATAAAACTTTGACTGAAAATAAAACTCTTGAAATAAAAAAAGAAGAACCTAAAGTTATAGAAATTCCAAAACCTGTACCACCGGCAATATCTTTAAATGAATTGAAACCTCAAAATACAACTGTAATAAATTCAAATGACCGTTCAGCCGGAGCAGACAAAATGAATGCTTTGAAAAATTTAATTACAGAGAAAACTGAACAAAAGAAAACAGAAATGCCTGCACCCACACCTTCTGTATCTGCGACACCAAAACCTGTTATGAATGATGTCGTCCCAAAACCACCTATCAAAGAAGTCCCCGAAGAAGTTTTAAAAGGATTATTGGAATAAATTATATGGATATAAAAATTAAAATTTTAGAAAACAAAATTAGTATAGATGAAGTAAAAAAACTTGCTGATTTTTGGTATGGAACGATGATAAAAGGAGCCGTGGACATCGAAAATGGTAGAGTCGCATTAGGTAATCGTTCTAGAAACATAGTAAATCAAGAAGTTACCCAAACAGCAACTCAGATTATTCATAAATTTATTGATTTAAAGTAATATGGAAAAAAATGCACTTTTTTATATGGCGAATTTGTATCCGGAAATAGGAAGACTTTTTTCATTTTATGATTCCGGAAAGATTGAAGCTGTGCAAAATGCTCAAAAAAGATCTTTGGATATTGTCGATAAAATATTATCTTTTAATGAAGAAATAAAACCAGCCGGAAGGGAAGAATGGAATGTTATAAGAAATTTTATTTTAGCTTTTGATAAATTGGATAGTGAAGAAAGAAATATTTTAGAAAAATACGCAGAACCTTTTTCTTATAAATTTATGAATCAATATACATCTTAAATCCCTTGTACTGCGCGATAGGTGGCGATGATGCCGGCGGTTTCTCCACGGAGAGTGAGTGAACCGAGAGATGCCACAGTATAATCATATTCTTTTGCGAGAGTTATTTCTTTTTCAGAGAAACCGCCTTCAGGCCCGACAAAAATAGCTATTTCTTTTGCATTTTTGTCGGGCCTGTATTCTGTATCAACTAAATGAAAAATAACTTTTTCATTTTTATTTTTACCATGCTCTAGGGCATTTTGAAAATTCATAGTATCTAAAAGTTCCGGCACGACGCTTCGGCCGGATTGTTCGCTCGCTTCACGAATTATTTTTTCAATGCGTTCTGTATTCAATCCTGTTTTTACTGTGCGTTCGGTTATTGTCGGTATTATACAGCTCACTCCGCATTCGACGGATTTTTGCACAGCTATTTCAAAATTTTCTTTTTTTAAGATTGCCAAATATAAATACACTTTTCGCTTCGGTTCTTTTGTTTCTATTCTTTTTTCTATCTTACAAATTATTTCATTGTGTGAAAGGAAAGAAATGACAACTTCTGTTTCAATACCTTTTCCATCGCAAAGTATGAGTTTGTCGCCCTCTTCTAGTCTCAAAACACCCTTTATTTGCTTGATATTTTCAGGATTTGTGATTTTAACCTCTTTTTTATTTAAATCAAAATTTCCAATAAATCTATGTAATCTCATATTTTATATGATACACTTAGATAGATAAAAATCCAAATTGAGAAAAGTGTCAATTTGTAGTAAAATTAAAACAATGTCATTAAAACCAAATCGAGTTCAAATAATCAAATATGCGCCACCACCACCGGAATTACCCGTATATGGCAAAATAAAACCTGAAGAAGTTTCTTTTATTGGGCGGACAAATTATGTCGCAGCTCTCGAAGAAAAGAAATTTATTTTTGGAATAAAACGTATCGACAGACGAAGACATTTATATATTGTCGGTAAATCAGGAGTAGGTAAATCAAAATTACAAGAATTAATGATTCGCCAAGACATAGCTTATGGCTATGGTGTCTGTGTTATAGATCCGCACGGAGAATTGATAGATGATATTTTGGAATTTGTTCCGGAGAATCGCATTGAAGATGTTTGTATTATCGACCCGAGCGATGTGGATTTTCCTGTTTCTTTTAATCCTTTGGCAAATATTGATCCAGGGTTTAAACATCAGCTCACTCAAGGTTTGATTGAAGTTTTGAAAAAGCAATTCGGTTCAAACTGGACACCGCGTCTAGAACACGTATTTCGTTTTACTGTGCTTGCTTTGCTCGACTATCCATATGCCACAATGCGCGGAATGATTTCAATGTTGACCGACAGAAATTATAGACAAAAAGTAGTCGAATATATCGAAGATGATATGGTTAAAAGATTCTGGGCTATAGAATTCGCTGATTGGTCTGAAAAATTCGACACAGATGCCATCATTCCGCTCGTGAATAAACTCGGACAATTCCTCTCAGACCCTATGCTTCGCAATATTTTCGGTCAAATAGAAAACAAAGTTGATTTGGAAAAATTAATGAATGAACAAAAAATAATTTTCATTAATTTGTCAAAAGGGCGTATCGGAGAAGAAAATGCTTCTTTCTTTGGAGCGATGTTTATCACAAAAATAAAACAAGCCGGTATGGCTCGTGCAAAACTTGCCAAAGAAGATAGACATGATTTTTATTTATATGTGGATGAGTTTCAGAATTTGGTGACAGACACATTTGAAAACATTTTATCTGAAGCTCGTAAATATGGTTTGAATCTGACTGTGGCGCACCAATACGTGAGTCAACTTTTGCCGAAAGTGCAACAAGCTGTGATGGGTAATGTAGGCTCTATTATCACATTTCGTGTCGGTGGTGATGATGCAGTAAAATTAAAACCTGAATATGAACCTATTTTCGGAGTGAAAGATATGATAAATCTGGGAGTGGGAGAATTTTATATCAAAATGACGATTGATGGCGAGAGTTATGATCCTTTTTCCGCAGAGACTTTGAAAGTTTTACCACCGACACATCCTTCATATAGAGAGCGCATTGTGGAAGCTTCTCGCAGGAAATACGCAATGCCAGCCGAAGACGTGAAGCGTGTTTATGAACAAGAAGAATCAATGATTGTCCGTAGCGCAAAAGAAAAGTCAGCAATCGTTAGCGATAAGATTGAAGATAAAAAAACTGAAGAAGATATCAGTCCGTTAATATAAAATTTTAAAAAAATTTGACCAAAGTTTTTGCTTGAGTATAATACAAATATGAGTAAAGATTATTATGAACTATTGGGTATAAATAAAGGCGCGAGTAAAGAGGAGATAAAAAAGGCCTTTCATAAAATGGCGCATAAATATCATCCTGATAAAAAAGAAGGAGATGAAAAGAAATTCAAAGAAGTAAATGAAGCGTATCAGACTCTCTCTGACGATAGAAAGCGCGCGCAGTATGACCAATTTGGCGCAGGTTATCAGAATGCTGGTTTTGGTGGTGGACAGAGCGGATATCAAGGTGGTTTCGGAGGAGGTTTTGAAGGATTTGATTTTTCCGGTTTCCAACAAGGTGGTGGAATGGATTTTGATTTAAATGATATTTTCTCAGATTTCTTTTCCGGAGGTATGGGCGGAGGTAGAACACAACAAAGACGTGGACGAGATATTTCTACTGAAATACAAATTTCTTTTGCCGATGCGGTTTTTGGCGTGGACAGAAAAATTTTAATTACAAAGACTTCAAATTGTGATACTTGTCATGCTAGTGGTGCAAAACCTGGAACCAAAATGGAGACTTGTAAGAAATGCAATGGTCAAGGAAAAATACACGAAGCAAAGAGGACGATATTGGGAACAATTTCCAGCACAAAACTTTGCGAGCAATGTTTTGGCTCAGGCGAAGTACCGAAAGAAAAATGTGAGAAATGTCATGGTGTGGGTGTTCTAAAAAAACAAGAAGAAATATCTATCGCAGTGCCTGCGGGCATTCGTGATGGCGAGATGATACGCATGACGGGCATGGGTGAAGCTGTTTCTAAAGGCACTACTGGCGACTTGTATATAAAAATAAATGTTGCTCCGCATCCTGTGTTCAAACGCGATGGGCATGACCTAGTGATGAATTTAAATTTGAAACTTTCTGATGCATTACTCGGCACTGAATACAAAATAGAAACTTTGGACGGGGAAGTGAAAGTGCAAATTCCTGAAGGTGTCACCATAAATGAAATCTTGCGAGTGAAAGGCAAAGGCGTACCTGTATCAAAAGGCAAACGTGGCGATATCCTTATAAAACTAAATATAAAACTCCCTTCAAAAATCTCCCGCAAATCTCGCGAGTTAATCGAGGAACTCAAAAAAGAGGGGATTTAATTATTTAAATCTTTTCTTAAACTTATTCGCTATCATGGTATAGCAAAGCTGGGCTGCGCCGTATTCGGTCAGTATTGTGTCGTGTTGTGGGGAGACTTCCACGATATCTGCGCCGACGAGTTCTTTTTTCTGGATTATTTTTTCCAAAAGATTTACTCCATACCACCATTCAAGTCCGCCTTGTACGGATGTACCAGTGCCAGGCATATGAGCAGGGTCAAAACCGTCCACATCTATCGTGATATAAACATATTTTGTTTTAATTGATTTCAAGATTGTTTCTATTGTAGGTATTTTGCCTGCGCCCCATTCAAAAACAGTCACATCATTTTTTTTATTGCTGAAATAATTATATTCATCACGAGAATATGTGCGGATGCCGACTTGCACTAGAGGGAAGCCAAGCTCGCTGGCGCGACGCATCACGCAAGAATGCGCATAATTTGTCGGGTCATCACTATAATCACTGTCGTCATTTCGCAAATCGCAATGCGCATCTATTTGAACTATTGTGATATCTTTTGATTTGTGTTTTTTAGACAAAGCTTGCAATGCACCTAGAGACACAGAATGCTCTCCACCCAAAAGGAAAACAAATTTTCCAGTTTCACCTAATTCAGCGCATTTATCGATAATTATTCCCAAAGCTTTTTCTGGAGAATGTTTATCCAAATTGCCTAGGTCCGCCTTTGCTGTTTTTATAAAATCAGTCGGCTCACATTTTAACTTTCTATCAAAAAATTCTATTTGTTTTGAAAGCTGACCGATGATTGCCTTTGGTCCGTCCGCTGTGCCTTTGTGCGAAGACGCAGTTTTCTCATAGCTTGCAGAGAGCATTACTACATCCGCTTTTTTAATATCTTTTTCATTTATTATTGAATCACTCATTTTGTTATTTAAATTTTACTTATCTTATAATTCTCTCCTAAGTCCTTTACTTCATATCCTAAATCATTTATTTGTTTTCGCAAGTCGTCTGATTTTTGGAAATCTTTATTTATTCGCGCCATGTTTCTTTCTTCTGCTAATTTTTTTATTTCTTCAGGGATTATTTTTTTTGTTAATTTTTCAAAACCAAGCCCCAATACTCTATCAAAATCCAATACAGTCGCGCGTTTGTATGCAGGGGAAACATTTTCATCTTTCAATACATCCCACAATAAGGTCAAAGCTTTTGGTGTGTCCAAGTCATCTTCTATAAAATCTTTAAATTTTTGTTGGTATTCAATGTTTACAGAACCATTGTCATTTCCAAGACCCAAGTATAGATTATAAAGGCGTTTTAGGGCTGTTTCAGCGCCCTCAAGCACTTCCCAGCTGAAGTTTACCTTTGTGTGATAGTTTGCCATCAATAGCCAAAAACGATAGGTAATGGGTTTTATGTTTTTTTCTTCCAGTGAACTCAATTTCAAAAAATTATTTTCTGATTTAGCCATTTTTTCTCCGCCTGTGTCCACGAATTCATGATGAAGCCAAAATTTAACAAAAGGACTTTTGCTGGTCGCGCATTCGGATTGAGCTATTTCATTTGTATGATGCACAGGGATATGATCTATGCCTCCGGTATGTATGTCGAATTGTTCACCCAGAAATTTTATTCCCATTGCAGAACATTCAATATGCCAGCCTGGGAAACCTTGACCCCAAGTAGAAGGATAGCCGATTTTCTTGTCCAATTTCCACAATGCAAAGTCAGCCGGATTTTTCTTTTCAGAATTTACTCCAATTCTTGATTCTTCATTTGATTTTTGTTGTCCACCTTTTAATGCTCCGTATTCAGGAAATTTTTCTGTATCAAAATAGATGCCGTCAGTTGTTTTATATGTGTATCCTTTTTTCTCCAATTTTTCAATAAGCTCCACATCTTCTTTTACATAGTCGCTCGCATAATACAAACCATCAGGCATATCAATATTTAATTTATTTAAATCTTCTTTAAATTTTTCTGTGTAAAATTCTGCAAGCGTGCGCATATTTTGCAATGTGAGTTCTTTTCCTTCACGCAAGAGACCTTTAGTCATTTTATCTTCTCCGGAATCAGCATCGCTGGATAAATGTCCTATGTCTGTAATATTCATTACTTGTTTTACATTTAGCCCTGAATATTTTAAAGTCTTGCGCAAAATATCGGCAAATACATAAGAACGCAAATTACCTATGTGCGCATAGTTGTATACCGTCGGTCCGCAAGAATACATACGGACTTCTTTTGGATCAATAGGAGAGAAATCTTCTTTTTCTCGGGTCAGTGTGTTGTAGAATTTTAAAGCCATTTTTTAAGTTTAAAATAAATAAATGCGATAATACTGGACAAAAGCATCGCGCCGAGAACAGCGTAGAATTCATAAGTATTTTGAATAAGTGAAAAATCTGTGTTCATCATAAATATACTGGAAATTAAAGTTGCAGGTGCAATTAAGAAGGTTATTATTGTCAGAGTTTTAATGGTTTCATTTGTTTTTGTTGAGAGTAATGAATCATTGGTTTCTCGCAAATCAGTCAATAAATCTTTATGATTTTCCAGCATACTCATTATTTTTTGATACTCACTTGCAATGTCTTCTAAATAATAATTAAAATTATTATCAAAAAATTTCTTGCCGGCTGATTCAAAACTTCTCAATGTTTGATTATGAAAACGCATTGCTTGTTTGAAGTCTAGCAATTTTCTGTTTACTTCTGATATTTTTTTAACTGTTGTTTTTTCTTTACCTGCAAAAATATCTCTTTCAATAGAGCGCATTTCAGGATGCAGTTTTTCTATTTCACTGGCAACATTTTTATATAATTCTTTTACTATATGATAAAACAAATAACCGGCATGGTCTTCGTTATTTTTTTTAGTATTTAGAGAATTCAATTCTAATTTTTTAAAGAAATCATTTAAAGGATTTACCAATTCATAATGTATTGTAATTAAAAAATTTTTACCAATGACAAAATCTATTTCTTGTTCTGTTTTTAGATGTCTTTTTTCGTGAGCTGTTGGAAAATGAAGTATTAAATAAATCAAATTGGAATAAACGTCAACTTTCGAACGAACTGTCTCTGATACGAATTCTTCGGCGACAAATGGAGGTATATTGAATTCTTCCACCAAATGAGCCACCTCTTCTTCTGAAGGAGATTGTAAATCTACCCAAGTGATATCATTGTATGTATATTTTGAAATCATGCTATTTATTATAGCAAATGCTTGATTTGCTTCCAAATTTAATAAAGCTTGCTTTTTAAACGGTTTTGATATAATATAGAACTTATGGAATTTGCAGTAATACAAACAGGCGGAAAACAATACAAAGTCTCTAAAGGAGGCCTTGTTTCTATTGAGAAAATAAAGGGAGAATTTAAAAAAGGAGACAAGGTTTCCTTTGACAAAGTCCTTCTCGTTGATGATGGAAAAGATACGACTGTCGGTGCTCCGTATATCTCTGGTGCAAAAGTAGATGGTGAAATCATCGAAATCGGACGTTCTCGCAAAGTTTTGGTTGTTAAATACAAACAAAAATCTCGCTACCTACGCCGTAACGGTCACCGTCAACCATTCTTCAAAGTAAAAATAACTTCTATAAAATAATAAAAAAATCCTTCATATGTGAGGGGTTTTTTTATTGTCTATTTTTGAATGCGTTTTTTAATGTGTCGTTGTCAGAGTATTCGAGTTCTGTGCCTGTGGAAAGTCCACGACCGAGGGAAGAGATTTTTATATTTAATTTTTCAGCAATATCGCGCAGTTGATTGCGAATATAAAAATCCGTATGGTCGCCTTGTGGGGAAAGTGAAAATGCTAAAATAATTTCTTTTAAATTTTTTTGATTTGTGATTTTTTCTTTTAATTCATTTAGTCGCACTCGGCTCGGTGTACTTTTTTCAACTATCGGCACAAGCCCACCGAGAATAAAATATTTGCCATGATAAATGCGACTTTTGTTTATGCTTTCCAGATCGGAATCTTTCTCGATTATCATCATCGTGGAATCATCGATATTCGAATCACGACATATTTCACAAATTTTGTTTTGATTTCCTTGATTTATAAAAAATTTAAAACAATCTTTGCATTGTGATATGTCTTTTTTTAAATCTAAAATCATTTTGGATAAAATTTCAGAGTAGCTCGGGTGCCTGGACATCAAAAAATACACAAAGCGTCGCGCTTGTCTTTCGCCGATACCAGGGAATTCTTTGAATATTTCAGTTAGTTTTTCTATTGAATCCATTTTATTTATTTTTAAAATTCATCTAAGGAAGTGCTGACTTTCGATGGAGCGAATTCACTCAAGCTGTTTTTTTCCATATTTAAGAATGAAGTAGTCTTATCATCAAAGTAAAGATCGACTTTTCCAGTAGGGCCATTTCGGTGTTTTTCAATCAATATTTCAGCGATATTTGTGCGTTCTGATTCATCTTTTCCTTTATCTTCACGATGAATAAACATAACAACATCCGCGTCTTGTTCGATAGATCCGGAGTCACGAAGGTCGGAAAGACGAGGTTTGCCACCGCGTGATTCCACTGCACGAGAAAGCTGTGAAAGAGCGAGCACAGGCACATCGAGTTCTTTTGCAAGACTTTTTAGGGAGCGAGAAATTTCTGTAACTTGATTGACCATAGAATCATAATTTTTTGATGTTGTCATGAGTTGCAAGTAGTCCACAACAATCAAGTCCAGACCTTTTTCAGCTTTGAGGCGACGACTCGCGGCTTTCATTTTTGCTATAGAGTTGCCGGCTTCATCGTCAATAAATATTTTTGCTTTAGAAAGTTTATCCAAAGAATCTCGCAATTGAGAAAATTCTCTATCTGATGACAAATTTCCTGTGCGTAAATTCCAAGCATTGACTCTGGATTCTGCAGACAACATTCTGTCTATCAATTGTTGAGTGGACATTTCAAGAGAAAAAATACCTACAGATTTGTCGTGTACCGTCGCTGCCATACGAGCTATATCAAGAGCCAGTGTAGTCTTACCGACGGATGGACGCGCTGCGAGAATAATCAAGTCTGATTTTTGAAAACCGGACAACATAACATCCAAATCTCGAAATCCTGTAGGAATACCACGCATCTCACCTTTATTCTCGTGCAATTTTGAAAGTCTGTCGAATGCTTCCGGCAATGCGTCTTTCATACTCACGAATTTTTTATTTTTTGGAGAAGAAACGACACTGAAAACTTTTTTCTCCGCCATATCCAAGATATCTTCCATATGTTCTTCACCTTCATTGAAAGCAAGTTCGGAAACAAAATCTGCCGCATCTATGAGAGAACGCAATATGAATTTCTTTTGAACTATGTCTGCATAGTGGCGCACATTTGTAGAAGAAGGAACGACATTTACTATTTCCGCCAAATATTGATTGCCTCCGATATTGTCCAATAACTTTTGTTCGCTTAATTTTGTCGAAAGCGATAGCATGTCTATCGGTTCATTTTTATTATTCAAATCCATCATTGCTTGAAAAATTATCTTGTGTTTTTCAGCATAAAAAGAATCTGCATTTATTACATCTTCTATTTCATGAAGCGCGTCTTTACGCAACATAATAGAACCCAAGACAGCTTTTTCTGAATCGAGACTTTGTGGAGGAATTCTTATTTCATTTTTCTTCATTTTTACCATAGAGTTATTCTAACACAGTGAAAAAATAGTCAAAATAAAAAAGTGGGCAAGTCTGTTATTAAAGTGGGGAAAAGATTATTCAATTTTTTTAAAAATGTGGTAATATTATAAAGTTATGGAAAATAATGAAAATAACAAAAAAATAAGAGTTTTAACAGGAGACAGACCTACAGGCAAGCTTCATTTGGGGCATTTTGTGGGTTCTATTCAAAATAGATTGAAATTGCAAGATACAGCTGAAAAAGCTTTTTATATGGTAGCTGACGTACAGGCTTTGACTGACAATGCAGAAAATCCTGAGAAAGTAAGAAACAATGTATTAGAAGTAGCATTGGATAATTTAGCTTGCGGTGTGGATCCTTCAAAAACAACTTTTTTTATTCAATCACAAATTCCTGAAATTGCAGAATTAACTATTTTCTTTTTAAATTTAGTCACGCTTGCAAGACTCAAAAGAAATCCAACTGTAAAATCAGAAATGCAACAAAAAGGTTTTGGTGAAGATGTACCTGCCGGGTTTTTGATTTACCCAGTTTCTCAAGCTGCGGATATTCTTTTTGCAAAAGCAAATTTGATTCCTGTCGGTGAAGATCAAAAGCCGATGATAGAACAAACAAATGAAATAGTAGACAGTTTCAATCGTATTTACGGAGAAACTTTTTCTCATGTGTCGCATTTAGTCGGAGAAATACCGCGTTTGGTCGGCACAGATGGAAATGCAAAAATGTCTAAATCTTTAAATAACTGCATTAATCTTTCTGATTCTGATGAAATGATAAATAAAAAAGTAATGGATATGTATACAGATCCAAATCATATACACGTAGAAGATCCAGGAAAAGTAGAAGGCAATGTTGTATTTACTTACCTTGATATTTTTGATTCAAATAAAGAGGAAGTGGCTGACTTAAAAAAACAATATGAAAAAGGTGGCTTGGGAGATGTTGTAATTAAAAAAAGATTAGCTAAAATTTTATGTGATTTTATTTCTCCAATTCGTGAAAAAAGAGAACAGCTCGCCAAAGATCCACAAGCAGTTATGAAAATACTCGAAGAAGGAACACAAAAAGCTCGTATTGAAGCACAGAAAACAATATCTGAAGTTCGTAAAGCTATGAAAATAGATTTTTTTGACTAACTCTATGAAAAATAATAGAAATAAAAAAAGCTTTATTACTCAAATAATGCATTTATATAAACCATTTCGTAAGTATATTTTTATTGTGGTTTTTGTGAATATACTTGGTCAATTGACCGGAACACTATCACCTTATTTATTTGGAAAAAGTATCGACGCAGTGACTCATAAGAATATACACCTCACTTTTTATTTTTTAATGGGTGCTTTTCTGTTGTCTATTTTTCAGCTTATATTTTTATCATGGTACAGAGAGAATCTTGAAATAAAAAAACTTGGCATCAATATAGAAAAATTTCTCTCAATATTTTCTGTAAATAGAATGCTGCAATTTTCTATTGGACAACATATAAATGAACATTCTGGTGTAAAACAATCCATAGTCAATAAAGGACAAAGTTCCTTGAATCAATTAATAGAAGCAACATTATATAATATGCTTCCTAGTATAATTCAGATATTGGTTACATTGATAATTCTTACTATTTTTGATTGGAGAATTGCTTTAACAGCCGTTATTTTTGTATTTATTTATATTTATTTGACTGTTGAGAGAAATAAAAAATATTATCCTAGAATTGATGAAGTTAGAAAAAAACATCAAGCTCAGAGCAAAGTCCAATCTGAATTGTTTAGAAATTCAACATTAATTATTTCTGAAGCCCAAGAACATCCTGTTGTTGAGAATTTTAATAATTTTTGGAACCAGGTGATTAATTCTGAAATTAAAACCTGGACTGATTATTTGAAAAGTTTTTATCCTCAAAGATTATTTATTATAGTTGGTCAATATTCATGTCTTGGTTTGGGGATTTATTTTATTTTAACTGGTCAGCATTCTATTGGTATGATAGTTACATTAATATCTTGGATGAATTTTATTTTTGGTAATTTATTGAATATTATGAGTACTCAAAGGAGAATGTTGTTTCAAATTGTAGAAATCAAAAAATATTTTGATTTGTTGGAAATTGAACCAGATATTGATTCGAATCCAAATGGAAAAACAATAGAAAATTTGCAAGGCAAAATAGAATTTAAAAACGTTGATTTTGCTTATCCGTATCGCAAATCAAAAGAGCAGGAAGAAAATGAAGAAGTCATAGATAAAGAAAACAAAGAAGATCATACTGTGTCAGGGATAAATTTAGTTATTCCTGCTGGTGCCAAAGTTGGCTTTGTGGGAATGTCAGGCTCAGGCAAGACGACTATCGTGAATTTAATGAGAAGATATTATGAAACAACAAATGGAGAAATTTTAATTGACGATGTTAATCTGAAAGATTTAAATTTGAAATGGTTTCGTTCGCATATCGGCAATGTCGAGCAGAAAATCGATTTATTCGATAGGAGTATTCGAGACAATATTCTGTTTGGGTTTTCGGAAAATCAAAAAAATATTGATGATGAAAAATTAAATAAAGCAGTGGAAGACGCTTCTTTAACTGATTTTATTTTGAAACTCAAAGATCATGGACTAGACACTGTGATAGGTGAAAGCGGGGTTAAAGTGTCAGGAGGAGAAAGACAAAGAATAGGTATAGCGCGAGCTTTAATTAAAGATCCAAAAATTCTTATTTTCGATGAAGCTACAAGTGCGTTGGATTCATACAATGAAAAATTAATTCATGAAGCTATAAATCGCGGAGCGAAAGGCAGAACAACCATAATCATAGCTCATAGATTGTCCACAATTATAGATGCAGACAAAGTTTTTGTCGTAGCGGACGGTAAAATAGTGGGAGAGGGGAAACATGAAGAATTGTCTAAAACATGTGAAGAATATAAAGAATTATTAAAACATCAAATTGTAAATTAATATGAAAAAAGAAACAATTTTGACTAACTAAGGTTTGATTGCTAGTATGTAAAAGTAATTGTTGTTTGACTTAAACCATAAAACCATGGAAGGTAAAAATCCTTATTCGCTTAAACTTTTTTCTGCTGGTTCAGAAACAAAGCAAGATTTTGCAGAAGAAATCTCTATTTGGTTAAAAACTCCTTTAGAAAAAACGGAAGAAAAATTTTTTTCCAATGGAGAATTTTTATATCATCAAAAAGGTTCTGTGAGAGATTGCGATGTGTATGTTATTTTTCAACCTCGTTATGGTGATAAATATAAGCTCGCTTATGATATCGCTGAATCTGAAACAATTGTTTCCGCTTTAAAACAAGGTGAAGCACATAAAATAACCGTAGTTATTCCTTGTTTGCCTTACACAAGACAAGACAGGCCTTCAAATTATCGAGAACCTGTTTTGGTACAAATGTTACCAGCTAAATTGCAGAAATTAGGTGCCGACAGGATAGTAACTGCTCGTTTGCATAATGCGAGTAGTTATAATGCATACCCAGGAAGTATTCCAATTACCAATATCAATGTTGATAATTTATTTATTCAATTTCTCGAAAAAAAAGAATTTGATTTGAATAAATTAAAATTGGTTTCACCAGATCTTGGAGCGGCAAATTCTACGAGGAAAATTGCAGATGGTCTCGGTATTCCAGAACAACTTGTCGTTATGGATAAAGTCAGAGACACAAAATCTTCTAATAAATCAGAAGTGATGAATGTTATTGGAGAAGTTGAAGGATTTGATTGTATTATTCCTGACGATATCGCAGATACTTGTGGTACGGCTTTAAAAAGTGCGAGAGCTTTAAAAGAAAGAGGAGCGAGTCGTGTTTATTTTATGGCCGTGCATGGAGTACTTTCAGGCTCTGCTTTGCAAAATTTACAGAATGCAAACTTTGATGGTTTATGGTTGGGAGATACTTGTGACATATCTTTGGTTAAAAATTTCCAAAATTTTGAAGTTATTTCTACTTCAAAATTAGTTTCTAAAGTTATTGACAATCTCCATAACGGAGAGTCTGTTAATGATTTGTATAAAAATGGACATTAGAGTAAAAGGAGAACTTCGGTTCTCCTTTTTTTATTTTTTTAAAAATGTTAGAATATTGGAATGAAAAATAGAGTATATATAAAGGATTTAAATCAAAATATAGGGCAGGAAATTATCATCGCTGGATGGGTAAATGTCAGAAGAGATCAAGGTAAAATGGTTTTTATGGATATGCGTGATATGACAGGTATCGTGCAATGTGTAGTTTTGCCGAATAGCGAAGCTATAAATATTGCAAAAGAATTTCGTTCCGAATGGGTTTTAAAAATAAAAGGAAAAGTAAATGCTCGCCCTGAAAAAAATATTAAACAAGGTGTTTTAAACGGCGACATTGAACTCGAAGTTTTGAGTATTGAAGTATTGAATAAAGCTGAAACTACTCCTTTTTTAATTAGTGAAAGTACCTCAAATGTAAACGAAGATGTAAGAATGAAATATAAATATCTTGATCTACGTACAGAAAGAATGCAAAACAACTTAAGAATGAGAGACAAGGTAGTAACTTTTTTCCGTGATTATATGCATGAAAATGATTTCTTAGATATTGAAACACCGATAATGACTAAGGGTACACCAGAAGGCAGTCGTGAATATTTGGTTCCTTCTCGTATGGAGCTTGGGAATTTTTATGTACTTCCGCAATCACCTCAACAATTTAAACAACTTGCTATGGTTGCTGGTTTTGAAAAATATTTTCAAATAGCAAAATGTATGCGCGATGAAGATACAAGAGGCGATAGACAACCGGAATTTACTCAACTTGATTATGAAATGTCTTTTATCACACAAGAAGAAATTATTTCTTATACTGAAGATATGTTTATAAAAATGGTACAGAAAGTTTATCCAGATAAAAAAATTCAAGAGATTCCTTTTCCAAGAATTACTTATAAAGAATCAATGGAAAAATATGGTAATGATAAGCCTGATTTACGAAATGACAAAAATGATTTGAATTTATTAGCATTTTGTTGGGTAGTTGATTTTCCAATGTTTGAAAAAGATTCTGAAGGTGGATTGCAAGCTGTGCATCACCCATTTACTTCTCCAAAAGATGAAGATGCACATTTGCTCAACACAGATCCATTGTCTGCTCGAGCGAACGCCTACGATTTAGTATTAAATGGATTCGAGCTCGGCGGAGGTTCTATTAGAATTCATCAAAGAGAATTACAAAATAAAATTTTTGAATTATTGGGTTTGACTAAAGAGTTAATTGAAGCGCGTTTTGGTCATATGTTGACAGCTTTTGAATATGGAGCTCCACCTCATGGTGGTTGTGCGCATGGTATTGATCGTGTTGTGATGATTTTACAAAATGAACCCAATATTCGTGAAGTGATTGCATTTCCAAAAACAGGTGAGGGTAAAGACTTGATGATGGGAGCACCGTCAGAAGCATCAGAAAAACAGTTAAAGGAATTAGGAATTAAATTTTCTAAATAAATTTATATGCTCGAAACAAAAGAAATTATAAATCAATTAGGCTCGTTGTCTTATTTTGGAATATTTATCGTTTCTATTCTTTCAAATGTAATAATTCCAATACCCGAAGAAGGTGTCCTTTTAGTTTTGGGATTTTTATCAGGAACTCCGGCCGTAAATGGATTTATTATGGTACCTGTAGTTTTTTTAGGTCTTTTGATTAGTGATATTATTATGTATTCTCTAGCTAGACATGGCTCAAAAATAGTTAATTTTTTATACAAAAAAGTTTTCGCTTCACGTTTGGAAGATAAAAAAGAATGGATAGAAACAAATATAAATAAAGTTGTATTTTTCTCAAGATTTTTAGTGCAATTGCGTTTCCTCGGACCATTTTTTGCCGGACATAATAAAATGCCATTTCGTAAATTTTTAGTTTATGATGCTTTAGCTCTCGCAATCTATGTACCTCTTTATGTTTTTCTGGGTTGGTATTTTCATAATAGAGTAGAGTTGATAGTTGACGGTATTGGTAAAATTAGAAATATAATTATCCTCGCAGTTGTTTTTATTTTAATAATTACATTTTTAAAATTTAGTTATAATTTTTTTATAAAGAAAATATTGAATACCAGATAATATGACTTTATTAAATAAAAAATGCATACCGTGTGAAAAGAATAAAGGCATTAAACCTTTTGATAAACAAAAAGCGGAAGAATATTTATTTGAAATTTATAATTGGGTTTTGGGTAAAAATGCAAAAACTATTTCCAAAGAATTTAAATTTAAGGATTTTATCGGAGCGATAAATTTTATAAATAATGTCGCGGATATTGCTGAAATGGAAGGACATCATCCAGATATTCATATAAATTACAATAAGGTGTTGCTTGAATTGACCACACATTCTATAGGCGGACTTTCCGAAAATGATTTTATCGTCGCTGCCAAAATCGACGGACAATGTGTTTTTTAAAAAATGAAAAATAAAAAGTGTCAATTCCTTAATTGGAATTGACACTTTGTTTTAGAATGGTGGTTGCCTGGTTATTTTCTCATCGCAATAGCCCACTCTTTACAATCAGCGTGAGTCAATGGATAGGTAACTTTAACCCACCATTCTTTGTCAGCGACAAGGGATTTTACTATGTCTGGCCGGCCGTCATTATTTGAGTCAATAATCCATCTTATGCAGGTGGAATTATTGAGTCGGTGGGACTTTACTTCTACTGAATTATCTCCAGTTAGAACAACATACCCATTTTGTAATGAGTGAGGGGGGAAAAAATAATGACACGCAAAAAATACAGTCAGTGGGCCAATGATTAATATCACTGGAAAAGTAAAGATTTTAATTTTTACTTTTGTCGAAGCCCTGGAAATCACAGGGTTGAAGTTTTTTAAATTTGGCATGGTTTTTAGGGTTTAGAGGAATATTCCATTTTTGTGAAATACTTTTCAAAACCCTAAATACAACCATTTTTTAAAGAACAAAAACTACTATTAAAGTATAGCACTTTAGTGTAAAAAAGTCAAGTAAATTACAAATAAAGCTTATAAACAAAGAATATATTAGTGACTTTCTTTTCAACTCTTTTTTTGTTAAAGTGGATTATATGAAAAATAAAAAATCTGTCAGATTGGCGGGGCATATACAGCCTTTGCATTATGAAATAACACTTAGACCGGATTTGGAAATGCATGTTTTTTCCGGTGAAGAAATTATAACCATAAATTCAGATAAAGATGTAAATGAAATAACTTTACATTCTAAAGATTTGGATATTACAAAAGCAGAAATCCTCTCTAATTCTATATTTGTAAAAAAAATAACTTACGACAAAAAAAGAGAAACCGCTACTTTTATTTTTTCAAAAAAAATTCCAAAAGGAAAAGTAAAATTGAAAATAGTTTTTTGCGGTATTTTGGCAGACAATATGCGTGGATTTTACAAGAGTAAATATGTGGTGGATGGCAAAGAACATTTTATGGCAACGACACAATTCGAAGCCACAGACGCACGCAAATGTATTCCATGTTTTGACGAACCGGCACATAAAGCCATATTTAAAGTTCATTTAGTTATTCCAAATGGCAAAACCGCAATTTCAAATACTTTGCCTGAGACAATAAAAGAACACGACGCCGGATATAAAATAGTTTCTTTTGCGGATACTCCTAAAATGTCCACTTATCTCTTGGCTTTTATTGTAGGAGATTTTGAATGGGTGGAACAAAAAACAAAAAAGGGTGTATTGGTGCGAGTTATCACTACTCCGGGCAAAAAACACCAAGCAAGTTTTGCATTGGATGTTACAGTGCGTTGTTTGGAATTTTATGAAAAATATTTTGATATACCGTATCCGTTAAATACTTTGGATATGTTGGCTATTCCGGATTTTGCTTCAGGAGCAATGGAAAATTGGGGAGCGATAACTTTCCGGGAAATATGTTTATTGGTTGATGAAAAACACACTTCTACTGCGACAAAAGAATATGTGGCTATCGTGATAGCCCATGAATTAGCGCATCAATGGTTTGGAAATCTTGTTACGATGGAATGGTGGACACATTTGTGGCTCAATGAAGGTTTTGCTTCATATATACCGTATCTTGCAATCAATGAACTTTTTCCATCATGGAATATTTGGGACAAATTCGCGACAGATGATTTGATGACAGCATTTAAACTCGATGCTTTAAATAATACTCATCCAATAGAAGTAGAAGTGCATAATCCGGATGAAATAGGAGAGATTTTTGACGCTGTTTCATATAGTAAAGGAGCCGTAGTCATAAGAATGCTCGCGGATTATTTGGGCGAGAAAAATTTTCGTGAAGGTTTAAAATATTATTTAAAAAAGCACAGCTATAAAAACGCTTCGACTATACATCTCTGGGAAGCGTTTGAAAAAGTTTCAAAAAAGCCCGTAAAAAAAATGATGGCTATTTGGACAGGGAAGTCCGGCTATCCTGTTATTTCAATTAAACAAAAAAACAATAAATTTGAAATCTCACAAGAGAGATATTTTTCAAATGAAGGCAGTAAAAAGAAAAATAAAGATAAAACAATCTGGCCTATTCCTCTTTCTGTGGTTTCTGACAAAGGTGTTGAAAATTTATCTTTAATGAATAAGAAAAAGATAACTTTTGAAAAAGTAAAAGGCAATTGGTTTAAGTTTAATGCAAATGAAAGCGGTTTGTATAGAACAAATTATGAGACAAAAATGTTGGCAAATTTGGCAGAAAAAATAAAACAAAAAAAATTGACAGCAGTCGATCGTCTTGGAATTATTCGCGATTTGTTTGCTTTATCAGAAGCCGGAATAGTGCCGACAAATCAAGCCTTGGAAACATGTTTATTGTATAAAAATGAAAATGAACTTATCGTATGGACAGAAATAATATCCGGGCTTCGTTATTTGATGAATCTTTTGTCTGGAACAAAAAGTGAAAAAAACTTTAAAAAATATGCCAGCGAATTGTTGTCAGAAATCGCAAAGTCTGTGGGTTTTGAAAAGAAAAAAGATGAGACGCATAATGCTTCACTTTTGCGTCCACTTGTGTTGGGTGCCAGTTCTTATTTCGGCAATACAGATGTTATTAATGAAATAATAAAAATATTTAATAATAGAAATATTGCACCCATACACGCGGATATTCGCGGTATTGTGTATGGCACTGTCGTGCGTGAAGGCGGAGAAAAAGAATATCAAACTGTTTTAGATATGTATAAAAAAGAAAATTTGCATGAAGAAAAAAACAGATTACTCGGAGCATTGTGCGCAACACGCGACAAAAAACTATTAAAACAAACCTTGGAATTTATAATGTCAAACAATGTTCGCATGCAAGACCGAAATAGTGCTTTTGTTGGTGTCTTGGTAAATCCATATGGTAAAAGCCTAGGTTGGAATTTTATAAAAAATAATTGGAAAAAAATAGGTGAAGCATATGGTGACGGCAATCATTTGCTTGCGAGATTGATTTCCGGATTAAATAGAAACACTACTCGTGAATCTTATGATGATATTAAAAAATTCTTTAAAACTCACAAAGCTCCGTCCGCTGAACGCACAATCCTGCAAACCCTCGAACATATTGATTCTAATATCAGATGGCTCAAACGCGACTCTTCAAAAATCGAGCAGTATCTAAAAAACATTGCAAAATAATGGTTCTCTGGATTCTCCGCAAAAATCGCTTGACAAATGGTATATAAAGATGCTATATTTAATTAAATTAATGTTCATTTAATAATAAAACTATGTGGAAAATTTCCATATTGTCTTTGTTAATTTGTATGTTACTGATAGTAAGTTATTACTTAGGAGGAATTAAGCCAGAGGCTTATGATATTTTCAAAGTAATACTGTACACGTTTGGAGGTATTTTTTTACTTTCAACTGGCTACTTTATTTATGAACTAAACAAAGGCAAAAAAAAAGTCCAAACAAAGTTAGGTGAAGTACAGTAACCTAGCCCCTGGCTAACCCTTAATATGTTTAGGGATTCAGTTTTAAAATCTATTGAGTATAGATAATTTCGTTTGTATAGCTTCCCCAGCGTCGCTAGAGAAATTATTTTGAAAAATAGAGGAGTTTCTGAATACTTGTTTATCAAGTAAATCAAAAAACTGGTGTATTAAAAAATATTTTAGGTAAACGATTTTGTTTGCCTACATTATTCAGATCGCAAAATAATTTGTTATCTGAAAGTGTAAAATTGTTCATTCACAAATTTAAATACCAAGGAAATGATAAAAGAGAAAGTACTCGATTCAATCACTATTCTTGCCAACGGAGATGTTCCCGAGGTAATGAAGAAAAGTTTGGCTGAAAGCCAAACAGACCTGACCCCGCTTTGCGATACTACAATCATTCAAGCTGAAAACATCAGCCATGGAGGATATTTGCAAGAGCACTACGGAATTGATATGGCACTTCAGATTCTTGCAAAAGAACCTAATCGCAAAATCATTCTTTATTCACCATTAACTCTAGAAAATCTTCGCAAGAGGAAGGAAAAATTGGAGCTTATTTTGGCGAAACCAAACGCACGATTTCTCGAAATGCCATTCTCAATTAAGACACTGGTATCTGCTTTTCAAGCAGAAGTAACAGAAATGGATGCAGAAAAAACTGCTATCGCTTTAACTAATCATGTAAAAGGCGCCCTTTCTGGTATCTTCCATAATATACGCAAAGCAAAGAATCCATTACAACCCGAAGGTCAATGGCAGACTGAAATAGTCGCCAAAGGCTTTGCTACAGCAAAGGAAATATTTCCAATGCTTGCTGATAAGGACAATGCTTCCATTCTTTCATTTTTAGAAGAAATTTCTGCTGACCGCGAAGAAATACGGAAGGGCGAAGAACTTACCGGAATATTCTGCGATATGGAAGGAACACTTTTTGCAAATGGCATTTTAAATAATGCTTTACTTACTTTCCTGCATCAGCAAGAAATTGAGAGCAAAATAATTACCTTATGGACTGATGGAAACATTGCAGAGCTTCAAACCATGCTTGATGCAAATGGGATTACATGGCAACTTAAAGCAAAACGAGATTTTGCCGGAGCAATTGTCGAAATGGCAATTGATGATATGGACGAGAATAGCTTTACTGGATTAACAAAAATCTTTGCAAAAAGATTTAGGCCAATACAGGAATTTTCTGCTTGATCAGAAAAAGTTAATTTATCAAAGTCGTCTTTTTAAAAAATGGACGGCTTTTTTTTATTGCTTACTTTTCAATATCAGCCATGGCGTATATGTATTTTCCCTCTATAGTAATCTGAAGAGAGGGCAGGGGTGAGGGAATTTTACTCCTGATAAGGGGGGTGTGTTGTATTTTGTTAAAACACAGAAAAATGCTAAAATAAGAAGATGGAAATTTTGGAAAATGAAGTACTGGAAAATGCTTATCTTATAAAAACCACTGGATTTGAAGGTCCTTTTGGTGTTCTTTTGAATTTAATAGAATCCAGAAAACTTTTCATAAATGATTTTTCTTTGGCTCAAGTCACAGAAGATTATTTGCAATATGTGAATAATTTGGGAGGGTTAACACCGGCAGAAATTTCAAGTTTCATTATAGTGGCTTCGACTTTAATTTTAATAAAGTCAAAATCACTTTTACCTAATTTGAATTTGACCAATGAAGAAGAGTGTGAGATTTCAAATTTGGAAGACAGGTTAAAACTCTATGAATTGTATTCAAAATTGTCTTTATCTGTAAAAGAAAAATTTTCTAAAAATATTATTTTCGCTCCTTTGGAAAGAAAAAATAATTTATTGGTTTTCTTACCTGATGATCAAATCACTCGCGAGAGTATGATGACTTTTGCACAAGAAGCCTTAAACAGAATACCTAAAAAGGTTTTACTCCCTGAAGTAGAAGTAAAAAAAGTCATAAGTATAGAAGAAATGATTGATAAGTTGACGGCTAGAATCCAAGAAGGCTTGCGGATGAATTTCAAGGAGTTTGCCGGCTCGGCGCAAACAAAAGAAGAAAGAGTAGTTGTAATTGTAGGATTTCTTGCTATGCTAGAATTAGTGCGAGGAGGTATATTGAATGTGATACAGGATAATAATTTTGAAGATATTATAATTGAAAAACAGGTTCTAGTTGCTAGTGACTAGTTTCTAGAAAATAGATATATGGATATAGAACAAAAAATAGAAGCATTGTTATTTTGGAAAGGCGAATCAATTTCTCGAAAAAAACTTTCGGAAGTTTTGGAAGTTGATATTCAAGAAATAAATGATGCTATAGAAAAATTGAAAGAAAATTTTCAAAATAGAGGAATAGTTGTAATGGAAAAAGAAAATGAAATAATGCTCGGCACTGCTCCTGAATTGTCAGAACTTTTTGAGAAAATACAAAAAGAAGAATTGAATAAAGAATTATCGAAAGCAAGTCTAGAAACATTGTCCATCGTTTTATACAAAAATGGAGCGAGTCGCGCGGAGATTGATTATATTCGTGGAGTGAATTCCAGTTTTATTTTACGCAATTTGGCTATTCGCGGACTTGTGGAAAAAGTCATAGATGATACTGACAATAGAAAATATATTTACAAGCCGACTTTCGAACTTTTATCTTTTATGGGGGTAAAAAACATACAAGAATTGTCTGATTTTACAAATATCAATGATGTAGTGGAAAAGACCGCTCAAGAATTCGCCAAACAAGAAAATAATGAAGAAGCACAATAAGTATCTTTACTTTTTTGTTTTATTTTTTCTTGCCTTGGAGGCAATTTTGTTTTTTGTAAACAATCTAAAATTGGAAAAAGAATTTCAAAAACATGAAAGTAATATTTTAAATATTCAAAATAAAATTTCAGAAGAAACAATATATGCAAAAAGTTTTTCGATTTATGATTTAAATATTCAAAGAGAAATTTATAGTAAAAATTCCAATATGGTTTTACCTTTGGCATCTCTGACAAAGACGATGACTATGCTAATAGTCTTGAATGAAAACAAAAAGGACAATATCGTAAATATTTCAAAAAATGCATTATTGCAAGACGGGGATTATGGTTTTTCTGTCGGTGAAAAATTAAAAATAGAAGATTTGGTAAAATTCACATTGATTTCTTCTGCAAATGATGGAGCATATGCCTTGTCTGAACTTGTGCAGAACATTACCGAAAAGATGAATATTAAAGCAAAAAAAATAGGTCTGGAAAATACTTATTTTTTGAATCCTACTGGCCTGGATATCAGTGCTCATAAAGCAGGGGCTTATGGCACAGCTTTGGATATGAATTTATTGGCAATATACGCCGTAAAAGAATATCCGGAAATATTTGATGCTACAAAATTGACGGAAATAAATTTAAAATCCGAATCGGGTAAAAATCATTTTGAGAAAAATACGAATATTTTAGCGCAAAAAATTCCAAATTTAATTTTTTCAAAAACAGGCTTTACAAATATAGCAGGTGGCAATTTGTCTGTAATTTTTCAAAATAAAGAAGGGCATAAAATAGCCATTACTGTCCTGAATTCAACTTTCGATGGCCGTTTTGTGGATATGGATAAACTTATTAATTTATTATATAATTGGAGTTATTAAAATTAAAAAAAGCTGAGGGTGACCCAGCTTTTTGTTTTAAAGATGCAGGATTTATTTTTTACCCTGCAGGATTTTGTTTTTTATAACCGAAATTAATTGTGGATGTATCCACAGATGACTCGGTTTATATTTTCCATTATTTATCATTTCTATTAGTTTAACGGAACTAATATCCGCCACAGATTTTTCTGCGGGAATACAGAGAATTTTTTCTTTGTTTGTTTGAAATTTTTTTAAAAATTCTCCTTTTTCATCTTCATTATTGAAAGAACAAACAACCCTATCAGCTTTTTCAATGTAATCGATTACTGATTTTTTGTTCGAGGGTTTTAGGATGTTTTCTTTAGGTATACCGTAAAATTTATACGCTATATCTATTCTTTCTTCTAAAGAAAACAAAGGTTTTGTCTTCTCTTCTTCGTCGAAGATGCAAACAAACACTGGTCCTTTGTCTTTATGCTTAAAGATATTTTCGGCTTTTTTGATCAACCAAACATCTAATTGTGTCATTGGATCTATCGAACCAACGACAATAACTCTCGGTATTGTTTTCATAATGTACGTTTTTTTAAATTCAATATCTTATAACATTTTTTAGATAAAAAGTAAATATCTAAAATAATTACATTTTATTAAATAATTTATGTTATAATACATTTCATGTTGTTAAACATATTAAAAATTTTTGTGCCGACTGCAGTGGCTTTCTTTTTAGGGATAGCTATTACACCTGTAGCGACTTATTTTTTTTACAAATACAAAATGTGGAAAAAATATTCTCGCAATGAAAGTGTGACAAACGAAGATTTTAAAAAAATACACAATGACGAGACAGAAAGACGCACTCCCAGAGTCGGAGGTATTATCATTTGGTTTTCAGTTTTTTTTACAAGTATTATTTTCTTTTTATTTTCAGTTTTTTCAAATATTCCAATGTTCGAAAAAATAAATTTTTTAAGTCGCAATCAAACTTTCATTCCATTTTTTACATTGTTACTCGGATCATTGATAGGTCTTTGGGATGATTTGATACAAATATATGGCAATGGAAAAATAGCTAAAGATGACGGATCTTGGCGTAAATGGAAAGCATTTTTAATCGCAAGTCTTTCTTTGCTTATAGGATGTTGGTTTTTTTATAAATTGGGAATGACGACAATACATATTCCTTTTTCCGGTGAATTGTATTTAGGCATATTGATTATTCCTTTTTTTATAATAGTTTCTTTGGCCACTTTTTCCGGCGGAGTGATAGATGGCATAGACGGTCTTTCTGGTGGAGTTTTGGCTTCAATTTTTGCTTCATATTCAGCGATAGCTTTTGCAAATAATCAGATAGACTTGTCTGCTTTTTCAGGAGTCATAACCGGGGCAATTTTGGCTTTTCTTTGGTTTAATATTCCACCGGCGAGGTTTTATATGGGAGAGACAGGTATGATGGGGCTCACGATAGTATTGGCAACCATGGCATTTTTGACTGATTCTGTGTTTATTTTGCCGATAGTTGCTTTACCTTTGGTTATCACTTCTTTGTCTGTAATTTTACAAACAGCTTCAAAGAAATTTCGAAATGGAAAAAAAGTTTTCAGAATTGCACCGATACATCATCATTTTGAAGCTCTCGGTTGGCCTTCTTCAAAAGTAACAATGCGTTTTTGGATTTTATCCGTAGTCTTTGCAATTGTCGGAATTATTTTAGCAATTATAAGTAAATAGTTTTAATGAAAAATAAAAAAGTAGATAAATTTTTTCTAATAATTGTTTTAATTTTAATTTTTGGCGGAGTTGCCATGTTTGTCTCAGCTTCATTGGGTATTTTAGCAAAGAATAAAGACACTTTTTATTCTGTTTTGTTTAGTCAGCTGGTGTTAGGTCTCGGTTGTGGTTTGGTAGGAATGTATACAGCATTAAAAATAAATTATAAAATTTGGAGAAATTACGCTTTTTATATTTTTATAGCTTCTATCATATTGATGACTTTTGTATTTATACCGCATGTAGGTTGGAGTCACGGAGGAGCTACGAGATGGATAAAAATCGGCCCAGTTTCTTTTCAACCGGCAGAAATTTTAAAATTCAGTTTTATTATTTATTTTTCAGCATTTTTATCATGGTCTAAAGATAAAATAAAAAGTTTTAAATACGGTATTTTGCCTCTATTGGGAATGTTGGCTGTTATCGCTGTGGTTTTATTGAAACAACCAGATACAAAAAGTTTTATCTTGATAACGTTTACCGGTATTTGTATGTATTTTATTTCTGGTGGGCCTTGGAAATATATTGCAGGAATAGGAGCTATTTGTGTCGTTGTATTTGGAACATTAATATTTTTTACTCCGTATTTACAACAAAGAGTGAATACGTTTTTAGACCCGTCACATGATCCAAAAGGTTCTTCATATCAAATACAACAATCCATGATAGCTCTCGGCTCGGGTGGTATTTTCGGTAGAGGTTATGGACAAAGTATTCAAAAGTTCAGTTATTTACCTGAACCGCAAGGGGACTCTATTTTCGCTGTTTTAGGTGAAGAATTAGGATTTTTGGGTGCAGTAATAACAATATTTTTATATTGCGCTTTTGCTTTACGTGGAATACGTATTGCAAATAATTCACCAGATTCATTCGGTAGACTTTTGGTCTCCGGAATTGTTATACTTATGACAGCGCAATCATTTATGAATATTGCGTCTATTGTAGGAGTTTTTCCTTTGACAGGTGTTCCGCTTGTTTTTATGAGTCATGGGGGCACATCACTTATGATATATATGACGGCGATAGGTATCGTTCTGAATATATCTAAGTTTCAAAAATTTCTTGTTTAATTAAAAAAATAAAATTATAAAATATATTATGAAAATTGTATTCACGGGCGGGGGAACAGGGGGGCATTTTTATCCAATTATCGCTGTCGCTCAAAAAGTAAATCAAATAATAGACGAAGAAAAAATAGTCGGAGCGAAATTGTATTATTTTTCAGACAGCCCGTACGACAAGCAGGCTCTTTTTGAGAATGGACTTATTTTTGAAGAAATAAATGCCGGAAAAATGAGGATCTATTTTTCTTTGAAAAATTTTTCTGATATGTTTAAAGTTTTCTTTGGTGTATTAGGAGCGATTTTTAAATTATTTTCAGTTTACCCGGATGTTGTTTTTGGAAAAGGGGGTTATGCTTCTTTTCCGACACTTTTTGCTGCATGGTTTTTACATATACCTGTGGTAATTCATGAATCAGATTCTGCTCCTGGCAGAGTCAATAAATGGGCTGGAAAATTTGCAAAGAAAATAGCAGTTTCTTTTAATGAATCAGCTGAATATTTTCCAAAGGAAAAAGTAGCTTGGACAGGACAACCAATACGTTCTGAAATAGAAAACCTACCTGATAAACAAAAATCTTTGGAATATTTTAAACTTGAATCAAGTCTGCCAGTTCTTTTAATATTAGGAGGTTCACAGGGTTCTGAACTTATTAATAATACTATTTTAGACGCATTACCTAGACTTGTAAAAAATTACCAGATTATTCATCAAGCTGGTGTGAAAAATTTTAAAATGGTAAAACAAAGATCTGAAGTTGTTCTAGAAAATGAAAAAGAGAAAAGCAGATATATGGTCTTTGATTTTTTAAATCCTTTACAGATGAAAATGGCTGCTGGCTCAGCATCGCTCGTTATATCACGAGCAGGTTCTGGGCTTTTTGAGATTGCATGCTGGGGTGTGTCTTCAATTTTAATTCCTATTACACATTCAAACTTAGATCATCAAAGAAAAAATGCATTCAATTATGCAAGAGCAGGGGCATGTAGTGTGATAGAAGAAATGAATATGACTGCAAATATTTTAAGTTCTGAAATTGAAAGAATAACAAAAGACCCGACACTTCTTGAAAGGATGTCTAAAAATGCAAATAATTTTAATAAAAAAGACGCTTCTTTTAAAATAGCAAAAGCTATTATCGATATGGCTTTAAGCCATGAAAAATAAGGATACTTTAATTACTTGACAATAAGACAGATTTTGTGCTATTATCTAAAAAGAATAAATGTTGTTTAATTTAAAAAACTTTTCACATGACAAAGTTCGATTCAGGCTTTTTAAAGATAGCCAGTTTGGTTATTTTATTATTCCTTACTTATATTCAGTTCTCTTCTTCAAGGGAAAAAGAAGCATCTGAAGAAGAAAAGATATTGATTGAAAAAAAAATTGATTCTTTGCAGATTAAATACAAAGAATTCAATCAAAGAGAGGAAGAAATAAAATTGGAAATCAAAAATAACAATGATTCCAATACAAAGAATGCCTTAGCTCTCGAAAGATTAGCTAGAGCAAATCAACAAAATAGTTATGCTATTTTGAAACTAAATTCTCGAATGGAGACCAACGAAGCTGAAATTCGAGTTTTTGGTGAAATCATTTCATTGTATGAGAATTATTTTCATGCAATGGATTCAATAAAAAAATCAACCCCCGCGGTTGATAGTTATAAAGTGATTTATTACAGGCAATTACCCCCAGGGTGATTGCCTTTTTTATTTTTCTGTAATTATGTTAATATGAACATATGGAAGAAAAAATAGTAACAAGATTTGCACCGAGCCCTACAGGTTTTTTACATTTAGGCTCTTATAGAACTGCAATTTTTTCTTATCTTTATGCAAAGAAAAATAATGGTATCTTTGTATTAAGAATAGAAGACACTGATAAAGAGAGGTCTAAAAAAGAATACGAAGAAAATATAATTGAGAGCTTGAAATGGCTTGGACTTGATTATGATAAATTTTACAGACAATCAGAAAATGTAGAACGTCATAAATTTTATTTAGAAAAAATGATAAAAGACGGTAATGCATATATTTCAAAAGAAGAAGCCAAAGATGGTAGTGGTATTATAAAAGAAATCATACGTTTCAAAAATCCAAACATTGATGTTACTTTTAACGATGATATAAAAGGAGAAGTCACTATGAATACAAAAGATTTGGGTGATTTTGTTCTTGCAAAAAATCTCAATGAACCTTTGTTCCATTTAGCTGTAGTAATTGATGATTTTGAAGAAGGGGTAACTCATGTTATACGAGGTGAAGATCATGTATCAAACACTCCAAGACAAATTTTAATACAAAAAGCCATAGGTGCCCCGACACCGCATTATGCACATTTACCACTTGTATTAGGATCAGATAAATTAAAACTTTCTAAGCGTAGAGGTGCTTTAGCGATAACAGAATATAAAAAAATGGGATTCTTACCAGAAGCTATTTTGAATGGTGTTGCTTTTATTGGTTGGAATCCGGGAACAGAACAAGAAATATTTTCTCACGACGAATTAATACAATCTTTTGATTTACATAAAGTACAAAAAAGTCCAGCTGTGTTTAATCAAGAAAAACTTGAATGGTTCAACAAAGAACACTTGAAAAATATTTCATTAGAAGAAGCCAAGGAAAGAATTTTTATTTATCTACCTGATGAATTAAAAAAAGAGAAACTTATTCCATTAATTATGGAAAGAATTTCAAAATTCGGTGATGTAAAAGATTTGGTAGACAGGGGAGAGCTAGACTTTTTTTACAAAGCTCCAATATACGATAAAGAAAAGTTAATATTCAAAAATATTTCTGCTGAAAAAATTTTACAAAATTTAAAACTTGCACACGAAGTATTAAATGAAATTAATGAATCTGATTTCACTAGAGAAAATATAAAAAATGTTTTAATGAAAATAGCTGATACTTTAGAGAGTCGTGGAGAAATTTTACATCCTGTGCGTTATTCTTTATCGGGTTTAGATAAATCTCCTGATCCTTTTGTCATTGCTGAAATTTTAGGAAAAAATGAAACTTTATCACGACTACAAAAAGCAATTTAATTTCTGTTTATTTGTTCTTTTGTTGGTTTTTCCAATGCTTTTTATCTATGCACAAAGTGTTGAAGATTTAAATTCTAAAATTAATCAGAGAAATATAGATATAGCTAATCTTGAAAAAGAAATAGCGTTATATCAAAATCAATTAGATGACCTGGGTAAACAAAAAAACTCTTTAAACAGCACATTGCAAGAGCTGGATTTAAATAAAAAGAAATTATCAGCTGATATATCAATAACTCAAAAAAAAATCGATAATACTAACTATAAAATAAAAGAACTAACCTCACAGATTGGTGATAAGGAAAGTATAATCTCAATAGACACAGAATCTATTTTATTGAATTTACGAAAGACAAATGAATTAGAAATGAATTCTATTTTAGAAACAATACTTTCAAAAAATGATTTTACTTCAATTTGGAATGATATAGATAATATGCTTTTTGTTCATAAAAAAATAAAAGAAAATATAGCAGAGCTGAAAACAATCAAAGGTCAATTGGAAGACAATAGAAAAGAAACTTTAAATGCTAAGAATGAACTTTTATCTTTAAAAAATAAACTTGCAGATCAGAAAAAAATCATAGAACAAAATACAATAGAAAAAAAGAAAATTTTAGCACAAACAAAAAATAGTGAGTCTAACTATCAAACTTTATTGAAAGACAGGGTTGCAAAAAAAGATGCTTTTGAAAAAGATTTACGTGATTATGAATCACAATTAAAATATATTTTAGATCCATCAAAATTACCAAATGGTGGTGTATTGTCTTGGCCATTAGACAATGTTTATATTACTCAGCTATTTGGTAAAACAGAAGCAGGGAAGCGTTTATATGCCACAGGATCTCATAATGGAGTTGATTTTAGAGCTTCTGTAGGTACTCCAATAAAAGCTATGTCAGATGGTATTGTAGCAGGTTTTGGAGATACGGATATTCAATGTGCTGGTGTATCTTTTGGAAAATTTATTTTAATAAAATACGATAATGGTTTGGCTAGTACATATGGACATTTATCTTTAATAAAAGTTTCAAATGGTCAAAGAGTAAATCGTGGTGAAATAGTCGGCTACAGTGGTAATACTGGTTATTCTACTGGCCCACATTTACACGTTTCTATTTATGCAAGAGATGCTGTTGATTTAAAAACATTGCCTAGTAAATCTTGTCCTGGTAAAGTTTTAACTCAACCAATTTCTGCGTTAAATGCTTATCTAGATCCAATGTATTATTTACCAAAATATAAATAATACACATTTTTATTTGCTTTATTATATGTAATTGATAAAATTATATATATGAATAATTTTAATAACAAACAAGGAGGATTTTTGCAATTAATTGTTTTTATTGTGGTTATAGTTTTAATCATGTGGTATTTTCATTTAACTGTTCATGGTATTATTGCTTGGTTTGTAACAATGATTCAAAATGTTTGGTAAAAATAAAAAATTAAAAAGGGGAGCATTAAGTGTTTTAACTTTAATAGGTCTAGGTATTATTTTATTCGTTGCTCTAAGCTATTTTAATGTTAATATCCAGTCTGTCATAAATGGAGATCAAGGTTCGGATAAAATAAACGCAGTTAAAGACATAGTACAAAGCACCCAAACTCATAAAAATGTAAATTATGTATCTGATCAAGCTCAAGGTATCTGGGCCGCTTACTTAAAAGTTCCATTTTCAAATTTATATAATAATTATTTTATTCCTTACATATGGAATCCTTTTATAGACAATATGAAAAGGATTCAAGTTGGGCAACCGACAGACTTTCAAAATTTATCTCCTCGTGCATTTTTTCCAAATTAAATATTATATATATAATATATTTTAAATATATAAGCTTACCGCAAAGATATATTGTGCGACATAGTATTATTTTATCCCCTTTAGAAATAAAGGCTTAAATCAACACGAACTAGATAATGTATATCCTGCACTCTCCGCTTGCAGGCTTGTTTCAAAATAAATTTTATTTTCTTCTTTTAAACTTTTACCTGCAGAACATCCCGCACTGTAGTATTTATGTCCTTTTTTAGATGCAAAATAATTGCCTGAATTTTGGCTTGTATTTGATGTTGTTTTAGGTGCTATGTATGCCCTATTTTGACTTTCTAAGCCGTTTTCTAGAGTATCAAGGTCATTTACTTGTTGATCTGTATATTCGACTTTCAGACCTCCATTTGGAGTATTTTTAGATAATCTACCTAATCCAAATGATGCTAAACCTACTAAAATAACTATAATTACAGTTAAAATGTCTTTTCCATTATCACTTTCAATAAAATACTTGATTTTTTCCATATAATTGTTTATACTAATAAAACATCTAATTTATAGATAAATTTTAACATTAAATATAATAAAAATATATGGCACATAGAAAAGCCGGCGGAACCGCCAAAAACCTGCGAGATTCAAATCCAAAGTACCTAGGTACTAAGCTTTACGATGGTCAAAAAGCTCAAGCTGGTTCTATTATCATCCGTCAACGTGGCACTGTCATTATGGCTGGTACAAATGTATCAACTGGTAAAGATCATACCCTATTCGCTTTAAAGCCAGGAACAGTAAAATTTGGCAAAACAAGAAAAACATCCTTTAATGGAAAAACTTCTGTAAAGAAAACTGTGAGTGTTATATAAAAATAAAACTTTAAAATAAAAATCCCTCAAGATATTAAATTGAGGGATTTTTATTTTATACTTTTTGTACTACAAGTTTAAAAGAAGATTTTTTACCTTTGATTTGAATTGGGATTTCATATTCCCCTACTTCTTTAATAGGTTTTTCTAAGACTATAAATTCTTCATTTATTTCCGCACGATGTTCGGACTTTAGAGCGTCTATGATATCTTTCTTGTGAATTGAGGAAAACAAACTTCCCTTTTCATTTGCTTTACCTTTGATGTTTATTATTTTATTTTTTATTTCTTCTAGATTTTTTAACAATAAATCTTCTTGGATTTTATTTGTCATTACAATTTCCTTTTTTCGTTGTTCTAGATTTGCTACAGCTTTCGGTGTGGCCATTTCTGCTAATTTATTTGGGAAAAGAAAATTCGCAGCATAACCGTCGTTTACTTCTTTTACATCATGTCTTTTGCCAACTCTCGGCACATCTTTTAAAAAAATTACTTTCATAAAAATTAAGTTCTAGGGATTAGGTTCTAGTAATAACTCGACTGCTTTATCCATTTGTGGATCTCGTTTTACATCAGCATCTTTTTGTGTAAAATCAACTTTATAATCCGGTGTTAATCCTTTTTTAGAAATTGAAGTTCCGTTTGGTGTAAGCCATTTGGCAATAGTTATTTTCAATAATGTATCCGGAGTAACATTTATAACTTCTTGTACGGAACCCTTACCATAACTTTGTTCACCGACTAATTTTGCAATTTTATTATCTTGCATTGCACCAGCCAATATTTCAGAAGCAGAAGCTGATCCACCATCAATCAAAATCACAAATTTTAATTTATCGTTAAATATATCATATCCTTTGCTTCGATGAACTTTTTGTTTTGATTTATCACCAAAATCTTCCACGACGACAGTCTTTCCTGATGGTAAAAACCAACTGGACATATCTATTGCGGAGTCTAGATATCCTCCAGGATTACCTCTCAAATCCAATACCAATTTATCTGTTTTAGCATCAACAAATTTTTGTATTGCTTCTTGAAAAAGTTGCGCTGAGTTTGCGGAAAAACTATAAAGTTTTATTACAAAAATACCATCTGATCTTAACTCTGTATCCAATGTAGGTGTATCAATAGTGTCACGAATAATTTTAACTTCACGTGCTTTTTTCTCTCCTTCTCGAAAAATAGTTAAAGAAACGATAGTCCCTTTTTCACCTCTTATTAATTTTATGGCTTTTTCAATTGTCAGATCTGAAGTATTTTTAGAATCAATTTTTAATATTTTATCACCTGGTTTTAATCCAGCATTATACCCGGGAGTATTTTTAAGTGGAGCAATTACGGTTAATATTTTATCTTTGATTCCAACTTCAACACCAATACCACTGAAACTACCCGCAATGTCGTCTTCAAACATCTTTGCTTCATCTGGTTTAAAAAATACACTGTATGGATCATTTAAAGAACCTACGAGCCCTGAAATAGCCCCGTAGACCTTTTCTTGATCTGTTAATTTACTCGCATCTGGTGATTTTTCATTTATTTTATTCCAAACTGTCCAAAATGGTGCAAAATCTACCTGAGTAGTTAAATCTGTAGGAATTTCTTTATTTTTTAATGATATTTGATCAATAGCAGGACGATTGTTGAATCCTATATATATTCCAAAAGCAAAAAAAACCGCTATTAGTAAAATAGTAACTTGTGTTCGCATTGTTTTTAAATATTCAAACATATTGAAACAATTATAACAGATTTTTTATTCTGACAAAAGAGCACTTTCTGTATATGTATTTGCAGGGTCCCAAAGCATCCATGAGGTTAATCCAGCGTCATATACTGCTTTTATTTGAGCCTGAACCATTTCTTTGGTATATATTGCTCCTAAGTCAAAATCTTGCAACCACGGGCGAAGTTTTAATGGATCAAGTCCAGCATTTACCAATCTTTCATTTGCTTTTTTCATTGAAAAATTAACTATTTCATAAGGCTTTGTGGCCGGATTTTTGTAACCATAAGTTCCCGGAGCAAAATGAGAAGGATAAACCATCGGTGCAATATAATCAAAATTAGTAGCAAGTGGAATTAAAAGTTGACCGATACCTAAATCATTTGTTTCAGTTGTTGTAAGTCCAAAAATATCTGCAGATATTTTTGGACGAAGAGTTTTTTCATTTTGTAAACCAAAATAATGATTATGTAAAAAAGTATAAAAATTACTCATGACATCAGCACGTATTTTTCCTTCTGAAACAGGAAAATATATATCTTTTAAATCACCATCTGCTGGATAACGAATATAATCGAAATTTAATTCATCAAAACCATCACTATATGCTTCATCCCCAACACTTGCCACATAGTCCCAGACTTTCTGAGAACCTGCATCCATCCAATAAGTACAAGTTTTTTCCGAATTCCTGCGAATAGCTCTTTTGCATTTATCATCTGCCCATAATATGTTCTTATTTGAACTTTTTTTAACAGCATATTCAGGCCATTTTTTTGCTAAATATGGATCTTGAAAAGTTGCAATACGTCCTATTACATAAATATTATTTTCATGCAACAGAGCGACAAATTCCCTTATATCACGAATTCTTTTTTCAGCAGAACCTACTTCTATTAATTTTGGATCATTTACTGAAAAAGAAATACGTCCAGTTGAGTCTTTTACATCTATTACAATTGAATTCAATTCTGTCGTTTTTATTATATTTAATATTTTTGTTCTTAATGGTAAGTTGCCCGCCACCCAACCAGAAATGTATATAGCTTTTACGGTAGTAGGAGTATCTATATGAGTCACAATATTTTGAATTGGTTCAATTTCTTCTGATCCTTTTATTTTTTCACTGTCTACATTTTCTTTATCTAATAATTTATTTATTTTTGAATCATATTTCAAATTATAAATTTGAGGTAAAACAAAATAAAATATTAGAAAAAACAAAAGACCTAAAAATAAAATAGTTAATAATTTATTTTTCTGTAAATATTTTTTCATTAATTATTATTCTCTGAAAAATTATCGAAAATTTTTATATCATTTTTTTTATTTAAAATTTTATATTCTTTATACATTTGATATGCAAAAAATATTACAATTAAACCTGTAAATAAAAATAATATATTTTTCCAAAAAATAGGAAACCCTAAATATGGTAAGACGATAGTCCATATTCCAATTGCTAAAAATATTCTTGCTTTTTTCATTATTTTATTATAACTTTTTTTATTTAATAAATGCAAATTTGACATTATTGATTGTAATGATTAATGTTATAAATAGACAGTTGTCGTTCTTTGTTATTTATCATTTCACCTCTTTTTAAAAAAAATGAAAAAGAAAACTCATTTTATTTTGAGAGGTACAGCGTTACTTCTCAAGATTTTGCCCGATTTTACTTCTCGGTACCTACTGCATTTACTAATTTTTTTCTACTCTCAATATCTTTTTAAAATCAAAAACAAGATAGAGGTTATAGGGAAAGAAAATTTAAAATTAGTAAAAGAAAACAAGGGAATTTTATTTGTATCCAATCATGAAACTTTTTTAGATTCTTTTTTGATTGAATGGGCGAAAATTTCTTTGTGGGATATTTTTTTTAATCAAGATAAAATTTCTTACCATGCTCCTGATTTTAGAAATTTCTACAATTCAGGGCCAGGTCAAAAAATAATGTCTTTGTTGAAAAATATTCCGATAGACAGACAGTCTAAAGACCCAGAAGTCATCAAAGAAATACTAAATCAGTATTGCAATATTTTGTCCCGCAACAATCTTCATATTTTTTTTGAAGGTACAAGAACGAGACAAGATAAAGAAAAAAGTCGTATTGATTCAATCGGTGAATGTAAATTAGGTGTAGTTAAAATGATTTTAACAGCTAAACCTAAATATATTGTACCCATATTTTTGTACGATATTCACCCAATAATGCCGATAGAAGTGGGTCATCATTATGAGAAAATCCGAAGTGGTAATAAAGGTAAATTATTTATCGGAAAACCTTTAGATTTTTCTTGTGTTTATGCCAGTGAACTTACTTCAAAAAAAGAAATAAATGCTCTGGTAAAAAAACTGATTCGTGAATCAGTAATAAAACTTGCACCACAATGACGTGTCTCTCAACAAGAGCACGTCATTTTTTATTTAAAATATTCTGGTGTGTTAACAGACATCCAATCTAAAAGCTGTCTCATTATATATGCGCCACCAACTCCATTTGTAGAAGGCCCTGCTTCCATCAAAACAACAAAAGCGTACTTAGGTTTATCATAAGGGAAAAAACCCATAACCCAAGAATTTACCTTGTCTTTAGCTATACCGAGTTGCGCTGTACCTGTTTTTGAAGCAACTTTTACGTAAGGTACATTTAAAGCGACAGAAGTACCAGAAGTTACACCTCTACGCATTCCTTCTTGTACAACATCAAAATAATTTTGATTTAAGTCTATTTTAGTTATTTGTTTTTCTTTTTCTGTATCATTCATTAAAATATGTGGGGTAAGCAAAGTACCTCTATTTGCTATTACAGCATCAGCTCTTACCATTTGTAATGGAGTGACCTGAAAACCATATTGACCTATGGCCGTATGATAAGTATCTCCTATTCTCCATGGATCATTTTTAAATTTTTTTAATTTCCATTCTGGACTAGGAATAGTACCCCCGACTTCATCAGGTAAATCAATTCCTGTCTTTTTTCCAATTCCAAAAAGTTCAGAATATTTTTCAATATTTGCAATACCTAAACCTTTTTGCCCTTGAAAACCACCACCTATTTCATAAAAATAAACATCAGAAGATACAGCAATAGCTTGACGCATATCTACCCAACCATGAGCTTTCCAGTCTTTAAAAACTGTTTTTTGATCTGGAAAATATGGATTCGGTATTGATATTGAACCTGTTGATAATATTTGAGTTAAAGGATCGATAATTTTTTCATTCAAAGCTCCTAAAGCAAAAAAAGGTTTAACAATAGAACCAGGCACATAGAGACCTGAAATATTTTTATCCATAAACAAATTTCTTTTATCTGTAAAATAATTTTTTATTTTTTCTTTATCTTTTCCTTCGGATAAAATTTCAGAATTATATTCAGGAAAACTTGTAGAAGTTATAATTTCACCATTAGTCACATCCATTATGATACCAGCTCCTCCTTTAAATGAATTACTTTCAGACAACTTTTGAATTAAATTAAATAATTCACTTTGAATTCTTGAATCAATACTGGTGACCAGGTCTGTTCCGCGTTTTGGAGCATTTGTTATATTTTCAGAATGTATCTCATTGCGAGCATCTTTTTCTACTATTTTTAAACCATTCTCTCCTTTTAATAAATTATTATATTGTTTCTCTATGCCATCTTTACCTATAAATTGACCTTGCCAATAGTTCCCCGTCTTATCTTTTGCTGGATAACTTATATATCCTAATAAATGTGAAAAACCAGGATTCATATACTCTCTTTTAGAGAAATCTGATCCTTCTTCTTTTTTATTCCAAACAATCTCTTTTTTATTTCTGTCATAGATTATTCCCCTGTCAGCAAAAATAATATCTTTATTTAAAGTATTATTTTCACTTCTTGTAAAAAATGCTTCCCCTTTTTTTATTTGTAAATAAATCAATCTTGTCGTCAGTATTCCAAATATTACAAAAAAACAAATACCCAAAACATTTACAGTTTTCTTTGTTATCGGTCTTTCTATCCGACCTTCAAATTGTTGATTATCAAAATTTTGTAAATTTTGTGAATCTAAAAAAATTTCATCGGGTTCAACGAAAAAATTTTTATTTCTTATTTTATTTTTTCTAAAAAATCTACGAATCATTTTAATTTAGGATAAAATTTTAATTTTCTTTTTAAAATTTCCAATAATATAAATACACAAGAAAAAATACATGAAGAGAAAAATATGAAATTAGGAAAAATAGTATCTTTTATTCCAAAAAATAAATCTGAAATAAACATCAATATGATTACTTCTACGAATAGATTGAAATAAAACATAAAAAACAAAGCCAAAATACAAGAAAACCAAAAAGGCATGAAAAACACAGAAAAGAATAAAATTAAATTGGCCAAAACACGTAATACCATACTTTTATATTACACTCTTCTGTAAAAAATACAAATTAAAATATTTTACGCCAAACAAAACGCAATATATAAAATATCACGAGAATAGACAGACCATAAAATGCAAGTTTATTTTTAAATAAAATACTGATTAAAGTATAAAAGAAAACTTGAACTTGCTTAAAAGGTTTTTGTATTTTGTCTTTGTTTTCTGAATTTTTAGTATTGTCTAATTTTTTAATTTCTTTTTGAATTTCTGTTTTTTTATTCTCAGATAAAATACTTGTATTTTTCCTCAAATTTTCTAAAACACCGGAAACATTAATGATATTCGTTTTTATCGATTCAGGGGTTTTGTCTTCTATAAAATTAACCGCATTATCTACGGTATCAGAAATTATATTTTTAGGTGTATCTTGTATTTGATTTCCATTTTCTGTTTTTAATACTATTTTTTTTGAAACAGAACGTAAACTTTTTTCTGTTTCATTTTCTGTGATATAAAAATCTTGATATTTACCTTTTGAAATTAAAAATTTTGCATTTTCTATTCGGGCGAATATCGTATGATCCCCTGCATTTACAATCCAATCTATCGATAAATCTTTAACACTTTTTGAAGAAACATAAAAAGTCTTTTTTCCTAAAAGTGTTTCTTTATCATAAAAAGAAACATCTCCGGTCATATCTTTTGTGTCCGGATTAAAAATCAAAGTATATATTTTTATTTTATCTCCTTCTTCAAAAGGATCTTTTGAATACCAAATATTTGCTGGAATAAAACCCGCATTAGTATTTTGTGCATATGCAAAATACACAGAATTAAAGAAACTTATAAAAAATATTATTATAAATAAAAATTTCTTCATATTTTTATGACAACAAAACTCCTCCATCTACCACTATTTGTGCGCCCGTCATATAACTAGACAAATCAGAAGCTAGAAATAAAGCCACTTTACCAATATCATCTATGTCGCCTTTTCTTTTCATGGGAATTTTTTGAATAAATTTTTCTGAAATTTCTTTCATTTCAGGAGACATTTTTGTTCCATCTCCTGTTCCTGGAGTACTGATACTACCCGGAGCTATCGCATTAACAGATATGCCATGTGGCGCCAATTCCAAAGCTGTATTTTTTGTAAAACCCCAAAGTCCGTGTTTTGTCGTGTCATAAACAGCTAATCCCACTGCAGAAGGATGTAATGCATCTATTGAAGTTATATTTATTATTTTTCCTCCATTACCTTGTTTTATCATTATTTCCGAAATAATTTTTGTAAAAATGAAAGCACTTTTTAAATTTACATTTATTATTTTTTCAAATTCTTTAGTATCCATTTTGAGAATTGGTATAAGTGGATATATACCAGCATTGTTTACTAAAATATTTACATTACCAAATTTCTCAATTCCGAAGTTAATCGCATTTATTACCTGTTCTTCTTCTGAAACATCTGCCTTAAAAAAGGATACATTGAAACCTTTTTCATTCATTTCTGCTTCTGTATTTTTCCCTATTTCTTCATTTAAATCAATCAACAAAACATTTGCCCCGGCTTCTGCTAAACGATATGCTATACCCTTTCCTATGCCCATTGCTCCACCTGTAACAAAAGCAGTTTTTCCTTTTAAATCCATAATTTTTTGTATTGAAATATTTTCCATATTTTTATTATAACATACAAGTAATTTATGTTAATTTTTTAAACTTGAATTTTTATCAAATTTGTGCGAAAATAAAAAAGTTAATGATTAGTGAAATGTTTATCTTGGGGTATCGTCTAATGGTAGGACAGAGGCCTTTGAAGCCTTTAATCGTGGTTCGAATCCATGTACCCCAGCTCTACATAAAAAAAGACCAATGAATTATCACTGGTCTTTCAGGTTTTTTATGGCTTTTCTTTCTTTTGATGAAAGAATTTTACCATACGTGAGGAGCTCCTGATACTCCTCGTCTGAATGCTCGTAAGGTAAACTTTCGAGCATTCTCATTACTCTTATTGGATCCTGTGGGCGAAACTTAGGAACCTTTTCTTTTTTTGCCATACACCTTATTTTTAAATCTAACTAAAGTATAGCATATTTATTTAAAAAGTCAAGATTTTTATGGAAGCTAATTCCAAAGGTAATTCTGAAATAAATGCTTTATCTATATTTTGATATGCTTCGAGAAGTGCGATGAGCGTCGCAGAATGGAACATTCCGGCCTTGCCTGGAGCATCATTTTTTACCAATTCTTTTAAAAACAACAAATCTTCTTTTGATAAATCCCCTGCCATTTGTTCTTCGAGCTTCGGCGCGGATTTTAGGATTATAGCCATACGAAATTTTTGAATAATGAGTTTTAAAAATAATTTCATATCAAGATTTTCCTCTGATGCTTTTCTGACTACTAAAATACATTCTTCAAGTTTCTTTTCAGCAATTGCGGAAATAAAACTATTTACCAAAGTCGTCTTTGGTGCGCCGGTGATTTTCTCTACATCTTCTCTGTTTATTTTTTTATTTTTCTTTTTGTCAGAGAAATTTAAAACTTTTTGCAAATATCCGAGAGCGTCACGGAAAGATCCATCACCCAATATCGCGATGAGTTCTGCAGACCCGCCATCGAGCTCAAAACCTTCTTTCTCTGCAACAGACAAAAGCATATTTTTTAAAATTAAATCTGACGGCTTTTTAAAAGTGAAAACTTGGCAACGAGAGATGATTGTATCCGGCACTTTATTTAATTCTGTAGTTGCCATTATGAAAATGACATGATTCGGCGGTTCTTCCAAAGTTTTTAAAAGTGTATTCCAAGATTCTTTTGTAAACATATGAACCTCGTCCAAAATGTAAACTTTGTATTTTGAATCAAATGGCAAAGTGCTGACTCCATCACGAAGCTCGCGCACATCGTCCACGCCTCTGTTTGAAGCGGCGTCTATCTCATAAATGTCATTATTTGAGACTCCTATGCCGTGAGCGAAAATACGCGCAGCAGAAGTCTTACCTGTGCCTCGTGAGCCGACAAAAAGGTATGAATGCGAAATCTTGCCTGTATCAATGGCATTCTGCAAAACACTCGCAATATGCTCCTGCCCAAGCATTTCCTCAAAATTCTGCGGTCTGTATTTGCGATATAATGCTAAATCGATCATTTGTGTATTATATCAAATATTTTTCAAAAAATCATTTGTTATTTTTTCTACTTCGTCTGCATTTTCAGCTTCCATAAGTTTTACTCGTAATTCTTTTGCTCCGTCAAAGCCATTTACATATGCCTTGTAATGCTTTTTCATAATTGCAAAGTTTTTATGTTTACCGAGCATTTCTTCAAAAAGTTTTGTGTGTTCCACCATAACGTGGAGTTTAGATTCAGTATCTCTTTCCACAAGATCAGACAAATGGTTCCCATATGTCTGACTTGCGGAAAACAACCACGGATTCCCAAAAATTGCTCTGCCGAACATCACCCCATCACAGCCATATTTTTTTATCTTTTCTTCCGCGTCTTTTAGGTCTGTGACATCGCCATTGCCTATAATCAAAGTCTCCGGAGAAATTTTATTTCGGAGTTCTATGATGCGAGGCATTAGTTCCCAATGCGCCGGCACGAGAGACATTTCTTTTCTTGTGCGTAAATGCACAGTTAACACAGGCAATTTTTCTTTTAAGAGTGTAGCTATCCAAGTATCTATTTCTTCTTTATTGTATCCAATACGAGTTTTCACAGACACAGGCAAACCGCCTCCGCCTTCTCTGGCAGCGTGAATCACTTCGATAGACAAAGCTGGATTTTTAATACAAGCTGCACCAGCGCCTTGCTTCTCGATAGATTTATCCGGACAACCCATATTAATATCCAAACCATCAAAACCAAGCTCAACACAGAGCTTCGCTGCTTCGCGGATATTTTCTGGTCGTGATCCGAATATCTGCGCCACTATCGGGTGCTCATTTGGAGAGAATTTCAAATCAATCAAAAGTTTCGGGCGTGCTTCCGGATGCGCAAGTCCATCTGCAGACACAAATTCAGTCCAAAAAACATCCGGCTTACCGTATTTATTTATTATTTGTCTAAAAGCACAATCCGTCACATCTGCCATAGGCGCTAAAACAAAAAATGGTTTATTTAATTTTTGCCAAAAATTATTCATTATTTGAATTTATAATATACTTTATTTCCGTATCTTAAATCAATATAAAGCAAAGAAGAATATTTATTTTTAAAATCTCCAGCCAATGGTTCTGTTTCCAAAGCAACTTGTAAATTTTTAAATGTTTTGTCAAAATCAGAATCATAATTCATGATTATTTTAGGAGATTCCACATTATCTGATTTTTTTTCTAAATAAATTTCTATTTCTTTATTTTCATTTAACAAAAAATAAACAGGTTTTATATTTATTTGTTCCAAATTATTTTTAAATATTGAAATATTTTTAAATATATCTTGAATAAAATAAGAACCTATTGGAATATTGTTTTCTTTTGTTAATGGTCCAAAAAATTTAAAATAAACATTACCAGAAAAATACGGAGCAATATCCAATATATATCCTTCATCATTCATAAAATAACATTGATTTTTAAAATCGAAATTAAAATCTTTACACCAAATAAATTTATTTCCTCTTTCTGTAATATCTATAATAATCTTATTAAGTCCTTCACGATAAATTTTATAATCTTTAACTCTTGGTATATTGTTTAAATAATTTGAAATTTTATTTTTAGGATATAAAAAAATATTCTTTTTAGAAAAAATTGAAAAGTGATTTTTCAATTTTATATTTATATTATCTTTTATTTCTTGAATTTCTAAAATTTTAACACCATTTATTTGAATTTCTTTTATTTTAAAAAAAGGCAAATAAGACAATACGCAAAATATTACAAAAAAAACACCAATACCAGAAAAATAAAGAATTATTTTCTTTTTAAAAATATCTTTTCTTTTTTTTCTTAATTCTGATAAATGCGGAGAATCTAAAACAACTCTTTTTTGCATATTATTTTATGAATTCTTTTCCTCCCATATATTTCTTTAAAACTTCGGGTATTTTGACTGTGCCATCTGCTTGCTGATAGTTTTCAATCATTGAGACCAATATTCTAGGTGTCGGTATTGCTGTACAATTCAAAGAATGTGCATATTGCATTTTTTCATTTTCATCTCTATAACGAATACCGAAACGTCTGCATTGAAAATCATGAAAATATGAAGCAGAAGAAATTTCTCTATATTTGTTTTCTTTAGGAACCCATAACTCCACATCATATTTTTTAACTTGACCCAAACCCAAATCTCCTCCACAATTTACAACAGTATGATAAGGAATACCGAGTAATTCTATAAATTCTTCTGTATTTCTATTTATTTCTTCATGATATTTCACTGAAGTTTCATGATTAGCTTCACATAAAACAACTTGCTCAAATTTATAAAATTCATGAACGCGTATGAGACCTTTTACATCTTTACCATGACTTCCAGCTTCACGACGAAAACAAGGAGAAAAACCTAAATATTTTACAGGAAAAGAATTCTTGTCTAAAATTTCTCCGGCATGCATACCCATTATTGGAACTTCAGCAGTGCCAGCCATATAATCACCGTCTTGAGTTTTATACAAATCTTCTTCACCTTGAGGCAAAAATCCTGTACCTAAAAATGAATCTTTACGTACAACAACTGGTGGAATAACAGGAGAAAATCCTTTTTCGGAAAAAAAGTCTAAAGCATAATTCCAAATAGCAAAACACAAACGCACACCATCACCAGTCAAAAAATATCCACGAAAACCATGCACTTTTGTGCCACGATCAAAATCACACATTTTTAACGCAGTCATTATTTCTACATGGTCTTTTGGTTCAAAAGAAAAAATTGGTTTCTCTCCCCAAGATTTTATTTCTTGATTATTTTGATCATTTAAACCTTCAGGGACTGAAATATCAGGAACATTTGGAACTTGCAACATCAAACCTTGCCACTCTTCTATAATACTTTTTAATTTTTCTTCTTTTTGTTTTATTTCTTCTTTGACTCCGCGCATTTCTTCAATGAGCTGGATTTTCAATGCCGGATCTTGATCACGAGATATGTCATTTGAAACTCTATTTACTTCACTTCGAAGCTCTTCTACTTCTTTTAATACTTTCAAGCGTTCATCATCAAGAACAATTAATTTTTCAATATCAATGTCCAAAAGCTTCTTTTTCGCTCCTGCTTGCACAATGTCTTTGTTTTCACGTATAAATTTAATATCTAACATATTGTCATTATATACCAAACTTAATATAATTACAAAATGCAAATCAATAAATTACCAAAAAATAAATTCCCAAAAGAATTATTTGAAATACCTCAACCTCCTGAGAATCTGTGGATTATTGGTGACTTTCCAGAAGAAGAACTTATTTATTTATGTATTGTTGGTTCTAGAAAATTCACTTCTTATGGAAAAGAAATTTGTGAAAAAATAATCACAGGACTAAAAGGATATCCGATAGCTATAGTTTCCGGTTTTGCTATGGGTATAGATACTATCGCTCACAAAAAAGCGATGCAAATGGGATTAAAAACTCTAGTTTTTCCTGGTTCAGGACTTTCTGATGAAGCCATGTACCCAAAAACAAATGTGCGCTTGATGCGAGAAGTCGTGGAAAGTGGCGGATGTTTAATTTCAGAATTTGAACCCGATTTCAAAGCTACTCACTGGAGCTTCCCGATGAGGAATAGACTAATGGCAGGACTTTGCAAAGCAACACTTGTAATAGAAGCGGAAGAAAAATCCGGCACACTTATAACTGCACGACTCGCTACAGAATACAATAGAGATTTACTTGCAGTTCCAGGCTCTGTATTTTCTCCAAGTTCAAAAGGAACAAATAAATTAATCAAGCAAGGCGCGACACCTGTGACTTGTGCTGAAGATGTTTTGGAAGCTTTGGGTTTCGAACAAGAAAAAGATGAAGACAAACAAATGCGACTTTTTGAAGATTTGTCACCGGAAGAAAAAAAGGTTATAGATTTATTACGTGAACCTATGTCACGTGATGAATTAATACGAGAATTAAAAATGAAAATTTCAGATGCAAATTCACTACTTTCAGTAATGGAAATAAAAGAGTTAATAAAAGAAGAATTGGGTGATATTAGGTTAAATATGTAAATAAAAAAAACAAGGCATTACACCTTGTTTAAATATAAATAACATATTCTTTATTTATCCTCCAAAAGGAGAATATTCATTTTTATCCCCTCGCTTTTAATATATCTCAACATCAAAGAAACAAAAAGATGTTCAGATCCAGGCGGTATTTTAATATCTTCCATAGACAACATTATCTGATTGCTAGAGAAAAATATTTTACCTTTACATGAAATAATCTGGTTTCTTATCTCAGCAGAGAAGACAAATAAATTTTGTTTTTCCTTTACCGGAAAAGAAATTGAACTTTGTTTAAAAGCAAAATTTTTTTTAACCCTTTTTAACAAAGTTTCAATTTTTTTGACCATATTTTGATTACCAAAACCATGAGTCAAAATAATCTCTATTTTTTTAATTTCTTCCATAAACTGACGATTTTAAAAAGTGTACGTCTAAAGTAAAATTAGCTTTTAAAAAGTACTTTGTCAAATATAAATTTGCCAAAAAGTTATATATCGTGTAATACTGTCTATACATATGAAACTTTTAATTGTGGAATCACCATCAAAAGCAAAGACGATTGAGAAGTATTTGGATAATGCTTCCGCCTCTTCGGCAGACAGGTTTACTGTACGCGCAAGTGTCGGACACATTCGCGACCTGCCTAAATCAAATAAAAAAGCGATTGATATAGAAGCTGGTTTCGTTCCTCATTATGAAATTTCCAAAGGAAAAGAACATGTTGTAAATGAACTTCAAAACCTAGCAGAAAAAGCAAAAGAAATAATGTTAGCGACTGACCCCGACCGTGAAGGTGAAGCCATAGCATGGCATATAGAAGAAATTTTAAAACATGATAAAAAAGTAAAGGCCCCGATAAAAAGAGTAACATTTCACGAAATTACAAAAGAAGCCGTCGAAGAAGCAATCAAACATCCACGTGCAATAGATACAGACTTGCGAAAAGCTCAAGAAGCGCGCAGAGTTTTAGACAGACTTGTAGGTTATGATTTGTCCGGAATTATTTGGAAAAAAGTGCGATACGGGCTTTCTGCCGGACGAGTCCAATCCCCTGCGCTTCGCATAATAATGGAACGCGAAAGAGAAATCCGCGCATTTATTCCTGAAAAATATTGGGTATTGGAAGGTATTTTCGATACTTTGAAAAAAGACAAAATCACACTGACTTGCAACGAAGAACCACGAGATGAAAAATTCGTAGAGAATATTTTAGAAATTGGTAAAAAAGGAAATTGGATTGTAGCTGGAATAAAAGAAAGCGAGCAAAAAAGATCTCCTCGTGCACCATTTACAACATCAACATTGCAACAAACAGCTTCGACAAGACTTGGCTTTTCCCCTTCACGAACAATGCAAGTAGCTCAAAAACTTTACGAAGCTGGACACATAACATATATGCGTACAGATTCTACAAATTTATCTGCCGTAGCTCAAAAACAAATATTGGATCTTGTAGAAAAAAAATACGGTAAAGAATACACAGAAGCTCATACATACAAAACAAAAAGTAAAAATGCTCAGGAAGCTCACGAAGCTATACGCCCAACTCACATAGAATATTTATCAAAAGGCGCGAACGATGAACAAGAAAAATTATATAAACTCATTTGGGAGCGCGCAGTCTCTTCACAAATGACTGATGCAAAATTATTAAAAACAAAAATTTCTGCTATTGTAGAAAATCATGAAGAAATTCCTGAATTTTCAGCAAATGGCTCACGTGTTATTTTTCCTGGTTGGCTAAAAGTAGATGCTGATGCAAGAGGAGAAGATGTGGAATTACCGGAAGTTAAAAAAGGAGAAAAGCTTAATTTGATTGATCTAGTAAGCATTGCAAAAGAAACACAACCACCAGGCAGATATAGTGAAGCAGGGCTTGTAAAAGAGCTAGAGGCTCGAGGTATTGGCCGACCTTCAACATATGCTTCCATAATGCGTACCATTGAAGAACGTGGTTATGTACGCAAAGAAGGCAAAACATTATTCCCCACTGATACAGGTGAAGTTGTTTCTGATTTTCTGGAAAAGAATTTTGCTGAATATATATCTGATACCTTTACAGCAGAAATGGAAGACAAGCTCGATGATATTTCGAGAGGTGAAAGAGAATATGAAAAAACTTTAAAAGATTTTTATGGGCCATTCTTAAAAGAAGTAAAAGAAAAAGATAAATTGGAAAAAGCCACAAATATGGGTGAAGCACCAGATGATATAAAATGTCCAAAATGCGGAGGAAAAATGATCATTAAACTCGCTCGTGTTGGTAAATTTTACTCTTGTGCAAATTATCCTGATTGCGAGGGTGCTCTTATGCTAGACGGAACAGAACTGCAAGGTCCAAAAGAAACAGGAGAAAAATGCCCGACTTGTGGAGATAAAAAAGGTAAATCTGGCGGAGGAAAGTTGGTTATCAGAGAAAGACGTGACGGAACAGGTACTTTCATTTCTTGTTCAAGATATCCAAAATGTAAATTCGTAAAACAAGACGAAGAAGAAATAAAAAGAAAAATGACTGATGTAACCTGTCCTGTTTGTAAAAAAAATAAAATGATGGAACGCCGAGGACGATTTGGAATATTTTATTCTTGTTCCAGTTATCCAGAATGTAAAAATGCTATCAAAGCCAAACCAACAGGACGCATTTGTGACCTTTGCGGGAGCTTAATGATGGAAGGAACAAAAACAATCCCAGAACGTTGTTCAAATAAACTCTGTAAAATGCACAACCCTCATAAATTAAATAAAATGCAATAATTAAATAAATTGCTATAATATAACCATGGCAATGGATATAAAAGAAATATTTGATTTAGCTGTTAATTTAACACCAGAAGATCATATATTAATTCAAAAAGCTTACGATTTTGCAAAAAAAGCTCATGAAGGACAACTTCGTAAAAGTGGCGAACCATATTTCGTTCACGTTTTTGAAACTGCAAAAACAATAGCAAAATTACACATGGACGCAAAAACTATCTCTGCAGGATTAATGCACGATGTATTAGAAGATACAAATATTACAGAAAAAGAAATGGAAAAAGAATTTGGTAAAGAAATAGTTTTTTTAGTGAATGGAGTTACAAAACTTGGAACATTAAAATACCATGGAAAAGAAAGACATGTAGAAAGTTTAAGGAAATTTTTTGTAGCAATGGCAAATGATTTAAGAGTTGTTATTATTAAATTTGCTGATAGATTACATAATTTAAAAACTCTTGAACATGTTCGCGAAGACAAGAGAAAAAGAATTGCAATAGAATCCATCGAAGTTTATGCACCTCTTGCAAATCGGCTCGGTATGGGAAAATTAAAAGGTGAAATAGAAGATGCTGCCTTTCCATATGCATATCCTAAAGAATACGCACAAGTTGAAGAAATAATAAAAGAACAAAAAGAACTTTACGAAAAATATTTAAATGAAGTAAGAGAAGGACTAGAAAAAGAATTAGAAAAAAATAATATTAAAATAAATAAAATAGATTATAGAGTTAAACATAAATACAGTTTATATAAAAAATTAGAACATTATGATATGGATATAGACAAAATCCATGATATCGTAGCATTGCGTGTCGTAGTAGACAATATAGAAGAATGTTACAGAATTTTAGGCATAGTTCATTCTATATGGAAACCATTGCCTGGTAGAATAAAAGATTATATAGCAGTACCGAAGCCAAACGGCTACCGTTCAATACATACCACCATATTCACTGGGTCTGGTGGTATAGCTGAAATACAAATCAGAACAAAAGAAATGCACATAGAAGCTTCTTATGGAATTGCAGCGCACTTTTCTCATAAAGAACATACTAACAATAAAAAAATAGACGAAAAAAATAAATTTGATTGGATTCATGAACTGCAAAATCTAAAAGAAGTTGCAAACAAACCAGAAAGTTTTATAGAACATCTTAAGATGGATTTTTTCAACAATCGCATATTTATATTTACACCAAAAGGTGACGTTGTTGATTTACCAGAAGGATCTAGTCCTATTGATTTTGCTTATGCTATACATACAGACATAGGTGAACATGTCTCTAGTGCAAAAGTGAATGAAAAAATAGCTCCAATTTACACGAAATTAAAAAATGGAGATATTGTTGAAATAATAACAAAAAAAGACGCTCATCCATCGAGTAAATGGCTAGATAATGTAAAAACAACAATGGCAAAAAAACACATTAATTCATATCTAGAAAAAAATAGTCTCCTTGCACGTCTTAAATCTTATGCAAAATATTAAAGACTAAAATTTGATATATTATATAAATTCAAATCGTCTTCTTTTGTGCTGTCATCTATAGGATTTTGATTTTCATCTACAGTCATAGGATCAATTGTGTTATTTACACTGTTTTGTGAAATATGATTTTCCAACATTTCATCAGGCTTTTTTTCTATACCGTTTTTTTGTATTGAATCTAAAATAGAACGCAAGTCTTCAGTAGAAAAATAATCTATTTTTATTTGTCCACCAATTTCTTTTCTATCTATATGCACTCTAGTTCCCAATTTATCTTGAAATTCTTCTTCAAGTTCGACTATTTCCGGATCTGGCATAAATTCTTTCTTGCGAACTCTATCATAAGCTATTTTTCTAGCTAGTTTTTCTGCTTCACGCACTGTGATTTTCTTGTACAAAATTTCTTTAAACAAAACGATTTGTTCTTCTGGATGATCTGCGAGCATCAATATTGGACGTGTATGTCCTTCTGTTATTTTCCCTTCCGACAATGCATTTAGAACTTCTTCTGGTAAAGATAATATACGTAAAGAATTAGACACGTATTCACGACTACGTCCCATTTTTTTTGCTATTTCAGCATGAGTAAATTTAAATTCAGTAGCAAGTTTCAAAAATGCTCTAGCACGGTCAACAGCATTCAGATCTTCTCTTTGTAGATTTTCCAATATCGCCAATTCTAATTTCATCATATTAGAATCCCCTACGCGGATTATAGCTGGCACTTGAGAAACTCCTGCCAACATTGCTGCTCGTAAACGTCTTTCTCCGGCAATAAGCTCGTATTCAGTCAAAAGTCCGCCTTCTTCTTTTTCCACTTCCAAACGAGACACAGTAAGCGGTTGAAGTATGCCATATTGACGAATAGAATCAGCTAAATCACGAAGACGAGCTTCGTCAAACTCTCTGCGAGGTTGATATGGATTCGGTTTTATTTTATCAGTATCAATCCAGAATATTGAATTGGAATATAAATTAGACATAAAACTATTTTAACATAAAAATACTTAAAACAAAAAGTGTATATTTTGTGTAAAACCTACCATAGACATAAGAAATAATTCAATATATAATACCAAAGTTATGCAAATTTGGGACATAATGAAAGAAAAATATTTCTTCGCTTTAGTATCTGTCATTATTGCAGTTTTGTGGTATTTCGATGTTTTAGGTTTACATTTGTTGTACAAAATACTATTTATCATATCTATTTTATTTATGATAATAACTTCTTTTTAAATTAAATTGATTTTTATCATAAATTCAAGTAATATATAAAACATGCCGGGATGGCGGAATTGGTAGACGCAAACGACTCAAAATCGTTCGAGGGCAACTTCATGAGAGTTCAAGTCTCTCTCCCGGCACAAAATGAAAAACAAAACTTCAAAAAAACAATTTAATTCTGTGGATTTTGAAATAAATGGTGGAAAAAAATTATCCGGCACAATACGCACAGGATATTCTAAAAATGGCTCGGTGGGGCTTCTTTGTGCTTCCCTTTTAAATAAAGGTAAAACGACATTACACAACATTGCTCGCATTGAAGAAGTAAATAGAGTTATAGAAATATTAGAAAGTATCGGAGTTAAAATCACTTGGACTGGTGAACACACTTTGGAAATAATTCCGCCGAAAAAATTTAATCTCAATAATCTTAATAAAGAATCAGCAATAAAAACACGTTCCATACTGATGACCATCGGACCACTTGCACATTTTATTCCTTCTTTTAAAATTCCACATGCACAAGGTTGCCACCTAGGCAAACGCACAATCGCAGGACATAGTTATGCTTTAGAAGAACTTGGAATAAAAATAAAAACAACACAAACTGATTATGAAATTAGTGTTAAAAAATTAGCACCAGCAGAAATAATAATGTATGAAGCTGGAGACACAGCCGTCGAAAATGTTTTGACTGCTTGTGCAAAAATCCCAGGTAAAACTACGATAAAATTCTCAAGTTCAAATTATATGGTACAAGAAATTTGCTTCTTCTTGGAAAAGTGTGGGGTAAAAATCGAAGGCATAGGTAGTTCAACTTTGATTGTGCATGGAATAAAAGAAATAAATCAAAATATCGAATATCATAACAGTGAAGATCCGATAGAATCCATGATGTTTGTTTCTGCAGCTATAACCACAGATTCAAAATTAAAAATCACACATGTACCGATAAATTTCATGGAACTTGAACTCTACAAAATGGGCAAGATGGGTTTAAAATATGAAACTTCTAAAGTTTATAAAAGTGAAAATGGACATACAAATTTAGCTGATATCACTATTTATCCTTCAAAACTTAAAGCTCTCGATGATAAAATACATGCGAATCCTTATCCAGGAATAAATATGGACAATCTTCCCTTTTTCGCAATTTCAGCAATGAAAGCAAAAGGACAAACATTGATACATGATTGGAGTTATGAAAATCGTGCCATATATATGACAGAATTAAACAGACTTGGTGCACAAATCACTCTTGCTGATCCACATCGCGTATATATCGAAGGTGGGCATATTCTTAAACCAGCTCAGGTTGTTTGTCCTCCAGCATTGCGACCTTCTATGGTAATAATGATTGCGATGTTAGGCGCTCAAGGAACATCCATTTTAAGAAATGTTTACATGATCAATCGTGGTTACGAAGAAATTGTAAAAAGATTAAACTCTCTTGGTGCTGATATTAAAGTAATAAAATAATATGGATAAAGTATTTGTAATAGTGGGACCGACAGCATCCGGCAAAAGCAATTTCGCTGTAGATATAGCCCTTCAAAATAAAGGTGAAATCATCTCTGCTGACTCAAGACAAGTTTACAAGGGGCTTGATATTGGTTCTGGAAAAATAACTAAAAAAGAAATGCGTGGCGTTCCGCATCATTTACTCGATATTGCAAATCCAAAAAATTCTAAATTTACTGTCGTAGATTATAAAAAACTCGCAGATAAAAAAATAAAAGAAATATTAGATAGAGGTAATCTACCGATCATTTGCGGAGGCACAGGATTTTATATTGATGCAGTAGTAAATAGAATAATTCTGCCTGAAGTTCCACCAAATGAAAAACTGCGTAAAATTTTAAATAAAAAATCAGAAATAGAACTTCTCAAAATATTAAAGAGTTTAGATAAAAATCGCGCGAAAAATATTGATGCAAAAAACAAAGTGCGTCTCATTCGCGCAATAGAAATAGCCAAAGCCTTGGGTAAAGTGCCTAAAATTAAACAAGTACCCCCTGTGTATGAATTTATAAAAATAGGACTTTCAGTACCGAAAGAAATTCTAACAGAAAAAATACACACTCGCCTATTGGCACGTATTAAAAAAGGAATGTTAAATGAAGCCGAAAAACTTCACAAACAAGGACTTTCTTGGAAAAGAATGGAAGAACTCGGCCTTGAATATAAATTTATGGCTCTTTATTTACAAGGCAAAATTACAAAACAAGAAATGATAACGCAACTAGAAACTGCAATTATTCAATACTCTAAACGCCAAATAACTTGGTTTAAAAGAGACAAAAATATAAAATGGATAGATTCTAATTCGATTTATCATCTTGAATAAATTTTTTAAAATTCTCTAAATCTTGCTCAGAACCTAATATGTGAATTTGTCTAGGTCCTATAATAAGCTCTTTTACCCTACCATCATCTAATACAACTGAATCATGTTCGTGAAGTTTGTCATCTTTATCTATTATTCTTTTCCAGTACATGTTAGGCATGTCGGATATATAACATGGATTCTTGGTCTCTATGACTGCGGTAATTACTTTATTCCCATAACGAAAAGCATAATTCCTATCTAGTGTTAAATAAACACCAGTATGACTATCAGTTGGTAAAGAGAATTTTATATTATCTCCGCGATAAAAAACATCATGTATAGTACTATCAGGGAATATAGTATCTAAATATTCTGAATATTGTTCTTTAGTTCCAATTCTTGAAAGTCCTAAGTTGTCTTCAAACACAAAATCTACTCCTTCTTTTATTTTAGGTTTTTCAGTTTCATTTTTCTTATTTTCTTTTGACAATCCTTCCATAGCGATGGCGGGCGATGAGGGAATCGAACCCCCACCAAAGGTTTTGGAGACCTTCGTTCTACCACTAAACTAATCGCCCTTAAACCCTCCGACAAAAGTCAGAGGGCATGGAAATGTGAAAATAATAATTAACGCATTCCCTAAAAAAGAACAAGCAACAATACTTTTTGTTGCTTGTTCTATTATAACAGAATTGAAATAAAAATAAAAATAATTACTAGCCCGTCATTTTAGCTTCTTTGTGTTTAGTTTTCTTTTTACAAGTTTTACAAAACTTTAAGAGCTCAATCTTTTTTGTGACGAGTTTCTTGTTTTTACTACTATAATAGTTTGCGTTCTTACAAACACTACATTTTAATCTAAAAAGTCTATCTTGTGACATACCTATATATTACTATAAACAGCCTTAAAAAGCAACTAAATCGAGACTCTGGGCAATAACGCGCTAATATGTGTCGTTATTTCGTAATTAATAGTGCCCATTTTATTAGCTATTTCTTCTGCTGTAATATATTCTTTACCTTGCCTACCTAAAATTACAACTTCGTCTTCAACTTTTATTTTTGGTAAATGACTAATATCCACTACGCACATATTCATCATCACTCTGCCTAAAATTTTACATCTTTTATCATTTATTAAAAATTCACCTTTATTTGAAAGCCTCCTGTCTAAACCATCACCATATCCTTGTGGAATAATTGCGACTTTTGTTTCTTTTTTTGTTTTATAAGTCAAACCATATCCTATAGTGTATCCTTTTGGTAAAATTTTAATTTGAGCGACTTTTGTTTTCCAAGTCAATATCGGCTTTAAATTTATTTTAGAATACTCTTTCAAATGTTCTGCTGGCCATAAACCATAAGCACCGATACCAATACGAACCAAAGGATTATTCACTTTCATTTCATGAACCAAAATTCCAGAAGTCGCTGAAATATGATTTTGTAAATTATTGAAACCATATTCTTTTGCTAAATTTACAGATATATTAAAAATAGAAATTTGTTTTTTTGCGTGAGATAGATCTTTAGAATCTTCAATATTTGCAAAATGAGAATAAATGCCTGTAAGTTTAATATATTTACATTTTTTTATTTCTTCAAACAATTTTGGTAACTCTTGCAACAATACACCTTCTCTTCCTAAAAAAGCATCTACAACTAAATGAACTTCTTGAATTCTTTTTAAATTATTAGAAATTTTTTCTATTTTATATAAATAATCCTGTGAAAAAACAGACAAAGTGCAATTTAATTTAATCGCTTTAGACAAATCACTTTCTTGAACATAACCAAAAACAAAAGTTTTTCTTTTTGATATTTTTCTTAAAATTTGTAATTCTTCAATACTGTCAACTTGAAAACAATCTACATAATTATCCAAAATAGCAACAATCTGAGATAGTCCATGACCATAAGCATTACTTTTAACTACCACAGAAATCTGTGTTTCTTTTTTTAAAAAATTTTTAAAACTCTTGATATTTTGAATCAAATTTTTCGCTGATATTTCTATATAAGACAAAGGAAAAGTATCCATACAAACAAGAATACACTATTTATTTCAAAATAGCACTCTGAACGTCTTTCGAAACATTTGTCAGATTTTTGTAACCATTTTTTGTTATTAGTATCATATCTTCTATTCTAATTCCGCCGAAATTTTTAAAGTAAAGACCTGGTTCTATTGTCATCACACAACCCACAGGCAAAATATCTTCGCTCTTGGGCTTGAAATTCGGCCATTCATGGATAACAGTCCCCACTCCGTGCCCGAGTCCGTGAGGGAACCCTTCTGTCTGCTTAGCCATCAGGGTAGGTCTCTTTAGCCCGAAATTTTTTCCCAAAAAATTTCGGACTGTTTCATCAATAATTTTTGCTCTCTTTTCACCAAGTCCGACTTTATTCATTGCCAATTCCATCGCTTTCAACACTCCCAAATATATTTTCTTTTGCTTCGCATTCGGTTCGCCCCAGAAATATGTGCGTGTCATATCCGAACAATAATGATTCACAGTGCAACCAAAATCAAACATTATAACAGTAGCTCCACCACGAATAGGTTTTTTTAATTTAGTCTCCCCTGGTTCATGATGAATATTTGCAGTATTTTTGCCAAATGCCACAATCGGCGGAAATGACAATATCGGTGCTCCATATTTTACAAAAGATTTTTTAATAAAATTCGCAATTTCGATTTCCGTCACGCCATCTTTCAATTCCTTCAAAACATCGCCCAAAACCCGCTCGGCAATCCTCTGCGCTTTCACAATATTTTCCAATTCTTTTTTACTCTTCACCGCCCGCACTTCGTGAATTAATTTTGTTTGCATATTAGAAAAGTTTTACCACGTCATGATAAGTCACCACGACCATCAATAAAATTAAAATTCCAAAGCCTATCATATTTGCAGTATTGGCAAATTTTGGATTGATACGAGAACCTTTTATTTTTTCAATTAAAAGAAATAAAAGTCTGCCCCCATCGAGAGCTGGAAAAGGAATCAAATTTATTATCGCCAAATTCACAGATATGAGCGCGGCGAAAGAAAGCAAATAAGCCCAGCCAAATTTATATGCATCACCAACAACACTCACAAGGCCCACAGGACCAGTAACAGCAGACAGGTTGCCTTTTCCTTGTAAACTGTCCGCTACAAGGCTATAAAGCCCTTTTACAGTGCCTTTTGTCACAAATATATCAAGTTTCAAACCCTCCCAAAAAGCCTTATAAACAGGCAATTTTGCAATACCTATCTCGTCCATAGATATCCCTATAACAAATTTTTGACTTAAGGAATTTTTCTTTGGAAATACTTCCGTATTTTTTAACTCATTACCACGCATATAATTTATTCCCAATTTTTCAGATGACCCGACAAAGTTTTGAAACGTTTCTATACTAGGTGCTGCCTCTTCCACATCATCTCCGATAATTATAGACATTATTTTATCTCCGGCCTTAAGCCCTGCCAGTTCGGCGGGAGAAGCAGGCACAACAGACAAGACAACCAAATGCTGATCTTGAATTATGTAATCTTTTTGTTGAGTGCTTGCAGAAGTCGGAAGTCCAGACATAAAACCAAAAGAAAACAAAACCCAAGCCAAAATAAAATTCATAAATACTCCGGCGAAAAGCACGAGAGCTTGCTGATATGCGGGCTTGTTTACAAAACTTCTTTTTGCATCCGGACCATTTGTATTTTCATCATTAGGATCTTCTCCAAAAATTTTCACAAAGCCACCAAAAGGCAAAGCATTGAAACTATATTTTGTTTCTCCTTTTTTAATACTGAATAATTTTGGAGGAAAACCAAAGCCAAATTCATCCACTCGTATGCCGAAAAATTTAGCCACAAAAAAATGCCCAGCTTCATGGACTAAAACCAGTACCAATAAAATTATTAAAAATATAAGTATATTCATAAATTAACCCAAAACTTCTTTTTCTTTTTTTTCAAAAATCGCCTCTAAATTATTATTCACTTCGTCTATGACTTTTTGTAATTCTTCTTTCGCGCGGAATTTTTCATCTTCTGTCAGAGTGCCTTCTTTTTCCTGATCTTGAATTTCATTCCAAACGCGCTCGCGCTCTTGGCGAACTGTGATTCTGGATTCTTCGAGTTTTTGTTTTAGAACTTTCACAAGATTTTGCCTCGTCTCTGTCGTAAGCTGTGGAAAAATAACACGAATGCCTGCTTCATCAGTCGCCACAGACAAGCCTAAGTTCGCAGCCATAATAGCTTTCTCAATGCCTTTTATTTGTGTCTTGTCCCAAGGGGCAATGCGCAAAGTCTTTGGGTCTTCAATAGCCACTGAAGCCACATTTTTAATAGCCTGATATTGACCATAAGACTCCACAGAAATACCGTCCAAAACCATCGGCGAAGCACGTCCAGTGTTCAGCTGTGTGTATTCTTTGCTCAAAAATTCCTCCACCTTTTTTAATTCTGTTTTAAAATTTGAAAAATTGTATGCCATATGATTATTATAACACTTACTAATAAAAATTAAAACTTGGGTAAAATTAATGCCACGGATTCCATCATCATTTTTGCGGAAGAACCCGGCTGGCGCAAAAATTCACGGACTTTGAAAATATGCTCGAAGGAGCTCGCCGAAGAATCCTTTAGTGAACTGCTAATGACAACCTCCAGCGCATTTAAAAATTTTAAAGCTTTTGCGCGAGTTGAATCTAAAGAAACAACTTCCTCACTTTCTTCTTCATCATCTTCTTTATCTGGACTTACCAACATTTCTTTCAAGAAATTGATTCGCGCCGTCATAGGCATAGCTATGAATTTCTCTGCTTCTTTTATTTCATTTTTCAAATTCAAATCTGAACGAATTAAATAAAATCTTGAGATTAATGTTTTCAAAAGTGAATCAGTGGACGGCACGATAATAAAAAAATGCGTATTCTCTATAGGTTCTTCAAACATTTTTAACAAAAGATTTTGCGCTTCTATGATAAAACTATTGGCATACACGACAAATATTTTTTTACCTGTGGTAAAACTTTTCTGTCCCCCCATATCACGTAAAACCAAAGCGTCTTTTACTTTAAAAGTGTCGACTGATATGGATGTAAAATCCGGATTGTTCGAAGTTTTCACTTCGATACTTTCCACAAAATCCAAAACTATTTGCATTGTCTCTTCACGAGAACCTTCTATTAAATACGCATGATGTAAATTATTTTTATCAATATTTTCAAAAATATTCATAGATATAAATTATCTTTTACTTAAAATAGTTTTTTTGTATACATCCAAGTGATTCAGTGCTATTCCTGTACCCTTAGCTACACAATACAAAGCATCATCTGCAATAGTAGCTTTGACTCCAGTTTTCCTATAAACCAAATCAGCCAAATTGCGAAGCAATGAAGAACCGCCAGTCATAATAATGCCGTGGTCTATAATATCCGAAGCGAGCTCTGGAGGAGTTTCTTGCAAAACAACTTTGATAGCTTTTACAATTTGTTTTAATTCATTATCTATAGCTTTTACAATTTCATTTGTGCCGACTTGAGCAGAACGAGGAAGACCTTGGATAAAATCACGCCCCTTTATTGTGACACGAAGTTCTTCTTCGAGTGGCACTGCTGCGCCAATTTTTATTTTTACTTCTTCGGCAGTTTTATCTCCAATTGCCAAATTAAAAGTTTTTTTTATATAATCTGCAATCGCTTGATCTATTTTATTTCCGGCACATTTCACAGAAGTACAAGCTACGATACCACCGAGAGATATCACAGCAACATCAGTAGTACCTCCACCTATATCTACTATCATATGACCTTTTGATTGATGAATCGGAATACCGGCACCGATTGCAGCCAAGATAGGTTCTTTTACGACATATGCATTACGAGCTCCAGCACGAATAGCAGCTTCAACGACAGCACGACGTTCGGTAGAAGTTACTCCTGCTGGCACAGAGACCATAACATCTGGTTTAATTAAATTAAATTTACCCATTGCTTTATTTATAAAATATCTAAGCATTGCTTCTGTGACTCTGTAATCTGCTATCACACCATCTTTCATTGGTCTGTATGCAATTATAGAATCTGGGGTTTTCCCGATCATGTCTTTCGCCTCAGCTCCTATTGCTAATATTTTATTGTCTTGTTCAGAAACAGCAACAACGGAAGGTTCATTTAAAACAATGCCTTTTCCAGGTAAAAACACTAAAGTATTTGCTGTTCCCAGATCTATGCCCAATTTTTTTGAAAATAATCCCATAGGGCTAAATATAGCATAAATATGCTAGAATAAAAAGAATGAAAATAGTCACCGTAATACCACTAGCAAAGGGCGCTTTTAAAGAAGATTTGACGTATTTTACAGCTCATGAAATACCAAATGGCAATATAGTCAGCATACCAATTCGTAATAAAAACATACTAGGATTAGTGGTATCTTCCGAGGAAGTTACTGGAGCAAAAGGAGACATTAAAAACATGTCCTTTAATTTAAAAAAAATTACCGAGACAAAAGAGCAATCAGTTTTCAAAAAAGAATTTTTGGAATCCGCATTTGAAGTCAGCGATTATTTCGCTTGCAGAAAAAATAATCTTATCACGCATTTATTGCCGTCTGCATTTCAAAATGATTATGATAAAATTTCTAAAATCAACATCACTCCTGACTTATCCTCTGAAATACGAGGAACAGAATTAAAATCAGAAAAATTACTTTTTCAAAATTCTTTTACAGATAGAATTTCTTTTTATAAAACAATGATTCGTGAATCTTTTGCTCAAAAAAAATCAATATATATAGTTTTGCCTACAGAAAATGATATAAATAATTTTAATATTTTATTAAGCAAAGGTGTGGAGAATTTTACCTTTTCTATTCATGGAGGATTGAGTGTAAAAAAACAAATAGAATTATTTAAACAAATAACAATGTCTGAGCATCCAGTACTTGTTTTAGGAACTGCTCCGTATTTATGCATACCAAGAAATGATTTCGAAACAATAATATTGGAACATGAAAATTCAAATACTTATAAAACAATGAATAGGCCTAGTTTAGATCTGAGAATTTTTGTCGAATTATTTGCGGTAAAAACAAAAGCTAAATTTATTTTAGCTGATACTGTATTGCGTTTTGAAAGTATTGCTCGTAAAAAAGACAATGATATTGAAGAAATTCGCCCTTTATCATTTATAATGAATAATAATAATGCTGAAATTGTAACTATTTTAAGAGAAAAAAACATGAAATTTACAATATTCTCTGAAGATATTTTAAAAGAAATAAAACAAAATATAGACAAAAAACAAAATGTTTTCATATTTGCATTAAGAAAAGGACTTGCCACAGAGACTATTTGTAGAGATTGTAATCAATCGATAAATTGTGAAAAATGTCATTCCCCTGTAGTGCTTTATTTATCCAAAGATGGTACAAAAAGAAGATTTGCTTGCAATAGATGTAATACTGAAAAAAATCCAGAAATGCTTTGTCCTAGATGTGGAAGCTGGAATTTGATACCTCTTGGTATAGGCACAGACACTGTTTCAGAAGAATTAAAAAATATTTTTCCGGATATAAAAATTTTTAAATTGGATAAAGAATCGATAAAAAATACAAAAGAAGCAGAAGAAATGATTCAGGATTTTGAAAATATGCATGGAGCAATATTAATAGGCACAGAAATGGCTTTTTTCTATTTACAAAAACCAGTCACTTTTTCAGTGGTCGCTTCTTTTGATTCACTTTGGAGTATACCGAATTTCCGAATGAGTGAGAAAATAATACAAATCATAATTTCTTTAATTCTTTTTACAAAAGACAAATTAATAATACAAACAAAAAATGAAAATGATTCTTCTATTATTGCTCTTAGAAATGAAAACCTTCATTCATTTGTTAGAGAAGAAATTGAAATTAGAAAAAATCTAGGATATCCGCCATTTAAAAAATTTATAAAAGTAACACATTTCGGCCAAAAAGAAGAAGTCGCTCATGTTAAAAAATATCTATTAGAAATTTTCAAAGAATATGAACCGGAAATTTTTAGTGGTTTTGTATCAAAATTAAAAGATAAATATGTAACAAATATGCTTATTAAACTTGATCCAAAAAATTGGTCTTTACCTGAACTTCACCCTGACTCGAAATTAAATAAAAACCTCCTCACCAAGCTCCTCTCCCTCCCGCCATCATTTTCTGTATCAGTTGACCCAGAAGATTTGTTGTAAATTAATTAGAAACCAACACAGTAAACTCCCCTTTTTGTTTGACGGGATTTTTTGTGAAATATTCCAAAAGTTCGGCGGGTTTGCCTGTTTTAAATTCTTCAAAAATTTTAGTGATTTCGCGAGCAACACAAACTTTTTTGTCTGGGCAGAATTTTGCTAAAGATTCCAAAGTTTTTAAAATGCGATGCGAAGATTCGTAAAAAATCATCGTGCGTTCTGCATTTGCAATTTCTTTAAATAAAGTCTCTCTGCCTTTTTTGTGTGGAAGAAAACCAAGAAATGTGAATTCGTGCGTGGGCAAGCCTGACGCAGAAAGTGCAGAAATGATGGCTGATGCACCCGGAATAGGTATGACTTGCACGTCATCATTAAACTTTTCTTTAATCTGAGAAATAAGCAATGCGCCCGGGTCTGAGATGGTCGGCGTGCCGGCATCAGAAACCAATGCAATATTTTTACCTTCTTCTAGGAGTGCAAAAATCTTGTCTGTCTTTGTTAATTTACTCTGAGCATGAAAACTCATTGTAGAATTTTTTATTTCATATTTATTTAAAAGTTTTTGCGTGGTTCTTGTATCTTCACATAAAATTAAATCCACCTCACCTAAAATACGAATCGCTCGTAAAGTTATATCTTCCATATTACCTATCGGTGTAGCTATAACGTAAAATTTAACCATTTGAATAAATTAAAGTAAAAATAATTTATGAATACCGTAATGATTAAACAATTGAAACATAATAAATAAATACAAAATTGAAAATGCTAAAGAAAAAATAAATAGAACAATATAACTGATATGTGTAGTATTTTTTAATTTATATAAATTTAAAATAGATATAATTAAAGAAAATAAACAAAAAACAAAAAAAATAAAAGGTAGATAATTAACAAAGACATGTCCTCCATTTTTAAAAGACATTCCAGCTAGAAAATTAAAAGGAGTAGCTAAAACACAAGCAATCTCTAAAAGTAATAAGACCCAGGGAACGAGTTTTCTATCTTCTTCATTTTTCATAACTTATTGATTATATCATACTATATAATATAAATGTAAATAAATTATTTTCTGTATTTTCGAGTACGCCATTTATCGGCTATTTTTACGCGAGTGAGTGAGCGTTCGAGTTCTGTGGCAAAATGTTCGAAGTCTACTACTTCTTTATTTTCTGCTTGTTTACGTAATTCTTCAGCTTTTGCTTTTGCTTTATTTACTTCTTCTTCAGAAATATCAGTCACAAATTCCACAAAGTCTGCCAAAATGATGACATTGGTAATTTTATTTTCGTCTTCTTTGACTTCCACAAAACCTCCTACCACAGCCATAGGAATATGTTCACCTTTTACAATACCGACAATATCTCCAGATCTTAATCCTCCAATAAGAGGAATATGTTCTGGTAAAATTGTAATTTCTCCTTCAATAGTCGGCACGACAACAGCATCCATCATTTCTTCAAGGATTAGTTTTTCCGGCGTTATTATTTTTAATTTTAATTGTTTTGACATAAATTTATTTACTTAAAAATTTAAAATAGTTCTTGAGAAAAGCCTTGTTAGGAGCGACGGCGACGGACAGAGAAAATTTTTAGCAAAAAATTTTCGTGCTTTTCGAGAGAAGCTATTTTTAATTTTTAAAGTGCCCCCTTCATATAAAACTCTCCTTCCGGCTTGTCGTCGTGCTTGCCATCCAAAATTTCACGGAATGAACGGATAGTTTCCGCAAGCGGTACGTATTTACCTTCTGCGCCAGTGAATTGTTCAGCGACGAAAAATGGTTGTGAAAGGAATTTCTGGATTTTTCTTGCGCGCACGACTAATTGCTTATCTTCTTCGGATAATTCTTCCATGCCCAAAATAGCGATGATGTCTTGCAAATCTTTATATCTTTGCAAGATTCTTTGCACTTCACGAGCAACTTCATAATGCTCTTTACCCACGATATGCGGGTCAAGAATTGTGGAAGAAGAGTCAAGTGGATCAACAGCCGGATAAATACCGATCTCAGAAAGTGAACGGTTCAACACCACAGTAGAGTCAAGGTGAGAGAAAGTCGTCGCTGGTGCCGGATCAGTGAGGTCGTCCGCAGGCACATACACAGCTTGCACAGAAGTCACAGAGCCTTTGTCAGTACTCGTAATACGTTCTTGCAAATTTCCCATTTCTGTCGCAAGTGTAGGCTGATAACCCACAGCAGAAGGAATACGTCCGAGTAAAGCGGACACTTCAGAACCAGCTTGAGTAAAACGGAAAATGTTGTCGATAAAGAAAAGAACATCTTTGCCTTCTTCGTCACGGAAATGTTCCGCCATTGTCAGCCCGGAAAGAGCCACGCGCAGACGCGCGCCTGGCGGTTCATTCATTTGTCCGAATACCATCGCCACTTTGTCGAGCACTTTTGAATCTTTCATTTCGTGATAAAGGTCATTACCTTCGCGAGTTCTTTCCCCCACTCCGGCAAAAACAGAATACCCTCCGTGATTCGATGCGATGTTGTGAATGAGTTCTTGGATGACCACCGTCTTGCCCACGCCTGCCCCTCCGAAAAGACCCACTTTTCCTCCTTTCAAAACTGGACAAATGAGGTCGATGACTTTTATACCTGTTTCAAGAATTTCAACTTTTGTAGATTGAGAAACGAAGTCCGGAGCTTTGCGGTGAATAGGAGATGTCTTTTGAGAATTTACTCCACCGGCATCGTCGATAGCTTCACCCAAGACATTGAAAATGCGTCCGAGTGTTCCTTTGCCGACTGGCACGGAAATAGGAGCGCCTGTGTCTGAAACTTCCATTCCGCGAGCAAGTCCATCTGTGGAATCCATCGCCACTGCACGCACAGTATTGCCTCCGATGTGTTGCTCGACTTCCAGCACGATGACTTTGTCGCCTTTCATAACTTCCAGCGCACTGTAAATATCTGGCACATTGCCTTCAAATTCCACATCCACCACCGGTCCGATTATTCTTTTGATTTTTCCTTTGTTGTTATTCATAATTTTTTGTTCAGCCTCTTCGGCTGATCCGCCGTTGAGGCGGAAATTTTTAATAATAATTTTTAATCTTATCAACTCACACTTGCCATACCTGCCGAGATTTCTGATATTTCCTGAGTAATTCCGGCTTGACGGGCTTTGTTGAATACGAGAGTGAGGTCATCTATCATTTCTCCGGCTGCCTCACTGGCATTCTTCATAGCCACCATTCTGGCTGATTGCTCTGATGCTCCCGACTCTAGCATCATTTGATAAATCTGCATTCGCACCAATTTCTCCGCCAACATCTCAACTAATTTCCCCGTGTCACCTTCGATAAGATACGGTGATTGATTTTTTGTTATCGCAAGCGGTATATTTTGATCAATCGTATTTACTTCATCTATTGCTTGTTTTAATTCTATTTTAGATATCGGCAATATTTGTCTGACTTTTGGTATTTGAGAAAGAGCCGAAATGAAATCTGTGTAAATGACAAAAACTTCTTTGTAAATTCCCTTTTTGTATTCTGAAGTTATGAATGAAGCTATCGGTGTGATATCCCTCAAAGAAAGTATTGCCGGTAATTCTGTAAATGAAGCCACGACATTTCTGCCTACGCGACGCATTGCTCCATCGCCTTTTTTACCGACACTTATTATATCTATACTTTCCAAATCTTTTATTTCTCGCATTAAAGCTATCGCTTTTTTAATTGCTTGCGCATTATAACCTCCACACAAAGATCCGTTGGAAGTTATCAGCACAAACAAAGTTCTTGCCCCGCTATGGCGTGGGTTTTCTGCTCTTATGCCGTCAAAGAATATGTGTTTTACTTCTTCTAGTCTGCCCGACATAGAAGTCAAAAGATCCCAAGAGTATCCTGCATAAAGTCTGGACGCCAAAGTCTGCGCCACAGCTTTTCGCATTTTAGAAGCAGCCACAAGCTCCATCGCTTTTGTGATTTTCTTTGTGCTCTTCACACTCTTTATTCTTCTTTTAATTTCTTTTGTCGATGCCATGAAATTTATTTTACAAATCCACTTTTATAATCCCCTATCGCTTGTTTTAATTCCGCTTCGCCGTCGTCTTCCCACATTTTCTTTTCACGAACTTGGGAAAGGAATTTCTTTGCATTATTTTCCGCATATTCTACAAGACCAATTTCAAATGCCTTGATTTTATCAATCGCAACATCATCCATAAAACCTTTGACTAAAGCATAAAGCCCGATGATTTGATGTTCGACGACGACAGGAGAATATTGAGGTTGTTTCAATAGTTCGACTGCTCTTTTACCGCGTTCAAGCTGGCGTTTTGTGGCATCATCTAGGTCAGAACCGAATTGAGAAAAAGCTTCTAGTTCACGGAATTGCGCAAGATCGAGCTTTAAAGTTCCCGCGACTTTTTTCATACCTTTTATTTGCGCAGACCCTCCCACGCGAGAAACAGAAAGCCCGACGTTCACCGCAGGACGCACGCCTTTATAAAATAAATCCGTCTCCAAGAAAATTTGTCCGTCGGTGATGGAAATAACATTCGTAGGAATATATGCAGATACGTCGCCAGCTTGAGTTTCAATTATGGGCAATGCTGTGATACTTCCTCCTCCATAATCTTTATTTTTTCGGCAAGCGCGTTCGAGTAAACGAGAATGTAAATAGAAAACGTCTCCAGGATATGCTTCACGACCAGGTGGACGACGAAGCAAAAGAGAAATTTCTCGGTATGCCACAGCGTGCTTGGAAAGATCATCATAAATAATCAAAACATCTTTGCCTTGATCCATAAAATATTCAGAAATAGCGACTCCGGTATAAGGCGCGATGTATGACATAGACGCAGGCTCGGAAGAACCGGCAGATACGATGACAGTGTATTCCATCGCTCCGCCTTCTTTCAAACGAGTTTCCAATTTGCGAAGTTTAGAATCTTTTTGTCCGATTGAAACATAAACACAAATCATATTTTGGCCTTTTTGGTTTAAGATTGCATCGATAGCGATAGCAGTCTTACCTGTCTGTCTGTCGCCAATAATGAGCTCACGCTGACCACGACCGATAGGAATAAGCGCGTCAATTGCCTTGATACCTGTCTGTACTGGCTGGTCCACGGATTGACGACTCATCACACCACTTGCCACTCGCTCCACAGGGTTTGTCTTTTCAGTTTTTATAGCTCCGCGTCCGTCGATGGCTTGGCCCAAAGCATTTACAACTCTACCCACCATGGCATCACCCACGGGGACTTCGAGTATTTTACCGGTATTTTTGACTTCATCGCCTTCGCGAATTTTAGAGAAATCTCCTAAAACAATTGCGCCCACGGAATCTTCTTCGAGGTTTAAAGCCACGCCCATCACACCACTGGAAAAAGAAAGCATTTCAGAAGCCTTCACATTTGAAAGACCGGAAATCTTTGCAATGCCGTCGAAAACTTCCATCACATAGCCGACTTTTTGCGTCTTGATGTCTGCCTTAAATCCTTCTATTTCTTTTCTTAAACTTTCTATTATTTGATTTGCCATATATTTTTATTTATTAATTAAATGTTTTTCCAATTGTTTTAAATTATTTCTGTAAGTCATATCCAGCACATCCTCACCGACCTGTATTTTCATTCCACCCAAAAGATTTTTATCTTCAAAATATTCGCTCTCAATGTGTTTCGATCCGTATCTTTCTTTCATCTCATGCTCTAAACTTTTTTTCTTTTCTTCTGTTAAAACTTTTGCAGTTTTGACTTTCATCCGCACTATTCCCTTTTTCCTATCAATTACTTTTTGTAATTCTTTTAAAATTTCTTCGGATTGTGACAGGAGTTTTTTATTTTTCAAAAAAATGGCAAAATTCTTGCCGAGCATTTCCAGCTCTTTTACATTCTTGCATTCTGTCATATTTTCTAGAGTTTCCGCCAGATTTTTAATTGAAATTTTTGCCATATTTATTTATTTATTCTTTTCTGCCAAAACTTTTTCTGTAGCTTGCAACACAAGTCCAGCTACTTCATTTTTAACTTCACCTAACATTTTAACTCTCTCGGCTTCTATAATCTTCTTGCCATTTTCTATTGTTTCAATCATTTCTTTTTGAGCTTGCTCAAGTATTTCAGCTTTTTTCTTTTCAGCTTCTTTTTTATTTTTATCAAAAATTTCATTTGCTTCGATGCGAGCTTTTGCAATAGCTTTTTCATATTCTTCTGTTGTAGCTTTCAATAAATCTGCATTTGTCTTAGCATCATCAATGCCTTTTTCTATTTTTGTAGATCTTTCTTGCATTAATTTATGCAAAGGTTTGATAGCAAAATAAAACAAAACAGCAAAAACAATACCAAAGTTTAATGCTTGGGCAATGACTATTTTCCAATCTATATGAAATGTTGTAATTATTGAATCCATGTTAAATAAAAATTATTATAAATAATATCCTGAAAGCGATGCCAATATTTCTGTAAATACGGCACCGAAATTCAAAATACTATTTGATTGAAAATGCGATAACCAAAGCGTAAATAGCCAAAGCTTCCGCGAAAGCTGCAACCAAAAGCATAGGAACCATTATTTTTCCTGAAGCTTCAGGATTTCTACCAATAGCTTCCATAGCTCCGCGACCTATCATACCGATACCGATACCAGGACCGATAACGCCAAGACCGATAGCCAATGCTTTCGCTATAGATGTAAGTTCTAACAGATGTATTGTCTCGTCCATTTTTTTTATTATTAATTATTATTAATTATGCATGAGCGTGACCGCGCTCATTGCTTTCATCATGTTCTTCATGATCTTGTGAAGCTATACTAAAATATACCAACACCAAGATCGCAAAGATAAAAGCCTGAATAAGTCCCACGAAAACTTCCAAGAAAAGAAAAGGGACAGGTAAACCATATGCGAGAATAGCACTCATCGCAAGCAATAAAACTTCTCCAGCAAATACATTTCCGAATAGACGAAAAGAAAGCGAAGCGACTTTTGCGAATTCTCCTATTAATTCCAAAATACCAACAAAGAACGTTATCGGCCCGACTATGACTACTGATTTATCTTTACGGAATTTCGTAGCGACACTGCCAAGCGCTTTAATATTAACATACTTATTGAAAGTTTTCCAAATACCGATAGATAAAATTCCAAAAATATTTGCTCCGATAACTGATATGACAGACATTGCTAAAGTGGTATTTACATCTGCTGTACCACTACGAATAAAAGGTATGAAAGATTTACCATGTTCGCCGATTTCAATCAAACCGAAACCACCCAAAGGTAATATACCAAGCCAATTATTTATTAAAACAAAAAAGAATATCGCAAAAGCAAGAGGAAATAATTTCAAAGTTAATTTTCTACTGCCTGTCACCTGATCACACAAAGAAAAAGCTCCATCTAAAATCATTTCAAAAAAATTCTGAAAACCTTTTGGTCTTTCACAAAGTTTTCTGTTTAAAATAAAAACAACAGAAACAATAATCAAAACAGCAATCCAGGAAGTAAGCAAAGCATTTGTAATCGGAAAATTACCAATATGTCCTATTGGTTCAGCATATATAGTTGCTTCATGAGAAATTTCTCCATGATCTGCATTTATTGTATTCTCAATATTTGTATTTTTAGTCTCTTCCATAATATTTATCTTCTTTTCTTTCGTAATCATCCTTATCGTTATATCCATACTTCTTAATGTTTGTTAGACTTTTTTTTGCATCTTCGGCAATCTCTTTCACATATTTCATTGAAATTCTCGCAACAGCAATCATAGACACAACAAAAGAAATGAACATTATTCCTAACATTATCCAAGGAGCAGTATTAAAGCGATTATCCAAATATTTACCCAAATAAACAGCAATAATTAATGGTATAGCTATCCAAACTGAAATTCTGGTAAATAAAAATAAAACTGGTCTCCACCATTTTTGACTGTTTTCTTTTTCTTGCATAATACTATTGCAGTATACAAGAATAAAAAATGTAAATCAACCACAAAAATACATTGAAAAATAAAGCTTTTCCATATGTCAGACATATGGGGGAAAAGTTTATTTAGAAAAAAACATTAGATAAATTTGAATAATGCAAAGAATCAAAACAAAACCAATCGTAAGATATTCTTTTCTTATATTCATAGTGAGTGTGGATGGAATCGGACCATCGACCTCTGTCTTATCAGGACAGCGTTCTACCACTGAACTACACACTCAAATAAATTATTATTTATTAATAAAAATATAACAGAAAAAAACATTTTAAGCAAACACTTAAACTATTTTCTATTAAAAAACAAAAATCACCCTTTCGAGTGATTTTTGTTTTAAATTTATAGAGAAATTAGTATTCTCGGCGTCCACCGCGGTTTCCACCACCGTAACCACCATTACCTCCTCCGTATCCGCCTCCTGAACCACCTGTTCTTGGTGGACGAGCTTCCATAGGACGAGCTTCATTTACTGTAAGCTTACGGCCTTCGAATTCTTGACCATTAAACATAGAGACAGCACTTTGTGCTTCTTCATCTGTTGACATTTCAACGAATCCAAAACCTTTTGAGCGACCAGACATTTTGTCCATGATAATCACAGCAGATGTAACATTACCTGCTTGTGCGAAGTGTTCTTTAAGAGCATCTTCTTGTGTACTGTAAGGTAAACCCCCTACATATAGCTTTGTAGCCATTCTATTATTTCTTCCTTTTTTTACTAAAAAGGACAAAAACTATTTATAATATGTAGATACATTTACCTACATTTTAATAATAACATATAAAAATATTTAAAACAATACCATTGTGAATAAATATTAAAACTTAATCTTCATCACTTTCATCCCCTGTTTCACCGGAGTTTATAGCTTCTATTATTTCATCTATTTCGCCTTCCATTATTTTCGGTAAATTGTGCCAAGATTTTTTAATACGATGATCTGTAACACGATCTTGAGGGAAATTATATGTGCGAATTTTTTCTGAGCGGTCACCGGTGCCGATTTGGTTTTTTCTATCTCCTGAATATTTCTTTGCTTCTTCCTCTTCTTTTATCTGTTGCAATTTCGCAGTCAAAATCTGCATCGCTTTTTCACGGTTTCCTAGCTGTGTACGCTCTGAAGTACAACGTACATCTATACCTGTAGGCTTATGAATAAGACGCACAGCAGTTTCAACCTTGTTCACATTTTGCCCTCCGGCACCACCAGAACGAGAATACTCCATATCGAGATCAGCAGGATTTATTTCAAATAATACTTTTTTGCGAATAGGTAAAATAGCCACAGACGCAGTAGATGTATGAACACGGCCGTTCTTCTCTGTACTTGGAATTCTTTGCACACGATGCACTCCTGTCTCATAACGAAGCATTTCATAGATTCCTTTTCCTTTTATTTCAAAACTTGCTTCTTTGTATCCACCAACGTCACTTTTAGATTCATAGTTTGTTTTCCAATCAAATTTTTTCCCTTCACAGAAAATCTCATACATATGTGCGAGCCTCCATGCAAAAAGAGAAGCTTCATCTCCTCCTGCACCAGCACGAACTTCGAGTACTATTTCATTCACGAATTCTTCTTCTATTTTTTCTTTATCTAAAATATCTTGAATTTGTTTTTCTGTAGACTCTCTTTGTTCTTGGATTGATTTCAATTCTACAGAAGCCATCTCATGTAGAGATTCATCACCATCCAACATCTCTCTAACTTCAGTTTCTTCTTTATTTAAACGTTCTAAAACACTCGCCAAATAGCTAGTCTTGTGATTTTTCTTTAGTTCGTCTAGATCTAGTTCCATAAAAAATAATTGCGAACTATGCTTGTGTGGAGACTTGCGAGCGCGACTGGCGCGAGCACGAGGAATTTTTTAGCAAAAAAAATCCGTGCTCCACAGGAGCATGTTCGCAATAATGTTACTTCTTAGCTTTTACAGGAGCTGCAGCACGGCGCTTGTTAAAGCGGTCTACACGTCCAGCAGTATCCATTATCTTTTCGTTTCCAGTGTAAAAAGGATGACATTGACTACAGATTTCAACAGTAATATCTTTCAAAGTTGAGCCAACTTCAAAAACCGCTCCGCAAGCGCAAGTAGCCTTTGTTTTTATATCATATTTTGGGTGTATATCTTTTTTCATAACTTTTTTATCTTATCATATTATTAAATTTAAGGCAAATCAGGCACTCTTTTCTCTGAAAAAGGGTTTGGATTATTCACCACTTCTTGCGAAGTTAATTCATAAATATGGTCAGCGGAATTTTTAAACTTTGCCCAACCACCACGAGCGCCAAGATAACCCGCAGATTTTACGGCACTGCGAACAGTTTCATTTTGCATATAATTCGGATATGCAAGAGTAGTAACTTTAATGCCGAGTTTATCTTCCAAAGTTTTTTTACTACCTTCTACTTCCTTTTTTAATTTAACAGCATCTAATTTTGTAAGCATTGGATGAGTTTCGGTATGAGAAGCAATTTCAAAACCTTTTGTCGTTAAGTCTTTCAAATTATCCCAATTCATATATGAACCATTTGTATTTTTTGAAATAATAAAAAAAGTTCCTGTGAAATGATATTTTTCTAAAATAGGCACTGCATAAGTATATTGTGTTTTCCAACCATCATCAAAAGTCAGTATCACTGCTTTTTCAGGCAATTCTGTATTATTTTTTAGACTGTTTATATATGAATAAAAAGTAATTGGATGATAACCATTATCAGATAAATATTTCATTTGTTGTTCAAAAACTTTTTCAGTAACACGATAATGTTTTTGCATAGCTGATTCTTTTTTAGAATGCGCAGGTCCAAATGAATGATATACAAGTATCGGAACATTATAAGGTTTTTTTATTTCTTTTGCAGACGCATTTAAAAAAGAAAAACAAAAAATAAATATTATTAAAAAGTAAAATGTTTTATTCATAATTTTAATTATTGTGTTGATAAGAAATCTATGTTTGTTTGTATATCTGTGGCTTTTTTCATAACACTTACGCCATACGGTGTGGTAACACTAGTACAAGATTTGCCTCCGCCATAATACCTACAAGCTGCTGTCTTTTCACTGGTATATGTGCCAGCATCAGCACCCAAATCTGCCAAGAAAACAGCGGAAGCCATAAATGCATCACGAGGTTCCCATGGATCTGGATTTGCAACATCTAAATATCTGGCGATTTTACTTTCAAGTCCGCTCCAAGTACTGGCAATGAATTGTGCAGGACCCATCGCTCCACCATAACCATATCCGCCAATAGGACATGACACGAGAGTTTTATATGGATCACGCCCCAAGTCTTTTGTAATAGAAATAAATGGTGGTATGTCACGAGTTGGGTGCATAACATTTTTAAATATTTTTCCACTCTTTGAAGAAGCTCCTTCGCCTGTATCAAAATTGGTTAAATAACAAGAACCTTGATCTGTTCCCAGGTTACTCTCTTGTGTAAGTATAGCTAAAATAAATGCTGGGCGAACACCTGTCTTTTGTGAAGCTAAATTTGCATAATTCAACGCTGTACCGAAAGGAATTGCTTTTGTATCACGCAATTGGAAAAGAGCGGCGCGAATCTTGTCTGCTCTAACTTTTTTCTCAGCAGCCAACTTAGCATATTCGGATTCTTTTTGTTTTGAAATAGACAAAAGTTGCTTCTTTTCTGTTTCAGATTGCGCAACTTTCTTTTGAGCAGTTTCTAATTCTACTTTTGCATTTGTTTCAGCATCTTGTTTTGTTTGTAAATCTTTCTTCTGAACTTCAGTTTCAACCTTTACTCCAGTGATCAACTCAACTGATTTTTTTATTGCTTTTTTTATTGAAACATACGATTCTAAATCTGAATAAAAACTAGACATATTTTTATCCGACAAAACTAAATGTACTAAATTTTCATTATCAAATTCATTTGTGTTGCGTAAAAGTTGAGCCAATGATTCATGTTCTCTGTCTATTTTGTCTGATAAAGCTACTATCTTTGTAGTTTTTTCTTTAATTGAAACTTTTAATTGAGCGATAACCAAAGCCCGCGCTTTTATTTTTGTTTTTAAAGCATTGATTTGACTGGTTAAATAATCAACATCGCCTTTTAGTGTACCAGTTTGTTTTTTTTGTTCATCTTGTTTTTTTAACAAGTCAGCAAGCTGTGCTTCTATTTGACTAAGTTCATTCCTACAAAAATCTTTATCGGATTGATTTGAAGAAGATGTCAAAGTGAGACAGTCAAAATCCGCAGATACTTTTTGTCCGGTAAAATAAAAACTTATTAAAAATAATAAAATAAAAACTATGACTTTTTTGGATGTCATAGTTTTTATTATAGCACAAATTTTTTTATTTTTATTCAGTAGCTGGAGCTTCTTCTTCTTTCTTACCTTTCTTTTCAACTTCAATTTTTGACAAGTCGATAGGCTCATTTGTAGTTTCTTTTTCTTCTTTTTGTTCAGCGATAGAAGCCACAACTTCATTGTTTTTTGTAACCATTGTTACACCAGAAGGCAATGAAATATCAGAAACTAATACTTGACTGTGTAATTCTGCCAATTTTGATATATCAACAACCAAATCATGAGGTAAGTCTTTTGGTAAAGCTTCTACTTCAACTTCATGAAGAACTTTTACCAAAGTACCAGAACCTCCTTTCACCGCTGGAGATACACCTTCAAAAACAAGAGGAATACTGACTTTTATTTTCTTATTTTTATCAACAACCAAGAAATCAACATGTATAGGTTCGTCTGTAATAGGATGAGTCTGAACTTCATGTATTAAAACATCAACATCACCAGAAGGAGTAGACAAAACAACAGTAGAAGATTCTCCAGCTTTTTGCCAAACTTTCTTAAATTCAACCTTAGAAACAGAAATAGAAATAGTATCCTTACCAAGACCATAAAAAACAGCTGGTAATTCTGTACCCTTTCTCATTTCAGCCAAATTCTCGTTGGCGTCTCGATTTTTCGCAATTAATTTAAACATTTCAATATTATATACAAATTTATAAAAAATGCAACTTATTGAGTTATGTGCTTTTCAACATATTCCTTGGTACCAATCTGACCCTTTAATAAAGGGACTTTTTTGCCGGGATTAAAGATATATTTTGGATCAAAGATTTCTTTTGTTTGTTTAAATAATTCCAATATTTTAGAATTATACATTTTATTCAAAAATGGAGTACGGATAATACCATCATTATGTTCAGCAGTAATAGACCCACCTAAACTAGAAACCAAATCATAAACTTTTTCTGAAACATCCATAACAATACTTTTGGTCATTGAGTCTTTTGTATCAAGTAATGTATAAATATGCATATTACCATCTCCAGCGTGACCGCCTACAGCAAAAGTCATTTTGTTTTTATATTCACCCAATATTTTATAAAGAGATGGTAAAAATTCTGGTAAATACTCGGGACGAACTATGACATCATCTATAAATGCCTCAGACTTTTGTTTTTTCAGATGATAACGAATAAGATTAAAAGCTTCATGACGAATAGTCCAATATTTCTTTGCTTCAAATTCGTTCTTTGCCAAATGAACTCCGATTTTTTTTATATTTTTCAATTCAGTCAAAATATTATTTGTGTTTTTATTAGTTTCTTCTATTGTGTCACCTGTAAACTCTACAAGCATTATGAGTCGAGGGAAACCGTGACGCAAAGTCATCTTCGTTTCCGGACCAAAACTAAGTACAAGTTTAAAAAAGTTTTTAAATCCAAGTAATTTTATAAAACTATAAATATATTTTAAAACAAGCAAAAAAGTTTTGTCATCGTATGTTTCAATAGTCTGTGGATCATATTTTAAAATTTTATTAACTAAGTCTGGTAAAATACTAATATCTCGCAGAAAAATCACGACTAAATTTGTATAAGGTTTTGGTTTCACTAATCTAAAAGTTATTTCTGTCACTATACCAAGTGTCCCCTGTGAACCAACGAGCAATTTATTTAAATCAAAATTATTTTCCTTTACTAGATTCCACAAATAATATCCTGCAGAATTTTTGTGTACATTTGGTTTTGCCTTTTTTATTTCTTCTTCATTATTTTTTAAAATTTCATAAACTTTTTTAGAATATTCATCTTGTGTTGAAATTTCAGAAATAGGAACAGATTTTATAATTCTCTCTACTCCATCTGCAAAAACAATTTTTGCTTCTATTACATAGTCTTCAGTCTTTCCATATTGCAAAGTTCTTTCTCCTGCAGAATTATTGCCATACATACCACCCATGGCATTTAAACTTTTAGATGCAGTATAACAAGGCAAAATAAAACCTTTTTCTAAAGTTATTTTTTCAAAATCTCTGTAAAACATGCCGGGTTGAACGGTTATTAAAGCTTCGCCTATGTGCTTTTGCGAATGGTCTGGTTGAGACGAAGGCGACCCGAGGACCTGAGTAAAAGTACTAGGCGAAGCGGAAAAATTAATCAACTTATTCATATACTTAGTAAAATCCAAAATTATAGATTCACCGATAGCACCTCCTGACATATCTGTGCCGGCACAACGAGGAGTTATAGATAAGTCTGGATATTTTTCTTTATTTTCACTTACCCATTTCACTAAATTTTGCACATCTTCTGAATCTTTTGGAAAACAAACTACTTGCGGTCGCACTGTAAAAATACTCGCATCATGAGAATATTTCGAAAGCACTTCATCGTTATTCTCGATTTCTCCTTTGAAAATTTTTTGTAACTCGGATTTTAAATCCATTAATTTATTCCATTAAAAAGTTTTAATCTTGCTTCAACGACTTTTTCAATAGCATCCACTGCCGGCTGTAAAATCTTTGCCGGAGTTATTTCGGAAGGATTATCTTTCAAGGCCTGCTCGAGGGCTTCTCTGTATGCCAAACGAATTTCACTATTTATATGCACAATTGAAACACCTGCTTTGATAGCATTTGTAAAATCTTCATTACGAAGCCCTGAACCGCCATGAAGCACTAGTGGTATACCTGTCGCTTTTTTAATTTCTGCCACGAGCAGAGCATCAATGTGAGGCTTGCCAGTTTTTATAAGTCCATGAATACTGCCCACGGACGGAGCAAATAGATCAATACCTGTCATTTCCACGAATTTCTTTGCATCTTCGGGCTTGGTTAGAACTCCTGCGCCTTCTGGTATTTCATCGCGAATCACAGAACCAGAACCGATAAAACCGAGCTCAGCTTCTACTAAAATATCTCGTCCTGTATTTTTTGAAATTTCACGAGCATAATCCACACATTGTTTTGTTACTTTTGCATTTTCTTCAAAAGATAATTTTGCATTATCTATTATCACCATATCGAAACCCTCATCAATGCAAGCTTTCACAGATTCAAAACTCGCATGATGATCTGCATTTAAAAATATCGGATAACTATCCTTTTCACGCAAAGTTTTTACGAGCGTTGCTACTTCTTCAAGTCCGGCAAATTTTTCTTCTCCTTCTGATACACCAATAATTACCGGTAAATTTAATTTCTTCGCCGCATTATAAATACCATGCAAAGCTTCTAAATTTGAAATATTAAAATGCCCAATCGCAACGTGCTTTTCCTCTGCTTCTTTTATACACTCTCGTAAAGTTTTCATGATTAAATTATAACATCTCTTTCAAAAGTTTTATAACTACCTGAGGATTTGCAGAACCTTTTGATTCTTTAATTATTTTACCAACCAAAGACATAATCGCATTTTCTTTACCTCCTTTATAAATAGCTACGACTTCAGGATTTTCATCAATCACTTTTTGAACAATTATTTTCAATTCACCCTCATCATTCTTTTGTAATAAATCTTTTTCGGTGGCGATTTTTAGCGGGCTCTCGTCGTTTAAAACAATCATTGCCAAAATATCTTTCGCGGCACGAGAAGAAATTTTATTTTCAAAAACTAAATTAATAAGTTCAGCAAAATTATTTTCACTTGGAAGTTTAGCATTTGGGTTAGATTTTTTTATACCTAGATAATCTGAAGTTATATAGTTTGATGCGGTTTTTATTTTCTCTTTATCGCTCAAAATTTTTGCCACACATTCAAACCATTTACCCAATTCCAGATCATTTATATAAACTTCAATATCCTCATCTTTTATTCCGTAATCATTTTTATATCTTGCGCGTTTTTGAATAGGGGTTTCCGGCAATTCTTTTTTAATTTTTTCCAAATCAAAAGATTCATGGAGTTTCATTTTTGGTAAATCCGGATCCGGAAAATATCTGTAGTCTTGGCTACTTTCTTTTTTTCTCTGAGAAATAGTTTTTTGTTTATTTTCATCCCAACCGCGAGTCTCTTTTACTATTTCACCTTCCTTGCCTTCTTCAAAAAGTTCTATCATTCTATCCACTTCATATTTTATAGCCTTCTCAACGCTCTTAAATGAATTCAAATTTTTCACTTCCACATACGCAGTCCATTTTTTATCTTTATCTGGAGATACGGAAACATTCGCCTCTACACGCATCTCGCCTTTTTCCATATTCGCTTCCGAAGCTCCCAAATACCAAAGCAACAACTGATATTCTTTTGCAAAATTACTCGCAGTTTTTGACGCATCTTCAGGATTCTCAAATGTATGCGCTTCTGTCACGAGCTCCATCAACGGCACTCCCGCGCGATTGAAATCTACAAGGGAATATCCGCCCCCGATGTCGGACATATGGGAACCATTTGTCCGAGCATCGGGAGCATTATGATGCTTCGAAGTCCCCGTATCTTCTTCCAAATGTATCCTAGTTATATCCATATCCGCCAACTTTCCGCCGGAAACTATTGGATATTTATATTGTGAAATTTGATAGCCTTTTGGTATGTCCGGATAAAAATAATTCTTTCTATCGAATTCTGAAAAGTCCGCAATATTTGCATCGAGCGCCAACCCGACTTTGATAACATTCTCAATAGCCTTTTTATTCGCCACAGGCAAAGTCCCCGGATGCGCCATACAAACCGGACAAATATTCACATTTGGCATATCCACATCAGGGTCATTCTTGCAAGAGCAAAACATCTTTGTCTTTGTGCTCAATTCTGCATGAATTTCCAGTCCTATTGTCGTGTAATACTTTTTTGACATAATTTTAATTATACTATATTTTTATTTCTTCTTAAAAATCTTTGTCAGCTCTTTTGTAAAATCTTTTACAGACTTGTCGTCGTAGAGTGATAGTGTATAAACATTTTTATTTTTAAGTTTTGTGATAAATTCTTTTTTAATTTTATCTACAACTTTTATTTTTTTATTTGTGTCGTCTATTACATCTGTCTTTGTCAGAATAATTATTTCTTCTTTTGAAGTTAGACCGTCAGTGCCGAGTTTTAAATTCTTGTCGTATTTTTCCAACTCTTTGCGAACTTCTTTGTAAGTCTTCATCGGATTTTCATTTTCAAGAGACACGAGATGTGCAAGCATTTTCGTGCGTTTAATATGTCGCAAGAATTTTACACCAAGACCTTTACCTTCAGATGCGCCTTCGATAATACCCGGAATGTCCGCAATAATGTATCCATAAAAATCTCCAAGATTCGGATCAAGAGTCGTGAAAGCATAATCCCCGACTTTTGCATTTGCATTAGTCAAAGCATTCAAGAGCGATGATTTGCCCGCATTAGGAAGTCCTACGAGGCCCATATCAGCAAAAAGCTCTAACTCAATATGAAAGTCTCCAGTCTCTCCATCTTGCCCTTCATTGCGTTCTTCCGGAGTGGTATTTGTAGAACTTTTAAAATGCTCATTACCATATCCACCGTATCCGCCCTTAAGCAACATTATTTTTTCTCCTTCTTCGAGCAGACTCCATTTTTCATCGGTTGCGAGATTTGTAACAATAGAACCAAGTGGCAATTCCAAAAAAAAGTCTTCACCATTTTTTCCGGTCAAACTTTTCTTGCCTCCATCTTCTCCGCGACCCGCTTCAAAATGTTTCTTTGCTTTATATTTTGCAAGAATATGCACATCACGCACAGCCAAAACATAAAAATTTCCACCTCGTCCGCCGTCTCCACCAGCAGGTCCGCCTTTCGGTACGAATTTTTCTTGTCTCCAACGCACTACGCCGTCTCCACCTCTTCCTGCTTTTGCTTGTATTTTTATTTCATCAATAAATGCCATAAATTAATTCTTTAATTATTATTTTGTAATGCTAATTCTGCTAATTTTATCGCTCCTTCTTTTGATTTTGCTACAGCCAAAAATAAACCATTATGACAAAATATTGCATCATCCACTCCTGTAATTTCTGCTAAATCTTCTCTTTTGCCAGCCCATTCTTTTGGTAAATTTTTACGATTTTCAAAAGAAAATTTATCTTTACGAACACATTCTACTCTCCATAAATCGGCTTTTACAGAGATTACATACAAAGGTTCAATATACTTCTGCATAACTTCACCCCAAGGATAATGTCCGTCTAAAATTATCAATCTTTTGTCTACAGCCTGATCATAAGATTTTTCCACAAAATCTTCAGCTACGATTACATCTTTCATTCTTTTTATTTCTCTCAAAAGAATTTTTTTTACAAAAGGTAAAAGTTCAAAAAATGGAATATCATAATCTTCTGTTTCTTGCCAAGTAGGACGAAAACTAAAAAGAATATCTTGTATTGTAAATGGTGTTATTTCTCCTTTTGTTTCATAAAGATTTATGCCGTTGTCATTTGCATCAATAGCTTCAACAATTTTTTTTTCTAATCTTTCTGAAATTTCTTTTGATTCACAAATCTCTTCTCCAAACTTTTTCCAAACTAAACCAAAAGCAGCATAAGGTATACCGTCCGCGTGAGTGCCGGCTCCACCAGTTTGATGATGGTCAAATCTATTTTTTTCAGGATCATAAATACCTCCAACATCAAAAACATAATCTGCTGAATTAATAATATCAATATCTCTGGTGCGAACTATCTCAAAATTTTCTCCTTTTTTTTCTAACAAAATAGATAAAACAGCAGAAGCAAAAAGATCATCCGCGTGAAATGTACCATTATGAGTGACTATTTTTTTATTCAACATTTTCTCCATGTTCGTGAAATTCTTCAAAAATTTTATAAAGCCAAGCAGCTAATTTATTCAATACAAAAAAGCTAATAACTAATAATAATAGCGTGGAAATGAATCTCCAGACCTCATGACTCACATGTAATGCAGTATAACTGAAAAAGTATCCTAAAGAAAGAAGACCTGGCAACCAAATCAAAGTGGACAATAATTCCGGTTTTAGAAAAGTCTTTAATTTTATTTTAGAATAACCACAAAAAAGGACAGTATAAAAATTCAAATATATGAATTTTGAAATAAAAATAGACCAAAAAGGTTTTTCTTTGAAATGCGGAAGAAGTGTATTAACTTTCCTTTCAATATATTTTGCAAATTTGGTATGATTGAATTTTTTATGAACATATTGACCTATATAATATGAACAAAAAGTTTTTGACAAAGCGATAAAAAGTAAAAATGAAATCATGAAAGGAATATTGACAGCGCCCAAATGCATCAAAATACCGCTCGAAATCAAAACTATCTCTCCTTCAAAAATCATACCTAAAAGAATAAGTAGATACGCAATTGTTTCATGATGCTCGACCAAAAGGGTTAGGAATTTAACAGTATGCATGCTAATCAATAATTAGAAATTTTGATAAAATCCAATTTAAAACAGATACGATCAAGGCTCCATAAAATGCCGACATAAAATCTGCAACATAAAAACCAGAAATGATATGACCTAAAAAATAAAAAATCAAACCATTTATAACTAAAGAAAATAAACCTAATGTCAAAATATTTATCGGCAAAGTTATTATTTTTATAATTGGTTTTACTGTGTAATTTATCAACGTCAAAACAGCCCCTATGATAATAGCAGTATAAAAATAAGCCAAATTAATATCCGGTAAAAAATAAGCTGTTAAAAAAACTGCTAAAGATATCGCCAACCAATGTAAAATAATTTTCATATATTTTTAATTAAATAAAGCATCTACAACTTCTTTGACCACCATGCCGTCAGCCTTACCTTTCAAATCTTTCATAATTGCAGACATCAGCATTCCTTTTTTTGTCGCATCAGTAATGGACATTTCTTCTTTTTTAGCTTGAGCGATTTTTTCCACCTCACTCTTGTCCATCATTTTAGGCAAAAATACTTCGAGAATTGCGAGTTGAGCTTCTTCTTCTTTTACCAAATCTTCGCGACCGCCTTTTTTGAATTGTTCTATAGAGTCTTTTCTTTGTTTTGCAAGACGCGTAATAACAGCAAGCGCTTCTTCGTCTGTAAGCATGTCTTGAGGCTTGCGACCTTTTGCAACCAATTCATTTGTAAAAGCTGAAGCAATACCTCGCATGGTTTCCAAACGCACGGAATCTTTTGCCATCATTGCCTCTTTTATATTATTTTTTATTTGTTCTTGTAACATAAGATAGATTATATCAAAAACTATGATAAAATGTAAGCATGTCTAAAATAATATTTTTTGATACTGAAACCACCGGCAACACTGCTGAAGATTTTATTTGCCAAATTGCTTATAAAAGTGCAGAAGAACAATTTTCTGCAATGTATAAACCACCAAAGAGAATACCTCCCGAGGCTTCTGCTGTGCATCATATTTCAAATAAAATGGTAGAAGACAAAGTTTCATTTTCTGAAAGTCCGGACTATAAAAAAATAAAAGAACTTTTTGAAAATGAGCATCATGTGCCTGTCGCACACAATGCTGTTTTTGACCTGACAATGCTCGCAAGAGAAAATATAAATCCAAATAAATTTATCTGCACTTTGCGTGTAGCAAGAGCTCTCGACCCAGAAGGAAAAATTGAAAAATATAATCTGCAATATTTACGTTATTTGCTCGGTATTGAAATAGAAGCTCAAGCGCATGATGCCTTGGGTGATGTATTGGTATTGGAAAAACTTTTTGAAAGATTAAAACATAAACTAATCGAACAAAATAACGTCAGCGAAGATGAAGCAATATCTGAAATGATAGAGATATCCTCACATCCTAGTATCTTGCGCACATTTCCTTTTGGAAAATATGTAGGAAAAAATGTCGAAGAAGTTGCAAAAATTGACCGCGGATATATCGAATGGCTCCTTGCTCAAAAAAAGCAAAGTGAAGGTATGGAAGAAGATTGGATTTACACATTAGAACATTTTTTAAATAAATAAAACTTAAATAATATGAAGGTTTTAAATTAAAACAATATTCTTGACAAAATACATAAAAATGTATATAATTTGAAAGTACTAAAGTTCTTAAAAAATGAAAACTGTTTCTTTGATTCAAAGGATATTCTCCTTTGCTAAGCCTTTTCGTAAGGCTATTTTGCTAACCTTCTTGTCTGTTTTTATCTTTTCTATTTTAAATGCTCTTGCTGATTTTTTTATCAGTAAGATAGTAGATTTTATTCAACAAAACAAAGCTGAAACATTGCAAATTTTCTTGTTTCTTTTTTTAGCTGGACTTTTTGTTCTTATCAGAATAATTCTTTCAGTTTACCAAGAAAGAAGAGAGGTAAACGAAATTGATCTAGGAATAACAAATCATAATACCTTTCATTCAGTTGAAAAATTTTTTAGTTTTTCAACTGGACAACATTTAAATGAACACTCTGGTGTTAAACAAAATATTGTAAACAAAGGAATTGGTTCAATTCAAAATCAAATAAATAGAGTGATTTATGAATTGTTTCCAAATTTTGCACAATTTTTTGTTTCAATTATTGTTATTTGTTATGCTGATTGGAGAATTGTAATAATTTTACTTTTAGCAACTTTATTATATTTCTTAAGGATGAATAGTCTTGCAAAAGATTTATTACCAGGATTCAAAGAATTCCGTGATAAAACTAATTCAAGTTCTAGATTAACTTCTGAATTATATAGAATGGTTGGTTTAATAAAGTTTGAAACCCAAGAAGCAAAATCTCTTGAATTACTAAAACAATCTCAAGATGAAAATCAAAAAGCTTATGAAAAAGCTTGGAAACCTGGAATCTCTGGTTTTAGAGACTTACGTTTAATTGGTAATGGTACTCGATTTCTAGTTATTCTAATTCTAGTAATAATTTTCTTTTATCAAAAAGGGACAACTACTGGAAATTTCTTTTTAGTTTTTATCTATTCAAAATCTTTTTCAGATAGCCTTTGGCAAATGGCATCTTGGTATAGAGGTTTTTTAATGGATAAAATGAATATAGAGAAATTTTTAGAATTACTTGAAATAAAACCAGAAATAACTAACGTGGAAAACCCGATCAAACCAGACAAATTTGAAGGTAAGATAGAATTTAAAAATGTATCTTTCCATTATCTTTGTCGCAAATCAGAACACGACGTTGAGGGATTAGAGATTTCAGATGAGCCCGTCTTGCATAATGTTTCTTTTATCATAGAAGCAGGACAAAAAGTCGGCATTGTAGGTGGGTCTGGATCTGGTAAATCAACATTAATCAATTTGATTCGCAGAGCTTTTGATCCAACGCATGGTCAAATTTTAGTTGATGGAAATGATTTACGATTACTAGATCTTCAGATTTATCTGAAAAATATCGGTTGTGTTGATCAAGAAGTACAAATGTTTGATCGTTCGATTCGTGATAACATTCTTTTTGGTTCATCAAACGATATCTCTGAAGATAACATGAATGAATTATTGAAAATCGCCAGAATTGATGATTTTTTCGGAAAGTTAGAGCATGGACTGGATACTATCGTCGGTGAAAGAGGTGCAAAAATATCTGGTGGCGAACGCCAAAGATTAGGAATTGCTAGAGCTTTAGCAAAAAAACCAAGCATTTTAATTTTTGACGAAGCAACATCAGCATTAGATTCAACTTCTGAAAAATTAGTACAAGAATCAATTGACGAAGCCAGTAAAGGCAAGACAGCTGTTGTTATAGCTCACCGCTTATCGACAATCAAAAATTGCGACAAGATTCTAGTTTTCCGAGAAGGCGTTTTACTTGCTGAAGGAAGTCATGAATTTCTTTTAGAAAACTCTGAATACTATTCAGAGTTGGTAAAACATCAAACATTGTGAAATTACACAAGCCCCTAATCCGGGGCTTGTTTTTATTTCAAAACTAAAAATGCTAAAATAAGTATATGCAAAATATTATTTGGATAATTTTAGGAGTTTTGGGAGGGGGCGTTATAGCTTACTTTATTTTTAAACAGAAGGATGACAAAAGAGATAGTATAAATCAAGATATTGGACTAAATTTAATATTACAACAATTAAATGAACTCTCTCGTACTGTCGACCATAAATTAGGTGAAAGCCACAAGCAAGTCAACGAAAGTTTACGTTTTCATTCAACGGAATCAAATAAAATAATTCGTGAAATAACTGAAGAGCTAGTACGTGTCACTGAAGGACAAAAACAAGTCGTGGGCTTCGCAGACCAATTGCAAGATTTGCAAAATATTTTAAAAAATCCAAAACAACGCGGAATCCTCGGTGAATATTATTTAGAAACAGTTTTAAAAAATGTCTTACCTCCAGGAAGTTACCAAATGCAGTATCCTTTTACTGATAATACTATCGTAGACGCAGTGGTATTCGTAAAAGATAAAATAATTCCAATAGATTCTAAATTCTCTCTCGAGAATTACAATCGAATGGCAGAAGCCGTAGATCCTGGAGATAAAAAAAGACTCGAAACTATCTTCGTAAATGATTTAAAAAATAGAATTGTGGAAACTTCAAAATACGTGCAACCAAATCAAGGCACGACTGATTTTGCATTTATGTTTATCCCGCATGAAGCTATTTATTACGATTTACTAACAAATAAAATCGGTGGATTGAAAGATGAAGAAAATGAAAATCTGATACAACGCGCAGCAGGAAAATATAAAGTCATAATCACCTCACCTACTTCATTTCTCGCATACCTGCAAACAGTTTTGCAAGGCTTAAAAGCTTTACAAATAGAAGAATCTGCAAAAGAAATAATCAAAAAAGTAAGCGATTTGGGTAAACATTTAAAATCATATGAAGAATATCATGGTAAACTCGGTAATGCTTTGAATACTGTCGTAAATCATTACATATCTTCAAACAAAGAACTAAAAAAAATAGACAAAGACGTAATGCGTATCACTGGCACATCCCCAGAACTTTCCACTCCGGAAATAGAAAAAATAAATTTAGAAGAATAAAATATTTTGACTTAAGTCAATTTATTATATATTATGGAGATGGTAATTGCTTAATTTTTGGCTCTATCGTCTAACGGTTAGGACGGGTCCTTCTCAAGGATCAAATCAGAGTTCGATTCTCTGTAGAGTCACATTTCGAAACTGCCTCGGCAGAAAGCGCAAAATCTTGGCGCGCCGAAGGCGCGCTGTATGGAGAGAGCAGGAATTCTGCATTGCGGGCGCGGGCGAATTCGGTGGGCGGGCAAAATGAGACAGAGACGGACTTGTCCCGCAATTGCGAGTTCGTTCCAATTTTTTTGAAATAGTCACGAATTTCAAAAAAATTATCGCTAGATTGCAATTGCGTGGCTTTTTTCATATCCAAAATCCATTCCCGCAAGGGTTCGACCCAATTCTTTTTCTCTGCTCGGGCGGAGTCCATTTTTTGAGCGAGAGAGACTTTTTGTTTCAAAAGCTCATTTTTCTTCAAAATATAATTTTCTTTCGGTATATCGCCGTCTAAATACAAACTCACTAACTCATCGAGCTTTTGTTCTGTCTCTCGCTCATTTTCCTTAATCCGCCCGAGCATACTTCCCGACGAGGATTTTTCACTTTTGTCCCATTCCTCAACTTTTCGTAACATAAAATCTGTCCACTCGTCGAGAAGTGCGATTTGTTGAAGCCGTTCTTTTAATTGCAAGACGACTACATCTTCTCGCAAATATTTTTGGTCACAATTTCCTTTCTTTTTCGTACAGCGATAATAGCGATATCGAACGCCCATTTTTCCTGTCGTCCATTGAGCAGTTATCATACTGTCACATTCTCCACAACGAAAAAGTCCAGTGAAAGGAAAATTGTGACTTTTCTTTGATTTGCGAGGATGAATACGCAAAAATTTATGTCAAACTATAATTCTTCTTGAGAAGGGGCTATTATTTTTGCTTTCCAAAATTTACTTTTTAGAGTTTTAAATAATTCTTGCAACTCTTCATTTTTAAGCAAAAGAAGCACTATAATACCAGCCATAATACCTAAAATTCCAGAAATAAAACCTTGCAAAAATACTCCCCAGAAAGTTATTGTACCTAAAATAGGAGATAAAAAATTTAAAGAAATATAAGAAATTAAACCTATAAAAAACGAAGATCCTAAACTCTGGAAAAAAGTTTTTGATATAAAAGGTTCTTTACCTAAAAAATCTTTCTTAACAAAAATCAAATGCAAAATAAAATTAAATATTGTTCCGACAGAATAAGCTAAAGGTAGCATAAGGACCTCTGTTCCAGGAATATCATTCACTTTCAATATTGATTCTATGAAATATCTAAAATAAGCAAAATTTTCAAATAAATTAATAAATAAATAAGAAAAAATAATTATTAAAATTGAACAAATTAAATTAACAATCAAGGGGCGTTTCGTATCACCTCTTGCATAATAAGATCTTGATAAAAGAGCTATCATTCCTTGAGCCAATACTGATACAGAAAATATGGCGAGAGAAGCCGCCACTAAACGAGTATTTTCCCATGAAAAAGATCCTGAACCTAAAATCACACGCACTATTTGAGCACGTAAAACTATAAATAAAAATGTGACAGGTAAAGACCAAAAAATAATCTGTCTAGAAGCAGAACGTAAATGATTTTTAAATTCTTCATTTTTTCCAGCAGAAAATGAACGTGCCAAGGTCGGAAATGTTGCCACAGCATACGAAACACCTATTATATTCAAAGGTACTGATTGTAAATTTAAAGAAAAATTAAAAATAGAAATGGAGCCACCTTTTAAAAATGAAGCCAAAGATACTATAACAATCAAAGCTATATTATTAAAAGAAAGACCTAATGTACGAGGTAAAGAAACTAAAATAGCTTGTTTAATATCTTTAAAATTAATATGAAAAGAAAATTTTGGCGCAAAACCACAACCACTAGAAGCTATAGCTTGAATTACAAAATGCATAAATGCTCCTATTGCCACACCATAAGCTAAACCATAAATACCAAAAATCGGATAAAAGAAAATAACACCGATAATAATTCCAAAATTATAAAAAATTGGACTCAGGGAATACAAAAAGAATTTTCTAAAAAGCTGAGTAACAGTGCCGAATAAATTGGATAAACCCAAAAGAATCGGTGATATCAACATTACTCTAGATAAAATCACAACTTTATTTTGTAATATAATAGGAAAACCTGGAGCCACAAAATGCGCCAAATAAGGCATCAATAAAAATGCCAATCCTGAAACAAAAATCATTACAAAAAAGAAAACCGTAAAAATATCATTCAAAAATTTACGAGCCTTTTCTGTAACTTGCTCTCCGTTCATTCTACTAGCTATAAAAGGTACCAACACAGTAATAGAAGCCAATGAAGCAATAGATATAAATATTAAATCAGGAATACGAAATGCAGCATAATACGCGTCTAGTTCCGGAGTCGGACCTATAAAATGTGCAATAGAACGATCTCGTAACAATCCTAAAATTTGTGAAAGAAAAGTAAAAATTCCTAAAAGTAAAGCGGCTTGGTTTACACTTCTGAATTCTTTATTAAAAAATTTTAAAATTTTTTCCATTTATATTTATGGATTTTATTATACTATTACATAATATATAAAGCAAAATTAAACTATTATATTCAAAAGTTTATTTTTTACATAAACTACCCTTTTTATTTCTTTGCCTTCTAGATGTTTCAAAATTGCTTCATTCTTTAAAGCTTTTTGTTTTATTTCTTCTTCTGTTTCTTCTATATTTATCAAAATTTCTGCACGCACTTTGCTATTTACCTGCAAAGCAATAGTTATTTCATCATCTTTCGTCAAAGCTTCGTCGTATTTCGGCCATAGGGAAAGATGTATGCTTTCTTTTTCGCCAAGATCCGCCCAAAGTTCTTCTGTTGTATGTGGGGCAAAAGGAGCCAATAATTGCAAAAGAGTTTTATAAATTTCTTCTGAGATTTTTTCTTGTTTATCTAAACCATTTAAAAGAATCATCATTTTTGAAATACAAGTATTGTATTTATGTTCTTTGATATCTTGGTCTATGCCTTTGATTGTTTTGTGTAATAAATTACTTTGTTCTGTAAAATTTTTATCAATTTTTTCTTGCAATTTCCAAACTCGCTCCAAAAATCTACGCACACCGACGACGCCATTTGGATCCCAAGGATAGTTTACCGTCACTCCATACGGACCCATAAATGCCAAATACAAACGCACTGTGTCTGCGCCAAGTCTTTCCACTATTTCATCAGGGTCTATCACATTGCCTTTTGATTTGGACATTTTATTTCCATCCGGACCTAAAATAAGTCCCCTGTTGCGACGCATTGTGTAAGCCTCAGAATCTTTTACCAAACCTAAATCAAACAAAGCCTTTACCCAAAAACGAGAATAAAGTAAATGCATCGTAGTGTGCTCCGCCCCGCCCATATATAAATCCACCGGCATCCAAGAATTTATTTTTTCTTTATCTGCAAATTCTGTATCATTATTATTGTCCAAGTATCTGTAAAAATACCAAGAAGAATCTACAAATGTATCCATCGTTTCCACTTCCGGTTTCCATCCTTTTCCAAATATTTTTTCTGTTCTTTCTAGGAGTTCCTTGCTTCGTGCCAATGGTGCTGTGCCATCGGGCTTATAATCCACATCAGTCGGCAAAAGCCAAGGCAAGTGTTCGTCCGGCACCGGATGCGCCTTGCCTTCAATATCGTAAACTATCGGTATCGGCACACCCCAATATCTCTGCCGAGAAATCCCCCAGTCGCGTAGTCTATAAGTATTCACCAATTTCCCACCGACAAATTCTGTGATTTTTTTACGAGCTTCTTCGGAAGCTAAGCCATTAAATTTGGAAGAATTTATAAGTTCTCCATTTCCATCATAAAATAAATCTTTACTTGCTAAGTATTTTTCTAAAATTTTTGCCTGACATAAATTATCTACTTTTTTAAAATTTTTAATGGCTTCATGAATATCCACCCAAATTAATTTTGCTTCTTTTGTATTTTCTTTAATTTGAGTAATATCAATATTCACCACATAAGCATGATGAAGCATTGTTCTAAAACATTTCCTTCTTTCAGAATACCAACTTGATCTTAAGGTTTGAATCTTTTTAAATTTAGTGATATCTATATTTAAACCGACTTCTTCTCTGACTTCTCTTATTAAAGCATCTTCTGGTGTTTCACCTTCTTCGATACCACCTCCAACTAAAACATAATTTCCTCCAAACTTTGTCTGGTTTTCATTAGTTTCATCACATAAAACTTTTCCATTATTTTCAATAATAGCACATACCCTATTCCTTTCTATTGCATCTTTATTTCTATCTCCGACTATTTCTGCAATAACTTCTTTTATTGGCAAATTATATTTCTTTGCAAATTCAAAATCCCTTTCATCGTGGGCTGGCACTGCCATCACTGCTCCTGTGCCATAGCCTGCTAAAACATAATCCGCAATCCATACCGGCACTTCTTCATTATTCGCCGGGTTAATAGCTTTTATGCCTTTTAATTCAACTCCTGTTTTTTCTTTGGACTGCTGTCGGTCAAGTTCAGATTTCTTTTTTGTATCAGAAATATATTTTTCTACTTCATTCCAATTTTCAATTTTATCTTTTAATTTTGAAATCAATTCATGTTCCGGCGCAAGTACTACATAAGTCACGCCAAACAAAGTATCCGCGCGAGTGGTAAATACTTTTATCTTTTCTTCAACATTTTTTATTCCAAATTCAATCTCACTCCCTTCACTCCTTCCTATCCAATTCTTCTGTGCGGATTTTATTTCGTGAGGCCAATCAAGCGTATCAAGATCGTCAATCAATCTGTCCGCATATTTTGAAATACGAAGCATCCATTGCTCTTGATCTCTTTGTTCCACTTCCGCTCCACAACGCTCGCATTTACCATCCACTACTTGCTCATTGGCAAGTATAGTCATATCTTTTGGACACCAATTTACTTTTGTAACATCGCGATATGCCAAATCATTTTTCAAAAATTGATTAAACATCCATTGCGTCCATTTGTAATATTTCGGATCACAAGTCACCACCTCTCTGTCCCAATCAAAAGACGCGCCCATAGAACGGAGCTGCAAGCGCATTTTATCCATATGTTCATAAGTCCAAATTTTTGGATCTGCGCCGAGTTTTATAGCTGCATTTTCTGCAGGCAAACCAAAAGCATCAAAGCCCATCGGATACAAAACATTATACCCGCTCATTCTTTTATATCGCGCAAAAATATCCGGCACAGAAAAAGCATACCAGTGTCCCACGTGCAGATTGCCCGAAGGATAAGTGAATTCCACAAGTTGATAAAAATTTTCTTTACCTTTTACTGTATCATCTACCTTGTAAAGTTTATTCTTCTCCCATTCCTCCTGCCATTTTTTTTCAATTATTTTATGATCGTAATTTTTCATTTTTTATAACGCTTTCGGATAAGGTGGATACATATCTTTATCTATTGTTCTTTCAAAACAAGTTCTACCAGCTTGATGATCCCAAGAATTATTTACACCATTTGTTCCCGGATATGGATAAGTTTCTACATTTGTTGTAGTTATATCACGCACAGCCACAGGCATCACTCCTCCACTGTAACTCTGATTCTCTTGCCAACCTTTTGGCATAGGTAAAGAAAAGTTTGCACAAATTTCAAAAGTTAATTTTTCTTTTGGAATATATTCATACACTTTTCCTTTTTCAAATTCAGGATCTACTGGTAAAGAATACCCAGACAAAGGATTTGCAAGATCAGTTATCTTTGCAGGTAATTTTTGTTTTTGTTGATAAAAGTTAGTAACTTGAGATTGAATACTTTGCAAATCTTGCATACGTTTATCATCAAGACGCAAATCTCTTTGTTGCATAGGGCTACCTATAACCATAAAACTCCACACAATGAGAGCAAGCACTATGAACATACTAAAATAAGTCGCTATTTTTTTAAATACATTGACCCATTTTGTCTGCCACACTTCAGGCAAGAAATAAAACAAAACCATTTTTGCTGCTCCAGCAACAAATAAAATTTTAAAAATAAAACGAATAGTGATTTCTCCAGAAACAAAATATCTTACTAAAACTATCAAATCAGTTAATACAATAATACCAGAAAGAAAAATAATTATATAAGTGAGCCATTTATGCGCAGTAACATCATAACCTTGCAAACCTTTATTTTGAATTTTTTTCCACAAATAAACCAACACTAAAAGTGCAGGGAAAACAATTATAAGTGTAGCCAAAGCTGTGCGGGCATTATCAAATTGATAAGAATTATAACCATATTGATAAACAGCATTCAATACATCCGGGAATTTTTTATCTAAAATTTCAAAAGCTAGATTTAAAAAAGAAACGACAGATGCAATCAAAGAAGCCAAAACACCTAATGATAAAAAGAAATAACCGGCACTCAATTTATTTTTTATATTTTCCATATTGACTTATTATATCAAAAATATGCTATAATGAAAAGTATATTTTATAAGTTTTCATATACACTATGAGTCCCAAAAATCGTCAAAAAAGAATAGAAAGTGCTTCAGACAAATTAATTCGTTGGATTGGTTCACCTTCTTCGTTGGTATTACATACTGTATTTTTTATAGTTATGCTTTCTTTGGCTGTTTCTGGTGTTAATTTTGACCAAGTAATGCTCGTATTAACTACAATAGTTTCTTTGGAAGCCATTTATTTATCTATCTTTATTCAAATGACAGTAAATAGACAAGGTAAAGAGCTTGAAGAAGTCGCTGAAGATTTGGAAGAAGTATCAGAAGATATCGAAGAAATTCAAGAAGACGTGGAAGAAATTCAAAAAGATGTGGATGAGATTCAAACCGATGTCGATGAAATCCAAGAAAATGTGGATGAAATTCAAGAAGACGTGGAAGAAATAGAAGAAGCTAGCGCGGAAGAACAAAAAGAAGAAGCTCAACAAAAAGAAATTTTTGCTAAAATTGAAAATAGTTTGCGTGACCTGATGCAAGAAATATCAGATCTAAAAGCTAAAAAATAATTATTTTATTTCCCAAATAGCTGTATTTGAAAGAGGAATATTTCTGTCTTTTGATTTTTCTTTCAAGCATAATTCACCACAAGAAACTTCCCCTTTCATTTCAATCATAGCATTTTCTAATGCATAACCAAGAGATAATGCTGATGCATCTATTGAATAAGAATTTAAAATTACAAATAAAGGATTATCGGACAAAACTCTTTTTACATTATTTAAAAGTTTAGGTAAATTTTCTTCTATTTTCCATGTCTCACCTTTTGGTCCCCTGCCAAATTTGGGTGGATCCATAATAACTGCATCGTATTTATTTCCACGTTTTATTTCACGTTCTAAGAATTTCATTACATCTTCTAAAATTATTTTCATTGGCATATTACTCATTCCAGCCAAATTTTGATTATCTTTTGCCCAAGAGAGAGAGCTTTTTGAAGCATCAACATGCGTAATATCCGCCCCTGCACGCAAAGCGAATAAACTAGCAACTCCAGTATAGCCAAATAAATTCAAAAATTTAACTGGCTTTTTTGCTCCACGAATCTTTTCTTCAATAAAATCCCAATGACTAGCCTGCTCTGGAAAAAATCCTAAATGTCTAAAAGGTGTAGGCATTGCCCAAAATTTTAAGCCATTGTAAGACATTTCAAATTTTTCATTTATTTTTTTATCCATCCGCCAACCAGCTTTTGATCCACCTTTTGAACTGTAAAATTTACCATCATTTTTATCCCAATCTTTTACAGATAAAGTTTTACCCCAAACAGCATCTTCATAAGGACGTACAAAAATACGAGACCCAAATCTCTCGATTTTTTCCCTTTCTCCAGTATCAAGCATTTCATAGTCAGATGATGCTGACCAATTTTTTGCTGTAAAAATTTTAATTTCTTTTATCATATTATTTATTCAGTATACCACGTAAAACTTTTATTTCTCCATTTTTTTGTATTTCAATCAAATTAGAAGGATTCGCATTCCATTTTCCTCCGGATAAGAAAAAATCAACTTCATTCATAAAATATTCTTTTGCTTGTTTCATATTTTGCGCTTGCATCAAACCTTGAGGATTCACAGAAGTCGCCACCACAGGGCCTGTCTTTTTTAATATATTTAAAATAAATTTGTTATCGGGCAAACGAAAAGCCAAATTATCCGCATCACGATTTAAATATTTAAATTTTTGAGATGATTTTTTATTTGTATGTTTTAAAATTACAGAAGTTTTTTTGGGCCATTTTTCCTCAAAAAAAGAATCTATCTTATGTATTCCGAAATTTTCTAAATCTTTAATACTTGAAATTAAAATTATAAAAGGTTTATGGCTGTCTCTTTTTTTAATTTTATAAATTCTCTCTACTGCTTTTCTAGAATATGCACTGCCTACTATGCCGTAAATTGTATCAGTAGGCATTATTCCAATACCATCATTTTTCAATATTTTAATAATATTTTTATCTTGCATTATTTATATTATTTATATAAATGGTTATCGGATCCACATTTACAACCTTTTGGTTTTATAAATTCTTTAAAAAAATCTTTACCATAATCATAACCCAGTTCTTCGCCTTTTTTAATATCTTTTTTTGTAAAAATAAAAATTCTTTCTTTTTTAATTTCAACTTCGCAATTCGGACGACAATTATGATTAATATATCTGGCTATATTTTTTCTATCCTTTCCATCGATAGTCAAACTATCTCTAATCTCAAAAAGATACATACCTCCCACATTATCAGCTTCTTCTCTATTCAGTCTTTTCCCGACATATTCAATTACAAAATCTCCCTTTTTAAAATCCTGATCAGCAAAAAGTCCAAATCCTGCTTTTGTTTTTCTAATTTTAACTTTCGCTTTTTTTAATTTTTCTGTATCAAATTTCATTTAATTTAAATTTTAAATTCTATAACATCACCATCTTTCACTATATATTCCTTGCCTTCAGTGCGGACTTTGCCTTTGGAACGGGCTTCTGAGTATGACCCTGCTTCAAGTAAATCTTTCCAAAACACCACTTCGGCACGAATAAATTTATCTTTGAAATCCGTATGGATTGCAGTGCCTGCTATCGGAGCAGTCGAACCTTTTTGTATTGTCCACGCACGAGTCTCTTCGACACCAGTCGTAAAATAAGTCTCAAGCCCTAAAAGGTCATAACTCGCACGTATCATTTCATCAAAACCTTTTTCAAATACAGCATCGATAACAACATGTTTCCCTGGAATATTTTGTGCTACTTTTTCTATTACATTCTCAGCGACTTCCGACGCATTGAGTGCGTAAAGTATCGGCTTCATAGAAAGCAAATGCATACTTTTTATTATCTCACTTTCTTTTTCATCTAAAATTGTTTCATTTGCCAAATGCGAATCAGATAAAACTTTTTCCACTTTTTTCAAGACTACTTCTTCCGCAATAGCGAGCTTGTCTCCCCTTTTTACATCTTTTTGCAAATTGGCAATTCTTTTTGTGACAGTTTCCAAATCAGCCAAAATGAGTTCTAGATTTATCACAGAAATATCTTGCAATGGGTCCACCTTGTTTGCCACATGAATAATATCTTTATCTTCAAACACACGCACGACTTCCAAAATAGCATCAACCTCGCGAATATTTGAAAGAAACTTGTTACCCAATCCTTCACCCTTTGATGCCCCTGCTACAAGCCCCGCTATGTCCACGAATTCTATAACAGCTGGAATAGTCCTGTTTGTTTTAGAAAAATCAGCGAGTTTATAAAGCCTATCATCCGGCACAGGCACAATACCTACTGACGGATCAATAGTACAAAAAGGATAATTTTCCGCCGGCACTCCCTTTTTCGTCAACGCATTAAAAAGCGTGGATTTACCGACATTTGGCAGACCTACAATTCCGATACTTAATGACATTGTTAAAATATAGCAGAAATAAAGTTTTTTGTCATTCAGTAATTTTTTTATTTCTAGAAAACTATATGACAAAAAAATAATTAATTATTTGCCATAAGCCATGCATTTAATATTTTACGAGTGTAAGGACCCAAAACACCAGTTCCTTTTTTTAGACCCTGAGGAATAAGAATTTCTTTTGCATGAGCTTCTTGGAATTTTATTAATTGTTGTTTTGTTTTTTTACCAAAGAAATTATTTTCTTTACCTTTAGAACCAACCCCATTAAGAGCAATAGTGAAACCGTTATTATTCAAGAAAATTTGAAGTAATTTTACGTCGTTATTTGTATTTGATTGTTTTAGATTCTTTTTAAATTGAAAACCATCTGGCAAACCTGTTTTTATGATTTTAAAATCACTTGAAATATTATTTATTTTCTCTTCAAGATTTTTAACATCTTTTTGTGTAGTATCTTGAGTTGATGAATATCCTCCATATCCTCCGCCTCCACCGCCGCCACCAGAAGCAACCAAACAAGCACTAGTTGAAAATACTCTATCTGTATCTGAAACACCTGTACCAGAGCTATTTATAGCATATGCTTTAAAATGATAAGTTGTACCACAAGACAGATTTGAAATAACTGTTGAAAATGAACCTTCGTCATACGAACCAATATTCTGTAAAATTGTATTACCATAATTAGTCGTAGAGCCCCAATAAAAACCTCTAACAGAAGCTAATTCTCCTCCGGTAGACACTATGGTACCATTCAAAGTCCCCTGACTTCGAGAGACAGAAGAAGCAGAAGATGTTGTAACTATTGGATTCTCAACAGAATCATTTGAATCTGAAACAGAAACATTTACAAAATCAGTATTGAGAGAATGGTGTATTCCTGGTGTAGCGACAGATTCATCTGTACCCCAATTTATTTCACGAGTATTGTATTCAGCTTGATACGCATTATGCTCTGTATCTGTTGGGTAGTGTTCCAAATTTTCATGATATGGATAATTTGTCATTTCATTAAATGGTAATGGGAAAATTGTATCTCCTAATGCATTATGGAATGATTTATGATAATCCCATGTGTCATAAATGAAATCACGTTCTGTTCCATTTGCTTGCACAGGAACTTCGTAACGAAGAGAAATTTCATCACCTTGTGTTGTTATAACAAATTTATTATCAACATTCGCAAGTAAATCTTTTACATCACCATATTTTGTAGCCATACCGGTAAGAGTATTTCCTTTTCCTTTCTTTGAAATCAAATCAGCATAATCTGGTATTTCCAAATCGCCCATATGTGCATCATTTGCATTCAAAGGAATCATATTTGAAATTCCACGAAAATGTAAATTTGCATAATAAGGTGATAAAACTGATTTTGAAATCTCTTCATCGGGACTTGTGTCTACAGCAATCCAATCTATATCAGTTTGAATTTGACGATTTGTCATAACAAAACGAATTTCATTATCTTTTATTGTAAGACCTGAAAGATCAATAACTTTTGTATCAACACCATAACTATTACTTAAAATTCTATTTGTAACTGATTGACCTGAACGTTTACCGATAGATGGATTCATATTCTCAGGAACGTTTACAAAAACCCCAGAGCTATTTTTATATTGAAGCGCATCAGATTGTTTATTTCCTTGGAACAATCCTTCTTTGCCTTTTTTAACAACAATTTTCAAATTAGCAGGAGTTACGGTATCATTAGAAAGTTTCATTGTTAAATATGAACTAGTGTCTTCTTTTCTTGTATGATAATAATTATTATCATCATAAGCAATTAAACTTTTTACATCCTTACCATTTTGATCTTTTATCCAAATTGGAGCTTGTGCATTTTTTGCAATAGTATGTATTTGTTTATTTTGACGAGCATCAGGGAAAATATTTACATTTGAACTATGGTCAATAACCTCAAGGTTAGCTTGATCATAATAATTTACTTCATTTAATTCAAATGTAGTTTTTATATCATAGTATGTTCCATTATTATTTGTCGTAGGTGCCATATAACCACTTGGAATTTTTACAAAAGATTCAGGATTTGGATAAGTTGGTGCTTTGTAAAAAGGTGTAGATTTCCATTGTTCTCTGTCTAGGCCTTGTCCCATTGTTCCAGAACTTGAAGCATCAATAATAAATTTATATTCTTCACCATTCCATGTAAATATAAAAGGACAAGAGGAAGAAATACCATAAAGAATTGTTTGTTCTGGACTTGTTTTACAAACACCCTCTGCATCACAAGAACGTACACGATAATAATAAGCATTTCCAGTTACATTTAACCAATTTTCTCCACCATCATTAGATGTCCACAAAGCTCCACTGCCAACAGACATTATAAGTTTTGAACCATTATAATTTGATGCAGCACCAATACCGAAACATTGATTAGGTCCTTTTCTAGACCAAGACCATATACCACTTTGTGAATTATAAATTCCAACTCCGATTTGACCGCAATTTTCACCAAGAATAATTTTACTACCATCTGGACTCATATTTACTGAATACCAATAAGGAGTTCCTAAATCTTGATTCTCTGTCCAATCCCAAGTTTCACCAGATTTAACTGTATAGATATATCCACCCTCTTTTGCAACTACAAATTTACTACCATTTTCATTTGTTGATATGTATGAATCTCCCCACGACATATTATTTGGATAACCAGTAGAAATTTGAGAAAGATCTGTCCAAGTCCAACCACCATCATTAACTCCAGACCAAACACTTCCATTAGCATTATTTTCTACATCATAAGAACTCACAGCGAATATTTTATCACCTGTATAATCCATAGCGATAGATCTCCAATTTTGTAAACCTGTACTTGTATTTTCTGTCCAAATCCATGTAAGACCAGAATCATTTGATTGAGCTGTATAAATATAACTATAATCATCTATTATTGCACTTATACTATATCCATCTGCACTAGAAACAACCTTGAGCCAATCTTGTGTTCCTGGATAATCAGTAGAAACACTTGAAAGATTTGTCCATACCCAAGTAGCACCTCCGTTATTAGTCACACCACGATAAATATTTCCACTATCTACAGTCGCAAATATTATTGTTCCATTTGAATTAGATGAAACAGAACGCCAATTTTTTACACCAAGAGATGCTGATATATTATTCCATGTAAGTCCAGAATTATTTGATGCCCAAATATCTCCACCATTTACAACTCCAAATAATCTTTGACCATCATAAGACGAAGCAACTTCTCTCCAAGATTTCTCTGTTGTATCTATCAAAGAAGGAGATGTTTCGTGGCTTGTTACCAAATTATCATCTGTTGTATGGCTTGCATAAGAATCCCAACCATCGTTTAAGTGTGAGATTGTGTCATATGCAAGTTCTGTTGTAGATTCATTATTTGTTATCCAAGATATTGGAAGTGTTTGTGTATTAGTAAGAGATAATTCCAAATCAGTACTTACACTATTTTCTGCTTTTACCCAAATCCAAACATTATCATTGTTGTCATAATAATCAGAACCGGTTTTACTTCCAGAAATATCACAATCCTCTGCACAATGTTCTGTAGAAATTTGTTCCCATTCTGAAGTATTAAAATTCCAAATTGAAACAATAACATTTTTTTCATCCGGCACAGCACCATGTCCTTTCCAATTTATTGTAAAAGTTGGAGTATTTATTTCATTTAAGTTTTGATGAATTTTAAATATTTGAGAATCATAGCCACTATCTGATTGTGAGATATCAGTAACAAGATATCTCTGATCTTCAGTAAGAGTTTTTAAATAACCATTATAAGAAACCAAAGTTCCTGGATTACTAGGCGATACAGCTCCATGAGTTTCATCGCTTTCATAATATTCATAAGAAATAACTGGTAAGAATTTTACAATTGTTTTATTCTGAAGTGAATTATCATGGTATGCAACATATGGAATATTATTTGAATCAAGGGCCAATGAAAAATGTTCAATTGAACCAGTAGAAAATCCAGCATTACCAACATAAATCCAAGATTCACCATTCCATTTCATAACAGTAGCAGCACAAGCATTAGAACAATCTTCAAATCCAACATATATTACATTATTACTATCTACTAAGATTTTATTGTAAGATACTCCACCTGTGCCAGAAAATTCTGGATCTCCGACATTTACCCAAGTATCATTATCTAATGTCATTACACTTATTGAACAATTTTGATTACAATCACTATATGTAACGTAAGGAATATTATTACTATCTAGTACCATCGAAACATGCCAAGCATAATTAGAAGTAAAATAAGGATTTCCTAATGTAGACCAATCACCATTTACAAGTTTTTTTACAGTAGCACTGTAACTATGAGAACTATCGCTGTATATGATATATGGAATATTATTTGAATCTGTAGCAATTTGATTTCTATATATTTGTCCATCAGTAAAACCAGCATTTCCTATTATATTCCAATTATTACCATCAAAAGACATTACTGTTCCTTTATAACCATAATTACTATCTTCAAAAGCAACAAAAGGTGTGCCATTTGCAGAAATTGCGGAACTTAATTCATAAGCATAACCTGTATTAAATCTAGGATCTCCTACATTTTCCCAAGTATCATTTACAAATCTTTTAACAGTTATTTTATATTCATTATTAACTTCTACATAAAAAACATAAGGAATATCTTGATACATTTGCATTGATAAATAATCAACTTGAGTTCCAGAAAAATTTGGTTCACCGACTAATTCCCAATCAGAACCATTATTTTTTTTGACACTAACACCATAACCATTTGAAGAATCTACATATGCAACATAAGCAACATTTTGACTGTTAAGTTTTAATGATTGATTATATTCATAATTGTTAAAATTATCTTGATCTCCCACATCTTGCCATTTTGCATTTGTAGCAATAAATGTTCTATCTTCTCCAAAAGTAGTACCATCATTATTCACAATAAATGCACGATAATGATATGTTTGATTAGCAGAAAGACTATAAATAGTTTTTGAAAAAATACTTTCACTATATGGACCACTTGATTCACTCCAAGATTCACCATAAGAATCTGTAAGTCCCCATTCAAAACCTCTTTCTGAAATTTCTAAATTACCTGCTTCCACTATTTGAGCATTCAAGTTTACAGAATTATCACTTGTATTTGAAGGAACAAGAGTTTCAACTATTGGTATATTTGATTGCCAAACAAAAAACGGATAACCTTGATTCTTCATTGAAGAAATATCCCAAATATCATTATTATTTTCATCATCAACTGGATTGTTTATAAAATCCCAAACATTACTAATTCCAGAACTTTCTATATTAGTAAATGTATCGACATTTTTCATTTCAGCGTCAGTTTTACTTGTACCATCATTGCCATTTATCTGATTTGAAGTATTTAAATCCCAAAAAGAATTTGTAACAGTATTATTAATATTAGTTTGAAGTCCAATCAAACCACCATAATCTTCAACACCAATTACTAAACCGATTGAATAAGCATTATTAAGATTTACATTGGATTCCAACTGACCAATAAGTCCACCAACATTTGTATTTCCACTCACATTACCTTTTGAATAAACATTAGATATTGTTGCATTGTAAGTACTTCCAACAAAACCTCCAACATTATAAGAAAGTTGATTTGACCCATCACCATTACCATCCACATCTCCTGTTGAATAAGATTGTTCAATACTTGCATCTTGAACATGTCCAGCAAAACCTCCGATGTTAGAACCATCAACTATATTTACATTTCCAGTTGCATAAGAATTTGAAATATCACCTGAATCTATTTCACCTACAAGTCCTCCGGCATATCCACTATTTGCACCCATAGTTACATCTCCAGTTGCATAAGAATTTGAAATATCACCGGAATTAACACCGACCAAACCTCCGGCATGTGAACTATTTGTATTTGAAACAGAAACATCTCCTGTTGCATGAGAATTTGAAATATCACCGGAATTAACACCGACCAAACCTCCGGCATTGCTAGAAATAGCTGAAACATTTGCACTAGAATCAGAAGCATCAACATAATAAGAATAAAGAAAACCTACAAGTCCTCCGACATTTGAATCACCGGAAACATTTCCAGAAGAATGAACATCTAATATTTGACCATAATTAGCACCTACAACCATACCAACAACATTTTGACCAACAACTGATCCATTTACAGTAAGATGTTGTATTTTTGAACCATTACCAACAACAGAAAACAAACCTGCATTGCTTTCAGAAGGAGCATTTATATCTACAGTTATAGTATGACCATTTCCATCAAAATTCCCAGAAAATTCTCTATTAATTCCAATCACAACACCATTACCAAGAGAAGTACAATCTAAATCATTCATCAAAATATATGAACTATTAGTACTATTGTTCATTGATGTAAATTCTGAACATGATGAAATTTGATATGGATCACTTTCATTACCACTACCATTAAAGATAGAAGCTGATTCAGAAATAAAAGGATAACCATCGTTTGTAAAACCATCAATATCCCAAAGAGTATCGAAATTCCAACCAGCATCAGTGAAAGTTGATTCTGTTTTCATTGTTGAAGTATCTTCTCCTGTACCACCAGCACTAGTAGATTGATTTGAATTTTCATTATCCCAAAAAGAATTATAAATATTTCCTGTTTCACTATTATATCCAACTAGACCTCCTGTGTTTTCTGTATTATTACCTGTCACTAAACCTTTAGAATAAACTTTATTTATTAAAGATAAATTGGAAATTGAACCAGTAAAACCTCCAACGTAATCATCTCCATTTACAGAACCCAATGAAAAAGAATTATCAACGACTGAATAACCATCAAGATTTCCAACGAAACCTCCAACATAGGAACCTGTAGTTGTTACATCTCCAGTTGCATAAGACATTGTAATATTTGAACCAGAATACATAGCTCCAACAAAACCCCCAACGTAATTTGGATTATATGTATTGTATTCATTTGTTTCTTGATTTCCAGTTACATTACCAGTAGCATAGTCATTCATCAAATTTGAATAATTAACAACTCCAGCAAAACCTCCAGCAGCATCTCCGGTTGAATTCACATTTTCAGTTGAATATGAATCTGATATATTGGAGCCATAAAGATATCCAACAAAACCTCCAGCAGCGTAACCTGTTTTCATTAATAAATACTCTGAACGATTTGAAGTCACTGTTCCACCTGATGCATAAGTATTTGTAATTTCTCCATTATTGGCAGATCCAACAACACCTCCAATAGAAGCTCCACCATCCACATCAGCTGATGAAGATGAATTACTTATTGAAGCACTATCTAACTCTCCGACAAGTCCTCCGATAATATCTCCACTTCCATGCACAACTCCATTATTATTTATAATATGATTAATACTTGCACCTTCTTCCATCATACCGACAAGTCCTCCTCCATGATAATCCAAATATGTTCTTATCATATTGTTTGTTAAGTTAACGTCTGTAATAGTACCACCATACATATAACCAACAAGTCCTCCTGTATTCTGAGCTCCAACTATATTTGAATTTTCAATGTTTACATCATGAATATTTGCATTTTGTGTTTTACCAAAAACACCATTGTTATCTGAATCTTTTCTAAAAATCCACAAATTATTTATTGTATATCCATCACCATCAAAAGTACCCAAAAATGGAGTACTATCATTACCTACTGGCTCAAAACCATAGTAACCATTATTTTCGACAATAATATCTGTATGCGTTACTTCAGAATATGAATCAGGAATCAATTCTCCATCAACAATTCCATCTACCCATTCACTAGCATTAGCATTCCAAGATAAAGTATCAGAACAATCTATATTATCAACAAGTATATAATGTGCACTTAAATCATTATTCATTAGCTGTAACTGAGGACAACTACTTATTTGATATGGATCACCTTCACTTCCATCACCACCATCGAAGTCTGAGGCTTTAGTGAAAGATCTTTCTTCTGTAGAAGATTTTACACCAGAAGTATTCACAGCATATCCTGTAAATGAATGAGAACCATTCGAAAAATCTTCATTCGTATAATCATACTGATTAATATGAGCATTATAAAGTGAAGCTATTTCATTACTATTTAATGCACGAGAAAATAATAAAGTATCGTCCATTTTTCCATTTATATAAACACCATCAGTCCTTCTACCAATATTTATTGTTTGTCCAATATTTCTAGACGCTCCTCCACTAGCAGCAATTTCACCATTTACATAAAGAGTTTCTGTACCATTATTTTCGACTGCCACAAGATGTGTCCAAGCACCAATATCAGCGGGTGCAAAAGTAGCATATTCATCAAATTGCCATTGACCGCCACCACCAATTTGTATTAAATGACCATTTTCATCAGAAAAAATAGATTGACCAGCATAACGATTATTTAAATAAACCCATGAGGAAAAAGTAAAATCTCCGGTTATTGTACTTGGTAAAGTTGTACTAATATAACTATTACCATTAAAATTAGCCGCTTTACCAAATTTTCCTGTTGAATATGTTTCAGTACCATGCCAAATACCATTAGAAGAAGATGTGTCATCATTTGCATTATTTTCAAATCTCCAAAAAGCAACTAGGGAATTATCGATATCTGTAAATGCATAATGATTTGCACCAATACTAGAACTATCCATATTTATTTCTGCAACTGAACTAGATTGAGAACTATTATTTTCTGGAGTTGGATTTACAAAAGAAATACCACTGATTGTATTTCCATGAAGTAAAGGATAAGAAGTTGAAGTATCCCAAATATTAGTATCATTAAAATCCCAGCTAGCGAGCGGTTCATTTGTATTATTGTTTTTAAAATAATTTGTATCTGGGTTTCCAATAGTATTAACAGCAGAACAACCACTAATATCAGAACCCTGAGAACAACCAGATTGTTCTGTTCTTATTTGATCGTAAAAATTATTTATAAGTGCACCATTAACATATTCACCAATAAGACCTCCTGACAAAGAAGAAAAATTAGAAACACGACCAACAGCAAAAGAATCTGTAATCTCTCCATTTAAATATCCAGTCAAACCTCCTCCATGGGTTGATCCATTTCCAAAAACAGAACCAGTTGCATAAGAACTTGAAATAATATAAAAGTTAATTCCTGTTAGACCACCAACATATTGACCACCTGAGACAGAACCAGTTGCATAAGAATCAGAAATAGTTCCATGGTTTTCACCAATAAGACCTCCTGAAGCTACAGCTCCCACCACAGTAACATTTGAAAATGATTTATCAATTGTTGTTAAACCATCATTAACTCCAACAAGTCCTCCTGTATAAGTACCTTCTGAAGTAACCCTACCTGTCGTATACACATTTCTTATTGTTCCTTCATTATAACCAACAAGACCTCCTGTATAAGATGAAGCATTTGTAATATTTTCATTTTCCACCCCAAGATTTTCAATTACAGCAGATGAATTTGTTTCACCGAACAAACCGACACCTAAACTAGAATTTATATTTATAAATAAATTTATTATTTTATAACCTGCTCCATTGAAATTACCATTAAATAAATAATCATCATTTCCAAGTGGCTCGAACCCTTGCCCAGAATTCCAGTTTATAGTATCTGAACAATCTATGTTTTGTGTAAGTATATATGATGCATTTAAATCATTGTTAACATTTTGAAGTCCTGTGCAAGAATTTATTTGATAAGGATTCTCGGGAGAACCATCACCTTGAGTATAATAAACATTCGGATCATCAGAAGAAAGATTAGCAAGTGTAGGATAATAATTTTCAGTAAAAACCCAATTAGTATTATTAAAACTATTTAAAGGTGCATTTGAATTATCATTTTTAAAATAATTTTCATTAGGAGTTTCTATTGTATTTACAGGATTACAATCAGAATTACTAGATCCATTTTGTCCACCAGGAGTATTATCTCCAATACATTGATTCACACCAGTATTTATCTGATCATAAGAGTTATTGATTATTTCATTTAAACCTAAATTAGAATTTTCTTGTCCGACAATACCTCCAATATATGTATCATTAACTCCTGGTGTATTTGTTATTTCATTTCCATTCCAAAAAGTAACAGAACCCACTGAAAAGTTCCCTTCTATATGAGACGCATTTAAAGCTTGACCAATAAAAGAAGAAATATGAGAATTAAAACTAGATGATATACCCACGATAGTACTCGAAGAATAACTATTAAAAACATTAGAATTAGCAACTACTCCAATAAGGCCACCACAAACATCATTACAAGACACAGTACCAGTAGAATAACTATCATAAACTTCACTATCAATAACATCACCCATAAGCCCTCCGACATATGCACCGATAGAATAAATATCACCTGTTGCATATGTTCTATATATAGATGAATTTTCACTCTGACCGACAAGTCCTCCTGTATTATTAGAATAAGACAAAGAACTTATATTTGTATTAGAATAAGAATCTTCTATTATTGCATAAGTTGCCCAGCCTACAAGTCCTCCGACAGCATAACCAACATTAGCACCAGAAAGAATTGAAATATCACCTTCAGAATAACTACCGTCAGAGATAGTTGTATCCTCATCTTCATATCCAACTAAACCTCCAACAGACCAAACTGAATCAGCTACAGAAATATTTCCATGATAATTATCATTTGATAATGAAGAAGAAACGGTATAACCTGCAATACCACCTATCAGCGGATTCCATCCATCATTTGCTGTACTAGTAATATTTACATAAGAAGAGCTATCTTGAATAGCACTATTATTAATCTCTGAAACAATTCCACCTACATTATATGGACTCAAAATATCACCTGTTACAGTTAGATTTTCTATCAGAGCATTTTGATTTAAAGATACAAAAAGTCCAACATCATGATAAGTTCCATCTGTATTATCAATATCAATATTAATACTATAACCATTTCCATCAAAATGTCCGGTAAAAGGAATAATATTCCCAACCATAATTTGAGTTCCATCATCTGCACAATCTAAATCTGCATCCAATAAAAAGCTTGAATCAAGCAAAGCAAAATTATTTATTTCTTTAAATTGAGAACAAGATGTCACAACATAAGGATCTATATCTGTACCAGAACCTGTTCCTGAAAAAAGATTACCTTGTCTAAGTGTTGGATAACCAGAAATATTTGTTGACCATGCTGAAGAAAAATCCCATTTATCAAGAGGTGAATTTACAGAATTATTAGAATAATATGTTTGAATATCATTAACAGAAACACAAGAAGGAGCCCAATCACCGAATATACCAACACAATAATTATGACCACTGGCAACCTGATCATAATAATCTAAACCAGTGAGATAATCATCTCCTGAGCCAGCAAAGCCTCCGACATAATCAGTATTTAATCCTTGGTCAACATTACCAGATGAAAATGAATTTAAAATATCAAGACTTGCATAATATCCCACAAAACCTCCAGTAAAAAAACCTTCACTTGAAACATTTCCAGTTGCATAAGAATTTTTTATAACTCCATCGTACTCATTATATCCCACAAAACCTCCAGTAAAATTATCGCCTCCAATTTCAGAAACATTTCCAGTTGCATAAGAATTCATAATTTGACCCACATTTTGTCCAACAAAACCTCCGACATTACTACTTCCAGTTACATTTGCACCAGAATAAGAATTTACAATAAAATTAGAATAATCATTATTACTTCCAACAACACCTCCGACTACATCTACACCATGGACGTTTCCATTTACATATACATTATAAATTTTTCCAAGATAATTTTCTCCAGCAAGTCCTCCTGTAAAATCAGCTCCAGTAATGTCTACATTTTCTAATCCTACATTTTTAATAATAGCTCCTTGTTGTACATAAGAGAAAAGTCCAATATTATTACTACTTGAATTATTGATATACAAATCATTTATTGTATATCCATCACCATCAAAAATACCAGAAAATTGATCAATCGGTGTAAAACCATATCCTATATTATACAATGGTCCACCTTCATGCGTATCAGAATTACAATCTATATTGTCAGTTAAAATATAATTTGCACTTTGATTTTGATTTATATTTTGTAATTGTATACAAGAAGAAATTTGATACGGATCTTCTACTGTTCCAGAACCACCATCAAATAAAGCAATATCATCACCTGAAACATTAATTAAAGTTGGAAATGAACCAGCAACAAAAGACCACACATCTACATCGAAAAAATTTAAAGGAAAATTTGCATTATTACCAACAAAATAATAAGGATTATCATTTACATTTACTCCGTTACAATCATCATTGGGACCTTGATTAGAACAATAGACTTCTGGTGTTGAATCATTATAAAAAGTATTAATTGTATTTAATGTTCCAACATAATCACCTACTATATTACCAATATACCCCGCACCAAAATTTGAAAATTGAACAGAAGCAAAAGAATTTTGAATATTTATAATTCCTGTTCCTGGGCCAAACCCTTCCCCTTCATAACCGATCAAACCTCCAGCAGTTCCAGAACTAGAAAAACCAGTACCATTTAAATTTACTTTTGAATAAGAGTTAACAACACTTATTTCTGGATAATTATACCCAACAAGACCTCCGACAATAGCCCAACCTGAAATATTTGTATTTACATATGAATCTATAATCGTAAAAGGAGTATCGTTCGTATTAGAAAAACCAACCAAGCCTCCTGCAAAAAATCCATCAAACATATTTTGAGCAAGACCTGTAGAATTAACACTTGAATTTTCTCCACCAAAAAAGTTTTCTCTGAAATCTATATCTACATGAGAACCAGTTGTGTCTAAAAAACCAATAAGTCCACCAGTATTTGAATTACCAGAGATGACACCATTTGAATAATTATACTTAAATTGATTTGTTAAATCGTAAGAACTATTGTCAAAAAGATAATAATACCCGACAAGACCTCCAACAGAATTAGAAGTACCTGTCACAGATCCTGCTGTGTAAGAATTATTATTAAATTGAAAATCTAAATTATTATTTCCAAAAATTTCAGCATCAATTTCTCCTGCAATACCTCCGATATACGAATCACCACTTATATCTCCGGTTACATTATTATTTAATATATAAAAATTAGTAGTATCATTATTGCTATTATTGTTAACATAAGAATACCCTATCAAACCTCCAGTATACTGAGAACCTCCTAGAATATCATCATTTGATTCATTGTCATGAATAGTAGTAACTATTACACCAGAACCACTATCATCATAAACATCAATCTCACCTAAAAGTCCACCGACAGAAAAAGCACCATTAGAACCATCGATTAATCCATTTTCTATGGTATTAGAAAAAATCTCTATATTGATATTACCATTTCCTGTTGAATATCCTTCAACAAAACCTATCAAACCTCCAAGATAATAACTTGAACTAGAAAGTGTAACATCTCCAGTAATTGTATTGCCATGAACATCTAAATTTCCAGCATCATAAACATCTGAATAACCAATCAATCCTCCAACTTGAGAACCATCAGCATTTACATCTCCTGAAACATTTGAATTTAAAATATTTGATTCAATATCTGTGCTTAAATATCCGACAACGCCTCCAGTACAGTAACTACCATTTACTATTCCAGAAAAAGTCACATCACTTATAGTGACATTTGATGCATAACCTGCAACACCTCCAATATTACTATTTCCATTAATTGTTCCGTTAAATTCACCGCCACTGATAGTAGTTCCATATGCTACACCCACAAGTCCACCGATATTATTTCCAGAACCAGCTGAAACATCAACAGAAGAATATACATCTGTAATTGTCGCGCCATTAGCAATAGCAGCAAGAGCACCAATTGTCGAACCATTTATACTTTGAACATTTCCAGCAAGATGTAAATCTTGAATATTAGCAGTATCACTGAGTTCAGAAAAAAGACCGATATTTGGATCACCCTCACCGTCAAGATTTATAGTAATAGTATAACCATTTCCATCAAGACTTCCTGAAAAAACACCCGAATTTATCATCATTGAATTTCCTTCTCCTGCACAAGAAAGATTGCCGTCCAAAACAAAACTTTCATCTAAAAGATTATTTATATTTTCAAAATCACTACAACTAGAAATATGAATAACAGGACGATCATTTACGGGACCTTCATCATTTAACACATTGTGTAATGTTGGATATTCATTACTAGCAGAATCCCAAATTGGTTCTGAACTAAAATCCCAATGTCCTAAAAAGGGAAAAACAGATGAAGTGTTTTTAAAATAATCCATTTCAGATCCAATAGAGTTTTTATTTTCACAAGTAGCCAAATCCCCCAAATAAGGATCTCCAGAATTCGTATTTCCACAAGCCGACTGTGTACTTCTTAAGGTATCCCAAAAAACATTAGAAAGCATAGAGCCAACACTGTCTGATGTTTGATTAATACCAAATATTGCTCCATGATAACTACCAGAATTCACACTAGCAACACTAAAACTATTTTGTATAACTGCCCCTGATTGAATAACACCAACAAGACCTCCTGTATTCGTTTGTTCAGAAAATACTGTCCCTCTTGAATAACTATTTACAACACTAGATAAAGAAACAGTACCGGCAATTCCTCCGACGTTACCAAAATTAGAAATAATATTTCCTATATTGTATGAATTTGTAATCTGAGAATTATTTCCCAAACTACCGACAATTCCTCCGACATGACTATCTCCAGTTATATTTGCCTTATTAATAACCTGATCAATAATAGAATTATTGGAAAAACCGGTTAAACCTCCAAGACCGGATCCTATATTTTGAACAGAACCAGATATGCTCAATTTAGAAACTGTAGCATTATGTAAAAAAGAAAACAGACCGGCATTGTCTCCTTCATAGTTTATAGACACATCAATATTATGACCATTTCCATCAAAATTTCCCTGGAAACCACCATACATCGATCCTGGATCTATGATTATATTATTATGTTCTCCTGCACATTCCAAATCTCTCATCAAAATAAAATAACTAGAAAGATGAGAATTAATATGTTCAAACTGAGCACAAGAATTTATTTGATAAGGATTCCCGGAACTTCCATCACCATCTAAAAATTCAGCATTTGGATCATAATGAAAATTAAAATCTTCTGTTAGATTACTTCTGACGATAGTTACATATTGATCAGATAAATCATCTAAAAGTGTCCAAGTATTACCATCCATACTACCGTACAATTTCCAACTTATAGGATCTCTTCCTATTTCATCGTTTCCTGTTTTAAAACGATAACCATTAAATAAAATTGAATGACCAACACCAGTATCTATGACTACAGTAGAATTCCCCAATTGAGGATCTCCTCCGTCATTATCAAAATTTTGATCCAACCATTTACTAGAAGAATCTACTCCGTCAATAATTTTCATTGCTCCTTCTGAATCATTTGGATTATTACTACCACCTGGATTAGTAGCTGTAGTTCCTTCTGGCCAAACTGCGACTTCACCATTATACAAAGGAATAAATTCTTTCACTTGAACACAACAAACAGCATCTCTTCTTTTTGTAATTTCCCATTTTACATAACGATAATTCGCATTAGTATTAGCTTTACTATATGTAAAATTTACGCTTGTTTCAGTTTGATTAGTATTACCATCAATACCTTTTACATATAATGTATGTTCACCTGTTGATGGTTCTGGAATATCATTACCGCAAGAAATGCTAGAATATTCATCTGTATCAAATTTATAACTGCAAGTAACAGCTGTATCCCAAGAAATAGAAGGATTCCATACTGAAATAGTATCGGAAATCGGTGAATTTATCACAACACTCGGGGCTAAAGCAACCAATAAAGCCTGACTTTCCAAAGCTTGACTATTTGTACTCAAAGCACGATCATTCAAAATAGTATTAGCACTTGAATATCCAGAAGCAGAGACAGTCACAAATGCATCATTATCATCCTCGCTCAAACCAATAGGACAAAGATAATCTCCTGGTGTTGATGATTCCACACAAACAGCCGGGCCAGCATTGATACTAGCACCAGATATTGGATTACTTGTATCAGAATCAGTTACTGTAATTTTATGAGAAAAAAGAAGGGCGTCCGAATTTGTAAAATTCGCAGTATGTGTTGAACTTGAAGTCCAAGTATCTAATGTGTCTGGATTATCAAAATTAACCAAAAAAAGATTATCCATTTCATGTGTGACATATCCATCGAGACTTACTCTCACATCAACATAAGTCCCACTAATACAAGAAGCAGAAGCAGACAAGTAACTTGAAAAAGAAAAAGAGTTAATACTAATATTACCACTAGAAATAACACCGATATTCTGCCAAGTTCCACTATTACAACGAACATCCACTGAAGCATTATCTAAACTTGTGTTATCAAACTCTCTTTGTACAGTGACATACAAACCACCAACAGGAACAGCGTTGGCTATTTTTATACCGAGTATTGGAATAATAGGTGAAATAGGTGCGACAATAAAACTAAAAATAAACAAACTAAACAAAAAAGTTTTTGATATCTTTTTTAATAACTTAAAAAAATGATGTGGTGACATATAAGATAAAATTATTTTTTAGTTTTTATCTTTTTAAGAGAACCATTTTTTTTACTATTAAAAAAATTGTTTGCATTTTTCATTTCAATAATATTTTTAACTTTTGATACAATATATGCATTATTGTTTTCTTTGGAAAATACAGTGACATTGTCTCCTACCTTAAAATCTGAAATTGAAGGATTTTGGATACCCTTAACTAAAAACTCTGTTTTGTCATTTAATGAGAAAGTACTAACTAGTAGATCTTTATTCTTTATATTTTTTTTATTATTTGTATTTTTCTTATTTTCTTTTTTATTTTTATTAATTTTTGAAATATGAGATTCCGTGACAGTGATAGTACCATTGTCTATACTGGAAATAACTCCTCTGAAAATATTACTTTTAGGTATTGTAGTTGAAATATTTTTTATTTTGGATAAATTTTTAGAAACTGGAGCATTATCAACTGCAAAAACATTACCAACAAAGAGACTAAAGAAAAAAACTGACAACAGACTTACGATATAAATATATTTTTTGTACATTTTTTGAAAAATTAAAATAATAAAAGAATAATGTAGATTAATTATATCAAAACAAAATATTAAACACAAACAAAAAGAGTTTTTTTGACAATTACCCTAAAACTTCATTTATTATTTCTTTCAGTCCCTTTTTTTCTTTTGAGGAGAAAGGCAAGAGTTTGTGTTCGCCGACTGTTTTTTTAATTTCTTTGATGCTGTTGTGATATTGTGATTGATTCAATTTGTCTATTTTAGACAACGCAATTACGAAGTCTTTATGCTGATTCACCAGCTCTTGATACATTGCGATGTCTTTATCCGTCATCCCCACAGAAGCATCCACGATAAACACCACTTTCTTTTGGTCAAAATTTGTATTAAATAAATATGAATCTATCAAATCATAAATCTTTTCTTTGCCTCGTCCGGAAGCTTGCGCGTATCCATAGCCCGGCAAATCCACGAAATATAGATTGCTATTTACAAGGAAAATATTTATCTCTTGCGTGCTCCCTGGCAAAGAACTGGTGCGAGATACCGTGCTATGCGTCAAAGCATTTATGAGGCTGGACTTGCCCACATTGGAGCGCCCAATAAAAGCCACTTGTGGCACGCCGTCCGTCAATATTGCGTCATCCTCCACAATCCCCTTTAAAAATTTTACAGAATTTATCTTCATAATTTTATATTAGCAAATTAAAATTTTTTAAGCGACTTAATACAATTGTATAGCTTTTCTTTTTTGCTTGTGGTCAGAGATTTGTTGTGCTACGAGTGCCCAAAACCTTGCTGAATGATTCATCTCTTTTAAATGGCACAGCTCGTGCACGATGATATAGTCTGCGAGTTCCGCGGGCAAGAAAACTATTTTATAATTAAAATTCAAATTGCCTTTCCCTGAACAGCTTCCCCATCGGGATTTTTGATTTCGTATGTAAACTTTCTTAAAATTAAATTTGTAAAAATTATTAAAATGCTCCAGTCGCCCGCTCGCAAGCTCGCGGGCTCTCTCCTTATTCTCACTAAAATCCTTTATCGAACAATGCGCCAAGATTTTCTGCGGTTTAGCTTTCTGCTCCGCTATTTTACTCTGCACCCAATCCCATTTCTCCCGCATTATTTTCTCCACACTACCCAAACTCACCCGCGCACCTTTCGAGACATATACCGCCCCATCCGCCCCCACACTTATCAAAACCTTCCTCCCCCGCACCGTATTTCGCACCCGATAATTAAGTCCGTTTAGATGTTTGATGGTTGGCATGACTTTATCTACACCAATTCCCCATTAAAAGCTTCACGGAGATATGATTTTTCTAATTTTTTAAAATCTTCAAGTTGTGATTTTTGTAATTCTACCATTTGACGAATTTTTTCTGAAAGTGTATCCAATCGTTCAACAATTTTCTTCTGTTCTGAGAATGGTGGAATTATGAGTTTTATGTCATCTAGCATGTATTTAGTTATTTGATTTATCATTGGACCCCCACCAGCACTAAACTGATCAAAAAATAACTTAGACTTAAAGAAATAATAAAGGTAAGCATTATTTTCACTTCTAATAATTGTCATGAACGTACCGAATGTCATTTTCTCAGTAAGATTTTTAATCATTGCAGTTTTCCCAATTAGTCTTTTACTTCCATTTCTACTACACATTAAAATATCTCCGTCTTTCACAAAGAGTTCTTCTTTTATTTTCTTTTCAACTCTAACCAAACTAGATAAATCAATTAAGTCCTTTTGCACATTGGAGGATCTTAAAACTATAGTTCCTTTTGAACCAACATCACTAGGAGAGTAAGTTAAACCTATAGAATATTTTGCAATATCTTTTAAAAATACTTCCTCCCAGCCTTTTTCTTTACCCTCTTCAAAAATTTCACGGAGGGTTTGGGAGAGGATTTTTTCTGTTTCAGCGATTGATTGTTCGCGCAAACTTTTCACCTCCCGAATCTTTGCAAATTTCTCATCCAAAATCTCCACAATTTTCTTTTGAATTTCAAGTGGTGGAAGTGGGATTTCAATTTCTTTTAATCGTGAACCTGAAACCTCTAAAAATGTTGAGCCACTACCTAAAGAATTTAATAACTCTGTATTTGAAAATAAAAAATAATATAAATATTTATTAAATATCTCTGAACCACAAATAAAACTACGGCAACCCTGATTTGTTGCCATTGGTACTGTATTTATAACGACATAACCAATCGGTGCGCGAGATGATAATATAACGGACCCAATAGGTAATTTTTGAGCTGAAGAATTTTTGAGTCCTGATTCAGAAATTTTTCGTTCAGTTTCAGAAATCTGAAAACTATCAAGTCGTCCAAGATCTTTTGGTGTTACCCAACACAAATCACCACCCCAATATTTTGAAATACCAGTTTTTGGAGTACCTCCGCCAACGATTTCACAAATCTCACTTAGTTTTTTTATTTGCCAGTTAGTTTTCATATTTTTGTGTAATGTTTATCCATTTCCTTATATACTTCTGAAGAGAAAAAGGCTCTTTTAATACCACTCTTTTTTACAGGATCTAAATAACTGAATTTACAAAATACATCTTTGCTTTTTATTTCCTCAATAATTTTATTAAATACACTATTTTGCTTAAAATCACTATATCTATTTTTTAAAGAAGAAACTAAATCTTTTTTATTAATTGTATATTTAGTTTTAAATAGACTTTCTTCACTAATAAAAACTGATGCTCCTTTTTTTCCAACCCTGACTGTATTTATTCCAGATGACCCTTTTTCAAACTTTGTAACTAAATTTAATGAAAAATTATGTGGGGAGTTTTCAGTATAAGGATTTTTTCTCTCTTTTAATTTAAAATATTTTAGTAGATTTTTCTCTTGAACTGTTTGTTTGTTCACAGAAAAACTTTCAATTTCGTATGGATGAAAAAAAGAGATTGGCATTAGATAAAAATTATATTTGCTCATATCGTAACTAAACCAATCAGAAGTAAATTCTAGGTAACTTTTTAAAGAAGCTGTGCATATTTCTTGTATTTTTTTTGATAAATATTTATCACTATTATAGAAATGTATACTATTATCTCTAATTTCAATTATTGCTTCTAAATTATCTTTTACTACTTTTGGTAACTTTAAAAGTTCTATTAGTTTAAATATCTCCAAAGTATACGGGTTACCGCTCCTATTTTCCTTTGGATAAAACCTTTTAACTGGATCACCTTTCTTCGTCTTTGTTTTGGACTGAACTTGAATACTTGAAACTTTATTTTTGTTGTCTTTTAAAACTTTTGCTTTAAGTAATAGTTCCCAAGCATTAACTAGTAATATAGAAAATATTTCTTCTCTATACGCAAAATCTGGCTTATTATAAATCTCTATTGCTGAAATAATAGAAGCAACTGATTTGTCAAGTAATTTACTTTGTAAATTTTGTTTTGCCATGATTATCTTTTAGATTCTAAAATTGTTTTTAATTCTAAAATTATCTCATTTATATTATCAGATTTTTTTGCAATTCGATCTGCAAAAGTAAGACTATATTGAGAAATATCCTCACGAGTAATATTATGCCAAATTGGTAAAATAACATTCTTACCATTTTTCTCTTTAGAAAAAAGTCCATTTAATTCGTATTCAGTCCATTTTTTCTTTGAAAGAAATGCTTTCGAAAAAATAACGATTCCGTAGCGGGAATTCTTAAGACCATTATCAATGGTAGGTCTTAAATCATCTCCCCAACCAACAACAAAAGAATCGTACCAAACAGAAAAACCTGCATCTTTTAAAGATTGAGCTAAAATATTTACAAAATCTTTATCTTCACTTGCGTGACAAATAAAGACATCAAACTCAGTTAACTTTTTTTCAGTAAGATTAGAAGACTTTTCAATTACTTGAGAGTTGTTTTTAAATTCTTCTTTTTTAGGAATTCCTAACTGTTTAAAAAAATCTTCATCTTTTGATATTTCAATATTTGTTTTTTGTTCTGCCTCCGAGATAGCTTTATCTATATTACTATTATATTGTTCAATTTGCCGATTTAAATACTCAGATTGACTTAATAAAAATTTGATAACTTTTTCTTTCTCTTGAGTAATAGGGCCCGTTTCATCGGAAAATTTTATCACCTCAAAAACAATATCATTATCAATGATATCAATCTCTTCAGTTTGAAGAATTCTTGGAGAGGGCGCGCACTTCAAAAGACTCTTATCACCTGAGAATGGTAAATGAAATCTTATAACATCTTTTTTGTAATGTTCTCCTCGCTCAACCCAGTATGATTGAGGAAAATATTCAGCTGGAATTTCAGCGGATTCAATTGTAAGAGTTATTTGTTCTGGATAGAAAGTTAAGGGTAAGATTTTATATTTATCTGAAAGTTTAGAAATATCAGCGCTATTTCCACTTTTTATGATTAAACCAACTTCATCTTGTATTTTTTTTATCTGAGCAGCTAATGTCGATGAAAAATCATATTCATTAAATGCTCTAAATCCTTGAGTAGTAATTAACATAATTTATATATTCTTTAAAATCTTTTTAATCTCCTCTTCCTTCCCTAAAATCCTCTCGACCTTATTTTTTATCTTCGGTTTCTTTAAATCAACCTGAAAAATCTGTCCGGATTTTTCAGGTTTTGTTTTTCTGTATTCAAGAAAAGATATTTTATAGAACGGATTTATAATTTTTGCCATAAATAATTTAATTATTCCTCTTTATTTTTATCTAAAATCTTTTTGACTTCTTTTTCAAAATCAGACTCTATTTTTTGATATTTATTAAATTCTTTATATTCATCTAGGGCTTTTTCTTTTGCTTGTTCTGCAGAAATACGTCCTTTGCCGTCTAGAATCTTGTACTCATTGAAAGTTAAAAACTTATTTACACTCTCTGCAAATTCAGCCATAGTAAATGTTTCCTTTCGTTCAATAATACCTTCAATGTAATCAAAAAAACTGCTCACGCTACGCTCGAGACTTTTGATTTGATCTTCTTGTAAATAATTTTTTGCAATTGTGACATCGGATTGCAATATCCTGCCGGGAGAATTTTTCCAAGTTGTAAGGTTCATATTTGGCTGAGTTGCATCAGCTTTTGTATAAATAATTTCTGCCGCAGTTTGCCCTGTAATAGCATAATGGAATTTATTTTGCACCATTGCATAAAAATCTTTTGCTTGTTGTGTGTCCTTTTCATAATCAATGCTACATTCAGCAAAAATATCTGTTATCTGAAGCCAAATGCGTCGCTCGCTGGCACGAATAGAACGTACACGCTCCAAAAGTTCACGAAAATAATCGACACCAAAGAATTTTTTACCGTTCTTTAAACGTTCATCGTCTAAAGCAAAACCTTTAATAATAAAATCACGCAATATTTGAGTTGCCCAAATACGAAAATCTGTTGCTCTTTTTGAGTTAACACGATACCCAACAGCAATAACTACGTCAAGATTATAATGCATCGTATCATACTCTTTACCATCAGTAGCAGTTATTCGGAAATTCCTAATAACTGAATCTTCTTTTAATTCAAGGGTTTCAAAGATATTTTTTAAATGTTCATTTATAGTTGGTATTGACACATCAAAAAGCTCTGCCATTATTTTTTGAGTAAGCCATACCATTTCATCTTCAACGCGGACTTCTACTTGCGGTTTCCCGGATTCTGCGGTGAAAATCAAAAATTGAGTAGTTGCATTTTTTTGTTTTAACTTGTTATCTTTCATATAATCATTTTAGCATTAAAATCTTATATTTTAAATTACTAATAATTCTCTTAATCTCCTCTTCCTTTCCTAAAATCCTCTCGACCAATTCTTTCGACCCGAATTCTTCTTCTACCTCAGCACCCTTTGGATTCTTGAAATCCAAATTAAAATTCTTTGCACGAATATCCGCGATTGAAACCTTCCATGCATTATCACTCGCTTTTTTATTTTTAAACCATTTTATTACTGGTTCAAACTCCGCATCGGTGATACCTCTATTCTTCGTATATTGTTTCAACCCCGCAGGCAATGGCATCTGATAATACCAAACTTCTTTTGTTGGTTGGCCTTTTGTAAAAAATACAAGATTCGTATTTACCCCAGCATACGGCTGAAAAACACCTGCTGGCAAGCGGACAATGGTATGTACATTACATTCCTCAAGAAGCTTTTCTTTAATACGAGATTTTACACCTTCGCCAAAAAGAGAACCATCAGGTAAAACTATTCCACATTTTCCACCAGGCTTCAAAAGACTCATAAATAATACAAGGAAAAGATCTGCAGTTTCTTTTGTGCGAAAATCCGCAGGAAAATTTGCCTCTGTGCCGTCTTTGACACTTCCACCGAAAGGAGGATTGGCAATAATAATATCTACACGATCTTTTGGACCATAATCACGAAGTGGAGTAGAAAGCATATCACCACGACGAATTTGCTGAGGAATTTCTACGCCGTGCAAAATCATATTGGTAATAGCAAGCAAATGCGGAAGCGGTTTTAATTCTACTCCACGAATTTGTTGTTGAACTTTAGTTTCATCTTTTTTTGTTTTTACTTCTCCACTACTTCTGACATACTCAAGTGCACTAATAAGGAATCCTCCAGTACCACATGCAGGGTCAAGAATACTTTCACCTAATTTTGGATCAAGAGTACTGACAATAAAATTCGTAAGTGGTCTCGGTGTATAGTACTCACCAGCATTACCTGCATTTTGAAGTCCTTTCAATAAATGTTCATAAATTTCGTTGAAATGATGACGATCGTCTTTACTATTGAAATCTATTTCATTTATTTTATTTACCACTTGACGAATGAGAGTACCAGACTTCATGTAGTTGTAAGTATCTTCAAAAACTTCTTTAACAATAAGACCTCTAGGATCATCATTTTCATTGAATTTCAAACTCTTGAGTTGTTTAAATAGCTTATTGTTTATAAAATCAAGCATTTCGTCACCAGTAATCCCCTCGGCATTACTAGCCCAATTACGCCAGCGAAGAACTTCAGGAATCGGAGAATGATACTTGAGATCAAGAAGTTCATACTCTTTTTCTTTATCATCAAAAATCTTCAAAAATAAAAGCCACACGAGCTGTGAAAGTCGCTGTGCGTCGCCGTCTACCCCAGCGTCTTTACGCATGATATCTTGAATATTTTTTATGATTGATTGAATGGCCATAAATTTATACGTACAAAGCTAACTGTATTTGATTAATAATTTCTAAATAATTTTCTCGTCCACCAAAAATGTCATTCACAATTTGTATTGGGGTTCCAAAATTTGTAAATGGAGAAACTTGCAAGTCACCAATGTCGTCAATAGCTGTGATACCAGTATCTGCATATTTTTCTAAAAGCGCATCAATAACTTCACGTGCCTTGCCTTCATATTTTGCAAAATAATTATTTTTCTTTACATTATTTGCACGTTCTGTTCGAGTTAACGGTTTCTTTCCGTAAGCAACATGACAAATTAAATCAAAAGGATCTAATTCTTTCCCTATTTCTTTTGCTAACTCTTCAAAAAATACACCTCTACTTTTTAACTCTTCAATAATAGCTTCCTTTTTATCACTCTGTTTCCATGCTTGTAGAAATGAATCGAGTGACGCATACTCACTCAAAATATTTTTCTTAGAATAGTCTTTTAAGGATTCCGTAATGAGCTTACCGTCTTCACCGATATATTGAACTCGCTCGTTAATAACTTTTATATCCACACCATTTATATATAGTTTTGTTCTAGGTTCGCCAATAGTAATAGGACCTATATTTACATTTGGTTTTGGATATATTGGATCTTCATTTATTTCATCATCTGGTGGCTCAATCGGTCCATCACCTTTTGGTTCGTAAATAACAACAGGTTCACCATCAAAATCAGGGTCAGCAAAAAGCTCTGTAACATTTCGAAAATCCATAATCGTAAAATACATTTTATTATAATCTTCGCGTACACGTGTACCACGGCCGATGATTTGTTTAAATTCAGTCATAGAGCCGATATTTTGATCAAGGACAATGAGTTTGCATGTTTGTGCGTCGACACCAGTGGTCATAAGTTTTGAAGTCACTGCAATAACTGGGTATGGATTCTCAGGATCGATAAAATTATCTAATTCTCTTTTTCCTTCATCATTATCTCCAGTAATACGAACGATGTATTTTCTATTTTGTGCTACAAAATCTGCATTTTCATTTGCGAGTGCTTGACGCATACGCACCGCATGATCAATATCAACACAAAAAATTATTGCTTTTTGCATACGATCAGTTTCTTTCATATATTGAGTAATTTTCTTTGCGACTAATTCTGTACGCTCATCAATAACCAAATCACGATCAAAATCTTTTGTATTATAAATACGATCTGGAATTTCATTTCCATATTTGTCAGTCTTTCCGATTTCTGGGCGATAACCTTCAACATCTCGATCTAGAATTATGCGAATAACTTTATATGGAGCTAGGAAACCGTCGTCGATACCTTGACGAAGTGAGTAGGTATAAATAGGTTCGCCAAAATATGATTGCGTAGAAATATCTTTTGTTTCTTTTGGTGTCGCCGTAAGTCCTATCTGGGTCGCACTTGAATAGTAATTAAGAACGTCACGCCACGCAGAATCTTCTTTTGCGCTTCCACGGTGACACTCGTCTACAATAATCAGGTCAAAAAAATCTGGAGAAAATTGTTTAAAAATATTATTTTCCTCTTCGGTGCCAGTGATACCTTGATACAAAGCTAAATATATTTCATATGACTTATCGACATTTCTATTTTGAATTTTTGTCATCTTGTCACCAAAATGTTTGAAGTCATTAATCATCGTCTGATCGGCAAGAATATTTCTATCTACGAGAAAAAGAATTCGTTTTTTAGTTTTTGATTTCCAAAGACGCCAAATAATTTGAAATGCTGTATATGTTTTCCCTGTACCTGTCGCCATAACGAGTAAAATTCTGTTTTGAACCTTAGCAACAGCTTCTACCGCACGATTGATAGCAACACGTTGGAAATAACGAGGGGATTTTCCATTTAATTCTTGATGATAATCTTCAACGATAATTGATTCAATATTTTCTGTAATTCCTTTGGCTATTTTATAGCGTTCATAAAGTTCTTCTGGTGTAGGAAATTTTTCTAAAGAAATTTCTCGCTCTTTGACACCATCGGTCACAAATCGATCATGCTCGATAAAAGCATCTCCGTTTGAACTATACACAAAAGGAATATCAAGAGTTTCCGCATACCCAAGTGCTTGCTCCATTCCAGAACCGACAGCGTGTTTATTGTCTTTTGCCTCTACGATAGCTATAGGTAAATCATTTTTATAATAAAGAATAAAATCAGCTCGTTTTTGTTCACCACGAGATACTGTTTTTCCACGAACGATAATTTTTCCTGCTGTAAATGAAACTTGCTCACGTATTTGATACCTTAAATTCCAGCCACTTTTAGTAATAGCTGGTAAAACGTACTTTGAACAAATATCTTGCTCTGTAAGGGATTTTTTATCCATTAAAAGAAATAATACCACAAAATACCCTTATTTCCTAGTGTTTCTAGATTTATTTATACACATCTTTGCGATGGCGAATACGTAAGATTAAAATAACAAGTTCTTTTTTTCTTATTTCATAAATAACACGAAAAGGCCATGCGCGTATGGAATATTGGTTTGGTAATTCGCCACTAAGTTTTTTACCCAAAAAGGGATTTTTTAAAATCGCTTCAAGTACCACTCTAACCTTTATACGATCAATATCTTCTAAATTAGTGAGTTCTTTTTTTGCTCTTGGTTTTAATACTAGTATGAACGCCATATTTTCTTTTTGGTTTTTCTGCGACCTTTACTGACATTCCCCATTCTCTTTTTAAATCATCTAGTGTTGACCATTTTTTATATTCTCCGGTACGAAATGCTTCATCTGCTTCCGCAATGTCCTTCTTTATATCAGGAAATTCTTCCAAGACAGAAATAGTCTCAAGTAAAGATTCATATTCTTCTGCAGACATCATGACCATTTTTGGTTTACCATCAGCAGTCAAAGTATAAATTCTATTTGGTAGTTGAACTTCGTCGGCAATATCAAAAATGCGCTTGCGGGCATCAGTTATTGAAATTGTTGTTTTTGTATTCATAGTTTTAATGGATGATTGTCGAAATCATCTAGGTACATTATAACGTACGTACTTTTTTAAAGCAAATTTTTCTGTTGAAAACTTAAATAACCTTTTTTACTTAAAATAACATGATCAATTATGTCTATTCCGATAATCTTGCCGGCTTCAACAAGACGTTTTGTGACTTCCTTGTCTTCGGGCGATGGCTCAAGTTCTCCTGATGGATGATTGTGCGCAACAATAACACTCGCTGCATGAAATGAGAGAGCAGGTTCAAAAACTTCTCTTGGATGCACAAGACTCGAATTCAACGTCCCAATTGAAATAGTTTGTCGTTCAATTAAACAATTTTGGGTATCCAAATAAAAAGCCACAAAATGCTCGCGTTGCATTATACGAATATCAGAACAAAAATTCCAGACATCGCGAGCGGAAAGAACAGCTTGTTTGTTTTCATTATTAAGCCTTTTGCCAAGTTCAAGCACAGAAAAAACCTGAGATGCTTTTGCTTTTCCAAGTCCCTTTATTTTTAATAAATCTTGCAAAGTAATTTTTTTAATTCCAATTTTCTTTATTGTCAACAAAATCTTTTTTGACAATTCCAAAACATTCAAACCTTTTATTCCGGAACCAAGAAGAAGCGCCAAAAGCTCGTAATCTTTTAATTTTTCCGAACCGTATTTGGCGAGCTTCTCGCGAGGCAAATCAACTTTTTCCAAATCTTTCATTTTCATACTATATATATTTTACTACAAAAAAACCTCCAAGGCACCTGCGCCGCCGTCTTGGATTTTGGATTGGTTAAAGCGGATGTTGCGGGTCGTGAGATAATTGCGGACAAAGTCTGGGAGGACGGGACCATTTGCGCTATTTTGCCCTTTGCCCACTATGATGCGGACATGCGAATATTCGCTGTTTCTGACAAGCTCATCGAGTTCTTCTTTACATTCCATCGTCGTGTAACCGTGAAAGTCCAGAATTAATTCCGGATTCTGCGGATATTTATTCCCTTTGTCTGCGTAATAACTCATTTACTTTTTATTCACCCTTAAAAGTTCCACAACGAGAGCTGTGAGTTTGTCTTTGTGTTGCGGATCACTTTCTGCAATCAAAAGAGTAATGGCTGTAAGTCCTGCTGGGTTTATATTGCGCGCGCCTTTCACACCATTTTTATGTAAAAACCAAATAAAAGCAAAAGCGCCTGAGCGTTTATTGCCATCTGTGAAAGGATGATTCTTTACCATAAAATACAAAAGATGCGCAGCTTTTTCTTCAAGTGTTTTATAAACTTCTTGTCCGCCAAAAGATTGCATCACATTACCGACAATACCTGAGATATTTCCATAACTTCTTTCCATTGCAAAAATATCAGTGGCTTCACCTTTTTTAATTAATTCATTTTTTAATCCAAAAATTGCCTGCAATAATTCTTCACCTGCAAGTTTTATCTTTTTTGTAGTTGTGCCTATTTTTACAAGAGCGTCTCTGTCATATGCATCAAGTTTTGCCCATGTCATAGAATATTCTTTTACAAGGTCGAGGACAGCATTAGGGTCGAGGACTACATGTGTCGGCAATAATGCTTGAATTTCAGTGACATTTTTTAAAAACTGATCGTAATTTTTTAGAATAACTTTTTTGTTTAAAGTGTAGCCTTTTACAATATGCTCACGCATGGTCTTTGTCGCCCATTTTCTAAACTCAGTAGCTGTCTTGGAATTAACACGGTAGCCAATAGATATAATGGCATCTAAATTATAATATTCAATTACACGTTCAACTTTACGATTACCCTCAATTTGAACTGTTTCCATTTTGGAAACAGTTGCTCGTTCATTTAATTCTCCAGTTTCGTATATATTACTCAAATGCTTCGAAATAGCAGCCTTTTGCACTCCAAAAACCTCAGCAATTTGATTTAGTGTTGCCCATATAGTTTCCTTGCCAAAATCCCCACGAAACTCAATGGCTCCATTTTTTGCCTGATAAATTACAAGATTATTTTTAGTTGTCTTTAATTTTTTCTTCACATGATAATTTTATCAAAATTAACCAAAAATGTCATTTTCTGTTAAGATTAGGAAATGAAAAAAGAGGTGGAAAAAGAAGTAATTTGGGATGTGATAATAGTGGGCGGAGGGGCTTCAGGGATGATGTGCGCCGGCACGGCTGGAGAAAATGGCGCGAAGGTATTGGTCATTGAGAAAAACAAAACCCTTGGCAAGAAATTGCTCATCACGGGCGGAGGCAGATGCAATGTCACAAATTCTGAATTTGATAACCGCAAGCTTTTGCTGAAATTCAAGGACAATAGTAAATTTTTATTTTCAGCTTTTTCACAATGGGCGGTGAAAGAGACTTTGGACTTTTTTCATATGAGAAAAATGGATACAAAGGTGGAAAATGAATTGCGGACATTCCCCGTCTCAGACTCGGCACAAAGTGTATGGGACGTGCTCGTAGAAAATATAAAAAAAAATAAAGTGAGTGTTTTGTCTGATTCCCCTGTCACAGAAATATTATGTGAAGATGGAAAAATAACTGGAGTAAAAATAAAAAATAAAATAATATACGGAAAAAATATTGTGATAGCGACAGGTGGCACATCTCGCCCAGAAACAGGCTCGACTGGAGACGCATATAAATGGTTGAAAGATATCGGGCATAAAATCATAATCCCCGCGCCATCGCTCGTGCCTGTGGTGATCAAAGATGCTTGGGTGAAAAGGCTCGCAGGTGTGAGCTTGTCTGATATTAAAATTACAATTTTTCAAAATGAGAAAAAACAAGATGCAAAAATTGGCAAAATACTTTTCACACACGTGGGCGTCAGTGGTCCGACAGTTTTGAATATGAGTAAAGACATCGGCGAACTGTTGAAATACGGCGCGGTAAATATATCGCTTGATTTATTGCCCAAACAAGACCACGGAATGATAGACAAAAAACTGCAAGAAATATTTAAAGAAAATGACAAAAAGAAATTTAAAAATTCTTTGAAAGAAATAGTGCCGAGCGCCATAGCGCCAATCATCGTGGAGCTCTCAAAAATAGACCAAGAGAAAAATTGTAATAGCGTCACAAAAGAAGAAAGAAAAAAGCTCACGCATTTATTGAAAGATTTGCATATGCAAGTGGAGAAACTTCTCGGCGTAGAAAAAGCTATCATCACGAGCGGTGGTGTGTCACTCGACGAAGTAGACTTCAAAACTATGCGTTCGAGAATTTATCCAAATCTTTACCTCATCGGCGACATATTAAACATAGACAGACCTTCTGGTGGATATAGTTTGCAACTATGTTGGACTACGGGACACGTCGCGGGTGTTTGGGCTTCAAAATAATTTTGAAAAGAAAAAGTTAGAATAAGCATTTTTGAACCATTGCGCAGGCGGGTAGCCGAGCATAGCAATTTTTCAGCAGAAAAATATGCGCGGTGAAAAAACGCTTGTTCTAACTTTTTTATATGGTTCTAAAACTTTTATCTTTATGTATTTTATTTAAAGTAATAAAAAACAAAAAACACCTTGCGGTGTTTTTTGCGGCACTTATGTTGATTTACGATTAATGTGAGACTTACCTCACACTCACAAATAGAGTATAGCATACTTGAAATAAAAAAGCAAGTATTGTAAGATACAAAAGCAGATAACAGATGATTGCGTTTAGAAACTTTGGTTTTTAAATGAGGAAAGTCCGAACACGCTTCGCCTTTAAAAGCGAAAAACGTAGCGGGTAACGCCCGTCGCTCGCGAGAGTAGAGTTGCGAACAGTGACGAACCGATTTAGTTCGGGTGAAACGGCAAAATACTTACGCGCGTGCAAGATCGTGTCCTTCGGCAAGCTCAGGACTAGTCCCGAGTGAAATCGAGGGGAGAATCGCTTGAGCCTGATGGCAACATTAGTCCCAGACAAATAATCATCATCCGCCGATGAGGCGGAAACAGAATTCGGCTTATCGTTATCTGCAAAAAAAAATGAGAGCTCCGCCCAAAAGGCGGAGTTTTCTTTTGTGTAAAAAATAAAAAAACAAATAAAAAGACCGCATTCCTAAAAAGGAACACGGTCTCGCGTCGTGGCTAATCGACGCAATTATTGCCTTACTACAGTTTGCGAAAAACGCAAACCGTCCTGCCCTGTTATACCAATATGATAAACACCGGCAGGTATATCCATCCCATCGAAAACAAAACTGTTTTCAAATGAACCCGCAAAGATTGTTTGCCCTTGCGAATTAATAATATTCAAATCATATATTCCAAAAGGAACATCAATCTGAAAATTATTATTGAATGGATTCGGAAAAACTCGGATTTGTTCATTATCTACTAGTGAACTATTCTGGGTTGCATAGCCTTGATAAATAAATGTTGAAAAACATCCACCTATCTTACTACGAATGATAATAGTTTGCCCGTAGATAACACTATCTAATGCAAATACAGCTTTCGAGCTATTTTGCACCGAAGGATTATAAACAGAACTTCCAATTAGCATTTCGACAGAATATGGGAAATGCCCATAGACGGTCAACACACCCAACAACAAATCAACACTGTCCACAACAGGAGCATCTATTACCCATATTGTCTTTGATGCTGACGCAGTACAACCACTGTTGTCTGTAACAGAATACGAAACAACATGCGCTCCAGTTCCTGCATTAGCGGGTATAAATAAATTGCCCGTTACTCCAATACCGGAATAAGTACCATTAACATTAAGTGGTAATCCCGACAAAGGAATATTAGTAACTCCATTTATACACGCAGTGTCCTGGGAAGTTAATGTCACAGTAGTGTTGTTTAAATTTACAATAACGACACCAAAGGCACCACTATTGCAACCATTAACATCTGTTCCTGTAACAGTATAGGTCGTATTTGCAGTAGGAGCTACACTCAAAGTATTAGTAGTAACTCCATTACTCCACTGATACGTATTTGCACCAGTAGCAGTCAACACAAGTGAAGATCCTATACAAATAGGAATTGCTCCATTCACATTAACAATAGGTAAAGGATTTACAATCACTGTAACACTGGCTGTATCACTACAGCCACCAGTAACACCTATGACGGTATAAGTCGTAGTTGTTACCGGTGATATTGTGTTCGTCGCTGAAGTTGAATTCAACGGAGTCCACAAATATGAACTTGCCCCTGAAACAGTTAGAACAACAGGAGCACCTAAGCAAATACTACTACTGGAGCTAACTGAAAGTGAGGGTGGAGTACCCATAGTAACCACAACATTCGCAGAATCACTTCCGCAAGTATTGGATACTTTTATCTGATAAGTCCCAGCAGTACTCACAACCAAAGATTGTGAAGTGGAACCACCAGTCCATAGATATGAACTGGCAGATCCTGCTGTTAATGTAGTACTACCACCCACACAACCCAAAAACAATGTTCCTGAGATTGATGCAAGAGGCGGATTGTAAACAGTAAATGTAAAATTACCAGAAGTTGCAGTACATGCACCTCTCGTCACCACTACATTATAAGTTCCAGTAGTGCATACATGCAAAACAGAATCTGTTCCTGCAATCAGTGTGCCGTTACGTTTCCACTGATAACTCGCACCAAATGGTTGAGCTATCAATATCACCGTGTCACCAACGCAAGTTGTGTTCAATGCCGATATAAGTGGCGAAAAACTACAACTACTGGTGACAAATGTATCGACTGCGCTAGCACCCGATGCACCACCCGGTAAGAGCTGAGCCTGGAAAAGATATGTCGAACTAGGAGCGAGCCCACCGATTCTGACATATATAACTGTGTCACTTACAGGTGACATAAAAGTACTCACGGTACTGTTCAGATTATAATTCGGACTTAGTCCGAAATTAATCCGATAAAAACCAGTAGCAGTCAGTCCTTTTATATGGACCTTCACTTTAACCGAATCGGGTGTTGAAAGCGATTGAATCGTATCAATCGCAATCAAATTGAGATTCAGATTTTGTGAAAAAGAATTTGTGCTGGCAACCAGCAAAGACAGAATTAAAAATAAACTTTTCATTTTTATTTTGATTTAAATCCTGTTTTACCAATACTTGAAAAGATCAAGATCAGAAACAGTTTTTTGACGACTATTTTTAATAGCCAAAAAACTGTTTCTGATCAAAAATCAAACAAAATAAACATATTTTCAAAGACCTGAAATTAAAATTATACTAGCATCTTAATATAAAATTGTCAATGATACACTTGACTTTATTATTAAAATATGATAGACTCAAAAAGTAATATTAAATTAATTTCTGCATTTTGCAGGCAAAAAAATATGAAAATAATAAATAAAATTTTAATAATGTTTGTATTAATTGGTGCTTTTTTAGGTGTAAGCAATTCTACTTTAGCGAGTTCTTCCCCTACTCTTGTTTCCGCATCAGCGATAAATATAACAAAGAATTCAGCTACACTTTCTGGAACAATAAATCCAAATGGTTTAACTACAACTGCATGGTATGAAATGCCAGATGGTGGTCCTTTTCAAACTCAAAATCTTTTAAATGGTACA
>JAIOPO010000002.1 GCA_021413905.1 Candidatus Nomurabacteria bacterium
TTTCAAGAAATTAAAAGAAGACAAATTGGATTTAGTATATGAAGAAATAGAAAAGCCGATAATGCACATCATAAAAGAAATGCAGGATTATGGTATCTTGATTGATAAAAAATATTTTGAAAAATTGTCTGTCGAATATCATACAGAATTGGATAAATTGACTCAAAAAATATATAAAACTGCCGGCACCGAATTTAATATAAATTCACCGAAACAATTGGGCGAAATTCTTTTTGTAAAAATGGGAATGAAATCAAAAAAGAAAGGTGCCAGCGGGGCATTGTCTACAAAGATTTCCGTATTGGAAGAACTAGAAGAAGAAAATCCTATAATCACAGACATCATTGCATATAGAGAATTGCAAAAACTTTTGTCTACTTATATAGACGTGATACCCAAAATGGTAGGTGTTGACGGCAGACTTCACGCGCAGTTTATACAAAATGGCACGACGACGGGTAGATTTTCTTCACAAGATCCAAATCTGCAAAACTTGCCGGTAAAGACGGAACTCGGCAAAAGAATTCGCGGGGGATTCATAGCGCAAAAAGGCTACAAACTTTCCGCATTTGATTATAGTCAGATAGAGCTTCGCGCTTGCGCATTACTTTCTGGTGACGAAAAAATGACTCAAATATTTAAAGAAGGAAAAGACATTCACGCAGGAGTGGCATCTTTTGTTTTTGGAGTTCCTCAAGAAAATGTAGACGCAGAAATGCGTCGCAAAGCAAAGGTAATAAACTTTGGAATAATCTACGGTATGGGAGTTTCCGCTTTGCGCAAGAACCTCGGAGGCACTCGCGAAGAAGCGCAGAAATTTTATGATAATTATTTTCGTCAGTTTTCCCGTGTTCAGGAATATATGCAAGAAGTGAAAACTTTTGCTATGGAAAATACTTATGTTGAGACTCTTTTCGGTAGACGCAGATATTTCCCAAATATAAATTCCAGACTGCCATTTTTAAAAAGTATGGCAGAACGCACAGCTACCAATGCGCCACTACAGGGGACTGCCGCGGATATTATCAAGCTCGCCATTAGATATGCCGAAGAAGATTTAAAGCAAGCGGGTCTTTTAGACAAAGCGCATTTGGTTTTACAAATTCACGATGAATTGGTCTATGAGATAGAAGAAAGTATTTTAGAAGAAGCGGAAAAAATCATTAAAAACGCGATGGAAAGTGTATTACTAAGATCATATTTACATCATAAAACCGACATACCTTTGGAAGTGCACTATGGCTCGGGGGATAATTTCGGGGAGGTAAAATAAATTTTTCGTGTTAATATTTATTTATGTATATCTTTTTAGATGAATCAGGTGTCGATAAACAAAAAAGTAAATCATCAATCGTTTTGGTGTATATAACCACTGACAATTTAAACATTTTGCAAAATGCAGTTGTTGAAATAGAAAAAAGAATCGGTATTAAAAATTTTCATTGGACATATAGCAATTGGAAAGTAAGAAAAGTTTTTATAGAAGAAATTTCCAAGCAAGATTTTAAAGTAAAAGTGGCATTAATTCAAAATCCTTTTTATGCGGATATTTCCTATGAATATGCATTGCAACATTTGGTGATTGAAAAGAATGTTGTATCTCTTATTATAGATGGAAAAAAGGGGAGAAGTTATGAAAGAAAATTTAAAAAAGTTTTACGCGATAAAGGTATATCTGTGAAAAAATTAAAGACAGGCAATGATGAATCATTTCCGGCGTTGCGCATAGCTGATGCCATAGCTGGAGCTATTAGGTTTAGATATGATAATCCAGATGACAGCAGGATTAAAAATCTTTATGACAAGTTCCATAAAAAAATATTGTTTACTTTAGAATAAAAAACAAAAAGCCACCCTTTCGGGTGGCCAGCTTTGCAGGTAGATTTGCATCTTTTCCTAAAAGGAATTTGTCCCTGTAAGCTTGTTATGTATACATAATATCATACGGCAATTCACTGTCAATGAATTTAGTCCACTTTAACCACGACAATCATTTGATTCTTGTAAAATACCCTTATTTTACAAGCTTTTACTATATTTTGCTTGACTTTTTACCTCAAAAGGTGTATACTTGTAGAGTTGAGTTAGTTCTTTTAAATTTCAACTTGCGATTGTGGTCGTAGCCAAAAGTATCATTAACAGGGTATTTCTGGCTATGACTACAGTAGTTATGGTTCCAGCTTCGGAGAAGAGCAAAACAAATGCGCAACTAAGCGCAGGAGGTATATTATGTCAGAATTCGCAATGGCTGATCTCACAGGAGGTCAGTTAAACGCCATCGTTAAAAAATTGGGAGGGCACGATGGAGCCCTCAGATTTCTCCGCGGGGAACTGGTTGTTTTCGAGGTGCAACCGGCACCCGAGCTAGTACTGGACTTCACCATTCAGGTAGACAGGACAATCCGTCCTACCTACCCAGACTGGATGAAAGAGCTCAAGCACCCGGAGCTCGAGCTAGCTGGTCCTGCCAGCTACGACCTGCAATCGTTGGAGCTTTGGCTCCACGACAAGCAAAAGTCGGGGACTGTCGAGGGAAACGCAATTTACAAGGAGTTGAAAAGAACTGACGCCTTGGAAAATTGCTTGAACCTCCAAGACCTTCTGGCTATCCAAGCCAAAGGCATCGAAACTTTCCGCAAATTATTCGCGGGAAAAGCGGTGTTCGCTTGGAAGTCAGTCGTGCTGGACCGGTACGGCAGCCTCGGCGTCCCGTGTCTCGTCGAGCGCGATGGCGAGGTTGTGCTCCGCTGGCGCTGGTTGGGCGACAGCTGGAGCTCCCACGATCCGGCTCTCCGTTTCGCAAAGTAGAACTTTGGACTGGGTCACTGTGTTTTCCTTATTCACTTTGACTTTTGTCCTTTGTTCGAAAATGTTTTGAAGGTTTCTCAAATCTTCACCCCCGCACAATTGTGTGGGGTTTTTTTATGCTACAATATCTTTATGTATTCTGAATTAGGAAAAGATGTAGAAAATATGGCTAAAAGCTCAACACACAAAGTTTTGGCGCATTCGTATTTGTTTTATTTTATGTCTTTTTTGTTGGGTATTTTTTTGGATTTTATTTTTCCAATCAAAGTCTTTACAAAAGACGGTTCTCTTTATTTTGGAATATTTTTAATTTTTATTTCTTCTTTGCTTATTTTATGGGCACAAAAAACTTCCAGAAATTTAGATGTCAGCATATCTGATAATTTCAAAAAAGGACCTTATCGATACATGAGAGGGCCGACACATCTAGGATTAACTTCATTGTTTGTAGGTTTCGGTATTTTGATAAACGGGACATTTGTAATCTTGTTTACGTTGATTGCTTTTTTGATAACAAAAAGAACTTTTCTAAAAAAACAAGAAATGTTGCTTGAAAAGAAATATGGAGATATCTATGCTAGATATAAAAATCTAGTTAAATTTTAATTTATGATTTATCTTTTTGGCGGAGATGATACAAAAAATAAAAGACTTTCTTTTGAGAAATTTTTGAAACAATATAAAAATGTTGAGGTTTTTAATATAAATAAAAGTGATTTTAATGAAATGCAAATCGAAAGCTTGTATTCCGGTGCAGGGCTTTTCTTTTCCAAATGCTTGGTGGTTTTTAATAATGTTTTTGAAAAAGAAGAAATACAGGATTTTATTTTAGACAAGTTAGATTTGATAAAAGAATCCGGTAATGACTTTGTTTTCATTGAAGGAAAATTAAAAAAATCTATCACAGATGCTTTTAAAAAATCCAGAGCAGAAATAAATATTTTTGAATTGCCAAAACAAGCTAAAGAAAAATACGATAATTTTATTTTAACCGATGATTTTTACAGGAAAGACAAATTGAATTTATGGATACATTTTCGCCAAGCTATGGACGCAGGGGTGGGGATGGAAGAGCTCGTCGGAGTGTTATTTTGGAAAGCTAAAGATATGCTTTTGAAAAAAAATATGGGCAAATTCTCCGAAGCAGAACTTAAAAATTTTACATCTAAAATATCATATCTTTTACCCGAAGCCCGTAAAGAAGGCAGAGACGACCAGTCCGCATTTGAACAGTTTTTGTTGGAGGCTTTTTAAAATAATGTTGATTTATATTTAAAATTATGTTAATTTAAGTAAATCTGTTATGTATATGCGCCCGTAGCTCAGTCGGTAGAGCAGCTCCCTTTTAAGGAGATGGTCGTAGGTTCGATTCCTACCGGGCGCACAATGAATAAAATAAATGTCTTAATACTAAACGACATTCGTAGTATAGAAAATGTTGGTGCGATGTTTCGCACTGCGGATGCCGGGGGAATAAGTAAGATTTATTTGGTGGGGACGACGCCTGCGCCAATAGATAGATTTGGCAGGAAACGCAGTGATTTGGCAAAGTCTGCTTTGGGTGCGGAAGAATTTGTGCCTTGGGAGCAAGCAGAAAATATTTTTTCTTTATTGGAGAATTTAAAAAATGAAAACTTTAAAATAATTGCTATCGAGCAAGATGAAAAATCTGTGGATTATAAAGATGTGGTGATAGGGGAGAAAAATGCTTTTTTGATGGGTACGGAAGTTTCCGGAATACCAAAAGATGTATTAGAAAAATGTGATGTAATAGCCGAAATACCAATGCTCGGTAAAAAAGAGTCGCTAAATGTTTCTGTAGCTCTTGGTGTGGCACTCTTCAGAATTTCTAATATATAAAGCACGGATATTTTTTTGCTAAAAAATTCCTCGTGCTCGCGCCGTCGCGCTCCCAAGTCTTTATATGTTACAAATTCTGAAACTCTAAATTTGATGCTCAGAGCAAAAATGACCACTTCTGCTATTTATCATTTTTCTCATTATAAGGCCTTTGCAATTTTTCATACGACATTTTTCTCCTGTTCTTCTGTATGCTTCATGATGAAGTTGGAATTTTCCTGGTAGTCCATAAATATTGCGATAGTCAGACATTGAGTCTCCGCCGAAGTTTATTCCTTTTTTTAGAAGTTCTTTCATAGCTATTACCATTTCTTTTATTTTAGCGTCTGAAATATTACTAGCTTTTGTTTCCGGATGAATGCCGACATGCCAAAGTATTTCATCTGAATAAATATTGCCGATTCCTGCAATAATACTCTGATCCATCAAAACCGTCTTTATTTTTCCATTTGTTTTTTTAGAAAGTCTTTCTTTTAATATTTTAAAATTGAAATTTTTATCCAACGGGTCGGGACCAATGCCTTTCAAGTGTTTAGTGTCATGTGCAGTTTTTGTATCTAGTAATGCAATTTTTCCAAATTTTCTGGCATCACAAAATGCCAAGTGCTTGCCGGTTGCTTGCCCCGTTTGCGGGGAAAAAGTAAAAACGACATGTATAAATCTATTATACGGGTCATTTAAAGGGGAGTTTTTATCGGTCGGAATCCATTTTTCATCGACGCGGTGATATTTTCCATAAAGTAAATGCCCGGTCATTTTCATATGAATTAGAATTGTTTTTTTGTTTGATAAGTTTATTAAAATATTTTTTGCGCGTCTTTCTGCTGATATTATTTTTGCACCAATTATTTCTTTTTTAAAAATAGGAAAATATTTCGCATTTGCAATTGATTCTTTTTGACGTTTGTCTTTAGTGTTTAAATCCGTCCAAATGTCTTTTATTTTGAGTCCTGTTGTTTCTTTTTGCAGTCCTCGTGTTGTTGTTTCTACTTCTGGTAATTCTGGCATTATTTTCCTAAAATTTTCAAAGCCTCTTTTATTTTCATATTTGTATTTGTGTCAGGGGAGACTTGTTTCAAAGCATCTCGGGCCTCATTTTGAGAATATCCTAAAGATTTCAAAGCTTCAAGAGCATCTAGTTCACCTTGCATAGATCCGCCTTTTTCTTCTCCTTTAAATTTATCTCGCAAATCTATTACTATCCTCTCAGCGGTTTTTTTGCCGATACCAGAAATTTTTGTCAGATATGAAATGTCTCCTGTGCCTATGGCTTTGCGTAATGTATCAATACTCGCAATTCCTAAAATACCCAATGCTGATTTTGGACCTATGCCAGAAACGCTGATTAACATTTCAAAAAATTCTAATTCTGATATTTCAAGAAAACCATATAAATCCATAGCATCTTCGCGTATATTTTGATAAGTCCAAAAAAATATGTCTTCTTTTTTTGTTATTTTAGACAATGTGTCTGGAGATATGTGTACCTTGTAACCAATTCCATTGTTTTCTAAAACAATATATTTATCATTTTGCTTTATTATTTTCCCTTTTATGCTAGCTATCATTCTTATATAATATCAGTTTTGTGTGAATTAATCATCTTGACTATATTTAGCTATGGTGCAATACTTTAATTTATATTAGTTCATTGTTGTATTACTTAAAAAAAACGTTATGGCAGGTAAAGCTATTTCCGAAATCCACAGATTGTCTGTGGAAGACATTAAATTTCTTAGCAGTGTATCTGTTAAGAATGACCCTTTTGTTTTAGGGGAAAAGATTTTTTTCCACAAAAGTCTATCCAGAGAATTTCTTGTAATTGGTGCAAAAAAAATTTTTTGCAATTCCAAAACCAAGGAACTTTTTCAAAAATTTAAATTATTAAAAATTGAAAAAAATTATCACGAAATCGATTTTTTTGATGTCTTGTCTGCATCAGAGGCTTCTGTGTTTCATGATGGTTTCAATGACAAGCTTGCGATTAGCTTAAAAACTTTTTTCACAATCGCACCTTTTTTGTTGGAAAATGTAACCTCTAGGCAGGATTTATGCAAAAAGACTTTAAATTTATTTGTTTCTTTGGAAGAAATAAACGAAGATAAAATCTTGCCTATAAGGATCTATCATGCCAACAACTATCACAACGAGCACCACTTGTGTTCAAAGGTAGATGAGAAATTAATTTTAAACCAAGGGGAATTGATCCTCCATGTGCGAAATTAAAAAAAATGTATTTTTAAAAGACGTGGCTTTTGCTACGTCTTTTTTATTTGCATTTTTTTGTGTTTTCTGTTATATTAAAAATATGCCAATAACACAATCAGCTAAAAAAGCGATTCGCGGATCCCTTCGCAAGAAGGCTTTTAATGACCGTCGTAAGCGCACAATGAAAGAAGTTATAAAGAAAATTGAAAAAATTGTTAAAACAGATAAATCTGGTGCTGAGAAAATGCTGTCTTCTGCTTTTAAAGCAATAGATAAAGCTGCTAAAAAAGGCGTTATAAAGAAAAATAATGCATCTCGCAAGAAGTCTCGTTTATCAAGATTAGTTAAATAATAAAAAACCCGCAATGCGGGTTTTTTATTATGTTATAATACATATATGAACCATTTGTTGGAATTTTATGGAACTGAATGTCCGCATTGTGAGAATATGCACGAGCTTGTATTACGTTTAGAAAAAGAAGAAAATATTAAAGTGGAAGCTTTGGAGGTTTGGCATAATACTGAAAATGAAAAGAAACTTTTAGAAATAGATAAAGATATGTGCGGAGGTGTTCCGTTTTTCTATAATACAAAAACTCAAAAATTTATTTGTGGAGACGCCAGTTATGAAATATTAAAAGCTTGGGCGAAAGGGGAGCCGTTTACTCAAGAATAAATCAAAAAGCCCCTCGCTTGCGCTCGGGGCTTTTTGATTGTTGAAACTATGCGCGTTGTACGTTCACAGCATTCAATCCTTTTTGTGATTCTTCTGTCTCGAAAGATAGAGTATCACCTTCTTTTAGTTCATCAAAAGATACGCCCACAAGAGCATTGCTGTGGAAGAATAAATCCTTCGCTAAGCCATCTGCTGTTATGAAACCGAAACCTTTATCAGTAAGTCTTTTTATAGTACCAGTCATTGATTTTGATTGTTTATTTATTAAATACAAATAGAATGTGAGAAATCGACTATTTCGAACCTCTTTTTGATAAATAAAGTATATTATATTGTGATAATTTTGTCAAGAAAAATGGCTATTTTCCTTAAAATAAGCTAATGTATACAAATGGCAGGAGAAACTATAGTTAGATTTGATAAGGTGTCTTTTGAGTTCGGAGTAAACAAGCCCATCTTGGATGAGGTGAGTTTTTCTATTCGTCGTGGGGCAAAGCTCACATTGATGGGTCAAAATGGCGCAGGGAAGAGTACAATATTCGGACTCATTTCAGGAATCAATAAACCAGAAAATGGAATCATAAATATTGTAAATAATGTAAGTATTGCTTCAGCAAAACAAGTAATTCCTCGTCCTGATTTAGAGTTAACTGTGCGAGAATTTTTTGAAAAATGTTTTAAGGATAAAGTCTATGATATAGATCCAAAAATTGATGAGATTTTAGAAGTAGTAAATTTAAAAGGACATGAAAAAGTGCATGATAGAATTATCAAAACTTTTTCCGGTGGACAACAAGCGCGTTTGCTTTTAGCTTCAGCGCTTATACAAAATCCTGACTTGCTTTTGCTTGATGAGCCTACGAACAATCTGGACAAAGCGGGTATTGCGCATCTGACAAAATTTTTGGTGGATTATAAAAAGACAGTTTTGGTTATTTCTCATGATGCAGAATTTTTGAATGCTTTTACTGAAGGTGTTCTTTATTTAGATGTTTATACTAAAAAAATAGAGCAATATGTGGGTAACTATTTTAACGTTGTGAAAGATATTACTGCACGAGTTGAAAAAGAAAATATGAAAAATGCGCAATTGGAAAAAGAAATCCAAGCGAAAAAAGACCAAGCGAATGTCTTTGCGCATAAAGGAGGGCGTCTGCGTCTCGTCGCTCGCAGGATGCGTGAGAAAGCGGAAGAACTCGAAGAAGATATAGTGGAGGTGCGAAAAGAAGATCGAACGATACGACCTTTTACTATACCAGCTCAACCGGATTTGATAGGGGAGATTTTAAGTATTTCAGAATTTACAACCATGAAGAATGGAAAAATAGTAAAACATAAAGCAAAAATTTCTTTAAATAAGAATAAGCATTTGCTTTTGCAAGGTCCGAATGGAATTGGTAAAAGTACATTGCTTGAGAGTTTGGCATCAGGTCATGCAAAAGGTGAAATAATAAAAGAGGGAACACGTATCGGTTATTATAGACAAGATTTTTCAACATTGAATTTTGATGACACGGTGTATCAATCTCTTGCATCTGCAATGCTCGATGGTGGAGAAAAACTCGATGAAGAGAGAATGCGCTCCATAGCTGCCGGATTTTTAATCACTGGAGAATTTATCCGCACAAAGATAGGCTCACTCTCCGAAGGGCAAAAAGGTTTGGTTGCTTTTGCACGTCTCGTTTTGCAAAAACCTGGACTCCTTATTTTAGACGAGCCGACAAATCATATAAATTTCCGACATCTACCCATTATCGCTGAAGCTCTCGATAAATACACTGGCACGATGATTCTCGTATCTCACGTTCCTGAATTCGTGAGTCAAATCAGAATTGATGAAGTTTTAGATTTAGAAAAATAATTTTATCTTTATATGCCTAAAAAAACTTGGTTTTTATTTTTTACAATTTTAATAGATATGATAGGAGTGGGCGTTTTGATACCAGTCATTCCGCAACTTTTAAGTAATCCAGACTCTTCTTATTTTTTATTAAAAAATTCTCAACAACATTTGGGTTTTATTTTGTTGGGTTTTTTGTCCGCTATTTATCCAATAGCGATGTTTTTCGCTTCTCCGATTTTAGGTTCTTTGTCTGATAAATTTGGACGAAGGCCTGTACTACTAGTTTCAATATTGGGCACTGCTGTTGGTTATGTGTTTTTTGCTTTCGCAGTTATGACAAGAAATATTCCTTTATTATTTTTTTCTCGTTTAGTTGATGGATTAACCGGTGGAAATATTGCCACAGTTCAAGCATCTATCGCTGATCAAGTTAAACCTGAAAATAGAGCAAAAGCATTTGGTATGATTGGAGCTGCTTTTGGTCTAGGTTTTATTTTAGGTCCATTTATTGGTGGAAAATTAGCTGATCCAAATGTTTTAAGTTGGTTTAATGCTACTACACCGTTCTTTTTTGCAAGTATTTTATCTTTTATAAATTTCATTTCTATATATTTATTTTTTTCAGAAACCAATAAAAATATTGAAGTTACTAGAAAAATAGATTTTTTTGGTTCAATTGGCAACTTATTAAAAGTAAGAAAATTAAATGAAATAAAAAATTTATTATTTGTTTCTTTTTTATTTAACGCAGGTTTTGCATTTTTTACTTCATTTTTTAATGTTTTTTTGACTGATAAATTTAATTTTAGTGTCGGACAGATTGGAAATTTTTTCGGTTATGTCGGACTTTGTGTAGTTTTTACTCAACTTGTAATCGTGCGTTATCTTTCCGGAAAATATAAAAATGTAACAATCTTGCGTTTTGCTTATTTTGCAACAGGAATAGCTATGATTTTATATTTATTTCCTACAAAAGCTTGGTGGATTTTTGTAATTGCTTTTTTGTTTGCTGTTCCGAATGGTTTACAACAAGCGAATTTCGGAGCTCTGTTCTCAAGTAAAATAGATCCTTCTCGAAGAGGTGAGATTATGGGAGTTAATACTTCTGTAAACGCTCTTGGTCAATCATTACCTCCTCTTTTTTCTGGAATAATTGCAGTAATTTTTACTCCTTGGGCTCCTATATTAATGGCAGGATTATTTATAATTTCTGCTGGTATTTTGTTTGTTTTAACAGAAAAAAATAGTTAATATTTTATTTTAAAACTTGCTCTAAGAATGTAGCCAATTCTTCACCTTTGATTTCGCGTTGTTGATTTGAAGCGAGTTTGCCGAGTTTGATATTCATAATGCGGACGCGTTTGAGGTCGGCTATTTCTTGGAAGACAGCGGAGCACATACGGCGGATTTGGTGTTTCTTGCCTTCTGTTAATACAATACGGAAAGTAGATTCATTTACAATTTCCACCTTACATTCTTTTGTTTTGTAACCTTCGATATTTACACCAGCTTCCATTTTTTGTTTGAAGTTTGATCGTAGTTTGTTTGAAGTTTTTACTACATATTCTTTTTCGTGAATGTACTTTGGGTTTAAAAGTTTATCAGTGATACGACCGTCATTTGTCAGTATTATGAGCCCGTGAGAATTTTTATCGAGTCTGCCGATGGGGAAAATATCCGCCGGTAAATTTAATTTTTTTACATTTTTTTTTATGTCTGTTTCATCTTCGCCAGGGGAGTGAGTGATGACATTTACTGGTTTATTGTAAGCGTAATAAACATATTTTTTCGGATTTTTATTTCCTTTTATTTCCACTTTGTCAGTTTCATTTACTTTGTCTCCAAGTTTTGCCATTTTTCCGTTTATAAAAACAAGCTTATTTTCTATAAGCTCATCTGCTCCTCGCCTTGTGGAAATATTTTTATAGGCAAGGTATTTATTTATACGCATTGGGTAAATGTTTTCCATTGTGCTCTCGGCAGGAATCGAACCTGCATCACAACTTCCGCAAAGTTGTGTCCTATCCATTGAACGACGAGAGCATTTGTCGTGTGGTGGTGACAAGGTTACGTTACCATTTTTTAGAGAAAAACTCAAATTTTAGAATTGATTATAGTCCGAGTGTATCAATTATTTTTTCGGTCACATTTTCTTTTATCTCTTCTTTTAGTACTTTATTTGAAAATAACTTTTCTTCAATTGATTGTATCTGCATTTCTTTTATCGGTACAGAAATAATAGGCATAAAAATTTTACTTGTTTTTATTAAAAGCATTGGATCATTTTCTTTTTTAATCCAAAAAGATTTCATTTTTTTATATGGATAAAATTCCGTATGTATTTGCAGGCCATCGTTATTTAATTCATGGTCTATCAATGAAGGTTTTTTGATAGCTAAAAAAGCTAATGATAAACCGCTTAATACTATAAGTATTGCAAAAAAATAATTCGCAAAAATAATTGCTGTTGTTGCTCCAGCTACAACAATGATACCTAAAGCCCAAAACCAATCTGTGTGTCTTTCTTTTTCTTCATATTCTAAAGCTTGCCATTTTATATTTTGCATTTCTTGCATATGTTAATTATAACAAAGATTATATAAAATATACAATCTATTGAAAATATTTTTTTTAGATATATAATAAAAGTATGTCATTAAAACAAATCGATATCGAAATTATAAAATTCTTTAGAAAGGCGAGTGTGCCAGTTTCACGTTTTGGTTTATTTATTGTTTTCTTTTGGTTTGGTTTGTTAAAAGTTGTTGGTCTTAGTCCTGCGAGCGGTGTAGTTCAAAGACTTTTTGAACATACTGTACCTTTTATGAGTTTTGATCATTTTATTATTTTCTTTGGTATTTTTGAGTGCTTGATTGGTATTTTATTTTTAATTCGTGGAGCTGAACGTATTGTTATTCCTTTATTGTTTATTCATATGGTCACCACTTTTGGACCTTTGGTTTTTTTACCTCAAGAAACATGGAGTGCTTTTATGGTTCCAACTTTAGAAGGGCAATATATAATTAAAAATTTAGTGATAATAGCTGCTGGTATTGGAATAGCATCGCACTTACATCCATTGATTAGAAAGAATTAATTTTTCTGTTAAAAACTTTTCTTTTTATTGTTTTAAACGTTTCAGCGGTAATATAAAAAACTAATTTTAAATCATGCCAAGGTATTACTTTCCATCTGTTTTCTATATTTAAAAACCAATATAATATACCTTTATAATTTTTGTTTATGATATTCCAAATTAAATCTCTTCGCATATGACGAATCGCTATTTCTTTTTTATTTTTTGGAAATTTTGTTTTAATGAATTGTGGATTTTTAGATATAAATTCTTTTATTGCTTGTGAAAAATCGGTGCCAGCAAGTCTTGCTAATGCGTACCAAGCTTGAGGTCGTAGGTCTGCTTCAATCAAATAATGTTCTTTTGAATCAGCCATAAAAGTCATGCTACAAAAACCATTAATACCAAATGATTTTCCGATGAATTTTAATCTCTCTTTTATTTCCGGATATTGAATATAGATTCTTTCAGAAGAAAGACCAAATTCATTTGATATTGTTTTTGTGACTATCGAATATGCATAAGCTATTAGATTGCCGTTTTTGTATAAAGTTTCTACGGCAATATTCTGACCTTTGATATATTGTTGCAAAACTAGATTTTCTATTTTTTGTTTCGGTATTTTATTTATATTTTCTGATATTTCTGCAATATTTTTACACAAAAATATCCCAGATCCTCCAGCACTTTTGTCTATTTTTAATAAAATAGGGAATTGTATTTCTTTTGTTAATTTTTCAATTTTTTGATTTTTATCATATATTTCATATTCAGGTGTTGGTATTTTATATTTTGTACATGCCAAAGAAATTCCTTTTTTTGAATTTAAGATATTTCTATTTTCATTATTAGATAAAGGTAAGGCTTTTTTTATTAAATATTTATTTGTGGAATTGTTTATGATATTTAAACTTTCTTCATCACATAAAATTATCCATTCATATATATTCTTTTTTGATATTTTTTCCAAATTCTGAATAAAAATATTTTTATTTTTATTTGCCGGAAAATAATTTTTATGATATTTGCTTTTTCTTAACCATGAATTTTTTTGTGCATATATGTCTACTGCACAATCTGCCTTGTGAAACAAATAAGGTATTTCCATTAAAGAATCCCAATTTTCATAATCCACACAAAGTACCTTTTTTTGTGTATTTTTTTTCATTTAGTAAATTGTTTTTTTGGCGGTATTCATTGTACAAAATTCGAACCTTTTTTGAAAGCAATCCTGACGAGGAAATCTGAAGCAATGCGGACGAAGTTTTGCGGAAACAATTTTCTGGAGAAAGGATTCCGCAAAACTTCGGCTGATTCCTTTTTTCTGAATTCGGATGTCGCAAGCGGAGGAGGAGGGGTCTGGGGAGGAATCCTCCGCTTGCTCCTCTTTTTGTTTTGGCGAAATTCGGGCGGGCTA
>JAIOPO010000003.1 GCA_021413905.1 Candidatus Nomurabacteria bacterium
CGAAAATAATAAATTATATAAATAAAAATCAGCCAGATGTAATATTTTTGCAAGAAATTCAAATTGATTTTAACAAATCCCCTTTTTCACAAGTTGAAATAATCAAAGAAAAAATATCGGGATATAAATATTCAATACATTCAACAATCTATCCTAAAAACAAACAAAAAGGTGAAGAAATAAAAATACCAATCCAGCATGGCATGGCCATATTATCTAAATATCCAATTGTAAATTCTTTTGAATATTATCTACCTTTGCCTGAAAACGAAACAGAACCGCGTTCAATATTATGTTTTGATTTGGATATAAATGGCACAATTCATAAATTTGCAAATATACATTTTACAAACAAAGAAGAGATTGCAAAAAATCAACTTATGGATTTTTTGCAACTAATGAATTCAAGAAATGAAAAAAGAATCATGGCTGGAGATTTTAATATGTTTGATTTACCTCAATACAATGATTTGATTAAAGATTATGAATTATCTTTTAATTACAAAAATTACATTTCATATCCAAAAGACAATGGTACATTAGATTACATAATGATTCCGAAATCTTATAAATTTGAAAAATTAGAAATTATTGAAAATATTTCTGATCATAATGGGATATTAATTGAAATTTCTTAATTAATTTTCAAATACGTATATTTACTACTTTTGTATATAAATAAACCTCATTTTATTATGCCCGGTAATATTTTACCAATCACCTTTTGAGAGATATCACGAATTCAAAACAAGACTTCCAGATGAATTATTTTTGATTAAATCTACAATTATTTTCGGTTTTATATTAAAATTATCAATTTCATTCACTGGCACTGCAACAAAATTATCAGGAAGATTCAATGAAAGTATTTCTTTTACTTCATAAATAAAACAAATTTCATGTACTTTTATATTATTTTTATCTGTATAAAAATTTTCCAAGATTGACTTAAATACAAAATTTTCAATATCAATTTCAATATCCAATTCTTCTTTTATTTCCCTTTGAGCTGCCTCCAATGAGGATTCATTTAATTTTATTTTTCCACCAATAGGAAAAATATATTCTTTGTTTTTTTCAAACAAATAACCATTTTCTGTTTTAACCAGAATGGCCACACGAACACGAAGAATATTATTATCTAATTTTATCAATAAATCCATAAAATTTGTATATTAATTTATAATAACTATTATAACACAAAAAACCAATAAATACTGGCTAAAATGATATAAAATTGCATTTTTATAGATATTATGCAATAATGGAAACATGCAAATCGTAGCCAAAATATTGCCTTATATGCAAATAGTATTCTCAATAGTGTTGATTCTAGCCATTTTGTTCCAACAATCCGGAGCTGGTGCTGGAGGCGCTTTAGGCGGTGCTGATACAGGTTCTTTTCACCAAACACGCCGAGGTTTCGAGAAATTTCTTTTTTACTTGTCCATCGTTTGTGGTATCCTCTTTGCTTTGTCTGCTTTTCTCGCTATAATTGTAAAAGCTAACAGCTAAATTTAATTGTTTCTAAAAAAATAATATTTATTTTATTTTTTCTTAATTTATGGAAAATTTATACAAATTTATACGTAATTTCAAATTACCAACAAAAACAGAATTGAAATCTGCTTTTTCTTATTTTTCAAAAAGAGAATGGCTCATATTTTTTAGTCTTGTCATTGTTTTATTTGTCAGCACTATTATAATTTTAGAAAAAATCAACAAATCTTTTATGACAGAAATACCAGCCCCAGGTGGCAGTATTTCAGAAGGTATCATAGGGACTCCACGTTTCGTAAATCCGATACTTGCATTATCAGATGCTGACAGAGATTTAGTATCTTTAATATATTCAGGTCTTTTAAGAAAAGATTCTGATGGAAATTTAATTCCAGATTTAGCTGAAAGTTATGATGTTTCAAAGGACGGATTAACTTATACTTTTACATTAAAAGACAAGATATTTTTTCATGACAAAAAACCAATAACTGCTGATGATATTGTTTTTACAATAACAAAAGCCAAAGACCCGATAATAAAAAGTCCGATAAAAGCAAATTGGGATGGTGTAACAGTAGAAAAAATAGATGAAAAAACAATAAAGTTCACATTGAAACAACCATATGCTTCATTTTTAGAAAACATGACTTTAGGTATCATACCGATGCATATATGGGGAAATTCTACAGCAATAGAATTAAATGATGCGAACATAAATCCAATAGGATCCGGACCTTATCGTGTTACAAAAACAAATAAACAATCTTCAGGTTTGATAGATTCTTATGAACTTTCTTATTTCAAAAACTTTATATTAAAGAAACCAAATATAAAAAATATTAATTTACATTTTTATCCAAATGAAAATTATTTAATAGAAGGATTAAAAAATGGTGAAGTGGATCAAGCAAGTTCAATAACTCCACAAAATGCTGAATTATTAAAAGATAAAGGCTACAGAATCGAATCTTCTGTGTTACCTAGAGTTTTTGGTTTATTTTTTAATCAAAATCAAGCGCAAATTTTTACAGACAAACATATCATCGAAGCTATCAATCAAGCTATAGACAAAGATCAGATAATAAACGAAGTCTTGTCTGGTTATGGTGTTGTTATAAATGATCCGATACCTCCAAATATGCTCGCATATCAAAAATTAAACAAAGACGACAAATCCACTCATGAAGAAAATCTACAAAAAGCTTTGGATATATTGGCAAAAGATGGTTGGAAGAAAAATGCCGATGGAGTGCTCGAAAAAACAACAATAACAGGCAAGAAAAATTCAAAAGGAAAAACAGTTTCTACTGGAAAAAAAAGCACCAGTATTATTGAATTCTCAATCTCCACAGGCAATGCACCAGAACTCGCAAAGACAGCAGAGATCATCAGTAATGATTTAAATGCTTTGGGAATGAAAGTAGACGTGAAGACTTTTGAAACCGGAAATCTAAACCAAACAGTCATTCGCCCTCGCAAATATGATGCTTTACTTTTCGGTCAAATTATCAATCACGAATCAGATTTATTTGCATTTTGGCATTCATCTCAAAGACATGATCCGGGGTTAAATATCGCAATGTATACAAATGCAAAAGTAGATAAAATACTAGAAGATGCTCTGGTCACAACAAATGAAAACAATCGTATTAAAAAATATGCAGAATTCGAAAATGAAATAGAAAAAGACAGTCCAGCAGTTTTTTTATATAGCCCGAGTTTCATATATGTAATATCAAAAAATTTAAAAGGTCTATCAATCAATCATTTGATATCCCCTGCTGATAGATTTTTAAATTCATATTTATGGTATACACAAACAGAAGGTGTTTGGAAAATATTCTCTAAACAGAACTAATGTTTTTATAAAAAAAATTATTAATAAATTAACAATAAATATTCTATTAAATAAAATTAGGATAAAAAAATAAAATGAAGAAAAAAGACAGACTGCCGTTTAGCGCTATCAGCGTCGAACCAAATCGCAATACTCTGAATCAAAACACAGACAATGCAAAACAAAACAATAAACACCACACAGATGCGCATGTTCATAAAAAAGCTCACACAGCAGTAGATGCTCACAAAAAAAGAACTCAAAAGAGTTCCACTTTTCAATATTCAAAATTTGGAAAAGGAAGACAGCAATCCGGTGGCAGAAAGCCATCTTTCAATAGAAATTCTGATATTAAAGTTCCAAATGTAGAGAAAGACGTAATACGTATTATTCCATTAGGTGGTGTTGAAGAAATCGGAAAAAACATGACTGCGATTGAAATCAATGATGATATCGTTGTTATTGATGCGGGTATGCATTTCTCTACAGAAGAGACTCCGGGTGTGGACTATGTCATTCCAAATACCACATACTTGGAAGAAAATAAAAGTAAAATCCGAGCACTTATAATAACTCACGGACATCTTGATCACGTTGGTGGAGTGCCATTGGTTTTATCTCGTATTGGCAATCCTCCAGTATATTCCAGAAATCTTTCCATCTTAATGATGAAAAAGCGCGCAGCTGAATTCACTCACCTGCCGGAAATGAAAACTGTCACAGTAGAAAAAGACGAAGTTGTAACTCTAGGTAAAATGCGTATCAAATTTTTCGGCGTTACACATACTATACCGGATTCCATGGGTATAATCATAGAAACTCCACATGGCTGGATTGTAAACCCTGGAGATTACAAATTAGACCAAGTCGACGGCATTGTCTCTGAATCAGAAGAAAAAGAATACAGTATTTTCGACAAAGCAAAAGTTTTGCTTTTAATGACAGACTCTACAAATATAGAAAATGAAGGTTTTTCCTTGCCAGAAATAAAAGTGCATCAAGGATTGGAAAATATGTTAAAGAAAATAAATGGCAGAATAATAATCGCTGCTTTTGCTTCACATATTACACGTCTTGCGCATGTAGTAAAAACTGCTGAAGCTTTAGGTAAAAAAATAGCTCTTGATGGCAGAAGCATGAAAACAAATATAGATGTGGCAATAGAAGCCGAATATTTCAAACCAAAAAAAGGTACTATTATTCCTTTAGAAGAAGTTGATAATTATCCACCAAATAAAATAGTCATACTTATGACAGGCGCTCAAGGTGAAGAATTTGCTTCACTAAATCGTGCTGCAAATAAAACACATACTAAATTTAAACTTCAAAAAGGTGACACTATTATTCTTTCTGCTTCTATAATTCCTGGAAATGAGCTTCAAGTTCAAAAAATGAAAGACGGCTTAACTCGTCAAGGAGTACGCATCATAACATACCGAACAGGTGGTGAAGATTTTGTCCATGCGACAGGTCACGGAAACCAAGAAGATATCAAATGGCTTCATAGGAAAACTCATCCGAAATTTTTCATACCAATTCACGGCTGGCATTCAATGCTTGTGCGACACAAAGAACTTGCGATGGAACTCGGAATGTCCGAAGAAAATATAATAGTGCCGGACAATGGATCTATTATAGAAATTTCACCTGATGGAGAGAAAATTTCTATGCGTAAAGAAAAAGCTCCAAGCGGAGCAATGATGGTAGACGGTGCATCTATAAGTGATACTCAAGATGTAGTTATCAGAGATCGTAAAATGCTCGCGGAAGATGGTATGTTTGTCATCATGGCTTTGATAGATCAAAATACAGGTAGACTAAAAAAATCACCGGACTTGGTATCCAGAGGTTTTGTCTACTTGAAAGAAAATCAAGAACTCTTGCGACAAGTCAGAATAATAATTAAAAAATCAATCGAAGATGGAACATCTAAAATGAATACAAATGGACAACCTATTGATTTTGATTATTTGAAAAACGGACTAGGTGAAACTGTCTCAAAATATCTCTATCAAAAAACAGCAAAGAGACCTTTGGTTATACCTGTTATTTTAGCAGTATAAAAAAATGTTTAAAGATAGTCCAAAATTAAAAAACATATTCTTGATTGGATTTTTATTGTCTTTTCATCTTGCTCTTTTAGCATATATAAATTCAAGCTTCTTGTCTTCATTTATCAGTGAGAAAATGGTTGGCTTGGCTTATGCTTCAGGTTCCCTTGTTTCAATTATAGCTTTGCTCATTGCACCACACATATTCAATAGAGTCGGTGGACAAAAATTTTTAATCTATATCTCAGGGCTCAGTGCTTTGTCTTTATTGTGTTTAGCTTTTGCAAAAAGTGCATACACAGCAATACCTGTATTCATAATTTATTTTGCAATAAACACAATGATATTCTTTTCAATAGATGAACTTTTGAAAATATTTTCAAGTAATTCTTCAACCGGAAAAATTCGTGGTCTTTATATGGCATTTGTAAATCTGGCTTGGATTATAACTCAGATATTTTCAGGCAGTATAATTGAAAATTATAAATTTAAAGAAATATATCTTATTGCTTTTAGTATAATGATATTATTTTTTATTGCATCATTATTTGGATTAAAAAATATTCAAAATCCTCCATCTGATAAAAAAAATATAATTCAATCAGTAAAAGAATTTTTAAAAATAAAAGAAATATTTCGAATATACAAAATAAATCTTTTATTACAATTATTTTATTGTTGGATGGTGATATATACTCCGATTTATTTGTATCATCATTTGAATTTTGAATGGAAAGAAATGGGTATAATATTTGCAATAATGCTACTACCTTTTTCTATCATCCCATATCAAATAGGAAAATATGCGGATAAAATCGGTGAAAGAAAAATGCTAATATTTGGTTTCTTTGTAATTTCATTATCGACTATTTCCCTATTCTTTATTCACCTTCATAGTATTTACATATGGGCTTTTATGCTTTTTATGACTCGTGTAGGTGCTTCAATAGCAGAAACAATGACCGATGTTTATTTCTTTAAACATATAAAAACTGAACAAGAAGAATTCGTAAGTGTGTTTCGAAGCGCCACCCCTGTGGCCTATATCATCGGTCCGATAATTGCATTTATGGTATTTGAAATCACACCAGCTTTTAAATTCATATACCTTATTTTAGGAATAATAATGCTTTACGGCATTTATTTATCTTCAAAAATAAACAAAAAAGACATTTAAAAAACACCTTGAGTAAATAAATACTCAAGGTGTTTCATTTTTAAAATATAAGCTGATTAAAAATCAACCTCTATTTTGTCTTTTTTCCTGTAATTATATTTTTCCAGGAAAATTTTTAAGTACTCCTCTACCCTCAAAGAACGGGCTTCGATCAAATTAATTACTGGGTGTTTCTTTAATTGATCAATCAAATGACCATGGTCATACCCTTTTGTATTAATTAGCTGAATAATTGCATCAACACAATTACGACTTTTCCATGCATATGGATGAAAGTCTTTCATCATGTTTATTTTTTTGGCTTTTTCGTGAGCGCGAGTGATTTGTTCTGGTTCTAATTTCATCTTACCAGAACGAAAATCATCATTATTTTTTCCGGCAGTTACCCTTCTTCCAAGAATGATAATTTGAGCTGTCGTAATGTCGAACTCATATTTATCATAAAAACTCTTAAATAAAACATAAGAGCTATTACCACTCTTGGCATGGGTATTTAAAAAATCTTCCGCCGTCCAATTACTGGAATTCACATTTAGAATTGATACATGGTCAATACCCCAATTAGGTATAATCAAAAAATAAACCGGCAGGTGTTTTCTTTTAGCTGCCTCGAATCGGTGTTGTCCATCAATAATTTCGAGTTTTTCATTCACATAAATAATTGTAAACAAATACCCATCCTTATGATAAGACTCCATTAATTTGTGAACATGCTGTTCTTTCAAGTCCCTGTTCCCCAGCAAATGCTTAAAAGATCTATAATTTTTAGTCTTATAAACCTTAAAATCATCAATCGGCAAAATATGACAACTTTCAGATAAAAAATCAATTAACGGCGTACCATCAGAGAGTTTCCCCTCTAACATTTCATCTGTTAATCTTTCAACACGGAGAATTTTAATCTCCGCTTCATTGTTTGATGGGATGTCGACAGTAATTGTCGCACTTTCCTTTACTTTTCCTGTATTCATTATTTTAAAGAACTAGATCATTTGGTCACTAGCCCAAAATAACATTAGCATATATATATATATATATTGTCAAGTTTTTAAAAATATATAAATCAATATCATTAGTTTTTATTTTTTAAATATTGTATAATCTACAAAATAGTTTTTTGAAAACAATTCAAACGCCGGTAGTAAACCCTTGTAAAGGCAAGGAAATATCTTCGAGTGAAGATTCTGGCATTTTATTTTTTATGGAGAATAAAGAAAAAAACAATAAAGAAAAATTTGACCAAATAATAAAATTTGTTCAAAAAATACAGAACAACAAGAAATGTTCAACAAAAGTTTTAAATCAAAATATGGTACAAATAATAGAAGTACCAGAAGCATACATCCCTGAAATCAAAATGGAATTTGAAAAAATCAAACTTCCTTTCAAGTTATTTGGCAATTCTTTTGGTATAGACCTAAGAAGAATAAATGAAGAACATTTAAGTATGATGAATTGAAAATTTAACAGCCCCCTGTTTTTACCAGGGGGCTGTTTTTAATTTTAAAAAAACAACTATTAAAATAATGCAACTTGCATCCAAACAAATGAAGGAATTGCGAGCATGCAAAGCAACGCACCCACGAGAGCCAAATTCTTTTTGAAGTTTATTTCTTCACCCATTTTTTGCATAGGATCTGCGACAGTCCAGAATTGATGCATCATAAAAGTAGTAATAATTAAAAATACCACTAATAATAAGATTGAAATTTGTGTATAAATACCGAGCAATACACCGGCACCACCCAATACCATCATAAGTCCTGTAAGGACTACAGAAGTTGCCGGCATAGGCACACCTTTTGAATCTGCATATCCAGTCAACATTTTTAAATTTTTAAAGTGATTATAACCACTTATTAAAAAATACACGCCCAACAAAATTCTACCCACAACAAATAAATACAACATAAATTTTATTTAATTTAAACTAATAATATACTCTTATTATACATCAATATTTAAAATTAAAACACTTGATTAAATATGAAAAAAACCGAGCAATACTGCTGTTAAATTTAAAATTGCATGAGAAATAAAAACCAATAAAAGATTGGGATATCTTAAATAAATCCAAGCAAAAAATAGTCCGGAAATAAAAGCTAAAGGTATCCCTATTCCCAAATTTGGATAAATTATATGAATAAATGTAAACAATATAGCGTTAACCAAAACTATTAAATATTGATTATTAAAAAGTAATTTTAATCTAGGTATCAAAAAAGAACGAAAAGCGAATTCTTGAAAAAAAGAAATTGGTAAAAACAAAAGCCAAGTTTTTACAAAAAATCTCACAGTATCTATATCAGGCATACGAACCTTATAATCAATTAAAAATAAAAAGGCCACTCCCAAAGTTGTAAAAAATAAATAATAAGGCAAAGATTTTTTTATATTGTCATGCCTTACACCCATTTCCCTGTGAGACCATTTCTCATGATGAATAATTCCATAAATAAACAATGCACTCAAAGCTAAAACTAAAATTCTCCAATCTAATGGTAAAATTTTAAAATATAATAAAAAAACAGGAAAAATAAAAATTAAGAAAATTTGTAAAAATATTAATCTTTTAGATATTTTATAGTGCATCTTTATATTCTACTACATTACTTGCTTGTATTTCTATGGCGTCGGCTTTGCGTAATTTATTGATATTTTTTTTATTTAAAATATCGTAATGTTTTATTTTGTCGAGTTCTTCATCTATACCCCACATATCTTGCATTTCATTTTTCCAATTATCTTCAAAAATATTCAAATCCAAAACATCAGAATATTGTCTTAAAGTTTTAGAACCATTTGTTAAAAAATATTCGTGAAAATAAGACAAAGCTAATTCACGGATATTTTTATAAATTGGATCTCGATAACGCAAAACACTATGATTTGTCTTTGACAATGCTCCCCAATACCCATCTTTTTTAAATGGTGCTACAACATGATCAAAATCATTCTTAGTAGTCTTTAAATGAAGCAATAAAGGCTTATAACCCTGCAAAGACAACATAAAAGCACCTAATACAGCACCTTCTATACAATGAGCATTTCCCTCTCGCAATACACGCAAAGGAGATTTGAAAGTATCTTTCACAAAACCTTTTTCGTCTTTTTCAAAATTAAATTTTAAACTATTTAAAAAGTCTTGAACTTTCAAAGGAGTATTTATCTTTTTCAAAAATGCAATTTCTTTTTTTGTAAAATTTTCCATTTCTATTTAAATAATAAAAAATAAAATACAATAGCTATAAAGATACGATAAAGTCCAAAAACAATAAAATTATTATTTTTTATATATTTCAACAAAAATTTAATACTAAACAAAGCTGTTATAAATGCAACAACAAAACCTATAAGTAAAAAACCAATTTTATCAAAAGTAAAAGAAGAATGATTTTTTAATATATCCAAACCACTAGCAGCAAGCATCGTCGGTACTGCCAACAAAAAAGAAAATTCCACGATTGTCGCGCGATTCAAACCCAAAGACAAACCTCCGAAAATACTCGCAGCCGAACGTGACACTCCGGGAATAATAGCAATAGATTGAAAAATTCCTATAATAAAAGATTGTTTATATGTTATAACATCGACACTCTCTATAAAATCTTTCTTTTGTTTTTTCTGATACCATTTTTCGAAAAAAATAAAAATGATACCTCCTATAAATAAAGAAAATAAAACAACCATTGAATTACCCAATAAATATGTTTTTGCAATTTTATAAAATACCAAACCTATAACACCTGTAGGAATAAATGCGACGATTAATTTTTTAATATTTTCTAAATTCCAAAGTTTCTTCCAGTACAAAAATACAACGGAAAAAATAGCACCCAATTGAATAATTATTTCAAAACTTTTAGTAAAAAGACTATTTTCTATGTTTAATAAATTACCTACCAATATCATATGACCAGTAGAAGAAATAGGCAGAAATTCTGTCACCCCTTCCACGACACCTAATATAATACTATGTAAAATATTCATATATTAATTGGTCTTTTTTTGTTTAATATGAACAACCAAACATAATACAAGCAAAGAAAAAAATACAGTCAATGCAAGCATTGGAATGGATATATACCCTCCAAATTCTGATACTAATTGTTGATAACATGACACACCTGAAGCATCACAAGGGAGAGAAGAAGCTGACTCGCTAAAATAATACTCAAAATTATGATATACAGAAATTAAAAATCCTGCACATAATAATGGCAATGTGTAACGAACAACTTTTTTATCTTTATCCCAAAAAGCCACTCCAAAAATAAATAACATTGGAAAAATGAAAATTCTCTGCCACCAACATAAATAACAAGGCAAAAAATTAATGATTTCAGAATATACCAAAGGAAAAACTGAAGCGCATAAAGAAATAAAAAAACCAATAGCTAAAAAATGTTTCTCAACATAATCCAAAAATATATTTTTCTTTGATCCAAAAAACAATATCAACAGAATTACAACTGAAAAAATCTGCAACAGTATTGCCCCAATTCCTAAAAAAATATTCAAATAATGGACTGTTTCAAAATTCATATTATTTTATTCCGGTAAAACACAGCTGGTCTTCTCAGCCAATGTTTTCATCGGGACTTCCCCTGTCAAACGAGTTCCGTCTTTGAATTCCCATGTTGGATAACTTTCTATTTTCTTATCAATACAAATTTGTTTTTGACTTTTTGCATCAGGATTTGAACATTCAATATAATTCAATAATTTAACAGCAGGACCGAATTCAGCTTTTTGCGCTTTACAATGAGGACACCAAAATGCTCCGTAAAATACAGCTCCTTGATCTTTCAAACAAGTGGCAAAAGTGTCATATTTACTAACTTTTGGTTTACTTGAATTAGCAACAACAAAACTAATAATAGCGCCTAAAATCAAAATAACGATAATTCCAAAAAATATTGTTTGTTTTTTCATATATTATATTTTACCAATATATTAAATTTAAGGCAATCTACACAAAGATTTACCAAATAGATTATTTATGATACTATTAAAAACAAATTGAACGTCATTTATTTAATCAAAATGGGAACAAAAAAACAATTCCTATTAACTTTTGTTTTGGTATTATTGGGTGCATTTGCAATATTGCTTCATGCACAAGGAGTAAATATCAAAACAAAAACACCAAAACGGTGCGCGGTTTGCCTCAAATGGCATACTGCCCGATAATTTTTTTCAACTATTAATAAACCGGAGAAATCTCCGGTTTTTATTTTTATAAAATTTTCGGCAAGAAAATAATAAGCCCGACAATACCAGCGACGATAACAGACAAAGCGACGGCTCCGGCTGATAAATCTTTTGTATCTCTGGCAAAAGGATGATATTCAGAAGAAGTTAAATCAGTATTGATTTCAATTGCGGTATTAAATGCTTCAGTGATAAATACCAAACCAATCACGAACACAATACACACCCATTCTATATTTGATATTTCAAGAATAAAACCCAGATATACTGCAAGCAATGAGAAAAAAATATGAATCCAAAGATTATGAGTATTTTTCAAAAAAAGACCCAAGCCCCGCCAAGCATGATTCGTACTCTTTAACCTTTTTTTAATTGAAAAACTTTTTTCTTTTTCCATATTTTAACTATATCATAAATAAAAAATACTATATTTTTTTGCAAAAAGTTAAAATATTACTGCTTTGCTTTTAAATATATCGGTAATGACGCTATAAACCCTCCGCAATATTTATTCTTATTTCCTTCCATATCTTTTAAAATATCTTCGGATTTTGTCCAGTAAACATCTTTCACTTCTTCAATTTGGAGTTTCCCAGGATCTGCAACACAACGAAAAATGTCAAAAACATGAGCTACTATTTTGCCAGGATATTTTTCTTCTTTAGTAGCGCCGTGACCGACATAAATTAATTCAACTCCATTTATGCCAAGCTCTTCACTAAGTTCTCTTTTTGCCGCTTCTTCGTAAGATTCTCCTTCTTCAACGTGCCCTGCGGAAGAATGATCAAGATAACCGTCAGTCCTGACTTGCACAATAATTTCATTTTGACTATTCTCAACATAAACGACAGCAATACGGTGTGGCACGCCACTTTTATGTGCCTCCTCCTTTAGCATTGTTCCTATTATTTCATCTTTATCATTTACAACTACGACGTTAGACATAAGTTTATTTTAACATATTTTTAGGTCTTGTAGAAAAAAATAAAAAACTTGAATAAATAGCATTTTTAAGGTAATCTAAAAGAGTGTTCCATTGGGAGATCGTCTAACGGTAGGACACCTCCCTCTGGAGGAGGTTATCTTGGTTCGAGTCCAAGTCTCCCAGCAGTTATGTGAAAGTTTCTGGTGACCGAGACACGCGGTTATCTATCCTGAAATGGCATATCCGCTGAGAGCGGTATTGGGTTCTTTTTAGTTGATGTAAAATATGATAACATTAGTCTAAACTTATTAAGTTTTGTTCATACTAAGTTGATGGTTATATTAAAAATATTATGAAAAAAATTATCATTACTGGAGGTTGTGGATTTATTGGTGCAAATACAGCAGAGTATTATCTTAAAAAAGGATATAAAGTTATTGTCCTAGATAATCTTTCTAGAGTCGGTTCTAAATACAACTTACAGTGGCTAAAAGCATTTAAGGATAATTTAGTATTTTCTAAAATAGACATACGGAATTACAAATCTCTGTTAAAAGTTTTTAAAGAAAACGAACCTGATTTAATTTTACATTTAGCTGGGCAAACTACAGTAACTGGTTCAATCTTGAATCCAAGAGAAGATTTTGAAATTAATGCTGTTGGCACCTTCAATGTTTTAGAAGCCATGAGAAATGGAGCACATAAGGCTACTTTGATTTATTCTAGTACAAATAAGGTAATGGGTGAATTGATCGACATACCTATTCAAGAAGAAAAAAGTAGATATTCTTTCAAGAATTTAAAAGGAATTTCTGAAAATCATCCATTGAGTTTTTGTAGCCCATATGGTTGTTCAAAAGGTTGTGGCGACCAATATGTTTTAGATCATGCAAGAATTTATAAATTAAACACTGTCGTTTTTAGGCAATCATGTATTTATGGTTCTCGGCAGTTTGGTACAGAAGAACAAGGATGGCTTGCTTGGCTCATGAGTTCCTTAATTTTTGATCAGTCTGTATCTTTGTATGGTACTGGTAAACAAGTTAGAGACATTCTACATGTCAGTGATTTAATAAGTGCTTTTGATTTGGCATTTAAAAATATTAAAACAACAAAAGGAAAAGCATATACTATTGGAGGAGGTTCAGAATTTTCTGTTTCCATTATAGAGTTCTTTAAAATTTTAGAAAGTATTTCAGGAAAGAATTTTAATTACAGTATGAAACCTTGGCGATTGGCAGATCAGAAAGTCTATATTTCCGACGTGTCTTCTGCAAAGAAAGATTTCAATTGGATTCCAAAAGTTAGCCCAAAAGAAGGTATAAAAGACATGTATGATTGGGTTTTACAAAATAAACTCCTTATAGATAAATCTGGAATATTAAATAATAAAACAAAAAAATAATTGTTATTTATCATGGAAAAAGGACCTGAAAATATAATAAATATCGATAGGAAATATCTACAAATTGATAGAGAAAACTTAGAGCCCCAACTTGAAAAAATATCAGATGTTCTGTTAAAAATTTCAGAGGATGATCGTTTCGACACCTTCTCTCATTTTGCACAACTCGCAGACATCTCAGCTAACGAAAATATTGATCCTGCTAATAGCTTGAAATTGTTAGAAAATTGGAATTATGAAAGTATAGATTTTATTCAAAAAGAAAAATCTGGTAATTGTGTTGATTTTGCAATCTTATGTCAAAAAATGCTAGCGGATGTCGGTGTGCCTACAACAATTATTGGAAGATTTGCAGAAAAAAAGGATTACGCTCCAAGACAGGCTGACTTTTTAAAGTATCGTCATATTACCCCAATGTATGCAAATGAATCTCATGGATTAAAAGTATTTGTATTGGAGCCAAGTTGGAAATTTTCTAAACCAGTGCCCGTTGCTCTAGGGGTAACTTCTATTTATAAAGATTGGATATCAGAAGTATCAAGTGTTAACGGCGCTCAATTTACTCAGAAAACATACAATCCACAAAAAAATAAACACAGAGAAAGATTATTCGATATTCATCCACTTGATGTTGATTTTTGTCGTCAACTAACTAAACGCTTTATTCGAGTACCTAGAGAGTTAAAAATACTCAATACAAATGATGAAGAAATAATTCAATTCGTGAAATTTGATGCCAAAAAGCAAATGTTTGTCACAAACATAGAGGGCGTTGATCCCGAGTTTTCCCCAAATGCAATTACTCCAGAACAGTCGAGGGTATTAGAAGAAGTACTAGGAAAACCTGAATTAACTGTGTATCTGTCTAAAGTTTTTAATTTTATAAAATCACTGCCGAATGATTTTTGGATAAAAGATTAATATTAATTTAACAAAAATATGAAAATATGTATTTACGCTCATAGTTTTCCACCTATCATTGGTGGTGCCCAAACTTACCAATATAATCTAGCTATTGGTTTAGGTAAGTTAGGTCATGAGGTCTTAGTTTTGACAGGCGACATACCTGATTCCTTAAAATTAAAGATTAAAGATTATAAATCATCTTATTTCAAAGTTGTAAGAGTTCCGGGCTTTCGTGAATCTATAAAAATGAAAGCACCCTTTAGAGATTTATTGATCGATTCATTTAATATTTTAAAAAAGTTTGACCCTGATATTATTTACTCTAATGGATTTATTCCTTGCTTACTAATCTCTATGATAAAAGATAGTTTACGTGCTAAGCATATTTTTAGCTACCACTCTACTCCAGAACTCGACGTAAACAAACTGGTTGGTATTTGGCCTGGAAATTTAGAGTTTGAATTGTCTATAGCAAAATTTATTTTCAAGCAAAGATCTTTTGATGCTTATTTGGCTTGTAGTAACAACTACCTTAATACAGTAAAAAATAATGTTGATGCGAAAATCAAAAACGCACACCGTATTTATTATGGTGTTGACATGAAAAAGTTTTCTTTTGAGATAAAAGTTAATAGAGAAAAGTATGGCTTCAGCGACAGTGATTTTATTGTTCTTTGCCCTGTTAGATTTATTGAAAGAAAAGGAATTCTAGATATTTTAAAAGCAGTCAGTATATTAAAGAAAGAAATTCCAAATATAAAGCTTTTAATCCCTACAAGCAAGCTTTCTACAAATGACAAATTTGCTCAGTCAATCCTAATGTTAATTAAAAAGTTAAAAATAGAAAATTATGTATCTATAAGAGCTGATGAATTTGGTATTGAAGATATGCCGAAGGTTTACGCTCTTTCAGATATAATGGTTTTTCCTTCATATTCAGAAGGGCTAGGGATAATATCTCTAGAATCAATGTCGATGAAAAAACCAGTAGTGGCTACAAATATCGCTGGTATTAATGAAGTTGTTATACACAACAAAACAGGAATGTTAGTAAATATTAAAAGTCCCAAGCAAATTGCTGAATCAGTTAAGTTAATACATGATGACAAAAATTTACGAGACCGTCTGATTAAAAACGCATATTCTATAACAGAAAAGGAATTTGAATTAAATAAGCAAGTTAAAAAAGTTGAAAAACTTTTTATTGAAGTATATGGAAAAAATAAATAATAATTTAGTTAATAAAATAAAAAAATATTTAAAAAATGGGAAAAGGCCATTAATTATTGTTATATCGGGTGTTAATGGTGCAGGAAAGACCACGCTAGCTTTTCATATCTCTAATATTTTAGAGATAAAACAACGTGTTAATTTAGGTGCAATTGTAAAAACATTAATTGCAATGAAGCCAAAAAATAAAGACTTTGCAAAAATGAATAATTATTTTTTGCCTCTTAGCGAAAAAGAAATCCAAAAACAATCTTTGATTATCAGTAAGGCAACTAATTCGATGATCAAGAAGTACGATGAGGGTGGGGTATCTTGTATTATAGAAGGTGTCCAGTTGCTTACTCGATATTTAGATAGTAGAGCAATCCATTTCCATATAGTGGTTAATGATGTAAAAAAATACAAAAAACAATTGAAAAACAGCGATACAAGAAATCCGCGGAATGTGACAGATAATGAATTTACGAATTTATTAAAAGTTAACGAAATTCTAAAAACAGAAATGAATTTCCCCACAGTTTATTTATTAGATAACAGTGAGTCGATAAACGCAATAATCAACAAAGTATTAAAAGACATAATTATTAATCTTAATTTAAAATAAAAATTTATGCCAATTGAATTTAACGAATTAAAACAACTATCAAAACAAGCAAGAGATGTATCAAATATTCTTAGAAAAGAACTCGGAGAAATGCCACATAAAATAGAAGGTAATTTTATAGCATTCTTCGGTCGCCAATTTAATCCTGATTATAAATGGAACAGTGCTTTAAAGCCATTATGGTCTGGTTTTTACATTAAATACAATGACTTAGAAATGATGGTTGATCCTGGAATCAACATACTAGAAAGAGCAGAGAGGATTGGTGTCAATTTAGCTCGTACCAACACCTTGTTTGTTTCTCATGGACACATTGACCATGGTCATGATGCCAATGTAATCGCTGAAATGGCCGCTTATAGAGAGGATTCTAAGTTAAGAGTACTTATGTCTGAGCGCACTCAAGAAGAGAAAATTATGAGTCATTATCACTCTCAGTCACAAGATGGAGTAGAGTTAGTTTTGATAGATAAAATGGAAGAAATTGATTTGAGTGCTAATATTAAACTCAAATCAGTAGAAGTTACGCATACAATTGCTGGATCTTTTGGCTTTGTTTTAGATATAAATGGATTAAAAATTGGGTATACAGGAGATACTGGTTTTAATGCAACATATAAAACCATTGACGGCAGAGAACTTTCAGCAACAGAAAAGATTCCAGATAAAAAAGAAATAGAAGAACCGGGAGCTTTTAATGATAAACTAAAAAAAGTTTTTAGTGAAGTTGATATCTTAGTTTTTAATTTGCATGATGTAGAATTTAGAAAACACACAAAGCATAACTTGTATCATTCTACTGTGTCTGATGCTGTAAATGTTCTACGAGATTCAAAAGTAAAAAATTGTTTTTTTGAACACTTTAATCCTCATGGATGTTTAGGTGTAGAGTATCCACAAAAAGTAAACCAATACATTAAAGAATCAACTGGTAAGGAAACCCTACTCGTTGCTTTAAATGGACATGTTGTTAATTTGGACAATATTTAATTATGCCTAACGAAAGACCTAAATTTTTTGTAGATAAGGTTATGGAGCAAAAGGAAGATGACCCGCATCCATATGACGCCCTAATTCATGTTGAAAAAGACACAGAACGAATGGGTTTTGTACAAGATAATTTTGTGTGTGAAGTAGTAAATGAAAAAGGACAAGAATCAAGTATTAGATTTCCTACAGCTATTACGTATTATAAAAGTAATGGGTCTGAACAGTGGGCAAAAAAGTTATATGGATACAAGGAAGCTGTACAAACTGCTTTAGAATCAGAAGATATGAATTATTACGTTGTTTATGATCCATCATCAGAACTAAGTTTTCTCGCTATGCCTTTTGACAATAATACTAAAATCGCACGTAGTAGAGATAATCTTAAGTTATTTTTGAAAAATGGAAAACCTGAAGACACAGAATCATTAATGAGATTAATGTCAGAATTCAAAGATGTCAATTTTGGATTATTTGGATCTAGATTTGTAAAAGATTTTAACTATTCGAATAAACCCGATATAGATTTAATAATTTATGGTCCAGATGATTTACAAAAAGTAGTTGATTCACTTGAGAATGATGATAGTTTGAGAAATAAAATTGGTCTTAGTTTTAAAGATTCAAGTAGATTTGATCAATACGTTGCATATTACATGGAAAAGTTCAATTTAACAGAGTCGGAAGCAAAAATTATGTTTTCTAGACGTAGACGCTATATGCTAAACCCTGGAATTAAACTTTCAATCAATTGCGCCTTACCAGACAATAATCTAAATAAAAAGATTCCCATAACTATTGGCTCAAAAAAGATACATGATATTTCTATAGAAGGTACGGCACTAGACACTTCATTATCTTCAAATATGCCAAGAGTTTTTTCCATAGAGAGCGAAGGTGGAAAAATAGATGTTGTTACCGGCATATGGTCCTTAAAAGATTTTATTAGAACTGGCGACAAAGTAAAAGTTACAGGGGCATTAAGAGAATCAAATGGTATTACTTTTATTTCTTTAGAAAAACCAAGTGATATCATAAAACCAATTACGCATGATTAATAGTAAAAATAACATTGATATGGTTACAGATGAAGGAAAGTTAATTAAAAGCCTAAATACAATTAGCGGTAAATTTAATAGTGAAGCTTATTTATACAAATATCTGGATAATTATTATGTAGTCAGGAAAATAGGTAAACAATATAATTTATCACCTGAACAATTGGTTATTTTAGAAAAAAATCTACACACTTATTATGTCTTTTTAAAAAGATATGTACCCATAAATTTACCCAAGACTTTTTTTACTAAAATAGATAAAAATGATGATGCGATTTGTTTAGTAACAGAATATTTTCCTAAAGGAAAAATCACAGAAGTTAAAAATATTTCTAAGAAATTAAAATATTTTAAAATTGTCTCAAAGTTAATAATTAAACTATCTAGCTCTAATAATAATTTATACTTAAATAAGTTGACATGTTCTATTGATCCAAATCCCGATAACTTTTTTATAAATTCTAATAGTAAAGTTGTTTATAACGATTTCACGCCGCCACTGTATAGGACAGATGGAAAATGGTTAGAGTTTAGAAGACAAGACGAATTGCATACTAAAAAAACCGACAAGGAAAAACGATACTTCACAGGATTTAATCTACTTTTAGTGTTTGTGAACAAAACAAGGATTCATTTACCTTTTTCTGACTACTTGAAATTTGTTACTTGGATATCAAAGGAAATACAAAATTCCAATTTATCAAGTGAGAATAATCTTGGAAAATTCCCAGAAGTTTTTAATGAAATTTATATTAAAAAAGGAGTTGATTTAAATGTTTTTGAGAAGTATGCTGTATTGAGAGATTTATTGAGATTTACTGTATCTTTTAATAAAGATTTAACAAGTGATCAGATCGAAGTAATTTATAAAAATTCCAAAGTGCCAGATGGTATTAAAATTTTAACTAAAAAATTATATGCAAAAAATCAAAGTAGCAATAGTAGGGTTGGGTAATTGTGCTAGTTCTCTAGTCCAGGGTATTGAGTTCTATAAAAATACTTATAATAAAACTGGCTTAATAACCGAAGTAATTGGTGACTACAAAGTTGGCGATATAGAAATTGTAGCTGTTTTTGATGTCGATAAAAGAAAAGTCGGCAAAGATATATCAGAAGCTATATTTTCTGAACCGAATTGCACTAAAAAGTTTTCTGATGTTCCGCATAAAAATGTAATTGTAAGCAAAGGTCATGTTCTAGATGGAGTATCAATGTCTATGACAGATTATTTTCTAGTGGATGATAGTCAGGAGACATCTGATGTCGTTGAGATTTTAAAAAGTTCACAGGCTGAAATGTTTGTATGCTATTTACCTGTAGGTAGTACAAAAGCGGCCAGATTTTATGCTGAATGTGCCTTAGAAGCAGGAGTTGGTTTTATAAATGCAATCCCAGAGTTTATCTGCTCAGATCAAGAATGGATTAATAAATTTAAAGAGAAAGGGCTTCCATGTGCTGGTGACGATATAAAGTCACAAGTTGGAGCTACTATCTTACATAGAGTGATCACAAGATTGATACAAGATAGAGGTTTTAAGATTGATAATACCTACCAACTAAACATAGGAGGTAATACTGATTTTAGAAATATGCTAGATGAGAGAAGATTAGAGAGCAAGCGAATATCAAAAACTCAAGCAGTAGTATCAAATCTTGATGAAGGAGAAAATATTTCTACTCGCATAGGACCATCTGACTTTGTAAGTCATTTAAAAGATAACAAAGTTTGCTATATAAATGTAAAAGGTACTCAATTTGGGGATGTTCCTTTTGAGCTTGATTTAAAACTTTCTGTTGAAGATAGCCCGAATAGTGCAGGGTGTATTGTAGATGTTATTAGATACATGAAAGTTGCTTTAGAAAAAGGGATATCGGGTAGTTTAGAAGGAGTGAGTGCTTATTATTTTAAGTCTCCAGCAGTTCAAATGCGAGAAAATATTGCAAAAGAGAAACTATAATTGTATAAATATTAAATGGTAATTCTTTTATCTTTCAAAAGTAGCTTACTTCTTAAGTGACTCAACAACTCTCGCTTTTCCCATATAGATCACTCACGTAATATGTATTTTGCATAATTGCGTATATCATTATTTAGCTCAATGTGGTATACTTTAAGCGATTCAATACTATCTCCGTGTCTGTAAGCTAGATGTCGACTATCCATGCAAGACCAAAAAAAACAATTCCCGCCCATCCAGAATCAAACGGAAAATCCGTCTCTTTTAATATTTGTCATTTTTAAATTTTAAAATCTTTTTTAAAAAAAAATATTCTAAATATTATTCTAATAAATCTAAACTTAACATTAATTTGTAATTAAAAAATATTACAAAAAATAAAAATATGAAAAAATTCTTAAATAATAAAATCGTAACAATAACGAGCTTTGCATTAGTGCTCGGTTTTGCAGGATTGATCACAGTTTTAGCGGCCACAAATCCATCACTAGGAATGTCCAATTCATTTGGCATACTTTCCAGCACATACACAAATATATCAGCAGGCACAGTAAATGGAGATGTAGGATACACTACCCCACCTGTAACACCAACAACTGTCACAGGATTAATACATGTAGCAGATATTACTTATAATCAAGCTGGTTTAGATCAAAACAGTTCTTTAGTAGACTTAAACAGTCAACCTTGTGATTTTAATTTTGGTTCCGCGACAGATCTTAGTCTAGAATCACAACCATTAATCCCAGGAGTTTATTGTGTCACAGGAGCTCAATCCATAGGTACTGGAGGAATAACTCTTAACGGATCCGGAACTTATATATTCAGATCTACAGGAGCTCTTACTACAGTAACAGGTTCGTCTGTCACACTAGCCGGTGGCGCATCAGCATGTGATGTCTTTTGGACACCAATACAAGCGACAACTCTAGCTGCAAATACAGATTTCACAGGAACAGTAATAGATGCAGCAGGTATTACTGTAGGAAGCACTGTCACATGGCTTGGAAGAGCTTTAGCATTCGGAGGTACTGTAACCACAAACACAGACACAATAACAGTACCGACTTGCACAGTACCAGCACCAGCAACTCTTCATGTTATTAAAACAGTAGTCAACCATAACAGCACAGGAGTTTCTTCTGATTTTAATTTATATGTTAAACTTTCTGGAGTAAATATAGCAGGAAGTCCACTAGCTGGAGCTGTCACCCCAGGAAATACTTATACAATATCAGCTGGTACATATGTAGTAAGCGAAGATTTAAATACAGCTTATTCATCAAGCTTCAGTGGAGATTGTAATTCAAATGGAACCATAATTTTATCTGCTAGTGATGATAAGACTTGTACAATAACAAACACATACATAGTACCAACAGTTAACAGTGGTGGGAGAAATGGAGGTGGAGGAGGTTTCTTATTAACTCAACAACAAGCGCCAACACAACAACAAATAATTACACCAATCTCAAATACAACAACGACATCTTCTCCTGTTATATTTCCAATACCTCCTAAATTTCCAAACACAGGATTTGCCCCTAGAAATATATTTTAATTTTTACAAATTAAAATTATGAAAAAAAAATCTATCCATTTTAAAAAACGGATTATTTTGACTTCTGTTTTACTTATATTTTTTGTTCTAATTATTTATTTATTTTTTTATGGTCAGAAAGTTGAATCAAAAAAAATAAATTCTAAAAACAATACGAGTATAAATATCACAGAAAATAAAACATCGAGCATACCAATAAATATCAAAATACCGAAAATAAATGTGAATACTAATATAGAATCAGTTGGAATTCTATCAGATGGAGCTATGGGTGTTCCCAACTCACCTGAAAATACAGCTTGGTTTAATTTAGGGGTAATACCCGGAGATATAGGCAGTGCTGTGATTGATGGTCATTCAGGATGGAAAGACAATATCCCCGCTATATTTGATGATCTATATAAACTTAAAAAAGGAGACAAGATATATATAACAAACGATAAAGGTATCGTAAATACTTTTGTTGTTACAAAAACAAAAATTTATAAATCAAATGAAGACACAACTAGTGTATTTATTCCAAACGACAAAATATCACATCTCAATTTGATTACGTGCACTGGTATTTGGAATTCCGTAGAAAAAAGTCACACGGACAGGCTTGTGATATTTAGCGATAAAGAAATTCTATAAAATAAACTTAAAGAATCTAAATACAGCAAAACCTAAACCAGAAATTACTGCTCCGAGAGCTATCGGAGTCGGTATTTTGGTTTTAGTATTTTTTACAGAAGCAGACAAAACAGAATCATTTATTTCTTTTTTTACTTCTGAAATATCTTTTTTATTTACAACATCCACATTATTAATATTTTGATCATTAATATTAAATTTATTTATTACATCTTCTTTAACAAGATTATCTGAGATTATTTCTTTTTTTACTTCTGATACAATTACCGGTTCTATAATAATTTCTTTTTTATCTTCTGTTGCTATTGTTTTTATTTGCTCATTATTTTCAACTGATCCACCCCCAGACACAGATAAAGGCTTGGAAACATATTGCATTATATTATTCCAAGATTTACCCAATACAGCCGATATAGCATAACTAGTAATCCAAATTCTATTCTGAATATTTTCATTTGTTGATATTGCTCCCCCATCTGTTGCTTGCTGAAAACTCAAATAATCCAAACCAGTATGTCCATTTTTAGACCAAGACAAACCAACAGAATTCATAGCTTGCAAAACCCAACTCGTACTTGATACATTACCCCAACCTCCATCTGGATTTTGTAAATTGGATAAATAATTTTCTGCTTTTAAAAGCGCATTATTTACACCATCGATAGAATTAAAATTATTCAAAGCCATAATTCCGGCTGAAGTTAAATCTATACTATTTTCGAAAGACCCATCAGGGTTTTGTTTTAAAAGAAGAAAAGAAATATCTTTTTGTATAATTTCATCATTTGATGTATATCCGGAATTTGCCAAAGGAATTAAAGCAAAAATATCATCGTTTAATAAATTACTGTCACCAAATTGAGTGCCGTCAAAACTATTAACAATATTATTTATATAATCCACACCATTAAAATTATAAGGATTTTTATTTAAAGACAATAAGGTTATCGCTCTTCGTTCATTGTCAGTCAAAATAGAACTTAAAGAATTATTTATATTTAAAAAAGAAAGTATTGAATTTATTGCATCATCATTTATATTATTCGCAGACAAAGCTATTGCAGACCAATCAGTATACATATTGCCACCAAAAGATCCGTCTGGATTTTGCTTACTCTTTAAAAAAGAAATTGCATTTGTTAAATTAAAAACATTTGATATTAATGGTCCCCCACCCCCACCACCTGAAATCACAGGATCTGGCTTTTGTTTTACTAATAAATTATAAGAAGGAAAATAATAATCTTCTACTATCCCAAGTGTATAAGAATCTGAATTTTCAATAATTATATTTGCAAGACCCTGATCATCTACTAGATTCGAAGATATTACTGTTGGATTCCATGCATCATCAGGATTTGGCACAGTCACGCCGACAGAAATTCCAGTCAATGGATTCCAAATATTATTTTCATAATCATATTTTTCTGCTTTTACAAAAACACTATCTCCGACATTCATTTCATTTTTATCCAACACTAAATGGTGAGGTGTACCAAAATAAATACCGACAGTTTCTCCACCTGTGAGCAAAACATTCTCTATGCTTTCCCATGGAGTTGTATTTCCAACTGCATATTGCCAATTGTCACAATTTTCTACCCTATCCACAGAAGAAATACATTTTAAATAAAAAGAACCAAAAGAATCATAATATTGTAAATTTGAAACAGAAAATGAATCATTGGAAATATCTATCATTGATAAAAGACCTAACACACTTCTGGAACTCACATTATGAGGATTACCTAAATTATCATTGATTTGCAAAATACTCTCATCGGGCAATGGTACGGAGCCTTGCCAGATAACACTGTCTCCATTACGGATAATAAAAGTTTCATTTGGAATTTCCGGAGGAACAGGTATTTCATCATCAGCTAAAACAATATTAAAATTAAAAAATAAAACAAATAAAATAACAAAAACAAATAAAAACTTTTTCATACTATTTCAATTTCCACTCAATAATATCACCATCTTGTGGAATATAATAAGAAACACCGACAGATGCTTCTTTGCCATTAACATAATAAAATAAATATTTCCCATTTCCACCGTGCAAATCATTTATATCAGAAACAAAAAAACCTAAATCCGGATATGATTTACCTGAAAAATTTAATTCTCCTTTTTTTTGCTCAAACATTAAAATATCATAAAAAGAAGTATTTTTTTCTGTTTTTATTTTTATATTATAATTACCAATTATTAAATTAACAGATATTGGATTTACGAATAGGATTTCTTGTTTTTGCTTATTTTCTATATTTTTTAATTTTTCAGTTTTTTCTATTATATTTAATTTATTTTGAATATTTAATTCCGGTTTTTTTTCCAGCACTTCTATCTCTTTATTTTTATATGAATAAAAAATAATTAATAAAATAAAAATTGCAAAAACTATCGCAAAGATTATAGAAATATTTTTTTGTATTTTACTTTTTTGCATATAAATAAAAAAACACCTTCCGAGCGGGGTGCATTATATAAAAAATATTATAAATATTTTCCTGCTCGGGACTCATATTATATTTGGCAATCGGACTTTCCTTTTTACAGGATTACCGTAGCGGCACTGTGGAGGATTTACACCTCACTTCCCCAAATATAAAATATTAAATTTTTAAATACTCACAAAATAATTATATACCTATTGAAAAAATTTGCAATAAATTAATCATAACGCGGGGCTTCTTCGGAAATACCATTGATATGATTAAACATTCTAGCAAAAGCATATAAAACGCTAGAAAGACGATTTAAATAAGCCAAAGTTTCTGGGCTTATTTTAGCCAAACCTTCATCGTGAACACCCACAACACGTCTTTCAGCTCTACGTGCGATAGTGCGGGCTATATCTGAAATACTTGCAAGCTCTGTACCACCAGATACAAAAAAAGTTTTTATAGGAGGTAAAGATTTCTCTATATTGTCTATAATATATTCTAACCATTTTACTTTTTCTAAAGTAATATTTTTTTCTGCTCCAGCTGTTTCAGCTTGAACAATAAATAAATCTTGTTGAATTCTGTCTATTGTCTCAGGCACATTTAAATTATTTTTTTCTAAAACAAAAAAAACATCGACGGATTTTATCTTTAAAAAACCTAGAAAAGAATTTATCTCATCTAAAGTACCCAAGGCTTCAGCAATAGCAGAACTCTTTGATATACGTTGATCGCAACCAAATGTTTTTGTTGTTCCGCTATCACCTTTCCTTGTATATAACATAAATTTTATATTTCACAAACACCTGCAACACAAGCAAGCTCTTTTTTGACTTCTGTTTCGTCTTTTATCTCATAAGTAATAATCTTTGAAAAATCAAATTCAGGCATTTTTTTCATGAGCTCATTGTAAGTCTTTTCATCAATAGTTTCATAAGGAGCGAGCTGGTAAATATGATTACTTCTAGGCAAGAAAGAAAGACCTCCGACAATATCCCAATTTTGATACAACCAATGTGCTACTTGAATCCATTCATTTTCACCAACAGAAATAGTAACAGAAGGATTGTGTTCAGTATAATTTACTTTTACAGTTTTCCAATGTTCAAGTTGATCAATCGCAGAAATATCATCTTTACATATTGCACCTTTAGGAGCTTTTACAGGAAAATCCAAAACAAAAGTAGTAGCATTTTCCATTGTTTGTCCAACTTCAGGATGATAAGGTACACCTTGATCTTTTAACATTCTAAACAAAGCATCGTTAGCGGAAACTCTTACACGGCGAACATAAAATGGAGCATGACGAGGATGCATACCAGAAGAACAATCTACAGTCTGAGAAGCATTTCCGGAAGGTTTAACGCAAGTTATACAAGTTGATTCATTGATACCGAATTTTTTTGCAAAAATTTTATTTACACGAATAGATTCATGTCTTAATTTTTCAAGCATTTTTGGATCACGCACTAATTTTGAATCCCATTGTCCTGTAATAGAAACACCGAGCAATCTTTCTGCTACACAATTATCTTTCCATTCTTTTGAAAGATATCCGAATTTTGTTAAAGTAGATTGATATGTACCCAAAATGGTAGCAATGCGCATTTTTTTCATCAAAGTATCTTCGGTATCCTCTGCTCTAGCTACTATCTCTGAAAGATTACAAAATTGTTTTGAGCGAAGAATAATTTCCCCACAAGGATTTGTTCCCATTGAACCGATAAATTGACCAGAAGCTTCTATACGACGCTTAGGCAAAGAAGTATACAATGAACCACGATTAAATATGCCACGTTCACCAGAACCTGATTCCATCAAAGCAATCCATTCTTTCAAAAACTCTGTTTCTGTTGGTTTTGTTTCATAAACAGCAGAATTATTTGCCAACATTCTTTGAGCTTCAGAATTCCAAAATTGACCATTTTTAGAATCACGAATTTCTTGATCATCTAAATCAGAAAGAGAAATCAAAGCACTGCGACGCACTCCACCAGACACGACACATTCACCTATTTTGCAAATAATATCATGCGCATCGATATTTCTAAGATGTCTACCTTGTCTGCGCAAGATTCTTTCACGAGTAAAAGTTATTAAATCAATCAAAGGTTGTGGACCAGAACTTTTTCCTCCCATTATTTTCAATCTAGCTCCAGCAGGACGAAGTTTAGAATAATCAAAATCAACATCATGACCTTCAAACCATGTTTTCATACCATGAACAAATGCATCGGCCCAACCTTCTTTTGAATCAGGCACAACAAAAGTTGCAAGTTTTTTTCCTGTTTGTGGTTTGATTTGTGGCAATGCTTGAATATTTTTACTTTCAACAGAAAAACCAACACCAGTACCACACATTGAAATATAAATAATTTCTCCAAAATCTTGAAAGGAAGAAGGTGCAATAAAAGAACAATTATAAGCACAGACATTTGTCTTATCAGCAGCAATACCAGCAAATTGCATCAATCGCATAGAAGGTAAAGCTTCTTGTTTTAAAATTGCTTCACGCACTTCAGCATATTCTGAATCTTTTAAACTATTACCAAGATTAACTTTCATGAAATCCATATATCTGTCGATAGTCTCAATCCAAGTTTCTCTTCTACCTTCTTCTGCAATCCATTTTGCATAAGTTCTATAATAAACAAATTCAGATAAAGCGTTACGAAAATATTTTTTACTTTCAGCAAAACGATTTTGTATCTGCTCAGGAACAAGGCCTAATTTCTTACGAGCTTCATTTCTTTCATGACGATATAAAATATAAGATTTAGCTGTTTGAGGGAAAGACAAGGCGATTAAAACTTGTTCTACAATGTCCTGAATTTTTTCAACTGAAAACTTGTATTCTTTACTTTCTCCTTTTTTATACAAAACCAAAGCCTGATAAACTTTACTAGCTACTTTTTTAGCTTCTTTTTCACCACCCTCTTTTACAGAATCCATTGCTCTAAAAATAGCCCTTTCAACTCTAGCAAGATCAAAAGAAACAACAGAACCGTCTCTTTTAATAATTGTTTTCAAAGAATCTGATGGAGTTTTTTTTGAAGCTTTATTAATTTTTGATTTTGTATTTTTTTTCATATTTATGCTATTTTATTGAATAATTTATTAAATGTTTTTTGTTCTAAATAAGTATTTTGTGTAATATATTTATGAATCAAGGGGCTAATGGTTAATGCCATGGTAATATTACCGATTAGATGCATGGCCGAAAACGGAATTTGTCCAATTAAAGCATTCATGAAACTTTGATTAAAAAATAATGGTCCAATAGTCAAACCTGTGACTGCGTCATATGCCAATGTTCCCATAACTGCAAAATAAGCGTAATTCAAAGCTTTTGGAGCACGATTCTTGAAAAAAAACATTGCCCAAATACCCAAAAATCCATAAGCTATCGCTGTAATGAATGTCCACATGCCAATACCAGAAGTCACAGAATCATAAACCACAATACTCATAAAACCAAAAAAGAAAGTACTAAAATATCCAAAAACATTAGAGAAAGGCATTTGAACAGCTAAAAGAGGTTCAATATTTGGAGGTCTAAAAGGAATTAATCTAAGTAAAAAACAAGCAATGAATGCTGTAAAATATTTCAAAAAATTTTGCTCATTTTTTATCATTAAAATATAAAAATTATTTTTTAATATAACTGTATAGACTAGTATACTCCCAATGTTTAGGTAGAAGCAATAGGTGGATAAAAGTTGTGGTATAATTATATTATTAATATTAAAATTCTTTAAAAAACCATGTTTTTATATATATATTTAGAAATAATCTCAGGAGTAATAGGTTTTATAATCATTGCAATATTGATAACTTACCTTTTAAAACACTTAGTTATCCACAATACAATTAAAAAAAGTGTAGCTTATTCTCTCTTAATACTTTTTTTAATTGCTGTGATTTCAGGATTATTAGCAAATAAAACTTATCCACCGAATTTTGCAATGCCTTTATTTATGCATTCGCATACACCAGATCAATTACCAGCATCTATTCCATTTAATAAAATTATTTACTTTTTAATAAATAAAAATAAATTTGAAAAAGTGGACAATATTTCAGCTGATGCAAATCTTGTACCAGAAAACGATCAAAAACCAGATTCTGATGGAATTGTACGCATACATCTAACAACAAAAGAAGTTATTTCTGAAATTGCACCTGGAATATATTTTAATTACTGGACTTATAATGGACAAGTACCAGGGCCAATGTTACGCATAAAAGAAGGTGAAACAATAGAATTATCTTTAACAAATGACATAACGAGTTTACACCACCATAACATAGATCTACATGCTGTGACCGGCCCAGGAGGTGGAGCGACCCTTACAGACGTAAATCCAGGTGAAACCAAAACAATTCGTTGGAAAGCATTAAATCCTGGTTTATATATTTATCATTGCGCAATGCCAAATGTAAGTACTCATAATTCTCACGGACAATACGGTCTTATTTTAGTTGATCCTAAAGATCCCAAATTAACATTTGAAAAAGTTGATAAAGAATTTTATATTACTCAAGGAGAATTTTATACAATCGGACAAACAGGTAAAAAAGGATTAGTACCTTTTGATTCTGACGCTTTATTGGATGGTAAACCGAATTATGTTGTATTTAATGGAAAAATAAATAACACACCCTTGCTCCATGCAAAAGTCGGAGATAAAATAAGAATTTATATTGGTAACGGTGGAGTAAATTTAATATCTTCTTTTCATATAATTGGCGAAATATTTGATAAAGTTTATCCAGAAGGTGCAATAGGTGAAAATTCTTCCATATTAAAAAATGTCCAAACAACAGCAGTCTTGCCTGGAGGATCCAGTATAGTCGAATTAAAACTTGATGTACCTGGAAAATATTTAATAGTAGATCACGCATTAGCAAGAATGAATAAGGGCGCTTGGGCAATACTTGAAGTTTCCGGACCAGAACAAAAAGATATTTTTTCTGGTTTAGACAACAAAAGCAATACTGAAACAAACATGCATAATGATATGCATATGGAATAAAAAAACACCTTAGAAATATCTAAAGTGTTTTCAATGATTTTTATCTCTTATGTAGTGAGATATACATCATTCCTTTTTTATAAAAAGGCAAGTATTTAGCTTTCCCTTCCATAATTTTTTTTACTTTTTCTCTCAACTCTTTCGAGTAAGCAGAAGTTGTCACATCTTCAATTTTCAATTTCAGAATATGATTATAACCATTAATCAATGGTACTTCTGTCGAAATATTTTTTGAAACCAACAAAAAAGCTTCTTTGCTTTCTTGTTCTTTAACCAAAAAAGATAACGACCCTTTTGGATTGCGACCTTCAATTTTCTCTCTAATTTGGTCCATCGTTGGACCTTCTAAAATCTCTAAACTTTCCATAATAAAAAGTAATTTAAATGAACAAATTGTTGAGCCATTTCTTTTGAAAACACAAAAAGGCTGGTTTCTAACCTATTTATATTATATCATAAAAATATACAAATAGTCAAATGACTTATATAATATGTAAAAAAAATTATTTATTTTTTAGAAATACAAGCTTTTATAAAAGAATTAAAAAGAGGATGAGGAGAAAGAGGGCGAGCTAAAAATTCAGGATGAAATTGCGCACCTAAAAAGAAAGGATGTTTTGTTTTTGATAATTCGGCTATTTCCATCAAATCCCCTTCTGGACTTTTACCAGAAAATACCAAACCTTTTTCTTCTAATATTTCAATAAATGCAGGATTAACTTCATATCTATGACGATGTCTTTCTATTATTTCTTTTTTACCATAAGACTCTCTGGCTATAGTTTTATCACTCAAGATTGCTTTATAAGATCCTAGTCTCATAGAACCTCCGTATAAATTATTTTTCAAATGTTCTTTTTGGGACTCCATCACATCTATTATTATATTTTTAGATTTTGGATTTACTTCACGAGTATTTGCGTCTTTCAGACCCAACACATTGCGAGCATATTCTATTACAAGCATTTGCATACCATAACACAAACCAAAATACGGTATTTTATTTTCTCTTACATATTGAATAACTTTTAATTGACCCTCGACTCCGCGAGCTCCAAAACCTCCAGGAATAACAACACCATTATACTTTTTCAATTCTTTTAACTTATTAGAATCTTTTTCAAAATCAACTGCATTCAACCAAGAAAAAACAGGTTTCCTATTTTGATCATAACTAGAATATTTCAAAGCTTCAATAACAGATAAATAAGAATCAGACAATACAAAATCACCTGTTTCAAAATATTTTCCAACAATTGCGATTTTAACAATTTCTTTTCCATTATGAACATTATTTACAAATTTCTTCCATTTATTCCATTTTTTAGAATCGGGTTTTTTACAAACAACACCCATTAAATCACAAAGTCTATCTGAAATTTTTTCTTTTTCAAAATTTAAAGGAATATCATAAATACTTTCAACATCAGGTGCTGATATTACTCTGTCTGCCGGCATATTACAAAACAAAGAAAGTTTTTCTTTTCTTTTATCATCAAGCTTTGTTTCACCACGAGCAATCAATAAATCCGGCTGAATTCCGGAACCATTTAATATACGCACAGCATGTTGTGTTGGTTTTGTTTTCATTTCTCCAACTTTTGAAGGTGTTGGTAAATAAGAAACCATTACAAAAAAAACATCTTTTGAATGTTCTATTTTCATCATACGTGCAGCTTCAAGAAAAAGCATATTTTGATATTCACCAATAGTGCCACCAATTTCCACAATCACAACATCAGCTTTAGCATTTTTACCTGCCTCTTTTATGCGACGAATAACTTCAAGTGGTATATGAGGCACGACTTCCACACATTTACCTTTATATTCTAAATTGCGTTCTTTTTCTATGACAGTTTTATAAACTCTACCAGTGGTCATATAATTTATACTGGTCAAATCAAGATCTAGAAATCTTTCATAATTACCCATATCTTGATCTGTTTCATCTCCATCAGACAAAACAAAAACTTCGCCGTGCTCTGTGGGATTCATAGTTCCAGCATCAACATTAATATAAGGATCAATTTTTATTGCTGTTACATTCAAACCACGATTTTTTAAAATTAAACCTAAAGACGAAGAAGTAACACCTTTTCCTACTCCTGAAATAACACCACCCACAACAAAAATATATTTACAGTTACTATTTGCCATTTTATTTATTTAAATATTTCCTGATTGCTAAAAACGAAGACAATGTTCCAAGAACAATACCCGAAATCAAAATTATACCGAAAATTTCAAAAAAGTTTGAAATAAAATATTCATACATATTAAAACCCAAGAAATCTGTCATATTTTTGCCAAGCCAATATGTAATAGGCCAAAATAAAAACAAAGTAATTAAAGTAGATATACAACCATAAATAACACCTTCAACCATAAAAGGACCACGTACACGCATTTTATTTGCTCCAACTAAACGCATTACGCCTATTTCTTCTTTTGCGATAAATATTGTTAAACGAATAGTGTTAAAAGTTATAATGACAGAAATTATAATTAAAATTAATGTAATAAGAAAGCCGAGTTTTTGAGCGCCTTTGATGATGGTATCAAGTCTGTCTATTACAACTTTATTTTGATGATAATTTACTTTATCTATAATAGAAGCTGAGCCTGCAACTAAAGCATTGTCAGATTTCAAGAAATTGGCAATACTCTCATATTGAGAAACTTCTTTTGCTTTTATATTCAAATAAGCTCCTAATGGATTTTCATTTATCTCATCCAAAGCTTGTATTGTGGGATAATCATCTGAATGTCTATCTCTAAAGATTTTTAATGCTTCATCAGCGGAAGTATAAGCAACACTAGCAACTTCTGGTAATTTTTGTATTGAAGATTTTAAAGCTAATATTTTGTCTTCACTGGCACCTGTGTTGAAATATATAGTCACATCTACCTTATCTTGAATTTGAGACAAAGAAAAATGCAAAACTGCTTGCAATAAAACAATAGTAGTTATCACAGACAAAGTAATAGTTACGATTAAAATAGCCGCCCAAGATATTAGACTACTTCTTTTAAAGTTTAAAAATCCTGATTTTATAATTCTTCTTAATTCTGTCATCATAAATTTATATTATATATTTACCATCTTTATCATCTCTAATAATTTTTCCTTTTTCTAATGTTATCACTCTTTTGCCTGCTGATTCAACCACACCTCTATTATGTGTTGTTAAAATAACAGTAGTACCCAAATCATTTATTTTCTTTAAAATTTGCAAAACCTCAAAAGCATTTACGGGATCCAAATTGCCTGTCGGTTCATCGGCAATGATTAATTCGGGTTGATTTATGATTGCGCGAGCGATAGCTAGACGTTGTTTTTCTCCTCCAGACATTTCATTTGGAAAATGATGAGCACGATGACTCAAATTTACAAGTTCTAATACATGAGGCACATCGCTGGCTATTTCTTCATCTGTTTTCCCTGCTACTTCCATAGCAAAAGCAATATTTTCAGAGGCAGTCTTATTTGAAAGTAATTTAAAATCTTGAAATACAGCTCCGATTTTGCGTCTTAATTTAGTAAGTTCATTGCTATTAATTTTATGAATATTAACAGATTCAAAAAAAACAGTACCGTCTGAAGGTTTATCATCTGCCAGAATCATTTTAATCAGAGTAGTCTTGCCCGCGCCGGAATGTCCCACAATAGAGACAAATTCTCCCGCGGATACAGTCAAGGTGACGTCATCTAACGCTACTGAATCCTTATTGTAAATTTTTGAAACATTATTAAAATAAATCACCTATCTATTCTATCATAAATTCTTCTCTGCCTCAATAAATGTATCCAAATCTCCGTTTAATACTGCGTCTACATTTGAAGTCTCGATTTCTGTACGGTGATCTTTGACCATTTTATAAGGGTGTAAGACGTAAGAACGGATTTGACTACCCCATTCTATATCCGTACCTTTAGAAATCTTCATACTCTCTTCTATAGTCTTTTTTTCTTGTTCTGCTTTTTTAAAAATCTTTGCGCGAAGCATATTCATAGCTTGTTCACGATTTTGTTCTTGACTGCGTTCACCGGAAGCATAAGTGGAAAGTCCTGTGGGTATATGAACTATACGAACAGCTGTTTCCCTCTTGTTCACATTCTGTCCACCTGGACCACCGGATTTTGCAAATTCTATTTTTAAATCAGCATCAGGGATAATAAAATCTTTTTCTTCTAATTTTGAAAATTTTGGCAACACTTCCACTAAAGAAAAAGAAGTATGTCGCAATTGTTTTGCATTAAAAGGTGATAAACGTACAAGTCGATGCACTCCACTTTCATTTTTTAGCATTCCATACACCCCCTTGCCGGTCACTTCAAAAGAAACATTTCTATACCCATTATGATCATTTTTATTTTCATGAATAAAAGAAATACCCCAACTTTTTTTGTCTGCATATTTCATATACATATTTAAAAGCATACTAGAAAAATCTTCAGCATCGTCCCCTCCCGCACCGGAGATTATCGTAATAATTGCATTACCTTTGTCATATTTACCAAAACCTTCTTTTTTATTTTTTAATTCGGCAAGCTCTTTTAAAATAGCCTGTGCTTGAATCTTATCAGACCAAAAATCCACCTGAATCATCTTTTCTTCCAGTTCTTTTATTCTATCTTCTATTATATTTACATCTTCTGCCATAGAAGACAATTATACCAAAATTTATCTAAACAAAGAATACGCTTTAGTAAATACAAATAAAAAACCTTGTGAAAAATGATGAACTGCTTTTTTTGTATATTTATTGTTTTTTGTTTCTTCAACAGAAGCCGTAACATCGTTATTGGATATATTATTTTGTATTTCTACATCTTTTTTTATATTATTATTCATTATTATTTGATTATTTTCTTTTTTATTTAATTGAGTATTAATTTCAATACTTTTATCTAATTCTATTTCTTTTGTATCGTCTGAAATTTCAGGTATTATATTTTCTGTTTGAATATTTTGCACAGGGTTAATAGCCAACAAAATAGCACCAGCTCCTCCTCTGTGAATATTTTGTTCTGGAATATTTTCTTGATTATTATTATCAGATACAGGATCTAAGATTTGTTCAGGCTCAGATTCTATTTCAGGCTCGGGTTCAGGCTCAGGAGTAGGTGCAGGGTCCACTACAGGATCAGGTATAATTACAGGGTCTAAAATAGGTTCGGGTACTGGTGTCGGGTCTGGTATTGGATCTGGTAAAGGATTTGGTATTTCTACCGGAGGTAAAACCAAAGGAATATTTTCAGTTGTAAACTCATGATTTGATCTAGACGAATGAAGCCATCTATCAGCAGAAACCATAGAATCACCATTCAAATCTTTTATACCAGAATCTGCATAAATATAATACTGTTTATTATACTCCAAAGGATTTAACGGTTTAATATTTATCAATGTATTATTTTCTGCAAAATCAAATGCAACAGGGACAGCAGTAGCATCTACGGCAGACACAGAAAAAATACGCAATTGCACATCCTTATCATTGATACTATCTGGATTAAATTCTTTAGAAAACTTTATAATTGGTTTTATATTTACAGAAACATTCGTGGAATTATCAACAGGGTCTGAGGATATAATAGAAAATTCACCAGCAAAAGAATATTTAAATAAAGAAAAAATTAATAAAAATACAAAACAAAAAATAAAGATTTTATTTTTCATAATATTATTAATTATTTATAATTAATAATATTATAATATTTTAAAATAAATAGTAAATACACTGAGCCGTTGGTGAGGATTGAACTCACGCTCTCCCCATTACCAATGGAGTGCTTTACCACTAAGCTACAACGGCCTTAAATTATTATTCTTTCTTTTTTATCATTGAATATATTTCAAATAAAACAAAAAGTAAAGATAAAATCAATGGTCCTAATAAAAACCCGATAGCTCCAAAGAAACTAATACCGCCTAAAACAGAAAGAAGTATTAAAACAGGATGTATCATTATACCTCTTTCTATTAACTTTGGTTTCAACAAATTATCAATAAATCCGACAATTGTAATACCCCAAATTGCAAAACCAATAAAATGCAACAAATTTGAATTTAGAAAAAGATAAATAGCAGCAGGTACAATAATAAGACCTGTACCAGCCCAAGGCATAAGAGCGGTAAAAGTAGTCACTGTACCCCACAAAACAGCATTTGGAATTCCAAAAATAAAAAAACCTAATGAGGTCAAAGCACCCTGAAGTATTGCGATCAATAAAGTCCCTTTTACAACAGAATTTATTGCAATACTCATTTTTTTGAAAATTAATTGATTATATTCTTCATCTAAAGGACTTAATCTGATTATATTTTTCTTTAATTCTTCTCCATCTTTAAATAAATAATAAAGAGCTATAAAAAATACTATACAACCTCCTGTGATAGCTATTGCATTTGAAAAAATAAAACCGAGATTATTTACCAACCAATTCAAACCGGATTTTAAATATTGATTTATGTTTAAAGAAAAATCAACTTGTGTGGGTAAAAAATTATTTAAGCCATTTAATTGATTTGTGACTAATGCAGATAAATTATCAAAACCGCCATTATTCAACATAGAAGAATATAAACTCGTGGATTCTTTAAAGATTTGAGTCGTCAATAAAATCAATGGGACCAAAAAGACAACAACAACCAAAATGGTTGTACTAATAGCCGAAAGACCTTTATTTTGTTTTGTAACTTTTAAAATTATTTTATAAATTGGATAAAAAATAGTAGCAAATACCACAGCAAGAATTGAGGCATACAAAAATGGTTTAAATATAAAAAAAGTAAGAACCAAAGCAAATGCGATAAATCCAAATAAAAAATAAGTTTGTGATTTAAATTGTTTCATATATGTCCACTATAGCAAATATATGCCAAAAATAAAAGCCGGGAATAAATCCCCGGCCAATAAAATACTTTTTTATTTACAAACTTTCTATTGCCTTTTTTACAACGGGCGTCACCTCTTCCCAACCCAGATTGCTTTTTTTTATTAAAACAAAATGGAAAACTGATGTTGTGCGTATTTCCTGAGCACAACCTGTTTCAAAAATTTTATTTAAAAAAGTTTTAACAGATTCAGATGCATCGATAGTATGCATTTCTGGCATATCTAATACATCGCTTCCATCAAAAACATACGGTGCTAAAATCTCACCATTAAATGGAATTTTAGCTCGAAAACGAACCGGACTGTCCTTGAATAAAGGTTTTGAAGAAAAAAAAGACTTCAAGTCTTTTTGATTAATTCTTTCAATTAATTGCATATGCTGATGAGTTTCCATAAAAAGAACAAATTTTTAATTAATTTATAGATTTTGCACACGCCATTCATCGTATCTATAAAACGACATAAACCTCTAGGGTTTAGACTATAGATTATTATATTTTAACAAAAAGTCAAATTTTTTCAGGGCGCGAACGACGGGATTTGAACCCGCAACCTCCCGCGTGACAGGCGGGTGCTCTAACCAATTGAGCTACGTCCGCAAATTAAATTTGCGAAATAATTTCCTCATATTGAGGGTGTCGATGGCAGGATTTGCACCTGCGACCTTCTCTTTATGAGTGAGATGCTCTAACTACCTGAGCTACATCGACAAATAAATCTTCAACAATGACACGAAGGCATGTCACTTGCCGAATTGTTGCGGGACCACGAATCGAACGTGGGTCTCAAGGTTATGAGCCTTGCGAGATGCCTCTTCTCTATCCCGCTATAATTTAAATATAATGCAAAATTAAAATCGGTCTTTAGGCTCATAACCTTAGGTTATTCGCGCTATTAACTCCTTTCGGAGATGCCTCTTCTCTATCCCGCTATATTTTATAACACCAAAATCACCCTTTTTCAGAGTATATTCATTTTAACTTAAAACCTTAAAAAAGTAAACTAGATATAACCGAATTCCCTAAATACATTTTCATAAAGCATAACCACACGATTTGCTTCATGTTTTGTAATTTCATAACGAAGACCTTCATGAGCTATGCGATTACGCACAATATGCGCTTCCCAAGCATCATCTAAAGTTTTAAATTTATCTCTATTTACAGACTTCAAACGTTCACCTAAATTCTCCCCTTCGAATTCAAGTCTGTCAGTCAAATCCTCAAGCATTGAATCAGATTCCATTATAGCTAAACGCCAATCACTCGGATTTTCAGATGATAAATAATTCAATACATGCATCCATCTTTCATTTCGCACACCCGAAACTTTATCAGTAGATGCATTTAATTTTTCTGCCTGTTTATGAGCATACTCCTCGATCTCCTCATGTAAATGATGGTGTTCTTTTTTTCTTATTTCAAAAAGTCTGATCGTGCAATAGGTTATAATAGAAACAAAAAAAACTATAAGAATAAAAAAAATAATTTGAAAAGTTTGATTTGAATAAATAGAAAAAATAAAATCTAAAATCTTACGAAATAAAGAAAATAAAGAATTAAAAATATGACCCAAGTCCAAAGACGGAATATTAAATAAATCCGGATTATTATTGGCTACGATATCTGCATCGTGCACTTCTAATGGTTGTGTATAATTAAAGGAATCCATATCTTTATATTAACACAAAATCTTATTAGATAATATCAAGTTCCATAAAAAATGTAGAACCTTTGCCTGGACCGTCAGACTCAACCCAAATATGCCCCTTATGAGCTTCTACAATTTGTTTTGCTAAATACAAACCAAGCCCAGAACCACTGGTATTCATTTTCATTCCGTCTCCACGTGCAAATTTCTTAAACAAAGTTTCACGTATTTCTTCGGTCATTCCCATACCAGTATCAGAAACAGCCAATAAAATATTTTTTAAATTCTCATCTTTAGTCAGAGTCACTTTTATACTTCCGGTTTTAGTATATTTAACAGAATTATCAATAAGATTTAAAACAACTTGTCGTATTTTTTCCATATCACCGTTTACTGTATATGGAGATTTATTATCAGTTTCAAAAGTTAATTTCAATCCTTTCTTTTCAGCATTTAAAGCTAAATCACTAGAAATATCTTTAACTTGTTTTTCAATATCAAAAGGACTCATGACATATTGCATACCACCTTGCTCTATCTTGGCGACATTTAACAAATCTTCTACAACCATGGCCAAATGCTGACTTGATTGAAACACTCGATCTATGGCTTCTTTTTGTTTATCGGTAATAGCTCCAAAATCCCCTTCCAAAAGCATAGAAGAATACCCTTTAATAGCAGTAAGAGGGCTACGAAGCTGATGTGAAGCCAAAGACAAGAATTCTGTTTTTAATTTATCAAGTGATTTTAATTTCTCATTTGCATCTTGTAAATTTTTATACAAAAATGATTTATCCAAAGCAACAGCAATAACATCTACGAAACTTTTAATAGCATCTTTCTCATGAGCATTTAAAGATTCATAATCTCTATTGAAACCCAAAATCAACCCGCCCAAAACCTGACTTTGTGTTTGTAAAGGAAATAACATCACAGTCTTAATATGAGATTCTTGGACCAATCTTTCCAAATACTGAGGTTTCATCAATCCTCCCCATACATCTGTAATATTGTTAGTTAAATTTGATTTTTTCTCATAAATAGATTGATTAAAAAATGCATGCTTTGAAACATTCGTAATCACAACATCCTTTAAATAAAAACCAAAACTTTCAACTGTTTTTATAAGTCTTTCTGATTTTGAAAAATTAATAGGTGTTAGAGAATCTGAATTTGAATCAAAAATCAAAACTCCAGCTGTTTCCAAATTTAAATCAATACGTATAGCACTTGTAATTTTTTCTGACAAATTATTTACATCCAAAGAGAGTAATGATATTTGATACAATTTTCGAAGCAAAGAAAGTGTCTTGTTTTTGACAGACATTTCCACGTTTTGTTTATACAAATCTTGAGTTAAATTTTCTAATTTATTTTTCTCCTCTTCTTTTCCCAGATTACGAATCAAGAAATATCCGAAAAATAAAATACCTATCAAGGAAACAATATTTAATATTTTACTACTCAATGTCTGAGTAAATGCAAATTGAGCTCCTGTCAAAATAACTAAAGCAAAAACCAAGGCCTTTGATGCTACCAACTGAATATTAAACATTTGTTTTTTAACAATAAGACGAATTAGAAAAATTGCCAAAATAGGCATACCAAACAATCCAAATTGAGCCATATTCCAATTTTCAGTCAATGAACCGACAATATTCCCTGAAGCAAAAAGTAAAAGAAAAAGGGATATACCTACAGACAATGAAGATATAAATTTTCTTTCTTCTTTATCTTTACAAGATATATATTTTTTAATTGCAAAAATTATGATAATAATGGAAATTAAAATTTCCAAACCATAAGCATAATATAAAGCCATAGGCCCTTCTATGGAAAGACAAGTGGACATATCAAAACCTATCAAATTAAAAATTGTCGGCAATAATAAAATCAAAGGAAGAAAAGCTGAAAATAAAATAATTTTAAATTTATTCGGTAAATCATTTTTATTCAACATGACATAAATCAAATACAAACTGCCCACAAATACAGCCGGCTCAAATAAAAGTAAAGCTGACCAAGAGAACATTATGATATCTGGTCTATTTGAAGCCCAAATCACAGAATCAAGACCGAGCCAACACGCAAAAGCAGACAAAGTAAAGAGTAATACATTATTTGCTAAATTTTTCTTGCCGTTCATGTAAATAAAAATCCCCAACAACAAAGAAATGACCAAAATTGGTAAATGAGAATAATACACTATCGCCGGTACATTAGGCGAAAAAAGCAAGAAATGAGGAGAAGGAATATTGCAAAATAATGTTGGATAAGAAAACATATTATGTATTTTTCTGAAGATTAATAATTGTAAAATCTTTATTTATTATATATTTATTAAAAGAAAAAAATATTGAAATAAAACCAAAAATAATAATGGTAAAGAAAAATATTTTCGCACTTCGATTAACTTGTATATCCATTGATACAATTATATATTTTATGAGAATAAAATGCAAAAAAAGCTGATTGTAAAAATCAGCTTTTTGTCTTATCTTTTTATTAAGTGCTTCGTCCCAATATCTTTAGACAAAGCAATTCAAAGGATCTTTTTAAGGAGGTTTTGTTTAAAGACAATCCACCTGAAAGATCTCTTGACTCTATTACAATCAAATTATTGGACATTTCTTTTTCTACAAAAGAAAGTAGCGAAATGCAATCTTGCCCTACCAACTTATGAGGAACTTGCCCATAAATCAAAGCCAAGTAATTTTTATTATGAACAATATTTTCAATATGAAAAGTCTTTTTAACATTTTCATACTGGAAATGAAATTCAAAAACATCAGACGGTATACCAAAACTTTTAGCCATACCTAAAATTTGATCACGTGGAATATTGCATTCGCCCACAATACAAATCTTTAATCTTTTATTTTTTTCAAAAAAATCAGCGACAAAATCTGATAAAATTTCTTTTTTTCTTTCTGGTCCAGAGAGTAAAATATCAGATTGTTTGCTAATTACAATATCTAAAATCAACTCAAGATTCACAACCGCTAATTCTTTTTTTTCAGCAAGAGAATAAATCTGCATCAATTTAGATGCAATGCGCTCAAGACTAACCATATTTCCTCCTTTTAAGAACGTTAATTACCTATTGTTATAATACAATATTATATAGAAAAAAGCAAGAAGATATTTTATTAACCTATTTTAAACTAGATGGAATATCTGCTTCTGGTAATTCCGCAATCAGATCTTGGACGGATTCGCGAGAAACTTCGTGTGAGAGTTTACCGAAAAGTTTTTCATATTGCAAAACCAAATTATCCAAAACATCTTTTGCATTTCCATCGAAAGCAAACTCCCCTTTTTGTTTGTTGATTATATGCAAACCGGGAACTTTGAAAGCTTCATCCCAAGCCAAAGAACCGACAATATTCGCTTGTTCCATAATAATACGAAATGAAATCTGTGAGAAAATATTTAATTCATTTGTATTATTTTTTTCCATAATTTTTTAAGCTAACTATTTTTTATTTTGTTAAAGGTTATACCGAAGTAAAGAAGCGCCAAGGTCATTAAAGCATAAGATAAACAATAAAAATAATCATTTATACCTCCGACTTCCCATATTCCCAAATTTTGCTGGTATAAAAAAATACAATCAGATAAATATTGAAAAATTAGAGCAACCAACAATAAAAGGACTGGTTTTTTCATCACCCCACCTAAAATATTTCTTGAAAAGAATAAAACCATAAATGTAATAGAAACATAGATAGATTGTCCGACAGGATAAGCTAAATCGAGAAATAATTTTAAATAATTATTCCAATCAAAATAATGATTCTTTATTAGGAAAAAATAAGATAAAAATAAAAATAATATAATTGTTAAGTATATAAAAACATGATTTATAATATTTTTTTTATATATCTTAAAACCACTAGCTTTAAACAACAAAATAACCCCATAAATATAAGCCAGAACACTACCAAAGAAACCAATATCTGCAATTGATGGATATGGTACATCAACATGTAAAACTAAATCATAAAAACTAAAAATAATCTGTCCTAAACTTTGAAGAAACAAACCAATACTAAAAAACATTATAGATCTACCAATAAGACTATTGTAACCACCCCATGACCTAGAAACAATAAGACCAACGATACCACCAATTAAAGCTAAAACCTGATATAAATCAGTCCAATTTAACTCTGAATTTGAACTTTTAAAAATATTCAATAAAGGTAAATCTAACCAAGAAAGAGTAAAAAATAGAACTAAAAATAGAACTAAGGATAAAACTAATTTGAATTGATTTTTATTCATAAGACTATTTTAACATGATTAAATATTTTTTCAAAAACAAACCAGTGGAAAAACTTTTTTTATTTTGTTTTAAACCAGGTAAACCAAGATCTTGTTCAAAATTTAAAAATTTATACCCTTTATTTAAAAGTAATTTAGCATCTTCCTGGATCATCCAATCATATATACCAGGATAAGAATAATTTGCTTTTGCAAAATGAGAAATAACATAAATGTCTGATATTGTTTCATAGATTGCATAGCCTGCAATCAAATTATCAACAAATAAAAAAGTACTTATTGTGTTATTATAAATTTTTGTATTTAAAAATTTATTAATAGCATTAAATTCATTGCTATAATCAAAAGATTTATCAATCTCCTTTTTTTTAATTTCCCACAATTTATTCACTTCTTTTATATAACTTTTAGATTGAACTGAATTTAGATCTAAAATTTTATAATAAAAACTATTACTTTCTGCAAACTTTTTTATTACTTTTCTTTTTTTTAAAAAAAATTCTCCTTCTAATTCAGAAAGTGATTTAATATCATACTCATAATCAAAATGATCCCTGTCTTCTTGGATTTTGAACTTAGTATTATCTAAATCTTTAATAGAATCTTCGGGAACTAATTTCAGCTCAAGTTTTAATCCTTCTTTTTTTGAAAGTTCAAGCAATTCTTCTGCTGTTTCATTTACTTTATTATTTCCCAAAAAAGAATAAAAAGGTTCACCTGTAACATAGTCAGTGAACTTTACAACTAAATTATCATTCAATTGAGAAATCAGCATATCCCCCTTTATATCCCAAGACCACATTGAAACAAAATTAAAATCCGAATATGGCGGATATTTGTGAGTGATTTTTTCGACGTCTTCTTTGTCGGAAAGTTCCAAGTTCTTAAATTGTGGAAATTGAGGAAGCATAAAGCGAAAAAGAGCAGGCTCTTTAACACGAGTTCATTATACCATATATATTTAAAAATACAAAAAGTAACTGCCGAGTAATAAAATAATGATTGCAATAAATTTTTGAATTATTATTTCTTTGTTTAAAGTTTCTTTTCCAAAGAATGGAAAAAATAATGTGATAATTATACCTAAAACAAAAACACACATTGGTTGAAAAGCTTCAACCAATAAAACCAAAGCTGTCGCAGGTGCCAAAGTAATAGCTTTAGAAATTAAAATATTTCCACCCAAAGTAATAGCCTCCACAGCCAAACTCCAACTTATCATACTCTTTTTATTTTTATTTTTAAAAATACTTAAAAAATCTTGTCGGTAATTCTTTATACACAAGAAACATAAACCGGCAAAAAAAGTACCCATCAATTGCCAAAAAATGGAAACAGAAAAACTGTCGACCGCACCAGCTCGAAATAAAATCTGATATACTGCAAACAAAAAAGAAGCGAGAGCTATGAAATAAAAAGCTTTTTTATTAAATTTTAAATTTTTAAAATCCAAAGAAATAAAAATTGCACCCAAGACAACTATCAATCCTCCTAACATTTGTGAATTTGATAATTTTTCACCAAGAAAAAAATAACCTAAAATAAAAGCGAAAAATGGAATCAGCTGGAATACCGGTGTTACGGTAGAAGCTTCGCCTTCATTTAAAGCAAATAAATAACACAATGTTGCCAACGCGGAAAGGAAACCTGAAATTAACAATAAAACTTTATGATGTAAATCAATAAATAAAACATGAGAATTAAAGATAAAAACAAAAATTAAAACAAAAAAAGAAGAAAGAGAAGAAAAAGTAATAAGTCCTTTAATACCCATACCTGTCCCAAATTTATTAATCAAATATTTATCAATATGATTTGCAAAAGCCCATAAAAGCGGAGCCCATATAGCGATCAAAAGCCAGTGATACATAAAAATATTCTAACACAAAAAACCATATTTTAATATATGGTTAAATTTTTAGTAAATCAAATACTCAGTGTTGGCGACAGCCTACTTTCCCCTATACGAGTATCATCGGCTCAACAAGGCTTAACTTCTCTGTTCGGAATGGGAAGAGGTGTGGCCCTTGCGACAAATCACCAACACTGAAAACTTGATTTCACCCGCCTTTAGCGGGTTTGGTTTTTTGCGCCTCTTCGGCGCATCCGCTGTTGAGGCGGGTTTGTGATTTCCAAATTTCTTAACAGGAATCGAAACATTAGTACTTCTCAGCTGAACGCATTACTGCGCTTACACTTAAAGCCTATCAACGTGATCATCTCTCACGGTTCTTAACGATTCCTAATCTTAAAGCTGGCTTCCCTCTTAGATGCTTTCAGAGGTTATCCATTCCCGACATAGCTACCGAGCAGTGCCCTTGGCAGGACAGCTCGTACACCAGAGGTCAGTTCACCCCGGTCCTCTCGTACTAGGGGCAAATCTTCTCAAGAATCAACGAGTGCAGTAGATAGGAGACCAACCTGTCTCACGCATCTACGTCACACATTACTGTGTGGATTGGACTATAGCTTCATCCTGAAAAAGTTTTCACTTTTGAAGGACTGCTGACGTTTAGTCTCTACGGGTGAATTAAAAATTCTTCCCTCGGTATTGCCCTCACTTACGTGATTGGGTTCCACCGATTTTAGTCAGCTTGTTACTATATATTTCTATACAGCACCGCCGTGATGTGTATTTTTCAACACATGGTTAATTTCGATTAAAACAGTTTAAGTTCATAATATTTTGAACTCTTAATTCCTCTGAGGATTCAGACTATCCTGAAGTTAATATAAATATTAACTGAAGGACGGTCTGAACCCAGCTCGCGTACCTTTTTAATTGGCGAACAGCCAAACGCTTGGCAGCTTCTCCACCGCCGCGCTAAGGTGAGCCGACATCGAGGTGCCGAACTCCGCCGTCGATATGAACTCTTGGGCGGAATGCTTGAGATGTACCTCTTACAGTCAAGCCAGCTTGTGCCTATACACTATCGGCACGGTTTCCATTCGCGCCTAGCTGACCTTTAAACCCCTCCTTTACTCTTTAGGAGGGTACAGCCCCAGTAAAACTATCCGCCAGATACTGTCTCAATACGTTTTTGCCGTATTGGTTAGAACATGCCTTCAAAAAGAATGGTATTTCACTGTTGAGTATTACAAAGCCGAGACCTTGCACATAACCTCTCCCATCTATTCTACGCAGTCTAAAAACATGCTCAATATCAAGTTATAGTAAAGCTTCTAGGGTCTTTTCGTCTAACTGCACTTAGCCGGCATCTTCACCGGCATTGTATTTTCACCGAGCTGGTCCTCGAGACAGTTTCCCAGTCATTACACCATTCGTGCGCGTCGGAACTTACCCGACAAGGTATTTCGCTACCTTAGGACCGTTCTTTTCTTAAGGTATGAATGTGTACATATTGTTTACCAAATAAAAACTTAAAACGTGTTAACTTTATGTCGCCATAAAGATCGGACTATATCATCGTTTTCAAATCGTCGACTCCAATAATTGATTTGAAACCGTCTTGCGTTTAGTCTCTGAGGATTCTTCTACTTTATCACATCTGATAAATTGTATTTTCGTTTTCTTCCTTTTCCTTCATTTAGAGTTTCTCTTAATTGAAGTATTTTTTCAAATCCTTCTTTTTTAAGATGTTCTCCTTCTGACATAATTTCAACAATTTGTTTAAAAATTGAAAAATTTGTCTTTTTTCTTGAAGAAATAAAATTAAACTTAATAAAGAATGGAATAATTTTTTCTTTTAGTGAAGCAACATTTGTCGCTTCATAATAGACCACTCCATCTTGTCTTTCTCGTAGAGTGCCACATCCAAGGATTTTTTTAATCCAAGCAAGTATAACTCTGTCTTTTTGAGAAATATTAAACGAAGCTGTTATTTTCCATTCACCTACATAGTCATTTCTTTTTTTAAGAGAAACATTAAAGCTCCCCTCACCGTCAGTAAAACCGGCTATATAATATCCATCTTTTGGATTAATATTTTTAAGCCATTTTTCTTCTTGATTCATTTAGAAATTGTAGTAGAAGTCTTTCCTGCTGATTGTCTGCATGATTAAATTGTCACGGCAACATCGACATGTGCTCGTATTAATCAATACTTTTTTATCCCTTGATATTATCTCGGGACCCAGAGTTTCCAGCATTTGGCAAGATTTATTTGCGTAACTACAACGGTTTTGTCTATAGTTACGGCCGACATTCACCAGGGCTTATATCAGTCACCATTAATATTGCTATTAGCAACGCCGATATTTGACCTTCTGGCATTGGTCAGGTGTCACCCCCTATACATCCTCTTGCGAGTTCGCAGGGAGCTGTGTTTTTGGTAAACAGTTGCCAGGAAAACTTTCGCTGCGCCCCAGCCGTCTTGCGACTCTGGGGAAGCCTTATCCCGAAGTTACGGCTGCTTTTTTGCCGAGTTCCTTGAGGACCACTCACTCGTTCGTCTTGGTCTACTCGACCTGATCACCTGTGTCGGTTTGCGGTACGGTTTCCATATTCATAAGTTTAGAGACTTTTCTTGGAAGCGTGCTTTGTATCATTATCCTATCCCTAGAGATAAAACTTTTTGCTTCTCTTTCATGTGCCATCAAAGGCATTACGCGGATTTTCCTACGTAACATAATCAAGACACAAACTTCAAATCCAATAATGAGCGATACATACTACACTCCGTCATCCCATCACAAAATACGGAAGTCAGGGAATATTAACCCTGTGTCCATCGAGTACGGTTTTCACCATCCCCTTAGGCCCGACTAACCCTTGGCTGATTGACATTACCAAGGAAACCTTGATCTTTCGACGTGATGCGTTCTCAGCATCATTGCGGTTACTTGTGCCAACATTCTTACTTCCAAACGCTCCAAAGGCTCTCACGAGTCCTTCTTCACTGCAGATTGGAACACTCTCCTACCACTCCGTTTTGCCTAAGCAAAACGAAATCCTCAAATTCGGTATTATACTTAGCCCCAATTATTTTCGGCGCAGAATCTCTAGATGAGTGAGCTGTTACGCTATCTTTAAAGGATGGCTGCTTCTAAGCCAACCTCCTCATTGTCTGAGAAATTCCACCTCCTTGTCTTACACTTAGTATAAATTTAGGGACCTTATTTTGAGATCCGGGCTGTTTCCCTTTTGGCTAATGGAGCTTCGCCCCCATAGCCTAACTGCCAAGCTATAATCTCTGGTATTCGTAGTTTGGTAGGTTTCACGAGATTGCTCCCTGTTGAAACCTTCCAGTGCTCTACCCCCAGAGGAAACACTTGACGCTAGCCCTAAAGCTATTTCGGAGAGAACCAGCTATTACCAGGTTCGATTAGCTTTTCACTCCTTACCACAGGTCATCCGATGACGTTGTACGATCAACCGGTTCGGGCCTCCATAATTCTTTCGAATTACTTCACCCTGCCCATGGCAAGCTCACCTGGCTTCGGGTCTTATGCATACTACCAATTACGCGCTATTAACACTCGGTTTCCCTTGGGCTTCGCTGTTTTAGCCAGCTTAGCCAAGCAGTATGAATAAACTCGTTGGCTCATTCTTCAATAGGCACGCTGTCGTTCACCCGAAGGCGAACTTCAACTCCTTGTAGACATACGGTTTCAGGTCTATTTCACCGCCCTAATCGGGCTGCTTTTCACCTTTCCCTCACGGTACTTGTTCACTATCGATCTTTAAGAGTATTTAGCCTTGCCAGTTAGTTCTGGCAGATTCCCCCCGGCTATTGATGTCCTGGGGTACTCAAGAATAACAATAAAAGAGATAAATTATTTTCGTTTACGGGACTATCACCCCCTACGGTTTTGCTTTCCAGCAAATTCAACTAATAATTTATTTTTTGACTCTTCTAGTAAACTACATTGTTATCTTACAACCCCGTAGTATTGCTACCACGGTTTGGGCTTCTTCCTTTTCGCTCGCCGCTACTTGGGAAATACATATTTGTCTCTATTCCTCCTGGTACTGAGATGTTTCACTTCCCAGGGTCTGCTTCGTTATCATAAAGATAAAGATTATTGAGGTTTACTCAATAGGGTTTCCCCATTCGGAAATCTCCGGATCAAAGGTTGCTAGGCACCTCCCCGAAGCTTATCGCAGCAACGCCACGTCCTTCATCGCCTCTTAAAGTCAAGGCATCCACCGTACGCCCTTAAATTTCCTGTTAAGAAATTTGAAAATCACAATTTTATTAAACTGACTTTTCAGGTCAGAAAGTCCCATCTGATATGGGACAAGCTCTCTTTTCCGGACCGCTCCGTACTTTCGAAAGCTGCTCTGTCTGGGGTTGCGAAAAGACCTCTCAATTCTAATTGCCCCGACAGTTTTAAGTTTTCAATATTCAAGCCTTTACTTACCAAATAAAAAACCGCCTTTGGGGCGGCTTATACAGACAAAAGAAAGTCTGCTATAGCCACCTTTTGAACTTGTTTTTTATAATTACCATACTGATAAGTCATATACTATACTAAAGCCAAAAAGAAGTCAAATCCTTACCCCTACCCTAAAATGGGTATAACTTGGGGATAAAA
>JAIOPO010000006.1 GCA_021413905.1 Candidatus Nomurabacteria bacterium
TGATATTCGACAGACAATTTTTCAAAATATTTTTTATCAATCAAGATACCATAATCCTGCATTTCTTTTATGATGTGCATTATCGGCTTTTCTATTTCTTCATATACTAAATCCAATTTGTCTTCTTTTAATTTCTTGAAAATATATTCATAAGCTGTGTCGAAAGATGTAGTTTTTGCGAAAAATAAAATATCATCCAATTTCGGCACAGATATATCGGAATTTATAAGCCAAAGGGCTATGGACGCTTCTTGGAGTTTTTCAGAATCCACAGGGACATTATCGGAAGAATCTTCGCTACTACCAGAAGGACCTTGACTGTGCAGATTCGCCGGCAAAGAATTCAAGGAGCCGTGGGTTCCCTGTCCTATGTCTCCGAGGGCGAAGGCGGGAGAATTTTTTGCCGGCAAATTGCTACTAAAAAAACTTTTCAAACGCGCAAATAAACTCCTAAATTCAAATTGCACAAAAGTTTTTTCCACTTTACCCAAATCCGCATTTTCCCAAAAAGTTTTTTCTGGAATTTTAAAATCAATCGGAGCGTCTTTGCGTATCGTCGCCAAAACTTTTGAAAACAAAGCTTCATCTTCGTTGTTTTTTATGAGCTCCACCATTCGTGGTTTGATACCCGCTTTTTCAAAATCTTCCGGTGATTTTTTTATTTTTTTATAAATTTCCTCTATAGTTCCAAAAGTTTTTATCAAATCGGTGGCAGTCTTTTCGCCGATACCTTTAATGCCGATAATATTATCTGACGGATCTCCTCTTAAACCTTTATAATCCGGTAAAAGTTTCGGGCTAAAACCAAAACGCGCAAATACTGCTTCTTCGTCATATAAAATAGTATCATTGATTCCCTTTTTCAAAGTATACACTTGCACTTTTTTACCATCTACAAGTTGCATCGTATCCATATCGCCTGATGCAATAATTATTTTTATATTCTTTTCCTTTTTTAAATTTTCTGTAATAGTCCCCAAAATATCATCCGCTTCAAAACCAGGAGCATCGTAAATAGGAACATTAAAAGCTTCAAAAATTTCGCGAGATTGTTTCAATTGTGAAATAAGAGCATCATCTGTCTTTGCTCTGCCTGCTTTATAAGCGTCATAAGCTTCATGGCGAAAAGTTTTTTGTGGCAAATCATAACAGGCGATAATGTAATCGGGTTTCAAATCCGTGATAATCTTCATTATCATAGTTGAAAGCCCATACAATGCTCCTGTCGGCTCGCCTCTAGACGACAAAAATTCCGGCAAGGCATGATACGCTCGGTGTATTATCGCATGTGAATCAAGCAAAACCAGAGTTTTAATTTTAGACTTTTCCATAGGAAAATTATAACATTTTTATCTTGAATTTTCTGTGTCCTTCTTTCGTATGAGCAATTGAAATTTTATGATGTTTTTTAGGCATAGCTTTGGCGACATTTTCCGGCCATTCAATAAAAATAATATTCTCCGGATTTTTTATAATTTCCGCCCAACCTAAATGCAAAAGTTCTTTATGATTTTTCAGGCGGTAAGCATCCAGATGAAATAGATTCTTAAAGCTATGGATACACCCCCTCGCCCTTTGGGCACTCCCCCTTAGCAGGGGGAGAGGATAGCGTTTCATCACCACAAAAGTCGGACTATTTACTTTCTTTTTTATACCAAAATGTTTCGCAAAAAGTTGAGTAAAAGAAGTCTTGCCTGCTCCTAAATCTCCGGACAATGTTACCACTGTCGCATTTTTCATATTTTTATTTTTTAAAATCTTATTAAAAAATTCCTTTGCAATTTCTTCCGTATCTTTTATATTTTTTGAAATTTTCAGCATATTTTCATATTAGCATTTCCTTAAAAATTTCCAAATAAAAAAGCGTTTCGTATAACGAAACGCTTTGTTCTTTTTTATGATCATCTCAATGACGACCATAACCGGTTGGCGAACTACCATAACCGGAAAAATTTGAACTTCCTGGTAAAACATATTGTCCACCAGGATTAACGCCATAACCAGAGAAATCTTTACTACCAGCGGGAGTAATACCGTATCCTCCAATCTGATACGAACCACCAGGATTGTTGCCATAACCCCCAACATTTCCCTGATAATTACCCATAGATCCGTATCCAGGCAAACCGTACCATCCACCAGGATTATTTCCATAACCGGAAACATTTCCATAACATCCATGATTATTTCCATAACCACTGATATTGTGTTGGTAATTTAAATTACCACAATTATGGCTGTAACCATACGCAACAGGTAAATTATAACCTGCAAACATAATCCAAGGATTATATCCATAAGCATAATAATAACCAGGTGTTGGTATTGGATTATAACCACTAGGACTACAATTCTGGTAACCAGAAACTACTTTCTGGCAAACAGACGGTATTTCCATTGGTTTGGTTTGAACAACATTGCTAGCAAAAAATTGATAGCTTTGTTCTCCTTGGGGCAACTCTCCACCAGGAGCATAAACTGTATCGTGAATAAAAACTTCACGATAAACAATTACTGGTTTACACTCTTCCTTTGGAGAGAATAATTTTTCTAAAACAGTTTCATTATTCTTGAAACCTTGTTTCGTGTTTCCACAAACAAGGCAAACCAAACTACGAACAGGATATTGTTTATCCAAGTTCAAAATTTTAGTTATATCAAGAAACAAAACGGCTTCATTTGAAGAGTACGAATCTCTTTTAATGAAACCAAAACCATTTTTTTGTACATCGTCTATTTCGTAGACTCCGGCAGACCAACCTTCCGTTCCTTCATACATTCTGTTTAGGAAGTATAAAGCAATACGAGGTGTCACCTTTTCCACTTCCCAATTCTTTTTAATTTCAGAAACCCAGCCATCTTTTTCGGCTGTTTCCTGAATTCTCAAAGAAAGTTTTTCTAAATATGAAACTTTCATTTCATAAATTGAAACAACTTCCTCTTTAGAATAAGGAGCCTTATATTTTTTATAAGGCAAGAAGGGACTCCCTTGGCCAAAGCACTCAAGCCCAAAGGCGAATGCGATAATAACCAAAATAAACAAAACTATATTTTTCATATTTTCTTTTTTCAATTTACAGAAAAGCCACATGGCCATCTAGAGGAAAGTATATCATATTTTATATCAAAAGTCAAGGTATAGTAAAATCAATAAATACTGTATAATAAAGACATTATGGCGCAATTTGATGAAGAAAAAGAAAATAAACAATTAGACGAAATCCACAAAGCTGAAGAAGAACAACTTGTGGAAGTTTTAGCAGGATCAAAATACAACCTACCTTACATAAATCTTTTGCCGATAGGTATAGACAATGAAGCCTTACGCGCCATTTCAGAAAAAGATGCGAGAGAAATGAACATAGGTCCTTTCAAACTTTCTGGAAAAAATATCTACATAGCATTACGTTCCCCTTCTGATGATCTGATAAGTAAATTAAAGGATGATATGGAAAGAAAAAATCTAGTCCCTACTTTTTATATGGCATCTAGTTCTAGTTTAAATAAAATATGGAACAGATATCAAGAACTTTCTATGGCAGAAAATTCAAAAGTGGGAGGCATAGATATTTCTGCAGAAATACTCCGAGATACAGCTAAAAATATTCAAAAAATGCAAGACATGGAAAAATTAATTTTGTCTGCAATGGAAGGAAAACAAATTCATAAAATTTCTCATATCTTGGAAATAATTCTCGCCGGAGCTATCGCTATACAAGCTTCAGACATACACATAGAAGCCGAACAAGACAGGAGCAGATTGCGTCTTCGCTTAGATGGAGTTTTGCATGATGTTATGTTTTTTGATTTAAGTGTTTACCATTTATTAAATTCAAGAATAAAACTTTTATCTGGAATGAAGTTAACTTCACGCACTGCGCAAGACGGACGCTTTAGTATTATGGAAGAAAAAGAAGAAATAAGTATTCGTGCTTCTCTTATCCCTGGTGCATATGGAGAATCAATAGTGATGCGTATTTTAGATCCAAAATCCATCCAAGTAAAACTAGAAGATATGGGTATCGAGCCATATCTATTTTCCATAATTGAAGCAGAAATTAAAAAACCAAACGGTATGATACTCGTCACTGGGCCGACAGGATCCGGAAAAACAACGACTCTTTATGCTTTTTTAAATAAAATATATTCACCAGAAATTAAAATAATCACAATTGAAGATCCTATAGAATATCATCTGACAGGCATAACCCAAACACAAACAGACAACGAAAAAGGATATACATTCCTTGAAGGTTTGCGTAGTGGACTTCGGCAAGATCCTGACGTGGTAATGGTCGGAGAAATACGTGATGCTGAAACTGCAAAAATTGCCGTCGAATCTGCACTCACTGGACACTTGGTATTCTCTACTTTACACACAAACAATGCAGCCGGAGTTATTCCCCGTCTTATTGACCTTGAAGTGAATCCAAAAATAATGGTGTCCGCATTATCACTTTCAATAGCTCAACGTCTCGTAAGAAAACTTTGCCAAGCTTGTAAAAAAGAAAAGACACTTACTGAAGAAGAAAATAAAACAATTAAAACAATAATGAACGGCATTAAAGAAGAAGGTAAAGATTTAAAAAATTACAATATAAATCCAGACGCTCCTGTAAAAGTTTTTTCAGCTGTCGGCTGTGAAAAATGCAACATGACCGGCTACAAAGGACGAATGGGTATTTTTGAAGCCATAAAAACAGATGAATCAATTGAAAAAATAATTCCTGAAAACCCTAGCGAACGTGAAATAAAAAAAGTCTCCTCACATCAAGGCATACTCTCTATGCGACAAGACGGCATTGTAAAAATATTAAATGGAATTACTTCAATAGATGAAGTGCAAAGCGTAGTTGATCTAAATGAAGAATAGACAATAAAAAAACACTAATCTCTAAACAATCCTTTTAAAACTGAGCTTCAAAAGTAACAAATTCTTGAAGGATGGTGCCAGCGAACTAATAAAAGTGCCGAGACGTCCTACGCAAACCTGTATAACCAGGGGCTGATTGCTTAGAGATTAGTGTCCTCTAATGTTTTTATTATACTATATCCACAAGCAAGTAAATGCTATAATGTGAATATCGTGTTGATATGTCAAAATCAATTACAAAAAGAGTATAGCATATTAGAAAAAAATGTCAAGCGAAAATACTAAAAAAGAAAAAGTATCTACTGATGATAAATACCTCGATCAGGCACTTCGACCTTCTCGTTGGGACGACTATATAGGTCAAAAACATATAAAAGACAACGTTAAAATCCTCTTGCGAGCAGCAGAAGAACGTGGACACATACCTGAACACATACTTTTTTACGGCCCTCCAGGACTTGGAAAAACTACTTTGGCACACCTGATAGCCAAAGAAACCGGCAGACAAATGAAAATAACCTCCGGTCCGGCGATAGAAAAAGTCGGGGATTTGGCTTCTATACTTACAAATCTATCTCCTGGAGATATTATCTTTATAGACGAAATACACAGACTAAATAAAATGGTAGAAGAGATACTTTATCCGGCAATGGAGTCCGGAGTTCTCGATATCATCATCGGCAAAGGGCCTTCCGCTCGCACCATACAGCTAGACCTGCCTCCATTTACACTGATAGCAGCGACGACTCGTGTGGCACTCGTGTCTTCCCCTCTTCGTTCTCGTTTCTCCGGCGGAGTTTTTCGTTTGGAATTTTATTCCAATGAAGAAATTGCGGAAATAATTCGCCGTTCAAGTAAACTTTTGGAAACAGAACTCGAAGAAGATGCATTAAATGAAATCTCAAAAAGAAGTAGATTCACTCCGCGCACTGCGAATTACTTTTTAAAAAGAGTTCGCGATTACGCACAAGTAAATAAAAAGTCTCTCGATAAAAAAACTGTAAAAGAAGCTCTAGACATGCTTGCAATAGATGAAATAGGATTAAATGCATCTGACAGAAAGTTCTTGGAAGTTTTGATTGAAAAATTTAATGGTGGTCCAGTGGGACTCAAAACAATTTGCGCCGCTTTATCTGAAGAAGAATCAACTGTCGAAGAAGTCATCGAACCATATCTCATCCAACTCGGACTCCTCGAACGCACCGCCCGTGGACGCGTAGCAACAGAAAAAGCATATACGCATTTGGGTTTTGATTTACCTTCTGAAATAAAAAAAGATTAATATGTTTTTGCTTTTACTAATGACAGCTTTAATAGTTTTACTATCCGGCATTTTTGCAATGTCCGAAGCTTCCATATTTACAATTTCCGGCACTAAAGCAGAAGCATTAAAAAATGAAAAAGTATCTGGAGCAGAATCTTTACTGAAGATAAAAAATAAAATAAATAAACCAATAATAACTTTGGTTGTTTTAAACAATGTAGTCAGCATTGCGGGCAGTATATTTGTCGGTTTTTATTCAGCAAAAGTTTTTGATCATAAATTTGTAGGAATTATTTCTGCAATGATTACAATCATAATCATATTGTTTGCGGAAATTATTCCAAAAACTATCGGTGAAAGGTATTCAGAAAAAATATCTTTGACGATTTCAAAACCGATACTTTTTCTTTCTAATATTTTCACACCGATAGTATGGTTCGTGGAACTTTTTACAAAAAATTTTTCTGATGTCAGAAAAATAACTTCCGAAGAAGAATTAAAAATACTTTCTCGTATGGGTCATATGGAAGGCTCAATAGAACAAGACGAAAGAGAAATAATAGAAAAAGTTTTCACTATGAATGACCTCACTGCAAAAGATATCATGACCCCTCGCACAGTAATGGAAGCTCTGGAGAAAGACCAATTATTGGATGAAATAATGCCAAAATTACAAAATGCCCCCTTCTCTCGATACCCTGTATATGAAAAAAATATTGATAATATTGTGGGATTTGTCAGAACATTGAATTTACTCCAAGCATTGAATGTAGGAGAAAACAAAAAGACTGTCGGTTTTTTTACAAAAAAAATATTGGAAGTTCGTGAAACTGTAAAATTGGACATATTGCTCACTATTTTTCAAAAAACTAAAAATCACATAGCTGTGGCTAAAGATGAATTCGGCGGAACTTCCGGTATCGTCACGCTCGAAGACGTACTCGAACAACTCGTCGGGGAAATAATGGACGAGACAGATGAAGTCGCGGATTTAAGAGAGATGATAAAATAATTTTAACTATGCTAAAATTCAAATATGATAATCTTAGGTATAGATCCAGGTTTTGAAAGGTTGGGTGTAGCGGTATTAGAAAAAAAAACAAACAGCAAAGAATCTGTGCTTTTTTCGGAGTGTTTTAAAACTTCGGCAAAATTGGAATTTGGAGAAAGATTGAAACTCATAGGCATAGAAGTAAAGAAAGTAATTAAAAAATACAATCCGGAAGTTTTATCAATAGAAACACTTTTTTTAACCAACAATCAAAAAACTGTGATGCATGTAGCAGAAGCACGCGGAGTGATAATATATGAAGCGATAAACGCAGGACTTAAAATATTTGAAGCTTCTCCACCGCAGATAAAAATAGCGGTGACGGGCTATGGCAAGGCAGATAAAACACAAGTGATGAAAATGGTTAAAATGCTTGTAAGTATAGACAACGATAAAAAATCTGATGATGAATTAGATGCCATAGCCATAGCAATCACAGGATTGGCGCACTTATCCACAGTTTATAAAAAAATGTCTTGCTAAATATTTATATATTTGATAAAAAATAGGAACGTAATTAAAAGTGTTTTTTAAAGGTCGTTTTTTTAAAAAAATTAAAATAAAAAAATCTCATAAATATGAGCTACGATGAAGAAAATGATGATTTAATGGGTATGTCATCTGACATAGATTTAGATGATCCATTGATCGATGATCTTGGAGACCTCAATTTCGGCGACGACAATGAGGACGACAATTTCGACAAAGACCATTAATTAAAAAGCCCCGTTCGCATTTGCGAACGGGGCTTTTTAATTTTATCTTAATTTACATTTATTTTCAAAAATCTTTTCTTTCCGATTTTTAAAGTTAGATTTTCTAAAACTTTAAAATTAACATCTTTTATATTTTCATTTTTCTCTAAATCATGCACAGCATTACCTTCCACCAATCTTCTGTATTCCCCTTTTGAACTCAAAACTTTTTTATCCACCAAAACTTCCATCAAAATTTCTCCGGCATTTACTTTTATTTCCTCCATCTCATCCGGAATTTCTTTTTTAGAAAAAGTATTCTCCCAATTTATTTGTGCTTCCTGTGCCTTTTTTTCTCCGTGGTAAATTTTTACGATTTCAAAAGCAAGTTTTAATTTTGCATCGCGAGGATTTTGCATATTTGGAAAATATTTTTCTTCTAAATCTGTGCAAAGCTCAAAACCTTTTAAAATCAATCCATCATTCCAACTCATTATTTTACCAAACATTTCATTAGCATTATCTAAAAATGAAATCATGTTGCCTTCTGTTTTACCCATTTTCTTTCCAGTATTATCTTCGAGCAATTTCATTGTAATTACAGATTTATCTTTTTTAAGAATCTCAGAAACTAAATTTCTACCCATAAGCATATTAAAAGTCTGATCATTGCCTCCAATCTCTATATCAATATCCATAGCAACACTATCGTACCCTTGCATTAAAGGATAAAAAAATTCATGTCCAAATATTGGTTTATTTTCTTCTTGTCTACGAACAAACATATCGCGTTTCAACATTTGGTCTACTGTAATCTTTGAAGCAAGATTTAAGACATCTTCAAATTTCATTTTTGCCAACCATTTAGAATTGAATTTAAATTTTGCTGGATTATTACCATTGAATTTCAAAAACTTACTTGCTTGTTTTTTATAATTTTTACAATTATTTAAAACTTCTTTATGAGTAAGCTGAATTCGAGTTGCCATTTTATCTGTTGGATCACCTATCATCGCTGTAAAATCTCCAATCAAAAGAATCACCTCATGTCCTAATTCTTGAAATTGTTTTAATTTCATTATTGGTATAACATGCCCCATATGCAAAGTTGGACCAGTAGGGTCAATACCTAAGTATATTTTCAATTTTTTTCCAGACAAAAGTTTATTTTTTAAACTTTCTTTTACGAAAATATTTTCCACCCCCCTGTTTAAAATAAAATCTATTCTTTTTTCATCTGTTATTACCTTTGACATAAATGGATTATAACATAATATCTGCTATGATTAAACTATGAGAAAAAATTATAAAAAACATAAATTTTTAAACAATATATTACTCTTGTGTTTAGGGGGAGGTATTTTTTTGGCAGGATTTATCATTATCTGGATGGCCACAATTAAAATTCCTGATTTTCATTCTTTTGACAGTCGAAAAACAATAAATTCTACTCAGATATACGACAGAACTGGAAAAGTAATGCTTTATGATTTAAATAAAGACATAAAAAGAAGTAGCATTCCTTTTGATCAAATGAGTGTAAATATTAAAAATGCAACAGTGGCTGTAGAAGATGCTGATTTCTACAATCATAGTGGAATAAAAATAACTTCAATAATCCGAGCTGTTTTATCAAATGTATTCCATATTGGAATAGGAGGTGGTGGATCTACTATAACTCAACAATTAGTTAAAAACACTTTATTAAATTCAAAAAAAACAATTGGTAGAAAGATAAAAGAATGGGTGCTTGCGATAAAAATAGACCGTGCAATGCCAAAAGAAAAAATATTGGAATTATATTTAAATGAATCGCCTTATGGTGGCAATGTTTACGGAGTACAAGAAGCATCACGTATGTATTTCGGTAAAAATGCTATTGATTTAGATTTAGCTGAATCTGCATATCTCGCATCACTACCACAATCCCCGACAACACTTTCTCCTTATGGAAAAAATAAAGCGAAACTAGAAGAACGTAAGAACTTTGTTTTATTTAGAATGAAAGAAGTAAAATTTATAACAGAAGAACAATACAATAATGCAAAAAATGAAGTTGTGACATTTTTACCGCAACAAACTTCCGGCATAAAAGCTCCTCACTTTGTATTTTTTATAAAAGATTATTTAGAAAATAAATACGGAGCAGATATGGTATTAAACGGAGGACTTAAAATCACAACTACTTTGGATTATGATTTACAACAAAAAGCAGAACAAATAGTAAAAGAAGGGGCTTTGCAAAATGAAAAAGATTGGGGTGGATCAAATGCTTCTCTTGTAGCAATTGATCCGAAAACAGGAGGCATACTTTCAATGGTTGGCTCCAGAAATTATTTCGATAAAGAAATAGATGGCAATTTTAATGTAGCGACAGCATCCAGACAACCAGGTTCATCTTTCAAGCCTTTCATTTATGCCACTGCTTTCAACAAAGGATTTACACCAGATGCAGTTCTTTTTGATGTGCCGACAGAATTTTCTACAACATGTAATGTATACGGAAAAGCATTGCCTGGACACAATCAAGACACTTGTTACAATCCGGACAACTATGATAATAAATTCCGTGGCCCAATGTCTTTACGAGATGCTTTAGCACAATCCATAAACATCCCCGCTGTAAAATTATTTTATTTAGCAGGCACAAAAGATTCGATAAAAACAGCCGAAGATATGGGTATCAGCACGCTTGTAGACCCTAGCCGATACGGACTTACACTTGTTATCGGAGGTGGTGAAGTTAAATTATTAGATATAACATCAGCTTATGGCGTATTTGCAAATGAAGGAATAAAAAACCAATACACTGGAATTCTAAAAATAGAAGATAGTAATGGAAATATTTTAGAACAATATAATCCTAATACTCAAAACATATTACCTAAAAATACAGCATTAATGATATCTGATATTCTTTCTGATAATACTGCGCGTGCTCCAACATTTGGTTCCAATTCAGTTTTAAATATTCCCAATGTTGCAGTAAAAACAGGAACCACAAATAATAATAAAGATGCATGGACTATCGGATACACTCCGTCTATTGTCGTTGGTGTCTGGGCTGGAAACAATGACAACAAACCAATGAAAAAAGGAGGATCTGCTTTGGCTGGACCAATTTGGAATAAATTCATGAATGAAGCTTTGCAAGTAATGCCAAATGAAAAATTTGAGAAGCCTAACTTAGACTTCGATCCAGAAGCTGTAAAACCAGTTTTAAGAGGTTTATGGCAAGGAAACGAACATTTCTTTGTTGATAAAATTTCCGGCAAATTAGCAACGATAAACACACCGAAAGAAATGAAGGTAGAAAAAGTTATAACGAATGTTCATTCGATACTTTACTGGGTTGATAAAAATAATATTTTAGGAAATCCACCTTCTAATCCATCAGACGACTCACAATTCAACCATTGGGAATTTGGTGTACAAAATTGGTGGGCGCAAAATAAAAACAAATATCCTGTGACAACATGGGCAAGTCAACCACAAGGCTATGATGATGTTCATACAGAAACAATGAAACCAAAAATATCAATTATTTCTCCTGATACGATTACCACATATCAATCTGAACAAAAAATAGATTTAAAATTTACAAGCTCAGGAAGATTTGCATTACAAAAAATAGATGTATTTATAAATGACAATTATTTAAGCACATTAAAATCTCCATTTAATTTTTCATTTACTCCGTCAGAGCTAGACAATTTAAAAAATGAAAATGAATTAAAGCTCGTCTATTACGATACAGCTTATAATCAAAACGAAACAATATCGACATTTAAAGTACAATAGAAAAAGCCCGCAAAATTTTATCGAAAATTTTGCGGGCTTTTTTGACCTAGAGTTTCTGCAAGTTTAAAGAATATTTTTTCTTGTTTCAGAAAAATCTCGTTTTTATAAATGGGTTTTATATTTAAATAAATTGTGCCATTTTTAATTTTTATATCTTCGGATTTTATATCTGTTTTTATTATCTCGGAAATAATATCTCTAATTGCTTTTTTCTTTATTTCTTCAGAAAGAAGTATATTACTAAATCTTAAAAGTAAATCTTTTATTTCTATCATGATTAATTTTTAACGATTCATCGGCATTATAAGATAAGTAAAAGATTTATCTGAAACACCGGAGACCACTATCGGTTGCGAAGGTTGATTGAATTTTATAGACAAACTGTCAGTAGTCAAAGACTGAAAACAATCCAAGAAATATTTATAATTAAAACCGAGTTCTATATTCTCCCCTGTTAAAGCAGAATCAACGCTAGTTTTATTTTCACCAATATCATTATTTTGAGAAGACAATTCAAATATTTTTTCTTTTGGTTTAACAGAAAGATTTACTTGATTAAATTTATCTGAAAATATATTTGAGAGTTTTAAACCATTCAACAAATCTTGTTTCAACATAATAGCCTCTGTTTTTGATTCTTTTGGAATAATTTGTCGATAATCAGGAAAAACTCCGTCAATAACCCTAGAGGTCAAATAAATATTATCAGATGAAAAAGAAATCTGATTTTTATTAAAACAAACTTTTATTGAACCATTAAAATCTCCGAATGTTCTCAAAATTTCAGGTATATTTTTAAAAGGTATCAATATGCCTGATATTTCATCAAGATTTTTAACTTTAACTTTTTTCTCAGCAAGTCTAAAAGAATCAGTAGAAACAAAAACTAAATTATCTTCATTAGAATAAATATAAACACTTGATATTTCAGGTTTTATATCAGAAACAGAAGAACTATAATAAACAGACTTTATACCATCAATGAATTTTTTTGCTTCTATCTCAAAAGTTTCCCCTGTAACATGAGGAATAGTAGGAAAATCATCACTTTGTTGTCCTTTTAATTTAATTCTGCTTTTTTTTGTTTTAATAACAATATTTCCATCTTCACCTTCTATTAAAACATTTTCATTTTGAAAAACATTAGAGAAAATATTCGCCAAAACAGATCCAGAAATAGCCACAATCCCTTCTTCTTCTACTTTTGCAGGTATTTCCATTTCAATACCTAAACTTAAATTCGTGGCACGTAATTTTAAAGATTTACCAGAAGCAATCAAAAGTATAGAACTCAAAATAGGTAAGGTTAAATTTTTACCAGTTACCTTTTCTGTTTGATTGATAGCATTTTTAATTTTATCGATTCCACATTCTAGTTTCATAATTGTTTATATCTTATATATTTAATCTATTAATACTATTAGTCCTGTTGATAAGTGGATAACTCTTTTTAATATTGTTAATTATAATTATTTTCAGAATTTTTTATTATAAACCACTGGAAAACTTTTTAATTATACACACCTATTTTTATTTTTAAAAAGTTATTCTATTTTTACTCTTAGTTATTCACAGCTTTTATTTTACCTTTTCCATAACTTATTCAGATACTTATCAACACTATTTAAACATAACTCTGATCTGTTCTATCTCTTGCATTAACTGATTATCATCTTTTAATTCTTCTTTAATTTTTAAATATGAGTGAATAACTGTCGTATGATCTTTACCTCCTAATTTTTGTCCTATTAAAGGATACGATACATTAAAATCTTCTCTTAATATATACATCACCACTTGTCTCGCTCGCACTATTTCTTTTCTTCTTGTTTTTTCGTAAATAGATGTCTCGTCTAAGTTATAATGGTCACTTACTATTTTAACAACATCTTTTATTGCTACATTTTTCTTGGGCTTGATGCTGTTTTTCAATAAGGTTTTTATCTCTATTAAAGTTAATGGTCTGTTTTTAAGACGATATTGGCATATGATGGTGTTTAAACTTCCCTCCAACTCACGAATATTTCCTTGTATTGCTGAAGCTATGTAATCCAAGGTTTCTGGTTCTAAGTTAATATCCATTTCTTGTAATTTAAGCTTTAGAATTGCCAGACGTGACTCATATTCTGGTTCAGATACATCTACTATCATTCCAGCAGCAAAACGAGATTTGAGACGGTCTACAAGCTCAGGAATATGATTTGGATGTTTATCAGAAGAAAAGATTATTTGTTTATTGTTTTCATAAAATGTATTAAATGTATGAAATAATTCTTCTTGAATTTTTTCCATTTTACCTATGAATTGAATGTCGTCTATTATAAGCAGATCATATTTACGATATTTTTCTTTAAAAGAATTAGCTTTATTTCCCTGAAGAGAGTTTACAAAATCAGTAGCAAACTTTTCAAGAGTTATATAACAAACTTTTTTACCAGGATATCTGTCTTTTATTGCATTTCCTACCGCTTGAATAAGATGTGTTTTACCAAGTCCTGTTTGCCCATAGACAAAAAAGGGATTGTATTTAGTGCCTGGATTTTCAATGATAGCTTGAGAAGCAGCATAAGCAAGTTCATTGAAAGTTCCAACAATAAAAGAATCAAATCTATAACGTGGATTTATATTGTCTTCTGGATTTATATATAAATCTTTTAAAGGTAACTCTTTGTTTGCATAAGTCTCTATTTGTTTAGGAGCTTCGTTTTTACTGCTGTTATTGTTGTCTATTTTAGTAATAGTATATTCAACTGCACGCATTGTCTGGAAACCATCCGCAATTGTTTTGGTGATTAGTTTGTGGTATTTATTTTTAAGCCAATCACGAACAAATTCGTTTGGTACTGCTATGTATACAATACCGTCTTCTTCTTTTAAGATTGAAGTATTTTTAAACCAAGTACTGAAATTAGCTTTCGATACTCCGCTCTCTATTTCTATTAAACAGTTCTTCCAAAGTTGTTTTATATCCATTGCTGTATATTATACTATTTGTTTTATGAATTTTAATTTCTAAATCTTATTAACTATGTTTATAAGCTGTGGATAAACTAGATATCTTTATTTTAATAGGTATTGATTTATTTAGAATAATGTTATAAACTCTAAATATGTCACAAACATACCAACCAAATAAAAGAAAAAGAGCAAAAACACACGGTTTTTTGGCTCGAACTAAAACAAAAGGCGGTAAAAAAATGATTGCCCGCAGACGTCAAAAAGGTAGAAAAAAGCTTTCTGCTTAAGGTTATTTGGTTTTTTAGCTTATGCTTCCTAAAATAAATAGAGTAAATAAAGGTCAAATAGATCTCATATTTAACAAGGGTAAATATATAAATTCCCCTAATTTAACCTTTAAATTTATTATTTCTGGAGAAAATAAACACTCTGGTTTTTCTTTTATAGTTCCAAAAACTGTTTCAAAAAAAGCTATTGTTAGAAATAGGTTAAAAAGACGCGGATATGCTGTTTTAGCTAGATATATAGATAAATTACCCTCAAATTTAATAGGTGCTTTTGTTTTTGGTAAGAAAAGTGCTAATTCTTATGGTTTACCAAGAAAAAAGAATTCTAAAAATAGTGGAAAACCAGTTGAAAACCTTGATAACGAAATAAAAATCTTATTAAATAAGCTTATATTTTAATGATAAAACAAGCTTTTATCCACATAATTAAATTCTATCAAAGATTTTTAAGTCCTTTAAAGGGTTCAACTTGTGTTTTTTACCCTACTTGTTCTGAATATACAAAACAAGCCATACAAAAATATGGTGTTTTTAAAGGTTTCTTGCTCGGTTTTTACCGTATTTTGCGTTGCCATCCTTGGCAAAAGAATCATATTGATTTGTTGAGGTAAATTTGGATTTTTTCACTTTTTCATATAGAATGAAAGAATGATACATCATCTTTGGGATATTGCTTTATATAAACCTTTTGTAAATGCCTTAGTTTTTCTAGTTTCAATAGTACCAGGTGGAGATGTTGGAATTGCTGTTATTTTGCTTACTTTGATAGTTAAAACAATACTATTCCCTCTATCTCAGAGATCTATTGAAGGTCAGTCAAAAATGAAGATATTAGAGCCTGATTTAAAAAAGATTAAAGAATCAGGTGCTTCAAAAGAAGAACAAGCAAAAATGACAATGGAGCTTTATAAAAAACATAATGCAAATCCTTTTGCTGGTTGCTTGTTGGTTTTAATTCAATTACCTATCATTTTAGCTTTATATTATGTTTTCTATAAAGGATTGAATTTTGACAGTAGTATGTTTTATAATTTCGTTCATTCTCCCGAAAAAATAAATATGAATTTTCTTGGTTTGTTGAATATTGGTCATAAAAGTTTGATTTTAGCTATTTTGGCTGGTGTTTCACAATTTTTCCAAGCTTATTTTATGCCAAAACCAACAGTTTCCAGTAATAAAGATTCAAAAAATCAATCTTTCCAAGATAATTTTGCTAAAAGTATGAATATGCAAATGAAATACGTATTGCCTTTTTTTATAACCTTTATTGCTTATAGAATATCAGGTGCGGTTGCATTATATTGGATTACAAGTAATATATTTGCTATAGGTCAACAGATTTACGCTAATAAAAAACATGAGAAAATGAGCGCGATAATTGTTAAATAATAAATTTAAATATTATGCAAAAACAAGAAATACAAAATTTAATAAAAGATTTAGTTGAAAAGATGAATGTATCTTTGAAAAATATTGATATCACAGAAGATAATGGTAAAAGTATGGTCTTTTCTTTGGAAGTTGATGAACCTCATTTTTTTATTAACCGTGAAGGTGAAGGACTTTTTGCTTTAAATCATCTTATTAAAAGGATCGTTGAATCTAAAAGTAATCCCGACGGGACATTAGTTTCTTTTTTAGTTGATGTTAATGGTTTTCATAAAAAGAGAATGGATGGTGTGCGAGCTGTGGCACATATGATGGCGGAAAGAGCTCGTTACTTTAAATCAAATGTTGAAATTGACCCCATGTCTGCTTTTGATAGACGTATAGTTCATGAATTTTTGTCTGATGCTATGGATTTAAAAACAGAATCAATGGGCGAAGGCCCTACTCGTAGAATAGTGATTAAATACACAGGTAGTATTTAATTTATTTTAAATTTAATTCCCAAAGATAGGAATCTTTTTTATTTACAAAATAAAGATAATTTTCTCCTTCATCTGTAGCGAGTTGTGTACCGTCTATATCCCCTCCTATTGTAGGTAAATCAGCTATTAGTGAGCCACTTCCTGTAACAGTATCTATTTTCCATATTTGATCAGTAAAAGACACTAATCCTTGATACCAATCATCTGGATATGATCCAGAATTTAAAAATTCAGGAACACTGCAGTAAATAAAATCATTGTTTTTACTCCAAACACATTTCTCTGGTAGTGTTTTCATGCTCAATGTTTTTGAGGTTAATGTGCCTGTTGAATAAATATTTAAAGACATATTACTATTGCCATATAAAACCATTTTTCCATTTGGGCTTGTTAGTGTGGTTAATCCATTTATATTGCTTAGTATTTTATTGAAATCTTTTTTATCGGGATCTATTGAATACATGTATCCCGGAGCAAAAGCCGAAGGTTTGGCTGTTAAAGTAACCATTTTATCATTTGGATATTGTGTCAGCCATTCATTGAATGCAGAAGTGAATATTTGAGATTTCTTATTATTTAATATATCTGAACTTATTCCTATAGAATTTTCATTTAAGTTAAATAAATAAAATATTTTTGATGTGTCTGGAGAAATGCTGTAATCTGTAATGTCTTCAGGAAGAAAAATACCTTGCACGCTGGTGTCACTGGTTGTGTCCCCTCCTATTACTTCTTTTGGCAAATTACCAACAAAAGTTTCTATTGTTTTGTTGTCTGATTTTAAATATCTCATCACGACAGTATCTCCATTGTTTCCGAAATATGCGTCGTGAACTCTTGGTATTATGGTTGTTGTAAATCTTCTTTCGTCTATTCTACTTGCAAGTGTTTGATAAATATTTCCATTTTCTTTTGCAATGTATTTTACCGCTGGTACAAATTCTGTGGCTGGAGCTGTGGGTTTTATAGCTGTTTTTATTTTTGTTGCAATTTTTTGTATTGGAGATGTTGCAGTATCGGTTGGATTTGTTTCTGTTGCAGGTGTCGGTAAAATATCAGGAACTTCTTTGAAAATTTCTTTTTTGTATATAGTGAAACCAGCTATTGGCATGCTTGAAACTCTGTTTAATTTTTGTTTTTGGGGTGTTGTATTGTCTGTGCTTGGTGTGTATCCTGATATATCTGTCGGGTTTGTATTTGTGGGTGTTTGTAGTTTTGTTTTTCCAAAAGGAAAATATGAAATGAAATTATTTACCACTGGTGTTACTGTGTTATTTACACTTTTGCCTGATAAAAATACATAACCAAAAAAAACCAAAAGTATTATTGATAAGATGATTATTAAGATTGTGATGTTTTTTCTTAGCATGTTATTATTGAACTTTTATTAAATCAGATATTTTTGTTCTAGCTGTAATGGTTTTACCATTATCTTTAAAGAAACCAATTATCGTATTTAGGTAAACATTACTAAATCTTGCTGATGTGCTGTATATTCTAAGATATTGATATAATGAACCGTTATAGGTTTCATCACCAAGAGCACATGGTATTTTTTTACCAATTTGGTAACTTGTAGATGTGTTATTTGCTACTCTTGTTACAATATCACCTTGTGCTTGAATTCCATCTTTTAAATTAGAGAATGTTTTAGTTGATCCGTCATCTGTATTTCCAATATTACCAGGATTGTTTGTTCTAAAAGACTTACTACCAGGGAAAAATCCTTCCATGTGAGTTTGTGCCGTTATTAATAATTTTGTACCAGTTGATAGATTTGTTATTGTATCTCGAGAAGGTAGATACTTTTCTTTTATTGTATCATTTAATGTTACAGCAGATCCTGTTGCTGTATCTGGGTTTGGTGGATTTGTTGATATACACAAAGATGTATCAGATCCTGTGGATGTGTCTGTTGGTGATATTGTAATTTCCGCTCTTGGTAAACCGTTCAGACTTATATTTAATAAATCCGGATTTATTGTATTTAGTATCGTGTATGCGCCGAGGGCTAGCAATAGGCCAAAAATTGCTTGAGTTATTTTACTTTTGCCACTTTCTTTACTGGAGACTAATTCACTGGTCATGTATTCTATACCCCCTATTACTATCATAATCATTGCAAGGACTGCACAGATTCCAAAAAATAAATTAATTATAATATTAAAATATTTTGCAAAAGAATTCCTGTCAGCTGTATCTATTGTTTGGTCAACTCCTGGAAGCTGTTGAAGTGGTGCGTATAGTGTGTCTGTGTTTACTTGTGTTGCATTGTTGTTTATAGAAACAGGAGCGTCTTTTGTTGTAAAATTAATAGTATCAGAACTTATATAAGTTCCACTATCAAGTTCCTCTTGGGTTTTTAAAAAAGCATAATATTTTGTTTTTGCTTTTAATTCTTTTACTGGTATATCTATGTTTATAGCTGTTAGTGTTAGATATTGAATGTTTTGATAATTAAAATCAGTAAGAAATTTTGATAATGAAACTTTTTTAATTATATTTTCTTCGCTATTGTCTTCACTGGACTTTATTATCAAAAAAATACCACCACTGTTTTCGTTGTCTTCTATCTTTTCATTATAAATTGAATCCCATCCACCTAGCACTTCTTCATCTAAAACTCCATCTGTAAAACCTTTTAATATTGTTTTTCTACTACTATTTATAGATGTTTGAGGTGTGTTTGTTTTAACATCACTTGCTTGAGGGTTCATTAAGATTTTCACATTGATTTTCACAGAATTATCAGTTATGTCTGATTCTGTATCTTTTATGGAAATTTTAAATTCACTTTTTGTCGTCTTTTGTGATGATCGTAGATTTTTATAACAAGCACTATCTATATTTAAAGTTGCTGGTATAAATACATCGCATAAACTTTTAGCATCAACTTTTGTTGGTATGATGAATATTATTAAAAATAAAGATATTGTAACAGGTATTAAAATTTTGGATAATATTTTTTTCATTTTATTTTTTAAAAATTAACATTTATTGAATTTTCTAATGTTTGGAAAAAAGATAAAGCATTATTTATTACAACTTTTATAACAGCAGATCCAGTTTGACCATTTTCTGGCTTCACTGAAAGGATATTTTTAACTGTCTGTGTTTCTGTTTGATTACCGTTTATATACCAAGTAAAATCCAAATCTTTGTTTAGATTCTTTGCAGAAAAGAAATACGGTTCTGTTACTATGATACCACCATCGTTTTTTATATTAAAACCATTGCTTAAAGCTTTTTCATATTTAATACCGAAAATAGGATCTTTTTCATAAAAAATTATTTTAGGGTTGCTTGGAGTGAGTGTGATATTTGCTTTACCTGTGGTATTCCCTATTATACTGGAAGCTGTGACCTCGATTGTATTATTTTCGTCTAGATAACTATTTTTAAAAACATAAAAGCTTTTACCATATCCGGAAAAATCAGGTTGGCTAGTGTCGTCTTGTTTCCAATTATAAGTAATTGAATTATTTTGAACTTTTTTACCTTTTTCTGTTAATTGCGCTATTGCTACAACTTTATATTGGCCTTCTTCTGAAACCAAACTTCTACCTTTGTAAAAAGGAGGTGTGTATCCATCATAAGATTGCCACAATAAGTCTATTCCTGCTGGATTTATGATTATTATTTTGTCTAATAGTGTTCCGTCTTGTGTCATTACTTTTACTTCTACTGATGTTTGAGAACCTGTATTTTCAGTATAAAAATTGAAATCTTTTTTTCCTATACCCTCATCTTTTTTTGAACCGTTTATAAACCAAGAAATAGCTGATTTGTTTAAATTTACAATATTGCTAGATACAGTGGCTTTTACATTTTGATTTGCTGAGGGGTATTGAGGGTTTATGCTTAAAATAATATCACTACCCTGTATTTGAGCATTTGCAATATGAAAAGAGCCAAGTATTATAATAGCCAAGATAAAAGTTGAAAACCTTTGTTTCATAATTTTATTATACCTTTTATTTTAATTTTTCCAAAATATAAAAAGTCCTACTTTCCTTCCAATTCAGCTCTTTCTTTTTTAATTGAAAGTATTTGTGAGGGGTCTGATGTTATTATTTGGTCTTCTGTGTATGAAGCTATTACTTTTATAGCTACATGCTTTAATCCGGCAAAGAAAATACCTTCCCCTACTCCTGATTCCAATAGTAGATATTTTTCTTCATCTGTTAGATTGAATGTTTTTTGTAAGATGTCTATTGTCGAAGGAGATTGTTTTAAAAGTATTTGAATTGAAGAGTTGGTAACAATAGGCACGCCGTATGGAGATTTCATGAAATCCGCAGCATCTTGAGTTATGGTAGCAAGCCCAAGATAGTATTTTCTACCTCTTTTTGCTATGGAATATAGGAAAGATGCTGTATCTTCTGATTTCATCATCCACCAAGCTTCATCGACTACTAAAAGTCTCTTTTTTAGATTTTTACGCACAGCATTCCATATATAATGTGTGACTATATACATTGCAATAGGTTTTAATTCATCTTCCATGTCACGCACAGAAAAAACAATGAATTTTTTGTTTATGTCCACATTTGAAGGTTTGTTTAAAAAAGTCGCCCAAGATCCTCTTGTATATTTTACAAGTCTTTGAATTACAGAATCACTGCCTTCCATTCCTGAAAGCACCATTTCAAAATCAGATAAAAGCGGAGGTTCAATATTAGAAAAATCAGAATCCGGAGTAATGTCTTTCATCGCATATGTTTCAGATATTGCGCGGTCTACCATAGAATCTTCTTCTGGGGTGAGTCCTCCTAACATTAATCTGAAAAGACCTACCAAGTTTATGATATTTGAACGCAAGACATCTTCGGCTGTTTCATCTTCGCGTGGTATTGGTAAATCAAAAGGATTTATGTGGTGGTCAGATGATAAAGAAATATTGAAATATCTGCCACCGACAGCTTCTGCTAAGTATTCGTATTCCCTTTCCGGGTCTATCACTATCACATCTACATCAAACATTAAAGATCTCAATATTTCCAACTTTGTGCAATAAGATTTTCCGGAACCGGATTTAGCAAATGTGACAGAGTTGTAATTTTCAAGTGAAAAACGGTCGAAAATAACCAAAGAAGAATTGTGTCTGTTTATCCCATACAATATTCCTTTGTCAGAAGTCAGATCAAAAGATACAAATGGAAAAATACTTGAAAGAGGTTCAGAATTTAATTTTTGATTTATTTCTAGTAAATCAGTTTCTATTGGTATGACACTTTTAAAACCGTCTTCTTGTTGAAAAAGAGCCGGTTTTATATAGATGAGTTTGGATTCCAATATTGATTTTATTTCACTTTCCACTTTGAAAAGCTCCATTTCATTGTCCGCATATACTGTGATATATACGCCAATATCAAACATTTTCTCTTGAGCTTGCATTAAGCTATCTCGTAAACTTTCCAAATCTTGAAAAGCAGTGTCGAGCATTGGATCACGCACCATACCTTTTGATTCACGTACATTTATCTGACTTTGCACTTCAGCTACCTTTTTTTGGAATTGGCGAAGTGCAAGTGAAGTATCTATCGGGTGAATAAATATTGAAATATCAAATATCTTATCCAGATTTATAATTGGAGAAAACCAATTGTCTGTCAGAAATCTGGGATAGGAAATTATAAAAAAAGTGCGAGCTATTTTGTCCCCTAAATTTATTGATTTCGGTTCTATTTTTAAAGCAGATGGAGCGATAACGTCTTGAAGTTCCAGTTTTGCAGATTCATATATTTCATCCGGAAGTACTGGTAAAACTGAAGCATTTGTTTGTGCTCCTGACATACTCTTATTTTTCCCTAATAATGTATCTAATATTGACATATTTTTTTAATTTATTTTTTCTAAATCTATTTTACCTTCCACTTCTCCTGGATTAAATACTTTATAAAAAACTTCCACCACTTCTTCTGTTCCTAATTGTTCTGATTTTACACCACAACTTGCAAGACCTTGAGTTATAACGCTGATTCTTTGTTCAAGCTGAGATCTTTTCTCTTCAAAATCAACCTTTTCTGCATTTCTTAATTCCTTAGAGTTTTTCTTTGAAAATATTTTATCAAAGAAACCAGTATTTGTGTTGAAAGATTTTGGTGTATAAGGAACAACGATAAAAAAATTCTTTGTCATGATGTTTACATTGTCTGTAAAATTCTTTATGAATTCCATATATTCTTTTGTTTGAAGTTTCAACAAAGGTTCATTTTGTAATTTCATTCTGTTTTCTAGAAGCAATAAATATGGTTTCATGTCTCTTTTTCTGGATTGTATTGATATTTGTATTGAAAAATCCAAAGTGTTCAAGAAATTTTGAAATTGCATTATTGTGGCTTTTTGTTCGTCTACAGATTTTAAAGAAAGGTTTACGGAATTAGCCAAAATGATAGCGCGTAATTCATCATTTTTTAAAATGATTATACCATCACGGACTTCTCTTATTGGTACAAATTCTTGTGTTGCTTTTGCTGATAATGCCATTTCTTAATTATAGTTTAAATTTTAATAAATAATAAGTTATTTTTCTTTTTTTGAATCTAAAACATCTAAACTCCAAGCTAGATCACGCAATTTATCACTATCCAAGTTTTTATTGTTGGACAATCTTTGCAAGATTGCTTTTTGTTTTTCTTCTTCTGTCAATTTTTTTTCATTTCTTCTTTGCCAAATATAAAGCTTGCTTTGGATAAAATATTTAAAACTAGCTTCTACTAGATTTATAAAAGGTTTGTTGTTTGGTTTATAAAATGTCAGTAACCCTGCCAATAGTGCGATTACCATTATCGGTATTGCTCCATACAATAAACCTAACCATTTATAAAAAAAGAAACACAATCCTCCCCCACCGACTATGTAAATAAATTCTTTGAAAGTAAATGGTCCAAAGATTTTGTCTTCTATGTCTAAAAATTGTGGGACTTTGAATTGCATCTTTTAATTATACAACAATTATTCAGGAATTTCTCTATATGGATCTATTTTTGGTTTAATGTTTGTTTGAACAGAAGGATTTGAAGTGTTTTTTGAAATATTATTTAAAGAATACTCTGTCTTTTTTATTGTTGATTGAAATGGGGCTGTAAATTTGTTTGGTATTTCCGGTGTTGTAAGTCCTGAGTTTAATTCTTTGTTTTCTGAAAGTATTTCTATTCCCGCTTTGTTTAATATGTTTGTGTCTTCTTTTTTTATTTCAACTTTAGGCATATATGTATTGCTCATATTTATTCTACCTATCGGTGTCTCCATTTTATTTTGTGTTGTTTCTGGTTTTTGATTTATTTCCATTAAAGCCATGCGAATTGGTTTAAAAATTCTTTCGTTCAAAGAATTCGTAAGATCATTGGCTTTTGCATTTGAAATATTCATATTTTCTGAGAGTTTATTTGGGAATTCAGTTGGATTTGATAATCCACACAATAATAATTCTACTTCTGTCTCCAGATTATCGAGTTGGTCTACGTTATAACCGTCAGATTTAAATTTTAAAATTTCATTTTTCCAATCAATACGTGCTATTGCTTCCTTTGTGGATGAAGGAAGATTGTTTTTAGCTTTTTCTATTTCTATGTCTAATAAATCTCTTGGTGTATCCATATGTTTTAAGGGTTAATTTTAATTTTTTGTTGGAAATATTTCATTTATATTTTTAATAAAATCTTGTAAAGCAATTGTTTGTGTTTCTTTTGTTGTTTCTTTTTCTTCGAATTCTTCTTGTGATAGTGTTCGTTCTTTCTCGTTTGCTATTAAATAATTATAATTACCTCCTGTTAATATAAAACCTATATTTTGTTCTGTTTGAAAATTCTTGTCTTTATTTTCATTAATAAATTTTCTCTCTGATTTTCTTTGAATAGGTAATAAAATATTATTGAATATTTCAGATGCTAAGGATAGTGCTTCTTGGTGAGATATACCAATTTCAATTTCTAAATTATATACATACTCTTCTGTGTCAACTAAACCAGCAAGCATTATTGACGTTTCTACTGCTATATCTTCGGCTTCACCTTCTATGTAATTTCTGTTTTTAGAAATATTTTCAATTTTTTCTAACCAATTTTCTTGATTTAAAAGAATAATAGAATCTTTAGGTAATTCTTTAGATAAAATGTCTTTAATTTTTTGTTTTATTTCTTCTTTCATATATTTTAATGATGTACTCCACCGCCTGCTGGAGCCGATGCTGGTTTTGGGGCTGGTTTAGGTTTTGCATGTCCTCCACCTCCGTGTCCATGATTATCTCCTCCGTGTCCACCACCACTATCTCCTTTTGGTTTAATATTCATTCTCATTCTGTATGCTGATTCATTGGTTCCAGATATTGTTTTACCTGTTATTAATGCACCAGCTTTGTTCCAACCACTTTCAACTGTTTTGGCGTATGTTTCGATAATTTCGTGATCTCTGTGTCTTAATTCTTTTTTAGCTTCTTTTAATGCGTCCTTAGCTGCTGTTAGCGGAGCTGATATTGTTTCTTTGTCTTGTTTTAATGTTAGTAATTCTATATCCAATGCTTCTTTTTCTTTTTCCATTGCAGCTTTTTTAACAGGGTCTGTTATATTTTTTAATCTTTCATTTAGATCAGTTCTGTATTCTCTTTTTGCCTTCATTTTGGCGTCTAATATTTCTAGGTCTTCTTTCAGTTCTTCTTCTTTAGCATGCACAGCTGTTTCAGCTTTTTTAACCGCTTGATTTAATGGTTTAGTTGATTTTTCTTTCAAACTTTCTGCTCGTTTTAAACGAGCATTGATTTGTCTTTCTCTTGCACCTTCAAAACCGTCATTTTTTGTTTTTCCTAAATTAGTAAGTCCAACTGTTGCTAAACCTTGACCGGCAATTTTTGCATTTCTTAAATCAAAGGTCGCTTTACTACCTGATTCGCCTAAACGTCTGATACCACTAGCAATTCCACTAAATAAAGGAACTCCTCTTGCTTCTAAGTTTTGCAAAGTTCTACTTTCAGATATTTTGCTACTAAATCTACCAAGTGTTGCTGTTCCAGCTAAAGCAACTCCACCTGAAGCTATACCTACAGCTGCACCACTAACCATTGCTCCAATTTTATTTACTCCTGCTCCTACTTCCCCTGCGTATTCAGTAGCTAATTTTTTAGCTTGATGTAATAAAATAAATATTAAAGCAAAAGGAACTATTGTAGACATTGATACATTTAAAAAATCTGATTGTGTATCAAATACTGTTGAGACAGTTTTTAATGCATCGCCCATCAGTAATATTATGTAAAGAAAAAATATAAATATTGGTGCCATGAATGCTTGTTTAAATAATTCAGACCACCATTTTTGATGACCAATTTTACCAAAATCAAATGGTAAAGTATAAGAAGCGAAAGCAATAGGAGCGAAAATCATAGAAAGCCAAAGCCCCGCTACTCTTCCTACGAACAAAAATGCTACAGACAAGAATATATAAATCATGAAAATCATAAGTGCAGATGCAAATAATGTTATCAATATAAATAAACCACCATTAGCGTCGTCGTATCCTCCTACGATATTTTGAGGATTTACTAATTCCATTAATGCTACGGATATATTTTTCTCTCCTTCTGCTCCAGTGACTACTTTTCCTGTGTTATCTTTTGTTGTGATTCCATTATAAAATACTTTTGCTAAAATATTTGATGAATCTATCACGACTTGGCTGACAAATAAGCTGAAATTTATGACTAGTCCGATAACTATGATAGATGCGATTATTTTTTTTGTCCCATGTCCCATTCCTAGTATTGTCTGTATTGCTACATAAAGTAAAGCTATTATAAAAAATATGTTTGCGATATCGCGTACAGCACCCCAAGCTTTACCTACGAATGAAAAGCTGTAAGAACTGCTGTTTGTAGAATAATATATAAAGAAATCTAAAAATTTAGCAGCCCATTCTGTAAGCCATGCCAATGGCTGAAATACTAATGAGTATAAAATTTCAGCCACACAACCTTTTATATTACCTGGAAAATCACAATTCCATTTTGTTCCTTGGTTTATGGATTGTTGAGTTGAACGACCAGTTAAATCTTCATTTGATTGGCTTACTGTTCCAGATGATTCTGTGTTGTTTATTGTAAAACCTTTTGTAACATTTAAAAGAGTTTCAGGTTCATCAGATATTTCTTTAAGGGCTTTAACATTTAAAATATAATCTCCTTGTGGTAAATTTTCTATTCTATTTGTAAATACAATATCTTGTTGATCTTGAGTTTGATCAATTTCAATTGAAAGTGTTTTTTGATTTTCATTATTTAGTTTACTTTCATCTTTTAATCTAGCATTTATTATTAAATGTTTAAGTTTATCAGAATTTGATCCCTTATGTATTACTGATACTATATTCACAGAATTACCAACAATACTTGTATCTACTGTTAAAAATCTAGATTCAAATATTTGTGCATTTGCTTCGTTTAGATTAAAAGAACTTGTTAATGGCATCAAAAAAAAGCTCAATACGATGAATGGGATCAAGATTTTTGAAAAAATTCTTTTCATTTGATTATATTGTAACACAAAAATACGCAAAAAATACAAAAAACTTCTTATTTATTATTTTTTCTTACTGAAATAATATTCGTAACCGAAAGCATTTTTCAAATTGCCACTATTTACAGCGATATTCGTCAAAGTATTTTTATAATATTCATAAACTGCCAACTTTCCGTCTTTTAAACCTAACTCGTAAGCCACTACATCAGGGGTATTGACGCGTATTTCTCTGCCTCCTCCTGTGTAATATCCGAATGATTGAGCAAAAGCATGAGCTAATTCACCTGCAAAAAATTGTAAATCATCCCCTGTTTTATATCCGTATGATTTTGCAAAAGCCGGAGCATCTATGATTTGTCTTGCGAAAACAGTTTCAATACCTTCCTGAGAATGAACTATTGCATCAGAAAAAGGTTTCGCTTTAGATCCAATCGTTGGAGCAGGAGATGCTTTTGTTGGCGTTGAATTGTTGTTTGTTGGACCAAATATTCCTCCACCTATTGTGCCAGAGCCGGAGAAATTTATACCTGAACTGCCATCATTTCCAAAAGATGTTCCATTTCCAGTATTTGTTCCACCACCAGTACTTATTCCGTTTCCATTATTGTTTCCATTTCCTGTTGATCCATTTGCATCCATACCACTTCCGGTTTTAGTGTCTAATTTCAACATTCTTTCTATTTGTTTGCCAGATATTCCGGTGCAAGATAATCTGTATATATTGAAATTTGGAGCTACTGCTGTGACGATAACACCTGCTTGCGCTCCGCGAGGAGTCGGTCTGTTCCCTGTCCATCCCCCTGATGAAATACAAGAACCTGGAAGTATGTTTTCTGAATCCCAAGAAAGTGTGGTGGTGTATATAGAATTATTTACAGTGACTGAAGTGTTGGATAATGTTAATGTTTCAATTGAAAGATTTAAATTTCCAGAAGAACTAGAGTCTGAATTGGAATAAGAATTAGTATCATTTGTGGTACCGTCTGTAGCACTACCATTGAAGGTGTTAAAACCAGTATCTGTATTAAATATAGATGTCTCTCCTTCTGTTGTTTTTAAATAATCAACACTGTTTGAATCTTGATTTTGAATCATAGCTTTGAATTCATAATCATGCCCTGTGTGAATTCCAGTTAATAAAAATTTAATTTGTCCCGAAGAATGAGAGCTTGTCCCTGTATTTTGAGAAACTTTTGTAGTGTCTAACCAAGGAGAAAATGTTTGAGTATCGCCTGTTTGATTTTTAGTTTCACCATCATTTCCAGGTATTATTTCTCTATATTCAAACCATGTAACAGCTTTTACGTTGGTGTTAAAAAATGCATTTAAATAAGCATTTGTGTCATCTATTATTTTGGCATTGTTTGTTTGTATTGTGGTTTGTGCGCAAGTTGAACATGGTTTTGTTGTGAATGTTTGTATTCCACCATAACGTATTACATTTGTATTTTTTGTTGCACCTGGAGAGATTGCTGAACAATAATAATATGTTGTATTTGGAGTTAATCCTGTTAAATTTTTTGTAAAAGTTACATCACTTGAACCATTTCCAAGATTTACATCATTAGTAGAAGACATATTTGAACCATAAACATCGTTACAAAAGATCGGAGGGTTTTGTGTTGAAGCATAACGAAAATATCCAAAAGCTGTAACTCCTTCAGGATTTCCAGAGCCTGTAAATGTAGCAGATACGTCTGTTATGTTTTTTGCAGGAGCCGTCAATACATTCGAAATTGCAAAAGATTGTAATGGTAACATTACTATTGTTGCAATTATTAAACTAAATAAACTATAAATACTTTTTTTCATTTTTAATTTTAATAAATACCGATGATTGATTCAAAGCTTCCAGAATTATTGTTTGGAGTAAGTCCTAAGTATGTTCCCCACTTGTCTAGTTTTAACAAGTCTCCGATTTCTAATCTGTAAGGGCTACCGTCTGGTTTATGAACATACCAACCTTGATCACCAGCATCTCCTTGACTGTCAAAAGGAATATTACTTAAAAATCCTGGACCAGTGTCTGTTTTTTTAGGATAAACATAACTATGTAGATGTGGTGGATAATAAGTCATTCTTTGGACACCATTTTCTGTAACTCCATAAGGTAATGTATTTTCTCCACCATTTGTTTCTTTTTCACAATTTATTAATAAATTGTTGTAAACATAATCTGTACTATCTTTTATTTGTTTTGTTAATTCAAATGCTTGAGTGATATCTTCAGAAGATTTAATATTATCTGAAATTCTTGCAAAAGCTTCGTTTAATTTTCCAATTTTAGTATCATAATCAGAATCGGTAGTATTTAAATTATCTAATTGTGTTTTTAATTGAATTAATTGAGCTATTGTTCCTTTTAATTTACCCATTTCCTCATTGTTATTCTTTATGATTTCATTATAACCTGTAATTTTCATAAATTCGGCATTGGCTTGTTTGGTTATCGCAGGCATATCGTTGTCATTATAAATTTGATGAATTAACTCTACATACCTATCAAACATTGTATCTAAAACAGCAACAGCAGCTTGTTTGCTTTCTAGATTAGCCATTCTTATATCATCTCTTACATTTTCTGTGTAATTTATATGTAATCCTGTTAGTGCACCAATTTGTGTTGCGTAATAAGCTTTTAATTTCTTTTCATCGTCATGATTGTTTAAAGATTTTATTATTACTCCTGTGATCGCTCCGACAGCTGCACCAACTCCAGCTCCAATAGCAGTTCCTAGTCCTGGAACAGCAGATCCGATACTTGCTCCGATAATAGCACCAGTACCAGCCATTGCAAGAGGTGCTACTGTTTCAGCAGCATGCACAACGTCATCGAATTTCTTTTTATCAACACTTTGTAGTGTTTCCGGAACTATTTTTGACTCTGCTGATGTTAATGCTTCACGAGAATCTTCTTCCCAACCAGGGTGTGGTCCAGGTATACAATAATCAAGTTGGTAAATTGTAGGAATCAAACCTATATAATCACCTTTTCCATTATTATCAAATAATAATGCTTTATTTTGTTCTATAATTTTATCTACATAAGTTCTTTGTTCATCTATGAGTGCTTGATTTAAATCTTTTGTGATATCAAAATCCGGATGTCTTTCAAAATATGAATTGTTTTCATATCCTGCTGCGATATTACTTCTGTGTTGTCCTGAATTTTCATTGTCACTATATACAGATAAATCTAATTCATTGTCTGTATTATTTAATTCAGACAAACCTTTGTCTATCAATTGTCCACCAAATTTATTGATAGCTGTATCGAATATAGCTGCCATTGCATCATTTAAATCATTTATATCTAAATATGCATTTCCTTGTATTTTTAATGCATCAGTAGCTGCGCTTGCTATTGCTGAACCAGGAGTAACATATTCCCATTTTTGACATAAATGAGTTTTGTTCCAATCATCATAAGGGCTGAGTCCACTCATTGTAGGACCTATAACACTAGGACTATAAGGATTTCCTTGCGCAAGTTGTCTATTGTATTGTTGTTTTGTTTGACCTTTTAGACTTTCTGGAGCTACGCAACGATAATCTCCCAAATATCCACCAGCTTCTTTTAATTGATCTCTTAGGTCTTGAGCTTCAGATTGAATTGTTCCATTAAGTCTTTTACTGAGTTCGCTTTGGAAAACTAAATTTGCTCCAAGTGGATTGTTTGCGGGTACTTGAGTCATAAAATTCCAAGCATTCCAACCACCTGAAGAGAAATTGGCTTGAAATGTCAAAGCGGTTGGGCAAGTTACATCGTCTTTTGCTTTTTGAGGGTCTGTTTGTTGGCAAGTTGTGTCTTTTATTAATTCATTTAATGAATATCTTGCATTTTGAGCAAACTTTGTTTTTAAAGCTATTGCAGTATTTTGAATAAAACCTTTAGCAAAAGGACTGATTCCTTTTATTTCATTATTAAATTGCATTATTTGTTGTTTTGCTAAGTCATTAAAGAAAGAACTTCTGTTTTTTGGCCAAAATGAATCACCGAAATTGCCTGTATTTATCCATGCAATAGTGCTCATTGTTAATTTTTTTATTAAAATCTTTGCTATAAGTTTACCGACACTGTTTAAGCAGAGTTGATTTGAAGCAATTATATCTTGTTGTTTTTTTAATCCAGCTAATTCTAATTGCATTTGTTCTTCTCTTATCCTTAAAAGAGGATCGTTAACAGTTATTGTAGTAGCTTGAACTGCGGCCTCTTCTTCAGCTTCAGTAAGTACCGCTGCTCCTTTACCAAAAACATCTCTTATTGAATTTTCTGCTACAGCTTTACATCCTTGAAGCCTTGGGATTGCTGGGCCAACCATTTTTAAATAACTTCCGACACCACCTCCTCCACCAGAATATGATGTCGGATTTGAACCAGAATAAGAGCTAGTTTGAGCTTCTGCTTTATGGACAAAATTTAAAAATGGCAAAAGAACAAAACTCATTATCAATAAAAATGATGTTATTTTTTGAATTTTGATATTTATATACATATTACTATTTAATAATACCATTTGTAATTAAATATGTCTTTAAATCATTCACCGATTTTATGAAATCTTCACTGTATTGTTGATATTGAGCAAGTCCGGAAAGTCCCACTACCGGATCATTGATTGTTTTTGACATATTTTTAACACTCACCCCTAAATTGTAAGAATTGTTTGTAATGTTTGTGTGATATGAGATTAAATCCGATGGAACTGTTATTTTTGTTAATTTTTTTGCAAAATCTTGATAAGCATTTGCTGTTTTTAAAAGCTCATTTTCTGCTTCGTATTGTTCTGCATCTGTGGCATTTTCATTATTTGTTATGTCAGCAATTATGTTTACTTCTTCACCTATTTGAGTGTTTTTATATGTAGCAAAAAGATTTTGCACTTTAGTGTAATATTCTATTTCTGTTTCTTTTGTTGTTTCTTTTATTTCAAAATCAGATTGAGAATATTTGTTTTCAAGTGTTGGATCTATGATTTTTTGTCCCAAAGAAGAAGATAGATTGTTCATTGTTGTTTGGTCTATTTGTCCTGATTGTTGCAATGCTAAATATGTAGCAAAGAATTCTCTTGCGAATTTGTCTGTTTCTGTTAAATCAGTAGTATTTTCAGGATTATTTTCATCTGAATTTAATTTTAAATCATCTTTTTTTTGTTTTATGTATTGAGTATCCGGTATATTGTTGAATGTTACTTTTTTTAATGGATCTGTACCCCAAAGAGCTTCTTCCCAGTCTAAAATACCATCACCATCAGAATCTTGTTGTAATAAATCATCAGTAGTGGATAATGTTGATAATTTATTGTTTTGCTTTTTAAAATTAACTGAATGTCCTATACCAAAAAAAACCTTGTAAATAAAGAATATTATTAAAAATAATGCCAAAATAGTTATGGCTATATAAGAGAATTTTTTACTTGGAAGGTATTTTTTTATTTTTTCCATATTAAAATTTATCTTCTACTTACTCCGAATGTTGTTACTGGGTAAACCATTACTACTGTTGTTGCTCCTATGGGGTCTGTGCATGTGACTGGTATGGGTGTCGGTGTATATAATCCTAATATTAATTTACCACTACTTGGTATACCTTTTATTTTTGTTCCAACTGGTATCAAGAAAGGACCAGTTGTGCTGTTTTTTTGACTTAACGATTTAATATTGAAAGTCGTTCCCTCTACGGCGCAAATAAAACCAGCGGATTCTGCTTCTATTATTTCTTTGGCTTGTGGAGCTGATATTATTCTACCTCCAAAAGGTATACCAAGACCAGCAAAAACAACTCTTGTTAAAGAAACAATAAATAAAAGAATAAAAAAAGTAATAAAAAAATATTTTTTCACCTTTATATTATACCAACAATAAAATATTGTGCTAGTTTTTAGAAAGTTCTAACCAGTCAGAAAGTTTTAATTCTTCGGCTCGGATATTTTTCCATTTTTCATCTGTTAGTTTTATTAAACTTTTTAGGTTGCCAGATAATTTTTTTCTTTTATGCGCAAAGCCTGTTTTTACTATTTCCCAAAACTTTTCTTCTTCTTGGGTTGAATTAAAATTTTTTCTTGAAATATTATTTATTGCGATAATTGCCGAGTCTACTTTTGGTGCTGGAGAAAAATATCTTGCTGGTACCTTCATTACTATTTTTGGATCACCGTATGCTTTTACTGAAATTGATAAAATGCTTTCACTACCGTCACGGGCGACAATTCTTTTTGCTACTTCGTGTTGCACCATTAATACCATTTTCTCTGGTTGATTTTCTTCTGTCAAAAACTTTTTCAAAATCGCGCCGGTGATGTTGTATGGTATGTTTGCAATTATTTTATAAAGACGCAAAGTCTTTTTGGACTCACCACGAAAATTTTCTGTTGAAAACTTTCTCTGTCCGTCGCCGTCGCTCCTACCAAGGGTTCGCTCAAAAAGACTTTGCGTCTTTATCTCTAAAATATCTTCCTGTATTAAAATCAATTTTTTATTTTTAATTTCTTCTGCGAATTTTTCTTGCAGTAATGCAAAAAGTTCACGGTCTTTTTCTATTGCGATTACAGTGCCTGCATGCTCTAAAAGTTTTTTAGTTAATGCTCCTTTACCTGGACCGATTTCTAAAATAACATCATCAGATTTGATTTCCCCTGCATTTATTATAGCCTTGAGTGCTGGTTCAGACTTTAAAAAATTTTGCCCTAATGATTTTTTTGCTTTATGTATTTTCATTTAAATATAGATAGTTTTAATGCCGGGATTTTCGTCCCCTCTTTCTAATAAATCTGCGGGAATGTCTGATAAAAATTCTGATGGAGCATTGATTTGTCTTGATCCGAATATTGTGCGGAAATTTGCAAAAGTTAAAAATAATTTTTCTTTTGCACGAGTTAGTGCTACGTAGAAAAGTCTGCGTTCTTCTTCGCTATCTTCTCCTGATTTTGTGTCGCCCATTTTTTCATGCGGGAAAAGTCCACTTTCGAGTCCTGTAATAAAAACATATTGGAATTCTAATCCTTTTGAAGCATGAACTGTCATGAGCTTCACTCCATTTTTTTGTTCTTTCTTTTCTGTATTTATCATTATACTATCTTGATCTGATGCTAATGATGCATCTTCTAAAAGCTTTTCTATTCCTGTACCATTTTCCAAATTATCATATTTTAATGCAAGTGTAGCAAGTTCTTTTATGTTTTCCAATCTTTCCATATCTTCTTCTGTTCCTGCCATTAATTCATTTTCAATACCGGATTTTTTCACTGTGAATTTTATCACATCACTTGCTTTCATCGTATGTATTCTTTCTTTTATTTCATTTAATGTTTCATAAAAGTTTTGTATTTTTATTTGCATTTTTATCGGTAAGTTTTCTTTTTCTCCGGAAAATAATTTTATTAAAGTAGTTTTACCTATTCCTCTAGTTGGGAAATTTATTATTCTTTTTATGTCGGACAAACTTTCCGGATTCAGAGCCGTGCGTAAATATGCCAAAGTATCTTTGATTTCTTTTCTTTCAAAAAATTTCACGCCCAAGACTTGATATGGAATATTGTATCTGAGCATCGCTTCTTCGAGTGCGCGTGATTGAAAGTTTGCGCGATATAATATTGCGACTTCGGGAAAGATGTTTTTATGTTCACCACGAGAATTTTCTGCTGAAAATTCTCTCTGTCCGTCGCCGTCGCTCCTCCCAAGGGTTCGCTTAAAAACATCTTTCCTTTCGTTGGTATCTATAATTTCCAAAATCTTTGTTGCGATAAATTCTGCTTCATCGTTTTCATCAAGCGCTTCATAAAGAGAAATCTTCTCTCCTATTTTATTTTTGGTGAAAAGATTTTTGTCTGGACGGTATTGATTTTTTTTTATTATTTCATTTGCTGCTTCTAAAATATTTTGAGTGGAACGATAATTTTCTTCGAGCATTACTATCTTTGCATTTGGATAATCTTTTTCAAAATTTAAAATATTTTTTAAATTTGCTCCACGCCAAGAATATATATTTTGATCAGCATCGCCCACTACGCAAATATTTTTACTTTTTTCTGATAAAAGTTTAGACATTAAATATTGCGCTTCGTTTGTGTCTTGATACTCGTCTATGTGTATGTATTCCCATTTTTCTTGATAATTTTTTCGTACTTCTTCGTTCTCTTTCAAGAGTTTTACCGATTTCAAAAGTAAATCATCGAAATCCAAAGAATTTTCTTTTGATTTTTTATTTTCATATAAAGTCCACACTTGAGAAACTACTTTACCTAAATAGTTTGATTCATTACTTATAGGGTCATTCATACGTTCTTGGTATTTTTCCATCGTAGTAAATTTCCCCTTTTCTCGAGAAATTATGTTTTTTATTTTTCTAGGTTCATATTGTTTTGGATCCAGGCCGATTTCTTTTATTGATTCTTTTATAAGTGAATTTGTGTCATTATCATCTAAAATTGTGAAGTATTTGGTCAATCCTAAGATGCGAGCGTTTTCTTTTATAATATAAACTCCCAAAGAGTGAAATGTCGCAACAAAAGGCACTGTATTTTGTTCTTGTGCATTTTTCGCAATTTCCGCATAAATACGCTCTCGCATTTCTTTGGCTGCTTTGTTTGTGAATGTCACAGCGAGGATTTTCTCCGGAGCAACACCTTCTTTTATAAGATTTACTATTCTGTGTGTTATTGTCTTTGTTTTTCCTGCTCCGGCGCCGGCCAAAATAAGAAGCGGTCCTTTTGTATGAAGAGCCGCTTCTTTTTGTTCTTTGTTAAGTCCAGACAGATGTTGCATCTATCTAATATAACATATATTTATTTTTTATTTAGTTTTGTAGGTTTTTGATTTCTCCTGCGAATTCTGCGCGTAAAATTTCAGCTTCTTCTTTGATCATATTTTCAAAATTTGGAACTTTTTCATTTAAAAAATGAAATAAAAATTCGGGATTTTGTTTTTCATCTACAATTTTTTCATATTCTTGCAAGTCCGCTTCAGATAAAATAGGCAATGCTTTCAAAAGAACTCCCTGAAAAACCAATTTCGCTAATCTTTCCAATACTTGCTCGGATTTATTTTCTGGCATTTTATCCAATTTGAATAAATCTATCAATGTTTCTTTTATTGTTGTCATATATTTATTTGTTATTTTTTTTGTTAATTATTAATTAAAATTTTACTTTATTTAGTTTTCCTATTTCAGCAGCTTTTTGCAATGCTCTTTTTATAAATTCTTCAGATGTTTCGGCTCTTTGCAATAAACTTTCCGATCTAGGTTGTAATTCAGTTACGTCTTGTAATTTATGCATATATTTTAAATAAGAAATAAACGGTTCTTTTTCCGGTAAATGGTTTTCATTGCTTAACATTTTCATCGCAGAATCATCTTTGATCGCTTCCCAAGCTATTGGTCTTTCTTCAAAAATATGATTTATTGAATTTGTATAACTTTTATTTATTTTTTCTGTTAATTCTTCAGAAATTTTAATTTCATCATTTTTTGCATATACTTCATCATTATCATTTTTGTAATTTTCAGCTTGTTTTGTCGCTCCTTCCATTGCTTCTTTTACTTCTGGTGTTCTACTTTCAAGTCTTTCTTCTGGAGTCATTTTATTAAATTCATTTTCTGTATGTTGTGTAGAGTTTTCGTGTTTTGTAAACTCTTCTGTGTATTTTTCATCAGTCATTCCTGTGTCATTTTGTGTATTTATTTCTGCTGTATTGTTTTGCGCAAATTCTGGACTTGGAGTGTCTTCATCTAATTTAACATTCAAATTTTGTTCGTTTGTATCAATGTTTACATTTTCTTGGTAAGTCGAATCATCATCTAAAGTATATTCTGTAGAATTTGTTTTTATTTCAGGTGTTTCAGTTAAAGCTATTTCATTTTCGTTATGATTTTCAGTATTTTCTATTGTTTCTTCCTTTTCAAAAATTGGTTTTTCTTCTATTATTATTTCTTTTTGATTTTCTTGTGTGTTTGTTTCATTGTTTGTATTTTCTGTTTTTATTGTTGGTTCTTGTTCTTTTATTATTTCTTTATTTATTTCCTTTTCAGCAGGAGCTTCCACTTTTTCTCCGTGTTTAAATTCATATAAGTTGTGTGAATTCGTATTTTCAAAATCTTCACGATTTGGGTGTGCTGATTCAGAATAAACAGAAATACCTGGTGTCCCAGAAGCTTCTGCTATTGGTGTATGTATATATCCAGACATTTCAAGAGTTGTCACTGAGCTTGCTAATGCTATTGCTCCAGATGCAAGTTTCCTGTAAATTCTTTGTTTTTCAGCTTCTCTGTGTATTTTTGAATATTCTGCTTCTATTTCTGCTAGCCTATTTTCATCTATCCCTCCTACTGTTTCACTTAGAGTATCTTTTTTTAATTCTTTTATTTTTTCATCTAATGTTTCTTGGATTGATTTTTCACTTTTTATAAAACTTTTTGCTGCATAAACTCCGGTAATACTTGCAAGTGTTGCGATACCTGCGGGTGAAAATGCAGACATTCCAATACTTGCACCAAGCATTGTTTTGTTTACCCAATGTCTGTGTTTTTCTGGTACATATGAAGTTATTTTTTCAGTTGCACCTGTTAAGGCTAAAGCCATAAGTGCTTTTTTTCCAATATAGCTTGTGATTCCAGCGCTGAGTGCAGCAGATGATCCTATACCTAATGCTCCAGCACTTAATACGACACCACTTGAAACCGCACCAACTAAAGCTATTTTTACAGCTGTTTTTGCGTATTTATTGTCCCAATTATCCCATTTTTCAATACCTTTTTGAATTCCATTTTTAATTCTTTCTGAAAAACCACCATTTTCTATTTTGTATTTATTTATTTCTTCTTTTTCTTCTGTTATAAAATCAAAAATATCTTTACCTGTTGCTTCCAGATAATCTCTTTTTGATTTCAAATATTCTTCTTCTGGATTTTTTATTTTTTCATTTTCATTATCACCAAAAATACTTAAAGTTTTTTTCCATAAACTTTTTTTCTCGTATTTTTTTTGTAGATATGCTTCCCTTTTTTGTTTAAGTTGTAATTTAGCTAGTTCTACGCTCTCTGCTTTGTAGAAATTAGTACCGTCTATTGAAACAAAATCTTCACTAACTTCTTCTTTCTCTTTTGTTTCAAATTCTTCTATTTTTTCTTCCTCTTTTTTTGCATTTAAAAAATCATCTGCTGTTTTATTTATGTTTGCTACTATTTTTTTATTTGCTTCTTCTAATTCTTTTACGTAATCAAAAGAATCTTGCACTTCAATAGTAGGAATAGGTTCTTGTTTTTTTGTTTCAACAATAGTGTCTTTTTTCACTATTTCATCTTGTTTTCCATACATTTCTAATATTGATTTGTTGTTTATTGAACTTAAAATATCACTTAACAATATTTCCTTTAATTTTTCTGGTGTTATTTTGATTTTTATTTTATTTTTTTCTGTTTCGAATACAAATTTGAAATCATTTTTCTTTGTTGGTCTTTCTAAAACAACATAAATACCTTTATTTATTTCTCCTTTATAAAAAAATCTCTCCCCTTTTTTAATATTTTTAAATATATCTTCTTTGAGAATAGATGGACTTTCTGTTTTTTCAAAAACTGCTTTTTTTGTTTCAGGTAATGAATTTAGTTCTTCTTTAGTTTCTTCTTTAGTATTTATTATTTTTAAATAGCCTTTATCCCATTCTTTTTTAAAATTTTCAGAATCCATCTCTTTAATTTCCTTTTCATCTCCTGTAGTTTTTTCTAAACGAATCAAAAGCATATTGTTTTTTTTAGCAGTTCTAAAACCAATCACTTTGTATTCAAGGTTATTTATTTTTATTTTTCTATCAATTTCTATTTTCTTATCTTTGCCATTTAAGTTAACAATAAAATCTTTTTTTGCTAAGGATTGAAATATCTTATCTACTAATTTTTCAGTTGTTATTCCTTTGTTTTTATTAGTTGATTCTTTCTCTAATCTTTCTTTGGCTTTGTCTATTTTGTCTCTTTTTGTCTTTAGGGCAACTACTTGATCATTAGAAAGTTTTTGTAAAATTTCTTTTTTAATATTTTTACGGCCAGCTTCTTTGCTGTTTTTTTTATCAACAGAAGAAGAGCCTGAAAAATTTTCTCCTAATTCTTCAAAACTTGTAAATGTATTTTTAAATTTTGATGACATATCTTATATTATACAATACTTATTTTGCATTGCACATAATTTATGATTCTTTTTTACAAATTGTGTATATTTTTAAATGTTTTGTCAAGTTCATTTTTAAAATAAAACTATTATATAGTTTTCCACATTTGGGTTGACTTGTTTCTCTGGATTGGCTACCATTAAGTAGTAGCCCTGTATAGGAGTATGAATATAGGGCCAGGCTTGCCTAAAGGCAAGCCTGGCCCATCCCGAAATCAGCACAGATCGTAATCATCGTAAGAATCTTTTTCGCTTATGCGAACATACACATATTCGGTCGTTTCTGTATTTTACCCTTATTTTATAAGGATAAGAAAGAATTTCTTGCGATAAATAATTTGTTTTATAAAAACTCAATTTAAAATTTATAGTGCTATTTTGACTGTCTACCTATGTTTTGGCTTTTTTGTTATGCCTTATAAGGCAAACGCTGGTTTCTGGTCTTCTTTTTTTGGAACAGATGCCTCTGCTAGTGATTCAGAGTCTTTTTCTGGTAAAAATTCTCAAAACTCTTCTTTGGCATTACAAGCCAATATTTCAGCAGTTTCGTTGATTCAAGAAAAAAAGGATAAAAAAACGGATGATGAGGTAAAAGAAGATGTTAATGTCGCTGTTTCCGGAAATGCTCTTGTTCCTAGTATTGTAGGACATGCTTCTACTTTAGATGGTACAGATAATGGAGAATCTTCTTCTGATCAGATAAGTGTTTATGTGGTAAGAAAAAACGACTCCATTAAAGCAATTGCAGATATGTTTGATGTGTCTGTTAATACAATTCTTTTGGCTAATGATATGAAAAAAGGAGATAAATTGACCGAAGGGCAAGTTTTGGTTATTTTACCTATTTCTGGAACAGAGCATACTGTTACAAAAGGCCAAACAATTCAAAGTATAGCTAAACTTTACAAAGTAGATTCAGGAGATATCGCTGCTTATAATGGTATTAGTGAAGATTCTAAATTAACCATAGGAGATAAGCTTATTATTCCTGGTGCTGATGATATGTCTGATGAAGGCGGTGATAAACCGGCTCCAAATTTGAATAAATCTGTTGATAAGGATAAAAATTATTATGCTAGTCATCCTATAAAAGATGTTGTTGGATATTTTATAAATCCTTTGCCTACTGGTCATAAAACTCAAGGTTTGCATGGCCCAGGACACAGTGGTATTGATATCGGTGCGCCAACAGGCAGTCCTATTTATGCTTCTGCTTCAGGAACAGTTCTCGTAGCAAAGACAGGTTGTGTTGTCGGCCGAAGAAGTTGTGGTGGTGGATATGGAAATATGGTTATTATTAAACATTCAAATGGTACTACTACTTTGTATGGACATATGTCTAAAGTCATCACAACTACTGGTGATACTGTAAATCAAGGTGAATTAATAGGTCTTGTGGGTTCTACTGGTCACTCTACTGGCCCTCATCTTCATTTCGAGGTTCACGGAGCTAAAAATCCAGGATCTGATTGGTCTTGGAAACAATAATTAATTGTGTTATTCTTAGGGTAGAAAATTCTTTGTAACCATTTAAATTGGAGGTCTTATGATCATCTATGTGTTTTTCTTTGCTCACTGGTATCTTTCGCTTTTTACACAAAGCTTTTTTTACCATAGGTATTCCGCCCACGGGATGTTTTTAATGTCAAAAACAACAGAAAAGGTATTTTTTGTTTTGAGTTGGCTTTTCCAGGGTAGTTCTTATCTAAGCCCATGGGCTTATGGTGTGATGCATCGAATGCATCATGCGTATGCTGATACGCCACTAGATCCACATTCCCCTTTGTATGACCACAATTTGTGGAATATGATGTGGAAAACAAAAAACATCTATAATAGCATTTTTTATAAAAAAGCTGATTTTACTCAAAATTTTTATAAGAATTTGCCGATCTGGACAGCAATGGATAAATTTGCAGATTCTTGGGCGAATCGTTTATTTTGGGTATTTCTTTATATCACCTTTTATGTGATATTTGCTACTCATTGGTATCAGTATTTGCTATTGCCTATTCATTTTGTAATGGGTCCGTTTCACGGAGCTATCATTAACTGGTTTGCACATAAGTATGGTTATGTGAATAATAAAGTAAATGATACTTCTAAAAATTTAATGGCACCCGATATACTCATGTGGGGTGAAAGTTATCATAATAATCACCATAAATTCCCTTCCAGTCCTAATTTTGGAAGAAGATGGTTTGAAATTGATCCAATGTATCCAATTATTTTAATTTTGGATAAAATAGGGTTAATAAAGTTAGTGCGTTAATGTGCGTGTGACTACGTGTCTTCTGAAAAGGAGCACGTAGTTTTTTGTTTAAATATTGTTTTTGTTAATTTTTTTTGCTACTATATGAAAGTTAGCTTATTTTAAAAGCGGGATTAGTTTATCGGTAAAATAACAGTTTTCCAAACTGTGGTGAAGGGTTCGACTCCCTTATCCCGCACCAACAAACAAAAAAGCCTTAAATTAAGGCTTTTTTGTTTGTTGGTGTGTTTATTGTACCAAGTCCGAACCTATTTTCAAAATCGCTGATACAGCGTTCCCTGCGCGCTGAAACGCCTCTGTGCGAAGCACAGAGCTTCTGCAAAAGCAGAAGTGTGGGAAAACGCTAAATACACAATGGACTCGGTTTTGCGAAGCAATTTTGCGGGAGGGAGGATTCGCAAAACCGAGACTGATTTTTTGAAAAGTTTTTTGGGCTGGGCTTCCGCCCCGCAGGAGGGTGCGGGAGGAATGCGGGGCGGATTCTTTTTTTAGATTTTTGGCGGGCGGGCAAAGAGAAAAGCCATTCCAAAATTTTGGAATGGCTTTAGGTTGATTTCATCCATTGCGTCTGAAGTAAGCGTACTCATCAAATTTTTTAATGAGTAATTCTTCCTTCGTTAAATCAAATGTTCCATCATGCTTTAAGCATCGAGCATTTAAATTAGATTCTTTTTTTATAAAATCGCAAGGTGATTCGTAGGCTAGTAGGCATAAAATTAATTTTCCTTTTTCGCAATGAAAATAATTTATTTTTTCATTTTTGAAATAGAAATTAAAAATTTTTAATCCCGTTCTTGGGTCTGCTATGAAGACAAGTGCTTCATCAAGTGTTCCGTAAAATATCTTCCCTCCTTTTTCGTCTAAGAGAGGATTAATATATCCAGAGCGAGTTGCAAGTTCGGAGTATTCAAATACCCACCAGTTTTTTGTTTGTTTTTCCATTGTAAATTTGTTTTAAATTGTTTCACTATACGCAAAAGAGTGCATGCCTTTTTGTCAGCTTGAAGCGCGTAGCTTCCTCTTCTGGAAAACAAATAACAATGAAATTTTTAAAGAACAATTCACTACCAAACCACAAATAAATTTATGATCTGGATAATGAGGACAAGCAGTACTGCTTGTCCAAATATTTTTGCTACACAGTTTTTTGTTTGTTGACACAATAACTTTATTTGCTACGGAAATTATCTATCACAAATATTAGTTTTGAATGTGTTTAATCAACATTTAGAAACTTGTTTACTACGGAAATTTTTTAAAAATTCTATCATAAACTTTAAAACTAAACCTTGCGTTATCTACACAAGACAGAGCCAGGGGCTTCGGGTACTATGCTTCACCGAGCTTTGTTTGGACTTTTTCTTGTAACTTTGATTCGGTGAGCAGAAATCCGCCTAAACCAATCATTACGATACTGACAATCAGTATGAACGCAATCATGGGTTGGTTTTTCTCTGCAATCACTTGAGTAGTATGTGTTAAGGAATATATCCCAAACAATCCTGCACCAAGTGCTACTAAACCAAGAGTTAACCTAACTATTGTGTTTAACATATTTCGAAAGAACTACAGACAGCATAGCAGATTACGCTTGACTTGTCAAGCGTTTCGTGCTAGAGTACATTCAAACAAATAAAAGTACCTTATTATGCAAAATACGGAATGGCTTAATGAAAAAGAGCTAATCACAATCTTGAGTGAGCACTACAAAAAGCTTGGTTTTGCTGTCAGAAAAGTCAAAAGTTCTGACAGTCTTCACTACTTGCTTGAAATTACCACCGAACCACTCAAAGATTTCAAATTTGATTATCAGCTTGAAAAACTGGAAGTAACTGACCATCTTTTGGAAAAGGTTACTAAAATGCCAACCCAAAAAAGGAGTAATGTTTTTGACTTTTCGTCCTTGAATAAGGATGAACTAAAAGCAATTATCAAAAATCACATTTTGGCACGACTTTCAGAAAAAGAGCGAATGATTATGATTGAAATTTATGAGCTTTGCCCGAAAACTATTTGTAAGGGTGCACCAACAAATTTGAAGGGTGAAAAGATTAACCGATCATTGGATAATTTGTATAAAATTTTTCCAAGAGCGGAAGCCCGAAAAATGGTGTCAGTGCACCGAAGGCTCATTGAAGATTTGAGAAAAGCGTTATCAGAATTTCAAAAAAATTGATTCTGATTAAAGAGTGTTCCAGTATTGGAACACTCTTTTTTATTGACTAACGTCATATTTTACTGTAGTCTGATTTTAGAACCTTTTAAAAACTAACGACATGGCAGAAAAAATAAACATTCTCATCGTGGATGATTTAGAATTAGTACACGAGCCGATTGAAAGATTCTTAAAAGACTTTGTTTTTGTAGAAAACCAAATTAGCATTACCAGTGCTTATAATCTCACACAAGCTAGGCGTATTTTAACAGAAAGAAAGTACGACATTATCATGTTAGACGGAGATGTAGGAGGTAGTTGGGGTCATGAAATTATTCAGGATATTTTTAAACATAATGATAAAGTCATTATCGTTTCAAGTTCTAACCATGATAACTTCAACACTGAAAATGTAAATTTGGGAGCACAGGAATCTTTGAACAAAACATATCTGTATGATTGGAATGACAAAGAGGGTGTGTTTAGAACGCAAAAAGCAAAAGTAATACGAGAACTTTTTGAGAAATCGAATAAACATTAAGGACTTCGCGAAGCGAAGTCCTTTTCTTTTTTGGCGCGCAACTAGAAAAAATACTCATAAAAACTATTGTTGAAAACACAAAAGCCCCGTTTAGGGGCTTTTGTGTTTTCAATTCCCATTTTAGTTTATTGAGAAAGAATTATCTGAATAATCATTTGGCGCAATACATCCAGAGCCAGCACAAGAATCTACAATATAAATTTTAAATGGATAACCAACTGGTCCAGGGAAATAATCCCACATCGTAGGGCTTACTGTAAATGTTTCAGAACCATCATTTGGAGTACTTTGTATGATTGGCGCACTGGTTGTGTGTGCTCCACTGGAAACTGATGCAGAAAGATCAATTCGTAGTTGTGTAGTTGCAGGCACATTACAACTTGTCCAAGTGACCGTAGCTTGCTGACCTCTTGTCCATGTTTCGCCTCCGTTCGGGGAAAGCACTTTAATTGAAGGAGGATCATTAGGAGAACAATTAGCTTGCTGGTTGGTATTTATAGTAAAAGAATTATCAGACCAATCGTTAACGCCTCCTGGCCCATAACTAGAAACAGAAATTTTGAACGGATAACCATTTGGTCCAGCAAAATAATCAACAATCGTACTACTCAAAACGAAAGTTTCAGAACCGTCATTAGAAGTATTTTGTACAACCGGCAAGCTTGTTGTGTGTGCACCACTAGAAACTGATTCTGAAAGTGTAATTCCTAATAGTGTGCTTGCCGATAGATTACAACTCTTCCATTTTACGGTAACTGTTTGGCCAACATGGTAAATCTCTCCACCGTTCGGTGAAAGAACCGTTATTGAAGGATTGCATGTTGGTGTAGGAGGTGGTGTTTGCTGTTGTGGTGGATTATTCGCAGGCGGAGGAGTTTGTTGTTGAGAAGGATTATTATTTGTAGTCGGCGGAGTATAATTTTGTTCCGTCGTCGGGAAATAATTTGAGTTATCTGCTACTTTCGGAGTAGAACTTTTTCCCGCAAAGTATGCAACTCCGCCGACCGCTAAAACTCCAAGCACTATTAGTAAAACTACGACTGGTGCGAAACCTTTATTGTATTTCATAATGATTTAATCTTATCATAATTACTAGCTAGCAAAAAGCTCCTAGCCAGCGATAATCCGAAGATTACCCATACCCCTTTCGGGATATGACACAACCAGTGCGAACTCTGACTAGGAGTTCTTTATTCTGGTTGTGTTTCGCGACCATATCATTTTGATTTTTAAGGGCAAAATGGGTTAGGTCTTTCTATTAAATTGACATCTATAGAATAGCATTTTTGGTTTAAAAATGCTATTTGAAATCTTTATTTTTTATCGAGGGAGAACTCCTCGCCGTTTTATAATGTTTCCTAAAAACGGCGAGGAGTTTGTGCGCGAACGGG
>JAIOPO010000004.1 GCA_021413905.1 Candidatus Nomurabacteria bacterium
AGACAAAAGAAAGTCTGCTATAGCCACCTTTTGAACTTGTTTTTTATAATTACCATACTGATAAGTCATATACTATACTAAAGCCAAAAAGAAGTCAAATCCTTACCCCTACCCTAAAATGGGTATAACTTGGGGATAAAATCTATTACACAACGCAACTATTTATTCAAAATATCTTTAACGATATTTCCATCTGCCATTGTCATAGTACGATGTGCTAAATTAGCATATTCTACTTCATGAGTAACCATTATTATGGTTTGACCTTCTTTATTTAATTGCATAAAAACTTTCATCACTTGTTCGGAAGTTTCAGAGTCGAGGTTCGCTGTCGGTTCATCGGCAAAAATTATTTTCGGATCATGAGCAATAGCCCGTGCAATAGAAACACGTTGCTGTTGTCCTCCAGAAAGTTCTGCTGGTAAATTATCCATACGATCTAAAAGATCGACTTTAGATAATGCTTTTTTTGCTTTTTCTTTTGCTAAAACTGTATCATATCCTTGCATCAAAAGTGGCAACATTGTATTTTCCAAAGCTGAAAGAGAAGGTATTATCGCATAATCTTGGAAAATATAACCTAGGTCATTTAAGCGTATTGCGGTGCGTTCTTTTTCAGAAATATTTATCAAATCTTTTCCGTCTATTGATATTTCTCCACTAGTCGGTAAATCCAAAAGTCCAAGCTGGTAAAGCAATGTGGATTTTCCAGAACCGGATTTTCCGGTAACAGTCAAAAATTGTCCAGCCGGAACAGTAAAAGATAAATTATTCACTGCAGTAATTTTTTCATCTCCACTCTTAAATGATTTTGTAAGATTTTTAATTTCCAACATAAATTTATCTTCCTAAGATTGCTGATAAAGTATTTTGTTTGATTACAATATTTGCCGGTATATAACCAGCGACAATAGTGGTAAATAACAAAATACCTGCTCTGATAAATGAACCTGAAAGTGTAGCTACAAGTATGCCGTCAGAAAATGGAAAGTTTATCGGATGTGCCGTGAAATACGGTTTTATTAAAATAAAAGTCAACAACATACCAAAAATAATTCCCAAAAATGCATAGATAAAAGCTTGATACATATATGAATACAATATTGCTTTTTTATTTATTCCGATACCTTTCAAAATACCGATATATCTGCGTCGAGTAATAGCGTTTACGAAAATCACAATAAAAATTGTAATCGAAGCAACGACCAAACCAATACCGGATATAGCGCTACCTAAAATATTAAAAGTGGCTTTTATGTCTTTTAAAAATTTCGGAAAAGCTTCTTCAGCAGTTTGCACTCTAGCATATTCTCCCACCCCACTATCAAGCAGAAAATTCTGAGCAAAAACAGGATCAGTCCCTGGCAACAATTGCACTGCGACAGTTCCAGCATTCAAATCCGTCCGACCTGTCAATTTACGAACCTCACTCGAAAGAGCGACCACAGAGCCGTCAAAAATATCCACCTTGCTCGAGATAATTCCTTTTATAAAATATTCTTTAGATGTGTCTCCAACAGTCAAACGCACTCGCCCACCAACAGGAGCATTTTTTAAAGTTTGAAAACCAGGAGCTTCAATCGGAGTAAATTCATAAAGTAAATTTTTACCTAGCAACACACTGTCTTGATCTGTGCTATTCAAATACGAACCGCGAATTATGAATTTTGAAATACCGGAAAACTTTTCTTCTTGTACAGGATCAATACCCAAAAGAGAACCACCAACACCGTCATTTTTTTCTCCCGGTTTTATGGTTTTACGATAGTCAGACTCCACAAAAGCACTACCAGTGTATCTTGTAGTATGATCTCTGTATCCCGGTATTGTTTTTATTATTTCTTCAACTTTTGGAGTTTGTTGTATCTCTGATCTATTTAAAAAAGGAGAAATCACAATATCACCAATAGCGTATTTTTTCTGTGCATCTTCGGAACCTTGAATAAGACCGATCAAAATACCAGACACAACTATCAAATTCAAAAAGGTCAATGTCATTACAAAAACAATCAAAGCGGTAGTCCATTTGTTAGCGTGTTTTATATCTCGCCAAGCCAAAAACCAACCAACGGATATATTTTGCGAAAAAGAATTTTCTATTTTTATTTTATCCTTCATTATTTATTTTGAATCAAAGCTATTTGATCATTCTCAGAAAGTCCAGAAACAATTTCTATCATATTATTATCTCCAATAAAACCAGTCTGAACTTCTCTTTCTATGTATTTTTTACTTTTTATATTAGTTATAAAATCAACAAAATATTTTCCATCTTTTTGTATTATGCCGACATTTGGTATAGCTAAAACATTATTCTTTTCTCCTGCTAAAATATTAACATTTGCATTCATGCCTGGACGAATGGTTTCATCTTTTTCATTTATTAATATTTTTATTTTATAATTAACCACTCCATTATTAGTCTCCGCAGAAGGATCTATTTGTGAAACAACACCAGTAAATGATTTATCTTTACCAAAAGCATCAAAAGTAATAGAAACATTTTGACCTATTTTCAAATTTGCAATATTGGCTTCATTTATCAAAGCTTCAATGTATAAATTAGAAATATCTTGCAATGAAATAACAGCCTTTCCAACTTGAGATATTTCACCGTATTTTATATCAATTTTTGTAATAGTGCCGTCTGCTGGAGCACGAATAATAGTATCTTCATAAGCTGATTGCGCAGATTCTAAATTCCCTTCTGCTGACAAAATATCTGCATTCGCTAAATCAATATCAGATTGTCGTGCATTTGCTTTTTTTAAATTTAGTTCAGCTTGCTTTTGATCGACTAAAGATTGCGCAGATGACAATGCTGACGTTTGAGTTTTCAATGCATTTTGATAAGCATTATAATTTGTTAAATAATTTGAAGCCTGTTTGTTTGGAATAGAAACAACCCAGCTGTCTTGCACAGAATAATTTGTGGGAAATTGTATATATAAACCCGAATCTCCCAATGCTTGTGGAGAAGAATAACTTATTGATCCTGAAGTATTAAAAACACCTGAAGTATTAAAATAACCTCCATTACCACTTTGATATAAAGATATTTTTATATCTCCTTCTTTACCTAAAATATAAGTTCCTGATATGGTCGGAGATATTGCATTTGTAAATGAGCTGGTTGGATATGCTTGCAAATTTGAATTTAATAAATTTTGATATGCATTTGAAACTAAAACATTTTGAGCATTTTTAACATTTTCAAAGTCATTTTGAGAATTTTTCAAAGCAATCTCAGCTAAAACTATTTCTTCATTTGAAGCTCCTTGTAAAATTTTATTATATTTTGCTTTAGCGGCGAGTAATGCTCCTTTTGCTTGTGTTAATACTGCTCCAGCTTGACCCTGATCAAGAGTCGCCAAGATTTGTCCTGTTTTTACAATATCTCCAACATTAACTTTTACAGACTTTACAGTGCCTGTTTTATTAAAAGATAAATTTAAATCTGTTTTAGAAATAACTTGACCAGTGGCTTGTATATTTTTACTTAAATCTGAAAATTTAACTTGAGAAATTTGGATATTGTCACTCTTATCTCCTGAAAACATAAAAAAACCAACAATAGCGACAACTAAAAAACCAGCAATATACAAATTTCTTTTTTTAAATAAAAAACTTTTTATATTTTCAAGATTTATTTTATTCATTATAAATTTATAATAACATATAAATATAAAACAAAAAAGGGCTCCTGAGAGCACCTTTTTTGAATCTTATTTTATTAAAAAATAAAAATTATTTATGAGACATATCTTGTTTCAAATTAGACAAAAATTCACTAACAGAATCTTTTGCGCCTAATCCTAAAGCCAAAGCACCTCCGACAGCAAGCATACCGATGATGCCAGTGAAAAGGATACTCATATATGTATCAGCTACACCGAGTTGGCCCAATGCAATTATGAAAGCAAAAGTCCAAACAGCATACTTTGCGATAACACCAAGCATATTTGCTGAACGAAGATTCATAGCTTTTGAACCAGCTGTGATGAATTTTGACAAAGCATCAGCTACGATAGTAGCGATGATCAAAATAAATGCTGCAATAATAACTCTAGGCAAGAACATCAATACACCTTGTGTCAAAAATACAGAAACAGTATCAAGTCCTCCTACTAATTTCAAAGAAGGTAAAAGGAAAAGAACAATGATAAACCATTTAACAACTTGTCCAATAAAATAACCTGAATTTAAATTCATTCCAGCCTTCTTGAAAAAATCACCGAAGCCTGCAGATTCTAAAAGTTTATCTACTTTTAACAAACCAAAAACATGTTCAAATGCTTTTGCAACAAGATTGCCAACCAACCAACCAATTATAAAAAGTACAACAGCCAAAATAAGTTTTGGAGCAAATTGTACAAAACCAAACCACAAATCTACGAGTGAAGAATTAAAAACATCACCCCATGTATACCAAATAGTATTCATAATAATAAATTTCGCTTTTGAGGCGAACAGCTAATAGCTGAAATTAATAATAAAACTTTTCTAAGTTCGACCTTATTAAAGCTCTAGTATTATTATATCAAATTCTACAACTTTTTTAAGATTTGTGTGGATAACTCTTTTGCTTGCAAAATAATCTCATGAGGAAAATCTAGGATATCACGCACGAGCTTGTCATACATATTTAGTCTATATATAAAGTCTTTTGTTTCAAATACAGCATATACCAACTCTTTACCGATCTCAGCTTCCATTTTTTTTATATTATCTTCAATTTTTGATTTATTCAATTTATCACCAACCAATAACAAATCTACCCTGCTTTCCTTGTCTTTAATGAAAAAACCTGAAATAACCATAAATTTCAATTTTCCAACTTTTTTAAACATATCTAAAATAACATTATGTTCAAAAGTATCAGACTTTATTAAAAGACTCTCGAATTCATTTGCATATCTAAAATTCATATCAAAATACCAATCATCATTGCGTTTTTTAACAAAACCCACAGAGCTCAAAAGACGTATTTCTCTACGAACTGAATCTATCGCAACACGACTTCTTTTTGCCACATCTAAAGGAGTAAAAGCTTTGCTTTTATTTGATAAAAACAATCTCATAATCTTAACTCTAGCTTGATTTCCTAACAATTTTGCCAATATATCCATGAATCATTTATAAACCTTTTTAAACAAAAAAACAAGCCTCCATAAGAAAACTTGTCTGTGTTCCAATATTTTTTTAAATCATACTCTTCTTAACGGTTTAAACAAAAAAACTGTATCGAAAGTGAAGCAACTATTTGTATTTCCGAAACAAGTAGTAATCTCCAAATTCCCTGATTCAGAAATAAAAATCTCTGCAAAAAGACAAGTCATGGCATCCTTATTTTCTTTAGTAAAACCAATCGGACTAAAACCAATTTTTACATTTTTGCCTGAAAAAATTTTTCTTAATTTTTCCTGATTTTTACCATTCAAAGTATCGAGAATATCATTCAATGATTCTTCTCTAAAGAAATCAATAGACTGAACCTCAAAAGCTTTCTTATAAATCTCTTCATAAGTAAAAGCTTGTTTATATCCAAGCTTTTTAGCTAAATTGAAAATAAAAAACTCTACTTCTGTCGTTTCCATATTCTTTTGGTTTAAATGAAATAAACAATTAAAGGACAACCCTATCCTGAGATGATATTAACTTTTTTTAAAAAAACACAAGTAAAAAGAAAAAGCCACAATATATATTGTGGCTTTTTCTAAATATTTGAAATTAAATTTATTTAAGTTCAATTTTACCTCCTGCTTCTTCGATTTTCTTTTTCAATTCTTCAGCTTCAGCTTTCTTCATACCATCTTTCAATGTCGCTGGAGCGCCGTCTACCAAGTCTTTAGCTTCTTTCAAGCCAAGACCTAGAACTTCTTTTACGACTTTCATAACAGCGATTTTTTGTTCACCTGCAGCCGCTAATACAACTGTAAATGAATCTTTTTCTTCAACTGCGTCTGCACCTGCTGCAGGACCAGCCACTGCTACTGCAGCAGCAGAAACTCCGAATTTTTCTTCAATAGCCTTTACTAAATCGTTAAGATCTAATACAGACATACCTTCTATTTTTTCTAACAAATCTTTAAATTTTTCCATAATATTTTATTAATTAATATTTATAATTATTTCTTTTTAGCAACCTCATTCAAACCTAATGCCAATCTTTGCATAGGAGATTTGAGCAAGAAAGCCAATCTTGAAAGCAACACTTCTCTGCCCGGGATAGTAGCGATTTCCATCATTCTACCACCATCTACGAATTTACCTTCAAAAATACCTCCCAAAATATTTAACATATTTTTATGAGTTTTTTGAAAATTGTAAATCTCACGAGCTGGAGCTATCTCATCTGCGGAATATGCCATTGCGACTTCTCCGCCAAGCTCTGGGATTTCCCCTTCCGCTTTGCCAGTCAATGCGCGTTTCAACAAAGTCTTTCTTGAAACTTTATAAGAAACACCTTGATTTCTCAAGTCACGACGAAGAGATGTCTCATCTCCTGCTGTCATGCCATGAAAATTCACAAAGACAACAGATTTTGAACCGGAAACATTTGTCTCCAAATCCTTTATCATTTCTTCTTTTCTATTTTTTGTAAGCATAATTGATTTTATTTTTTAAATTAAAAAACGGCCTTTCAGCCGCAAATTTATACACCTAAATGTATCGACCCCTAGATAGGACCTCTTCCCTCGATAAACTCGGGATGCCTACCTTCATTGCGGTATTTAAAGTATAACACAAAACTATATTTTTGCAAATGATTTTATTACAAACAAATCATCCAAAATAATCAGTCAGAAAATAAGCAGTTAAACCTAAAATCAAAAGAAATAAAAAAATCAAAAGTGTCTTAAAAAAATGTTTATTTACCATCTTTTTATTATATATGAAAATATAATATATTAAAAATATATAAAGCTTTATTTTAAAAATATTTTATGTATACTAATCTATATGGACAGATCAAGGAAAATGATACTTTTTGCGGGTGATATATCTATGTTATATATTGCAGGCTATTTAACACTCCTTATTCGTTTTGGTATTAAACAAGCTTCTAACGAAATACCGACTCATATTTTACCTTTTATTATTTGGACAATACTATTATCTATTATTTTTTATATTTTTAATCTTTACGAAACGACATCTGTAAAATTAACTTTTAAAAACTTAAAACAATTTTTATTTGCATTATCTACGAGCATAGTCTCAGGTATAATGTTATTTTATTTATTTCCCTTTTCCATAACTCCAAAAACAAACTTATTATTGACTCAAATATTATTTTCCTTATTTATTTTAATTTGGCGTAGATTTTACTACAATATTTTTTCAAAAAAATTTAAAAATCAAATTGCTTTCATTGGAAAAACAACACCTGAATCAGAAATATTAATAAAAAATATAATTGAAAATCCACATATAGGATATTCATTTATTGGAAATTTTAAAAATTTCTCAGATTTACAAACAAGTAAAATAAAAATAAATACAATAGTTTATACTGAAAAAGATAATTCTATAAATTTGGAAGAGCTAAGCAAATCAGATTATGATTATCTAAACATAACAAAAGCATTTCAAATCATTTTAAATAAAATACCGGTCAGTCTTATGGATAACGAAATTGCTTTAAATATTTTAGAAAACAAAAAGAACATTGTTTTTAACAGTATCAAAAGATTAACTGATATAATATTTTCAATAACAATACTTATAATCACCTTACCAGTAACCATAATAACCGCACTTTTAATATTCATAGAAGACAGAAAAAATATATTTTATAAACAAATTCGTGTTGGTTACAAGAAAAAAAAATTTAATATAATAAAATTTCGTTCAATGAATATAAATGCCGAAAAAAATGGTGCTGTTTGGGCAATAGAAAAAGATCCACGCACAACTTTTGTCGGAAAAATAATAAGAAAATTACATATAGATGAAATACCACAAATGATAAATATACTCAAAGGAGATATTTCACTAATAGGTCCCCGACCTGAAAGACCTGAATTTGTTGAAATTCTAGAAAAAGAAATTCCTTTTTACTTTTTACGTCAAACAATAAAACCTGGTTTCACAGGCTGGGCACAAATAAAATTTCGATATGCACGATCAGTGGTAGACAGTAGAGAAAAATTTGAATACGATTTATATTATATCAACAATTGGAATTTGTTTTTAGACTTAGGAATTTTAATAAAAACAATTCAAATAATTTTTAGTCATTAATAATCTCTTTATAAATTTGTATTGTTTCTTGAATCATTTTTTCTAAAGAGAAATTATTTTTTGCTCGCAAAAAAGCATTTTGACTCATGCAAGTCAAAATATTTGGATTTTTATATAAATATTCAATATATTCAGCTAATTCTTGTGCTGTATTCTTTTTTAACAAAAAACCAATATCTGATGTTACTATTTCGGAAACACCTCCAACGTCACTTGCAATGACCGGCAAACCTTTAGAAATTGCTTCTAATATAGAACGAGGTAATCCTTCTTGTTTAGTAGGTAAAATAAATAAGTCATTTTTTTCCAAAAAAGATAAAATTTCCAATCTAGATAAAGCACCCATAAAAATAACTTTTTCATTTAAATCATTTTGAATAACCAAAGAATTCAATTTGTCATAATTAGGACCATCACCCACAATATAAACAATAATATTATTTATAATATCTTTAGGTAAAATATTTAAAGCATTTAAAAGTAATTCTGGTTTCTTTTGATTAGACAATCTACCCACAAATATTATAGATTTCAAACTTTCACGAATTAAAGGTTTTTCACTTGGTATCTCCGCTCCATTGTGTATATTTATTAATTTATAAAGAGGAGCAACTTTTAATTTAATAGCTAAATTTAAATCATATTTTGAAACACATATTATCTTTTTACAAAAATGAGAAGCCAATAATTCAGAAGGATATGTAATAATTTTTTGCAAAAAAGGTGAACCTTGTCCAAATGACCAACCATGCGCAGTAAATATTGTTGGTTTTTTATTTAAAATAGACAATCTACCAAAAATTCCAGCAATACCACTATGGCAAGACACGATGTCTGGATCAAAACTATCCACAGTATTTAAAATTATTTTTTTTGATTTTAAAAAATTTAAAAAACTATAAGAATTTTTAAAATAATCATTTGAAATAAAAATTCCACCCAAATCTTTTATCGCAAATTCCAACCATCCGCCAGGACTACTCATTACGGCCACATCGTGTCCTTCTTTTTTCAAAGCTCGACACAATTGAAATATATGTGTCTGTGCTCCCCCTTCTGTTGATTTAGTTATTAAAAAAAGTATTCTCATAGATTAAATTTAATTAAAAAGATTTTTAATTTTCAAAACAAGATTTTCCCATTTATAATTTTCATAAACAAAATCCTTAGCTTCTTTTATTAAATTATTTTTTAAATTTAAATCTTGTAACATTAAAATCTTTTCTGCTATATCATTAGGATTAAATGGATCACAAAACAAACCAGTTTTTTTATCAAATAGAAAATCTACAATACCGCCAACTTTTGTGCCAATAATAGGTAGACCAAAAGACATGGCTTCAATAAAAGAATTTCCTAATCCTTCTGAAAAAGAAGGCCTGATGAATATGTCAGCATATTTAAAATAACTTGGTATTTTTTTATGTTCCACATCACCAATAAAAAAAACTCTATCATTTAATTTATGATCGAAAACTATTTTTTTTAATTTATTTTCAAGAAACCCTGAGCCAATAATTAATAATTTGTAATTATCAGATAAATAATTTAAAGACAAAATACAATTTGCTATATTATTTTTTTCAACTAACCTAGAGGTGGTTATTAAATAAATATCATCTTGTTTCTTGTTTAAAACAATATCAGAATTCTGTTTTACATCAGAAGAAAAAATATTTATATCTACACCGTTAGGTATTATTTCAATTTTTTTTGCTCCCATTTCAACGGCAAAAAATGCCAAATAATTAGAAATAACATGAACTATTTTAGCTCTTTTAAATATCAATTTATAAAAAGGCATTATGAAAAAAAATTTTCTTTTAATAATTTCTACAGATTTTCCTTCTTGAATAGTTAAAATATATGGAATTTTTGAATATAAAAAATTAAAAAACAAAACGGCAAACCCTGCATAACTTGCCATTAAAGACCAAGTGAAATCGTATCTTTTTTTATTATTCAATTGAATTGCTTTAAATAAAGCAAGCAGAGGAAATATTATTTTTTGAAAAGAAAAAAATATTTCATTTTTTGTACACCAACCTACATTATACACATTGATGTTTCCTATTTTTTTAAATAAAGAATTATTTTTTCTTAAAGTTATCATATCAAAAACAAAACCGTCATCCATACGATCAGTAAATTCTTTTATTGCTATTTCTGCTCCACCGACAAATTCAGGCAAAAAAACAACAGAAAATATTAAAATTTTTTTACTATTTTTCATCTTTAAACAAGATACTTGGTTTAATAAAATCAAAGCCTAATTCTTGGGCATAATCGACTATTTCTAAAAATATTTTTTTATTTTCTTCGGACATCATGTGTAAATGATTCACCAATATGAAATTTCCATTGATTTTTTTTGCATACAATAAACCCTTTTTTAATATATCTAAACCCAGCTCAACACGAAAAGAATATGCTTCTTGATGCTTACCACAATCAACAATATAAGGATAAGCTGGCATTTCCAAAGAAGATAAATTAAAAAAATTTAATTTATGTAAAATCATTTTAAGAATAACAAAAACATATTCTATTCTAAATAAAAAATTTTTTGAACCCTTGCTTCTAATTATATTCATACGAGCATTTTCTATTGCTATTATGCCATTATTGGATATTTGATCATGTGGAGGAACAAAAATATCAACTTTTCTTTTAAAAGTTTTTTCTAACTCTTCTTTACCTCTTAATGTTTCAATTTTTAAATTCTTATTTTGTAAATATTCAAAGACATTATTTATTTTTTCATGAGTACAACCATGTTGAAAAATATCAATATTGATATTACTGTTTATATAATTTACCAAATCAATATTTTCTGACACTAAATACTCTTTTTTTTCTTCTGAAATATTCCAAGGATATACATCACTCAACGAAGAAACAAAAGGAATAACGGAAAGTCCAACTGATATATTTCTTTTAAAAATAGAAGAATACAGATTTTCAATATCTTGAGGTTTAGTAAAAAAATTCGTATCATCATCTCTTATAATAAATTTCATTTTATTTTATATTTTCTATTTTTAATATATTTTCGTAAATACAAAAAACTTTCTCGTTAAAACATTCTTTTTTTAAAACCGCTTCTCTGCTCGCAACACCCATATCAATACATTCTTCTTTATTTGAATATAAATAATTTAATGCTTTTAAAATATCATCTGATTCACCTTCACGAACAATAATACCATGTTTTCTATCTTGAAAAAAATTCTCTGTATCTGTTGCATTTTTTGTGGTAATAACAGGCACACCGCAAGACATAGACTCCGCAACTGAACGACTAAAACCTTCGGTAAAAGAAGGTAATATGGTTACATCCGAAGAGCCTAAAATAAATTCCGGATTATTCACTATTCCCAATTCTTTTATTGAAATATCTTTTTTTATTATTTTTTCGTATTTTTCTTTCATCTCAATCGGCCAAAGATTTTTTTTACCAAGAATAATTAATTTTTTATTAGGTATATCAAATTCTTGCCACGCATCTAAAACATATTGCAAACCTTTTAATATTCCAATATTAGAAGCAGGAAAAACAACAGTAAAGTAATTCTCATTTTTTTTTAATGGAACAAATCTTTCGGTATTAATATCCAAATTAGCAACAAAAATTTTATTTTCAGGGTAGCCATTTTCTACATATGTTTTTTTTGAAAAAGGAGACAAAGCAATTAAATAATCCATATTAAAAGCATAGTCTGCTTCAATAGTGTTTTTAGGGATTATTTTTATATTATTTTTTTCTAATTCTTTTTTCATTAAACTTTCGGTATGCAAAGGATGAGAGTTTACAGCAATACCAATACATAAATTATTATTTGTTTTGTTTATATTTATAGTCTTTGGAAATTTAGGAGGATGAAAAAAAACAATTTTATCTTTTAAAATAAATTTACTTGCAAAAAAATCAAAAAAATATTCTTCTATTTTCCTTGAAGGAAAATCTTTAAAGAATTTACCAAAACCTGCAATCAAAAAATGTAAAAATAATGGTAATGCTGAATACTGATAAAAATCTTTTTTTTTATCAGTACCAATACGAGAAATGACCCCAAATATAGCTTTTTTATTTTCAAAATAATCAATCACTCCTGCAATATCCTCAGTTTTCAAATTTCTATATTTTCCCCTATCTGCATAAGTAACAAATAATGATTTCATAAATATGATATAGTATATCATATAAATACTCTTATTTAAAAAGTATTTATATATAAAAATGTCTTTAAAAATCAACCTAAAATCCATACTAAGAGATAATTCAATAAATTACACCTTAAAGAATACCTCTCTGGCAATAGTTGGTAAAACTATAATTTTTATTTTTGGTTTTCTTTTAATGAAAGCTTTTTCTCATTTTACCAGCAAAGAAACAATTGGATTATATAATTATGTTATTGCTGTACTTACAATAATAAGTATAACCACATTACCAGGGACAACATCGGCTCTAGTGCGCGCAATATCTAATGGTAAAGAAGGTAGTTTTTTGCATATGACCAATGCGCGTTTACGTGGTGGAATATTTGCCTTCATTTTATCTTTTTGTATTGGTATTTTTTATATAATAAAGGGAAATAATACAATTGGTTATGTCTTTTTTGTCGGCGCTTTATGCACCCCTTTCATAGACACCCTAAGCGAAATGGCATTTGCTTATTGGCAAGGTAAAAAAAATTTCAAAAAAAGTATCTATCTTTCTATAATTTATCAAATATTATTCACAATACCTTCAATTCTTGTTTTAATTTTTATAAAAAAAACAATCCTATTAATTAGCTTAATATTTTTATTTCAAGCATTAAGTGGTTTTTTGATTTATAAAACAATATCTACGGAGAACAAAGAACGCGACATTGAATCAGAAAATTTTAGCCTGCATCTTACAATAGTAAACGGATTGCATACAATAGGTATGACAATAGACAGAATAATAATCTGGCATCTTTTTGGTAGCATATCATTGGCAATATATACATTTGCAATAATACCCATAACAAAATTAGAACAACTTATTCCTATTGAATTTTTATCTTTACCTCATTTAAGCAATCAAATAAAAATAACAAATAATAAAAAAGATATCAATGAAAAAACATTACTGCTTTTTATAATACTAATCCCGTTTATTTTATTTGGCTGGTTTATTGCACCGCTTTTTTATAAAATAATTTTTCCAAATTTTCCTGAATCAATACATCTATTTAGGATCCTTCTTTTGTTACCATTATGTGCTTTTTTTAGTTTACCAAAAACAGCATTAATAGCGTGGAAACAACAAGAAAAATTATATTATTTAGAATTTTTTTCAATACTCATAAAAATACCGACACTTATATTTTTTGGTTTAAAATTCGGCATGACTGGTATAGCAGAAGGTTTGGTTATATCTCGAATAATTGAAGGTATAATGATTGTATATTTATTCAATAAAGTAAAAATAAAAAATGAAAACTAGAAATTTTAAAAAACCTAAAACAATAATAGTAACGGGTTGTGCTGGTTTTATAGGAAGTAATTTTGTAAAAGTTTTCAAAAAAGAATTTCCAAAAACAAATATAGTTGGAATTGATGATTTGTCTACAGGAAAAATTGAAAATATAAGCAATCAAATAAAATTTTACAAAAAATCTATTTTAAATGAAAAAGAAATGGAAAAAATATTCAAAGAACATAAACCAGAATACATTTTTCATTTCGCAGCATTACCAAGAGTTTCATATTCAATAGAAAATCCAATAAAAACAAGTGAAATCAATATCACAGGAACAATAATTCTTTTAGAAAAATCAAAAAAATACAAAATAAAAAGATTTATATTATCATCGTCATCATCTATTTACGGTGGAGCAAAAAAAATGCCAACAAGTGAAAACAATAATCAACCAAATCCAAAAAGCCCTTACGCTCTTCAAAAATATGTAGACGAACAATTTTGTAAATTATTTAGTGATTTATTTGAAATGGAAACAATCGCATTAAGATATTTTAATGTTTTTGGACCTGGTCAATATGGAAAATCTGCATACACTACGGTTATTTCTGGATGGCTGGAATCAATATATTTTCCAAAAAACAAAAAAGGATTTATCGAAGGTGATGGTAGCCAAACTCGTGATTTTTGTTTTGTTGAAAATATAGTTTTTGCAAACATATGTGCAATGAAAGCCACTGGAGTATTTAAAGGTGAAATTTTTAATATCGGTAATAATATAAGAATTAGTTTAAAAGAAGTAAAAGAAAAAATAGAAAAATATACAAATAAAAAATTGGAGCTTGAGAAAAGACCAAGTAGATTCGGTGATGTTAAACATACACACGCTGACATTAAAAAAGCAATGAAATATTTAAAATATAAACCATTAATTAGTTTCTCAGATGGACTAAAAAAGACAATAGAATGGTTTGAGATGAGAAGAAAATAAAAAATTATATTATTCTGCAATAATATTTATTAATGGTATTGAATTATATTTTTCAATATAATCAGTAACTTTGTTTAAAACCTCAATCTGTTCTGGTTCTAATATTTTCATTCTTTTTGTAGCAATATAAAAATTGTCCTTATCCCCTTCTAAATAAAAAGTGTTAAAAAAACGTTCGTATATTTTCTTGGTAAAATCAGGACTTGGATTAACATTTTGATTTAAACTAAATTCAAAATAATCTAACGCTGATTTATATTTTTCAGGACTAGTTGTAGCCAAAACCAAACCCATATAATAATGACCTTCTGGAATTGAATTATTTTTATTTAAAGAATTATTCAACAAATCAATTGCTTCTTTTTTCATACCCCTATTACTCAAATTAAAAGCATAAGCGTAGATCACGTCTTGTCTTTCTGGTGCCAAAGCAAAAGCTTGCTTGTAGTATTTTAAAGCTTTTTCATACATACTTTTATCATTATATAAATATCCATTTTGATCATAAGCTTTTCCTAAAGAAAGATAATAATTATAATAAGCTGGTTTTTCTTTATCTAAATAATCAGAAAATTTATCAATAGCAAAATCAAATAAAGGATTTGATTGAGTCAAATCTCCGTTTTTATATTTGTTAAAAAATTCATTTACCATTGTATACCTGATCTGTCCTTGTATATAAGTATCAGGTGAAAATATAAAAGTTTTTTTAGTAAATTTCAAAGGATCATTTAATAAAATTGAAGTAAAATGTTTTGAAAACGTAACTGTTTGTATAAAAGGTATAAATGTCCAAAAAACAAAAAAAGAAGAAATAACAAAAGTGAAAAAATAACTAAATATTAATAATAAAATCTCTGTATTATTTTTTTTCATAAAATTCTTGTACATTAAAAATAATAAATCCAATAATTACATAAAAAAATAAATAAGAAGTAATAGTATCCATTGCAAATAAACCTTGAACAAAGAAAGCTGACAATAAAAACAAAACAAATGATATTTCTATTCTAGATAAATTTTTTATTTTAAAAAGTTCCTTAAAAAGAAAAAACCATAAAGATAAATAAGCAAAAAGACCGAGTAGTCCATTCATTGACCATATATCCAACAACTTGTTATGAGTTCTATCAAATATTCCCCTATCAAAAGAAAACAATTCAGCTGGATATATTTTTTGCCATAAAAAAGAATAATTATCCCAACCCCAACCAAGTAAATTATTTTTAAAACTATTCAATTTAGGACTTAAGGACTGAACAGTTGTTTTAGCTAAAAGTAAACGAGCCTGTGTATTACCATCAGAGGTATCAAAATCTGCTAAACGAGAAAATCCAGGTATTTTTTGCCAGAACATAAAATGCCTGGTCATAAAAAATAAGGCACTAAAAGAAACGATTAGAACAAGTATTCCAACAGATATTTTTTGTAAAGAATACTTATTTAAAAAATAAATATTTTTCCCTTTAAATACCAAATAAAAGAGAGCAAGAATTACACCTAAAAATATTCCCAACATCACCCCTCTTGATTCTGTAATCAAAATACCTAAAACAGAAAAGAGTCCGGCAAATATTCCAATAAACTTAAACCAATTATTATTCTCTTTTACACCTCTTGACCAAAACAAAAGACTAAAAAATAAAATAAAAAGCAAATAGACTGCCAAAAAAATAGGGTTATCTACCAAAGAACCAGGGCGTAAAGTTCCATTAAACTTCTCTACCATTTCAACTATAAATAAAATAAAACCTGAAAAAATACTAATTTGAAAAAAATCATACCAATCTTTTTTTTCAAAAATTAAAATAAATAGAAAAAAGATAATATATAAAAAAGACAAACCGACAAGCCCTTCCCCGCGCTCCATTGTGCCAGTAAAAGCCACAGAAGGACTATAAGCAAAAATCGTACTTAAAACTAAAATAACATAAGAAAACAAAACACACCAAACAACTTTATTATTTTTAAATATTTGTATTTTTTCTATTATTTTTTTTCTAAATTTTAAATCAAGAGATATTAAAACAGTAAATAAAAATAGAGCTAAAAAAACCAAAGTTCTAAAAAAGAATACTTTTGGTGTAGTATATGGAATCAATATGCTTTTCCAAAACACAACTGGAGTCAAAGCAGTAGCAAATAAAGACAATTTAAGTAAATTCTTCATACTACTATATTAACAAATACAAAACAAAAAACCACCCCTTTCGGAGTGGTTTTTTGTTTCGATTACGATTCGAAAACGTTTCTACTGTCCTTAGACATTTAGATCAGATCTACTAATTGTAGATTGTTGAACTGAATGTGTTAGGGAAGTTGTAGATATTAGCAGTACCAGTCAATGAACCACCAGCACCTGCAACGTCTGTCCAACTAAATGCTGAACCTGTCGCAAGAGATGTTGTCATAGAAGCACCGTTAACACCTGTACCTGTAACAGCAGTTGGAGTTACATAGACACGGAATGTCTTTGAAGTTCCAGCTGGGATCAAGTATGAACTACCAAAAGTAATTGTACTTGAACCTCCTGTTGTAGCAGAGAAAGCTGAGTTTGATACAGATACTGTTTGACCATCAGAAGTTACAACTGAAATGTTACTTGTTGATGTTGTACTTACAGTAGCAGCATTAAGAGCAACAGTTATTGGGAAAGCATCAAGAGAAATATCTCCTTTTGAATCCGCAGCGATTGTTACGTCTATAGCTTCTGTAGCAGCTGCAGCAAGAGTTGCTGTAGGTTTAGAAGCAGTTACTGTAGGTTTAGAACCAACGAGTGTCATTGTTGTTGTTGAAGCAACTGGTGTTATAGCACCTGATGTTGTTGTACCACCGATTGTGTATTTTCTGTAAGTCAATTCAATGATTGAAGTTGAGCCAGAAGATACACCGTTTGTACCAACATGGTTGTAAGAAACATAAACATCAGTTTGTAGACCTGAACCACCGTTAGGAACAGTTAGGTTAACACCTGACAAATATGCCATACCGTAAGTTGTTACAGCAGCACTATTTGAGTGAGTAGCAGCAGATGTACTGTTAACACCACGAGTTACTGTCAAAGTTGTTCCAGAAACTGCTGTTACCAACATTTCTTCAGAATCAACTAAGAATACAGAACCAACATCCATACCAGCAGCTGAAGTAACAGAAACTGAAGTAGCTGTTGTTGTTGTTATCGCAGCACTAAGAGTAGTAGCAGCAGGAGTTACTACTGGAGCTGTTAGAGATCCTACGCGGATTGATCCAACTGTACCAGCTGTACCTCTTGTTACAAATTTCAATTCAGAAACTGTAGCTGTACCATTTGTAGCTGAGAATTTGAATGTTTGTTTTACAGCATCTGTAGCACCACCGTTTGCTGCAACGTATTGAGCAACTGTTGATGAAGAAGCAGTAAATGTAGGTGAACCGAATGTACCACTTGACATAGTGATTGTTTGACCTGTAGTAAATGCACTAGGAGTCAAAGTAACACTTGAAGAAGTACCGACTGCTGTAGGTTTTAACTTAGCAATCACTGTAGGAGAACCTGTTGTTGAACCAATATCAGCAAATACATCAACTGTCTTTGTTGCACCTGGAGCAAGCTCGAAGTTAACAGAGAAGTTGTTTACTGAATCTTGACCAGCCGCTGCTGTTGCAGGGTTGATTGGAGTTGAACCTGAACCTGAAGTTTCAGATGTTCTCAAATTTGCGTAGTTTGTAGATGCAGCTGTAGTAAGACTAAGAGTTACTGCAAGATTAGTTACGCGAATTGATTCAGAGGTACCTTGGTTTTGAAGAACGAAAGATCCGATCTTTGCACCAGTAGCATTTGGACTCAATGTGTAATCAGCATAACCAGTATTTTTTGATACTGATAATGTACCTGTTTGAATTGTCAAACCTGAAGTAGTAACAGAAGTAGCAGGAACATTAACTGAATAAAGTGATGTCATACCTTGTGCATTATTTGAACCAGTTGAGAGTGCTACAGTAATAGATCCATCAGAGTAGTTAAGGTTTGTACTATATGTTGTAAGATCTGCACGAACTTCAAGAATTGAATCAACTCCTGCAGGAACGATCAAAGATGAACCAAGTGTAAATGTAAGTGCTTGTGTAGTAGCACTTGTCATATTTGTACTTGAACCAACTTGTGAACCATTAAAGAATAAAGTCACATTATTAAGACCTGCAGCAGTAACTGCTGATTGTCCTGACAATGTAGGTGTAACTGTAAGAGTTTGAATCTTTACATCTTCACCATATCCATGAAGTTTGAATTTCGCAATAGCAGTATTTGTAGCACCACCAGTTACGTTACTCATAAGTTGGAAAGCAGGGTCAACATTTGCAGTTACTGAACCGTAACTAACACTAATTTTACCTGCAGTATTTGAAGCAAATGCTGTTGGACAAGTACCTGAACAAGCAGCAATATTAATACCAAGTTGTGAATCAGTAACCATTAGATCAGCCGCATTTTGAATTGAAAATGTGAAATCTCTATTAGAACCTTTTTGAACATCTCCACGAACATCAATTGTATGTGTACCTGTGTTCAATGAAAGTGGGTTTGAACCAAAATCAAAGAAAGCATAGTTGTTAGATCCAACAGTTGTTGCTGAACCTATAGCTGTACCGTCTACATAAAGTTTGATGTTTTGAACAGCGTCAATTGGAGCAGATCCAACGACACGGAAGTTAGCACCTTTTAAGAATGCTGAACGTCCACTAACTGTCAAAGGAGCTGACCATACTGTGTATCCAGGAGAACCAGCATTAATAGTTGCTACTGGTACAGTGTTTGCACCAAGAGCAATCTGACTACTGTTACTTGGTATTGCAGAAACATAGAAAACATTAGCAGCAACATTAGCAGTATTTGCTGTTGTTGAACCTGTTACCATGTAACTTGTCAAAGTAACACCAAGAGATACTGATGAAACTGGTGACGCCATATCAACTTTAACAGAAAGAGTCTTTGAACCATTAACAGCGATATTTAAACCACTGAAAACGATTTGACCATTTGTGTTAACACTTGCTCCGTCAGTTAGACGCATATTTCCATCAAAAAGGTAGACACTAGAAATGTCAGCACTTGTTGAAAGACCTGTGCGTTGTAATGTTACGTTTGAAAGTGTTCCAGAACCTGTGAAAGTAAAGTGCGCAAGATCAGCCAAAGCTTGACTTGAAAGCACAGTTCCTGCAGCAGGATTATCTGTAGACAACATTACTGACAATGGGCCAGTAGGAGTTGGTGTTGGATTAGGAGTTGGAGTTGTTGTTCCAGCTACTTTTCCAAGAGTCATCTTTCCAGCGATACCATCAGCTTTTAAGCCGTTAGCTGTTTGGAAAGCCATAACTGCAGCTTTTGTTAATTTACCGAAGTATCCAGTTGCTGGAGTTACTCCGAGAGCTGTTTGGAGACATGTGACTCCAGAACTTCTCATACCGAACTTAAGAGTTGTAGTACCACAATCTGTCGCAGCACTTGCTACTGTAGCAACGCCTACGAACATAACCATAGCAACCATAACTCCAAGAAGGAATTTTGATTTGAATAATTTATTCATAATATTATTTTTAATGTCCGCTTATCGGCTTCCGTCTCAGCTTTTTACGCTGAGAAAAATTTCCAAGGCGAACGATATGCCGTTAATTAGTTTCGACTTGCTCAATGTATTTTAATTACACGAGCAAAACTAAAAGCATATTTTTCTAATCACTATATTTTTAATTATAGTGAACAGATGAACTTTAATTGAAAACAAACACGTCTTGTTTTACAGAATATTATTCCGTAAAACTTTCGATATTTAGTTTTCAATGATCTTGCCTTTGCTGTTTTTATTTAGAAACTTTTAAAGCAATTTCCAAACAAAAACAAGACAATTTTTGCAATGCACATACAAACATAAATGTTTTCATATGCATCACAATATAAGTATAATACTTGCTGTAAATTACAGCAAATTATATGTGGATAAACAGCCTTTTCAGGCAATAATAACCACTTGTTTATCTTAGCATTTTTTATACAAAAAAGCAATAAATTATTTAGATGATAAATAATTAATTGATTGAATATTTTGACCAGCGTTTCTCTCCTGCTTTCTTAAGGACACCGGAGTTTACCATGGCGACTAATTCTCTTTGTAATGTCTTTTCTCCGCACGTAGAAAGATGTCCGTTAGAAGATTTAACAATGTCCTTTATCTCTGCAATAGTAGCGTCTTTTTTACCTTGTCCTTTAGATAAATCTTTTAAAATATTAACTATTTCGGATTGTCTGTCCTTTTTCAATTTATCAAAATTATTAATTGGTTTTATTAGTGGCATCTTGTCCGTTAAAGCTTTCAACAAAGTGCTTCCCTTTTGGACACCGAGACGAGTAGTCTGATGGTTTACCGGAGCTGGAATCTGTATCGGATATTTCACAAAAAGCTGTCCTTTATTTTGATCTTTTTTATCTACAGAGTAATTATTTTTATTTTCAGTATTTAAAGAATTTTCAATATCTTTATCTTGCAAAAGAGTATCTAAAAATATATGTGTTTTATCTTGAGAAAATTCAATCAAAGAATCGTGTAATTTTACAAATTCTCTTTTTAAAATATCATGATTCATTTCAGAAATTAAATGCACTGTAAAGGCAATGTCCAATAGAGACAAAATCTGCTTAACATTACGGACACCATTATTTTTAAAGGTAGAAAATGTGTCTGATATAATTTCTACAGCCAATGTCCTTAATTGAATCCTGATAGGTTCATCAGTGTCCATTATGTCCGTAACCATGTATAAAGCGCTTATAAGTTTATTTGTTTTTGAATAGGACCCGGAACCAAAACCTTCAGCTTGGTATGGGGCAGGTATTGACGTGGTGTCTTTTATAGAATTAGTCTTGGAAGTTTTATTTTCTTCAAACATATTGTCCATTATATATAAAGGACAAATAAATGCAAGATTATTATTTTCTATTTATACAAAATTAGACTTATCCACAATATTTTTTTTATGTTAAAATATAATCTATATGGCAAAAAAAGAAAAAAATTCTAATAAAAAAAATGGGGATAAAAGTGGACGTGTAAATAAAGATTATTCAATGAAAATATCTACACCAAAAGTAAACTTAAAATCTGAAACAAAACACACGATTGCTTCTATCGCGTGTTTCTTGTTAGCATTATTTTTAATAATGTCCGTATTTGATATGACAGGTATGGCGGGCAGATTTATTTATAAAGTTTTTCACTATTTATTTGGCTTAGGTTATGCATTATTACCCACTCTTTTTATTTTGCTCGGATCTTCTTTTATAAAATCTGAATATCCTCACATAGGATGGGAACGCGCATTCAGTGGATTTTTATTTTTAATTTCAGGACTCGGTATCATAGATATCGCTTCTATGAAACATGCCGGTGGTATTTTAGGCGAAATCTCTGGAGCACCATTGGTGTATTTATTTGACCCAACAGCGAGTATTTTAATACTCGGTGCAATTCTAATAATTTCTATTTTAATAATGTTTGATACTCGTCCAGAATTTATTCCTTTCTTTAAAAAATTATGGGCAATAATCACAAGAAAAAAATCTACAGATATGGCAGAAGAAATAGACACTATACCAACAACAATAGAAAATAAAGAAGAGAAAGAAAAAGAAGAAGACAAAAAAGAAAACACTAGTGAGAAAATAAAAAAAGCGTTAGGTGTAAATAAGAAAATTTCAAAAGAAGACGAAGAGGAAGAAATGCCGATTAAAAAAATGCGAGCATTGCCATCTACCTACACCCCGCCTCCTTTGTCTCTACTTGAAGAAGACAAAGGTAAACCAAATACAGGAGATATAAAAGCAAATGCAAATATAATAAAACGCACACTTGCGAATTTCGGTATTGAAGTGGAAATGGATGAGATAACAGTCGGCCCGACTGTCACACGTTATGCTTTGAAACCTGCCGAAGGAGTAAAACTCTCTCGTATAGTCGGACTTCAAAGTGATTTGGCTTTAGCACTCGCAGCGCACCCTATCCGTATCGAAGCTCCAATCCCCGGCAAATCACTCGTAGGTATAGAAATTCCAAACAAAGTAAAATCAACAGTCGGACTCGCTACTCTTTTGGCTGATGACAAATTTAAAAATTCTCCAAAGCCCCTCAATATAGCACTCGGTCGTGGAATATCCGGAAAAGCTGTATTTGATGATTTGGCAAAAATGCCACACGCGCTAATCGCAGGAACTACAGGTTCCGGAAAATCTGTCACCATACACTCTGTCATCACTTCCCTTTTATACAGAAATGGACCAGACGATTTGAAATTTATCATGGTTGACCCAAAAAGAGTGGAGCTGACTCTTTACAATAAAATTCCCCACCTGCTGACGCCTGTTATCACTGACGCAAAGAAAACAATTCTTGCTTTGAAATGGGCAGCAAAAGAAATGGATAGACGTTATGACATATTGGGAGCTGAATCTGTCCGCGACATTGAGTCATATCACAGTACTATATTCAACAAAAATCAAAAGAAAACAAAAATAAATGAAAATGGCGAAGAAGTATCAGATGCACCAGAACGTATGCCATATATAGTCATTATCATAGATGAATTGGCGGATATTATGATTGCATATCCTCGTGAACTTGAGAGCGCAATAGTGCGCCTCGCTCAAATGTCTCGTGCTGTTGGTATTCACCTCATACTTTCCACTCAACGTCCGGAAGTAAATGTCATTACAGGTCTGATCAAAGCTAATGTCCCCGCTCGTGTAGCCCTCAAAGTATCTTCTCAAATAGATTCTCGTACTATACTCGATGCCGGAGGAGCGGAAAAACTTTTGGGTGCCGGAGACATGCTTTATTCTTCAGGCAAAGCTCAACCAGAACGTTTGCAATCAGCATACATAACCGAAGGTGAAGTTAAAAAAGTTGTAAAATATTTATCTGATGCTTATGCTGATGAAATATTGGAAGAAATATCATTAACATCAGGTTCTATTTCAGCTGATAAAAGTATTTTTGAAAGTACTTTAGATGATGAAAACAGTGATGATGATGAACTTTATGAAGATGCTCGTGCTTGTATCATAGAAGCAGGCAAAGCTTCTACGTCATATTTGCAAAGAAAACTCAAAGTCGGTTATGCTCGTGCAGCGAGACTCATGGATATGCTCGAAGAGCGTGGAGTGATAGGTCCGGGTGATGGCGCAAAACCTAGAGAAGTTTTGGAAAGAATAGAAAGAGATGAGACAGGCAATAATGTAAACACGATGGAATAAAATGAATAGAGATGCTAAAAAAATATTCAGTATTGCTTCCCTCTCAGTATTGTTTTTAACAATACTTGTCTATGCTTTTTTCAGCTCAAGATCTTTAATCTTTGGAGTAAAAATTAAAAATGTAAATATAACAGACGGTGCAAAAGTAGAAAAAAATATTCTAGAAATTAAAGGAAATGCTAAAAATGCAATAAATATAACACTAAATGGACGTGAAATATCCATAAATCAACAAGGTGATTTCGATGAGACAATTATATTACTTTCGGGGTATAATGTAATAGACATAAAAGCCAAAGACAAATTTGGCAAAGAAGATGAAAAAATTTTTCGCCTCATCGGCGAATTCGCCAAATAGGCGAAATAATTATTAATAGTTTAAAAAAACAATATGATTAAAAAAGCAAAAAAAGCGGGCAATAGTGAAACAATGAATGACAGAGGTTTAGAAGATACACTAAAATCAATCCAAACTAAATTTGGAGAAGGAGCCATAATGAAACTTGGCGAAAAACCAAAAGTAGATGTGGACGTCGTCCCTACTGGTTCACTTGGTCTAGATATGGCCCTCGGTATCGGAGGTGTTCCTCGTGGCAGAATTATTGAAATATTCGGACCGGAATCAAGTGGTAAAACTACTTTAGCTTTGCATATAGTCTCCGAAGCACAGAAAAAAGGTGGTGTGTGTGCATATATTGATGCCGAACATGCGATGGATCCTGTATACGCAAAAGCTCTCGGAGTAAAAATAGACGATTTGTTGATTTCTCAACCAGACACAGGAGAACAAGGTCTTGAAATCACAGAGTCTCTCGTCCGTTCAGGGAAAATAGATGTCATTGTCATAGACTCTGTCGCAGCATTGACTCCAAAAGACGAAATCGAAGGTGATATGGGCCAAGCGCATGTCGGTCGCCAAGCTCGCCTTATGTCTCAAGCATTACGTAAACTCACAGCCATAGTCGCTCGCTCAAAGACTATTGTTATTTTCATTAACCAAATCCGTATGCAAATCGGTGTAATGTTTGGTAATCCAGAAACAACAACCGGAGGTAAAGCTTTGAAATTCTACACTTCTATTCGCCTGGACATTCGCAGAATTGCACAAATTAAAAAAGGAGAAGAAGTAGTCGGAGGACGCACACGCGTAAAAGTCGTAAAAAACAAAGTTGCAGCTCCATTTAAACAAACTGAATTTGATATTATTTATGGTGAAGGTATTTCACACGAAGGTGAACTCATGGCTCTCGGAGAAAAACTCGGCATAATAGAAAAATCCGGAGCTTCATATTCAATGAAAGACAAAGAAGGAACTAAAGTTTCTATGGGACGTGGTTATGATGCTACTCGCACATGGCTAAAAGAAAATCCAAAAGTCGCAAAAGAAATTGAAAAAGAAGTAAAAAATCGCTTTAGTGAAATACAAGTGGCGAGTTCGGGAGAATAAATATTTAGTTGATTTTATAAAATATTTTGTTAATATAAATTTATGGCAACATTAGAATACAGTGAAATACGAGAAAAGAAAATAATATTACATGATGATGAACCTTGTGAAGTTGTAGAAAGCCATGTAGCTCGCACACAACAACGCAAACCTCAAAACCAAGTAAAACTTAAAAGTTTAATAACTGGTAAGACATTTGCAGCGACATTTCATGTTTCTGACAAAGCAGACGAAGCAGAAATAGAGAAAAGAGATGTTAAATTCTTGTACCATAACAAAGGTGAATATTGGTTCTGTGATCCAGCTGATCCTAAAAACAGATTCAAACTTGATGAAATGATGCTCGGTAATACCGTTAAATTCTTAAAAGCAAATGAAAATGTTTCTGCTTTGGTTTGGGATAATGATGGAGAAGAAAAAATAATAGGACTTAAATTACCTATCAAAATGCAATTCAAAGTAAAAGAAGCTCCCCCTGCAGTACGTGGAGACACTTCAAAAGGTGGTAATAAATTTATTGTCCTTGAAAATGGTGCATCTATCACTGCTCCGATGTTCATAAATGAAGGCGACACCGTGATAGTAAATACCGAAAACGGCGAATATTACGAAAGAGCGTAAACATTTGACTAAAAATATAAAAAATGTAAACTAAAAACACCTACTAATTAGTAGGTGTTTTTAGTTCTTTTACATAGTGCTCCCCTGTTTTGAGTTTATTTAATAAAATAATTTCAAAACAGGGGAAGCCGAAAACCTGTTCCAGAGTAGGCACGATCAAAAAAAATGAACAAAAATGAAAAATCAAAAAAGTGATCAAAATTTACTTGAGCAAGAAATCTCACAAGAACTTGCCAATGCAGAAAAAATTGCAAAACAAGTAATAGCTAAAAAAAACAGAGCTAATTCTTTAAAAGAAGAATTGGACAAAGCAAAAAAAATAAAAGTATCTAGCGTCGTTCATAAATATCAAAACCATGCGACTACTGTTACATGGAAAGATATAGAGGAATTCAATATTAAAACCGATAAACTTCTCCTTGATATAATAGAAGAAGTTTTTCAAAAAAACAAAACAGTTCACTCTCCAAAACAGACTTATTTTCATTCGAAAATAGAAGAGTACTCAACAGACTTTGAGGTAATCAAAAACCTTAAAATAAATACTTTTCTGAGTATTGAGGAAATAATAATACTCTGTTATGATCTTATTTTAACAGAAAGATCCGGTAGTGGGCCATTGTATAACTCGGATTTTAAAAAATCAAAAATCCTTAATCTTGGCTATATAAATCACCCAGATTTAGGACTTGCATCAATCAGACTGGAAAGAAAAAGACTAAACCATTCTGAAGGCGAAGCAAGAGAGTATCACTTGCATTTTTACAGTGAAACAAGGCGATATTACGCGGGAAATGAATTTCTCGTTAAATAAAACAAAGCAAAAGCCCCCGACGAAGTCGGGGGCTTTTTTAATTGCATTTTTTATTTAGCTACGAAAGGCAATAATCCTAGAAATCTTGCTCTTTTGACTGCTGTCGATAGAGCGCGTTGATTTTTAGAAGTCACACCTGTGCGCTTGTGATTCATTATCTTTCCATTTGGATTCAAAAACTTTTTCAAGATTTCAATATCTTTATAGTCGATAAATTTTATGTTATTTGATGAGAAATAATCTTGTTTCATAATTTTATATTAACTTTTAAAAAGGAATATCTTCAGGGTTTATATCTTCTTCAGGATATTCGATCATATCTGCTTCAGCTTCTTCCCCTTTTGGTCCGGAAGTCATCCCCGGAGCTGTTTGAGTACCACCACTAGAACCTGCATTACCCTTTGGGCCAAATTGAGTTCTGTCAGCGATAATTTCTGTGCGATATTTCTTTGAACCGTCTTTATCGTCCCAACTTCTTGTTTGCATTCTGCCTTCCACTAACATTGAATTTCCTTTCTTCATATATTGAGCGACAGTCTCAGCTTGTCTACCGAAAACCACAACATTGTGATAATCAGCGGATTCTTGTTTAGCTCCATTTTTGTCTTTCCAAACACGATTTGTAGCCAAAGAAAACGAACAAACTTTTATACCAGATGGTAATGCGCGAAGTTCCGGATCGCGAGTAAGATTTCCTATAACGATTGCTTTATTTAGATACATAATTTATTTTTGGTTTTTTAAAAAACCTATTAATTAATAATTAAGCCTCTACCATAGCATCGATTTCTTTATCGATTTCTTCTTTGTTTATTTCAACTGGAGTCTCTTCCCCTTCTTTCTTTGGAGAATGTTTGTATTTACCCATATCAGCACGGACAAATTTCTTTGTTGCGATAGTATTTTCTTTTACAGTTTTAGTTGTCAAAAATCTGATAACTTTAGGATCCAAGTCCATTTTCTTTTTCAAGTCAGCGACTTTTTCAGGATTCATTTCAAATTTAATCCAACCAAAATATGCAGTGTCAAATTTATTTCTGATATTTTGCACAACTTTAAGCATTTGATATGCAAGGTTGATTTGTTTTGGCATTTCATCAGCAATAACTTCCCCACCCAAAGATGAGATAAGTTCTTTTAGATTTCCATAAACAGCAGGCACTTCATCACCTGGAATTGTGGGAACCAAAAGATAACCGACTTCATACACGCGAGCATCAGAATCTGTATTTTTTATATTTTCTTCCATTTTGTTTAAATTTTAAATTAATTAATATATGTCATGGCCATTGTCACATAAGGACAAATGCAGTACAGACGACCTGCTGTATTGAACATATAAGCTCATATTAGCGAAAAATAGCCTTGTTGTCAAACACTAAACACTCTTTTGGCATTTTTGATGATAGCTTCAGCCACTTCGTTCTCAGGAAGTTCTTTTATGCGAGCAATGGCTTTCACAATTTCACACACCATATATGGTTCACAAGTTTTACCCCTATAAGGCACAGGGGCTGCGAAAGGCGCATCGGTCTCGGACATTATATATTCCAAAGGCAAAAATCTAATAACTTCATCATAATCTGACGTGAAAGTAATAGGCCCATCAAAAGACATCGTAAAATCTATATTCATCGCGCGTTTTGCGATATTTATATCACCGACAAAAAAATGAAAATTGCCGGACAAAATAGAACCATGTTCTTTTTTATAATTTTCTAAAATATCGAGAGCGTCTTCATATGCATCCATGCTCCCCTTTGATGGACGTGCGTGTATCATGAGAGGTTTTTTCATTTTAATTGCAAGCTCGATATGTTTCTTGAAAATTTCTTTTTGTTTTTCTTTTATATTTTCATCTGCTCCACGAAAATAATCCAATCCGCATTCTCCAACACAAACGACTTTTTTATCTTGCGCCAATATTTCATATTTTTCAATATTAAAAATTTCATTTGTATTATCTGTCGGATGAAGCCCAACTCCAGCCCAAACAAAATCATATTTATTGGCTATTTTTATAGCTTGTTTTGATGTCTCGTAATCCACACCGATAGTTATAGTGCTCACATTATTTTCTACCATGCGAGCAATAACCCCTTCATGGTCAGCATTGAGAGGTTCTAAATTCAAATGTGAATGTATATCTATGTATTTCTGCATTAATCTTTTCGTAAAAACAAAGGCTCAATGGGCATTTTACCTGACTTCACTATTTCAATAATTTTTTTACTGGTTTCCGGAAGAACGGGCGTCAACATCTGACCTATATTATGCAATTTTATTACCAAATTTTTTATTATTTCCAACGCTTCTTCTTTGTTAGTTTTAACAAGTTTAAACGGTTGTTTACTTTGAATTGTTTCATCTAATTCTGTAACATGTTCAAATACAATATTCATTGCTTCTGTAATATTAAAATTATTCATTGCAATCAATGCAGGCGTCCAGTCTTCAGACAATTGCATTTGTGGAATTTCTACAGGTTTTTCAAAATTCGTCTCCGCCATTTTCATAATTCTACTTGTTAAATTTCCCAAACCATTCGCCAATTTTGCATTGTAACAATCTTTAAAACGCTCCATTGTCACAGGAGAATCTTCGAAAGAAGAAATTTCGGAAAGAAGAAAAAATCGCAAAGCGTCTGTACCATATTCATCCACGATATCTTTCGGATTTATAACATTACCCAAAGATTTTGACATTTTTACACCTCCTCCACCCATAATAAAACCATTGATTATTATCTGATGAGAATTTGGCAAATCAGCTGCCATTAGCATCGCTTGCCACATTGCAGACTGAAAACGCAAATTGTCTTTTCCGCAATACTGCGTAGGGTTTCCATTTACCCAGTATTTTTGAAATTTCTCACTTGCGACAAGACTCTCCAAAGTATCCACACCTTCATCCGCCAATGTAGAAATATAATTCGTCAAAGCATCAAACCACACATACATCACATGTTCGCTATCGTTGGGCACTTCTATTCCCCACGGCATTTTATTTTTCAACCTTGAGATTGAAAAATCTTGCAAACCTCTTTCTACAAAAGATTTTATTTCATTAAATCTAAAATCAGGCACGACAAAATCCGGACGTTCTGCATAAAATTTATTCAATTTTTCTGTAAATGCACTATATTTGAAAAAATAATTTTCTTCTTTGATTATTTCGAGCTTTGAACCCGGATGATCCGGACATTCGCCATTTTCATTTAATTCAGAATCGGTTTTTTCACTTTCACAACCCACGCAATATTTTGTCTCATAATTTTTCTTGTAAATGTAGCCGTTGTTAAAACATTTCATCCAAAAATCTTTAGCAATGTTTTCATGTTTTTTATCTGTAGTGCGAATAAAATTCAAATCGTCGCTCATTCCAAAAATCTTCACGGATTCTTTGAAATTTAAAAAACTCTGATCTACAAATTCTTGCACGGAAATATTTTGCCCTTTTGCTTTTTCAAAAATCTTCATACCATGTTCATCCGTGCCAGTGTTAAAATAAACATCAAAATCTGCAAGCTTTTTATAACGAGCAATACTGTCAGCACGCACAAATTCAAGAGCATGACCCAAATGAAGATCTGCGTTCACATATGGCAAAGTTGTAGTAATGTAAAAACTATTTTTCATGGCTCATTCTGGCAAAAATCTTATCTTTTTCAATATCATTCAAAAATTCCATTATACAAACAGCAAAAGGAATAGCGAGTATTAAGCCCCACACTCCACCCAAATCAAAACCGATCAACACTGCCAAAATCACAACCAAAGGAGACAAGCCGATAACTTTTCGCACTATTAAAGGAGCTAAAAGATAAACTTCAAATTGATGAATTATTAAATATGCTCCGGCAACCATCAATGAACTGGACAATCCTCCGGACAAATACGCCAAAGCTATTGCAGGAATCATTGCTATTAAAAATCCATAAGGGACGAGTTCCACAATACCTGTCAAAATTGCAAGTAAAAATGCATATTGTATGCCAAGCAAAGACAAAACCAAATAAACCAAAATACCCACAAGTAAACCAAGCAACATTTGTCCCTTTATCCAAAGGGCTATCTTTCTGCGTGAGCGTTCCCACAAATCCACTGCATAATTTTCATGTTTAGCCGGCACAACAATACGTAAGAAATTCTCTATACCCTTTTCTTGAATAGATAAATAAAAAGAAATTATTATAATCATACCGACATTGAACAAACTTCCGAAAGCAACGGACAATGTTTGGAAAAATCCTCCGGAAAGATTTGAAATGAAAGCTTTTGAAGTTGCAAGCAATGTGCCAAGAGAAAAATTATGAGAAAGAGTATTTACAATATTTTTTGCTCCGGAGAAAGCATCATTTTGAAAGAAATCCAAGAAATTCGCATCTGGAATATATGATTCTAAAAATACTGAAAAATTATATATTTCAGTTATGAGCAATGGAGCGAAAAGATAAAACAAACCCGCTAAAAATAAAATGGAAATAACATACAAAATAACAACAGTGGAAACTCTGCCAATACCTATCTTTTTAAATCTTGAAACAGCAGATTCCATAAAAGAAGCTATAACTATCGAGGTCAAAAAGACTAAAACAATATCTCTCAAGAAATATATTAAAAAGAAACCCAAACCCACTAATACAGCACGAATCATTGTATTGGTAGATATGGACACATTTATATTTTTGTCTTTTTCTTGCATTTATACATTGTAACACTAAACACTAAACTTTCAAAAAAGGCAGAAATTCTTTACTGTCATTAAATGGACCAATAAGAGCAAGATTTAATTTGTCATTTTTAAATATTTCTCTAGCCATATCACGCACTTGTTTTGGGGTCACCATCTTTATTTTTTTTGCTTTTTCTTCAGCTGATTCTATTTTCTTTAAAAGTATTTCTTGTCCTCCGTAAAAATTGGCAATATCATCTGTGGCTTCCAAACCCATTTTCATACCGGAAATAAAAATCTCTTTTACTTTATTTAATTCTTTTTCTGAAACAAGTTCATCTTTTAATTTTGAACATTCTTCCAATATCGCAGTGATGACTTCTTTGACACGCTTATTGTCCACACCAGAAGAAATCTGAAATACTCCGTGGTCAGTATACGGGTCTGTATTTGCGCGAACATAATAACAAACTCCCATTTCTTCGCGAAGTTTATAAAAAAGTCTGGAGCTCATCCCTGCACCCAAAACACCGGACAATACGGACAGTATTGCATTTTTTTTGTTAAAAATATCAAATGCGCGAAAACCTAAAACAAAATGTGTTTGATCTGTGGCTTTATGTTTTATTTTAATATTTGGCTTATCTTGTTTTTCAATTGTCTTTATTTTTCCAAATTTTTTATCATTCTTTAAATCACCAAAAGCTTTTTTAATTTCCTGCATCATTTCTTTTTCAGATACTCCCCCTGCGACGACCACCGTTGTGGCTTTTGGAACATATTGTTCTTTTTTATATTTAACAAAATCATCGCGTTTCATTTTTTTAATATTCTCAATCGGACCGGCAATATTCCAACCCGCAGGCTGATCTCCATACAATACTTCCATAAGCATGTCTTGCACATGACGCATTGGTAAATCTTCATACATATTTATTTCTTCTATTATCACTCCTTTTTCTTTTTCCATTTCAGTTTCTGGAAAAGTGGAATTCAAATAAATATCAGAAACTACATCAAAAATTTTCTTGAAATGTTTCACATCACTTTTTGCATAATAACCTGTATATTCTTGGCCGGTAAAAGCATTGTATTGCGCTCCCATAGTGTCTAACTCTGTAGAAATATCACGCGCAGTCGGACGCTTTACAGTACCCTTGAAACACATATGTTCCAAAAAATGTGATAAACCGTTTAACTCTCGAGTCTCATATTTGGAACCTGTTTCCACCAACACCAAAGCTGTCACCGTCGGGCTTTCTTTCATTGGTATTGTAATAACTCGTAACCCATTCTTTAAAATTGTTTTTTTAGCTTTCATGCCTTTTATATTAGCACATTTTTGAAAGTGTTTCTTTTATCTCTTTATTATTATGAACAATGAAAACTTGTTTTGTATCTTTATAGCTTTCAGCTAAGACAAGCATTTCTTTGTTTGGCCATAGGAGAATGTATTTTATTAAATCAAAACTAATCTTTTGTTTTGCTCCATCTGGTTTATCAAATGGCTTATCTGTATTAAAAATTCTTACAAAAGCTCTCCATACACATCTCCACTTTGGAAAATCAAAAAATATAATTACATCAGCTCTTTCTAATCTACTAGGAAGAGTTTTTTTATAATTACCATCAATAATCCATTTGTCTTGTTTTACAAATGGCTCTACTGCATTTTTAAATTCCATTTTTGTGGAATATACTTCTTTCCAGTCTTTAGTCCAGTACAATTTATCAAGATGCACCACTGGTAAATCTAATTTCTTTCCAAGCTCATTTGCCAATGTAGACTTCCCTGATCCAGATACTCCAAAAATAGTTATTCGATCCATAAAATTATTCTATCACAGAATTCCAATAACTCAATCTACGCCATGGCGTAGATATAAAATCTACATACTACTCTTTTTTGTATCATAAGGTTTAGCTAATTTAAAAGTTTTAAAGTTATCCCCTATTTTTATTTCTTTCAAATAGCTCGTAAAATCTTTCGGTAAGGGTGAAGGTCCTACCCAAACACTTTTTTGAATCATTACATAACCGAACTTAATTAAATGCCTACGAAACCAATCGCGTTCTTTCTTTTGCTCACTAGGAATGTCGTACATGATGATTAAATTTTTTACAGAATCTTTTTGAAAAGGTGACAAAAAAGAGCCAAGATAAAGCCGCTTTGGATTTTTTATTATTGAATTTTTCTTTTCGCTAATTAAAATGGGTAAACCAAAAGAATTTACTTTTACACCTTTATAATATTTAGACATGAACATATTATACCACCAAAATTCATCTACGCCATGGCTGAGATGTAAGAAAAGTTATTCTTTCTATTCGAAATAAAAGCTTTTAGTTGATTATTTAATAACTAAAGTCTTGTATCTTTAAAAATACAAGATTATCTTTTTTATTATCGTCATAAAAACCATTTATAAATTTCTCGAAAACATCCCATTCTTTATGGTATCCATAAATAAATTTATTATATTGTTTTAAATATTTTGGCAAAAATTTCATAAACGCAAATTCAGAAAGAATATAATGAGTTCCAATTTGAATATCACTTAATTCAATACTTTTCTTTTTAAAAGGATTTTCTATCAAAACATTTTTTGTTGCTTGATTTATATCTTTTTCAAAGTCTTTATTTGTAAAATATAAATTTTTAACGTAATTATATTCTTTTTTATAATCATTATTATTTTCAATATTTTCTTTTTGCCAATCAAAAACTAGAATATGACTTTCATTAAGATTTTGATTTTTAATAGATCTTTTTACTCTATTTTTAAAATTATTACCTTGAGGAATTGCTTTTTTACCACGTGCAATATTTTCTGAATAACCAAGAGCTAGGTATGTTGAAATTGCTGGAACATCTGGAATAAATATTCCTAAATTTAAATACTCATCTGAATATTTTTTTAATATCCTATCAATAACCTCTTGTTTAAAGTAGCCATTACCAGGACTCATCCCTATAACTAAAAAATCTTCTACGTTCATTTCTAATTCAATTTATTTTTTATATAAGAAATTAATTCAGAAATTTTTATTCTTTCTTGGTTTCCGGTATCTCGATCGCGGATAGTCACAGTATCCAAAAGCTCTGGATTTTCACCAAGGGTGTCGAAGTCGATGACGATGCACCACGGCGTGCCGATTTCGTCTTGTCGGCGATAACGCTTGCCGATGTTGCCATTGTCATCCCAAGCCACACGGCCGAATTCTTTTTTTAACATAGAAAATACTTCCCTACTTTTTGATACTAATTCTGGTTTATTTTTCAACAGTGGAGACACAGCACAAAGCACAGGGGCAATTTGTGGACGAAGTTTTAAATATATACGAACTTCTCCACCCATTTCATCTTCAGTATATGCAGATAATAATATAGCTAATAATGCCCTCTCTACACCAAATGAAGGCTCTATCACATGTGGAGTAATCTTTTCGCTGTTCTCCTCGTCTACATATTCAAGCTTGTGTATCTTCAAATCAAAATCTCCTCGATATGCAAGACCGAAAAGCTCTTTTCGGCCAAAAGGATAATCAAACTCAAAATCTACTGTGCGTTTTGAGTAGTGTGCCAAATCTTCTGATACTACTTCAAGCTCGTGTACTTTATTCATATCAATACCCACGCTACTCATCCATAAATGCATTTCATTTTTCAATTCATTAAAAGCATTTTCCCAATTATTTTCTCGTACAAAATATTCTATTTCCATTTGCTCAAATTCACGAGAACGAAAAATAAAATCTCTGGGTGTAATTTCATTTCTAAAAGCTTTACCAATTTGAGCAATACCAAATGGAATCTTTGGATGATGTGTGTCCACAATGTTTTTAAAATTCACAAATATTCCTTGTGCAGTCTCTGGGCGAAGATATGAAATAGCAGAGGAATCTTCTGAGGCTCCCACTTTTGTTTGAAACATCATATTGAATTGGCGAGCTTCCCCTAGTTTGCCTCCACAATCAGCACAATTATTTTTATCTTCAATTTGATCTATTCGAAAACGATGCTGACATTTTTCACATTCTACCATTGGATCTGCAAAATGCTCCGCATGTCCGGTAGCTTGCCACACTTCTTGACGCATCAAGATTGCAGCACGAATACCATACATATCTTCACGATTAGAAACAAATTTTTCCCACCAAGAATTTTTTATATTATTTAAAATTTCATTTCCAAAATGCCCATAATCCCAAGTGCCCGCAAATCCCCCGTAAATTTCAGAACCCGGAAAAATAAAACCGCGTCTCTTACAAAGACTCACTATTTTTTCCATTAACTCACTTTCTTCTTTTTTATTTTCTTTATTAGACATATTTATATTAAATTATTGTATAACAGTATTGGACCCTGCCGAAGCATTCGAATCATTTGATAAACTTATATTAAGCGTGCCTTTATTGACCTGTATATTCACATTAGCAAAATCATCGTGTCCCGTCAAAACGAGATTATTTACCAATGTCGGAGATGTAGCCACTTGAGAAGAAGAAGGAGTAAATGCTAATTGAAAAGATATTTCTCTATCGGCTTCTGTAATACCAGTTCCGCGTGGAATACCGCCGATATTCCAAACTAAATCATGAGTTGAAGGATTGTAATTCAAATCTTCATTTGCCGGAGAAATACTTCCGACAAATCTGACCCATGGTGGCAATGTCGTCATGAGTTGAGCTTTGGAAATATTGTTGGCTGTATTTGAAAGAGTCCAGACTACTGTATAGGTAGTCTCTTGTCCGACTTTCGGAGGAATGGGTCCATTATTTTTAAATGAACCGGAATAATACAAAATTTTATTTGCAATACCTAAATCAGAAGTGATACGAATTATTTTTGATTCAGAATTATTTAATTGTTGCAATACATTGCCTTCTACAGCTTGTTTGCCATTTATAGAAACATCGATATTTACAGTGGGTGAATTTGCAATACTCCCTGCAGAAAATAAAGATATTGGAGAAAATGAAAAAGACAAAGCACCAGACGCTCCGGGTTCTACTTCAGACAAAGTACTATCAGCATTTTTATCCCAAATAATAGTATTTTGATTTGAATCATAAAATCCACCTTGTGTATTTATGGTTTTCCTATTCACAGCATTGCCGGAAATCTTTGCGACAATTTGCAAATCATTTACTTTTGTAGGTAAATTATTTACCCAATTTATTTGTCCTTGTATTGGTGTTTTAGAATCCACTGCGTATTCTCTTTGGTATACTCCATTTATAAAAAGCTGAGCATCGATAAATGGTTTTTTGATATTTATAGTATGACCTAAAGAATTAAATACAATACCTATCAAAGTCTTGTCATTGTCAGCTTGTGAACCACTCCAAACATGAAAAGTTTTATCTTCACCATCGGAAACATCGGACATTTTGCCTAAAATTGTAATATTGCTTTCTGCTCCTGGAGCCAAATCACCCAAAGACCAAACGTTATTACCAAAAGAAGGCATCGGTATTGCTTTATCAAATTGAAAACCAATAGGATAATCCACTCTTAACAACATTTTATTTACTGTTTTTGTTGAATTGAGAGTCGCTTTTATATTCAAAGTAATATCTTGATTCGGACTTGCTTCTGTCGGCGCATCTATGGATAAATTAATCGGGGCTGAACTTATAGACACAGGATAATCTTTTTCTTTTACGAAAATAGCATTGGAGCCTTCGACCCTGTATTCAATTGAAATCTTTACTGGTTGAATACTGTCTTGTTCTCCAAACAAAACTATTTTTGTATTTTCAGTATGAACAGATCCGGCTGATACCGTTCCGATTGATTGACGCAAATGCGACATATTTCCGGAAGCATCACTGGAGCCTTTTGGATAATCAATAACGAGATCCACTAATTGCAAATCGGCATTATTTCTATTTGTTATTTCTATTTGCAAAGGCAATTCTTCCCCACCGGCAGTAAAAGTATTTCCCAAAACAGCAATATCTATATTGTCATTCGACACTGTATTTCCGCCAAAGAAAAAAGAATACGAAGCAAATAACATAGCCAATATAAAAAAACCTATCGAGAACATAAAGAATTTCTTGAACATTGAAGTTTTCATAAAAAATTTATTCATAGTATTTTCTTGTTTTTCCGTAGCCCAAACATCAGGCACGTCTATTTCTTTTGATTCTGAAAAACTCGTATGATATGGGTCGTGCACTTTATAACCCTTGCTAAACAATCTGACTTTCATCTCTTCAAGTCTATTTAATTTACCTTTATCATTTTCTAACATCTGATAATTATACCATTTCAAACAAAATTTTAAAATGTCTTTTTACAAATGTGTTTCTTTTAAAGCACGATTTATTTCATTTAATATTTTCAAACGATTTTTACCCATTTCAAAAATCAAATCTTCTTCAAATGGTGATTTTGTGAATTTTCCAAAATCATCCCCCGCTCCGACATAACCTAAATTATTTAGAATACGCAATACCATGACAGATTCTATATTTTTTATTTCTTCTTTATTTTCAGCTTTTTCCAAAACCGAAAAACCTGAAATCAAATCGGTAAACAAAATATCATTTTTTTCTTCTCCCGCCAACAGGCGTTTCAGTAAACGCGCAATATTAAAAATTATTGCGAAAGTATCCGGATTTCTAGAAAGATTCTCTAGAGCATTTGTTTTCGATGCACTAGTCAAACGCCAAAAATCTTTACCCCGCACGAGGTCGAGTTTGATATAAGAAAAATCCTGCAAAACATAACGAAGTTTCGAAGACATTTTTCGCACACCTTGCGCAGATGCAAAAATCATCCCTAAATCACGCGTAAAAATGTAATAACATTTCCCCGCCTCGCCATAATTCTTGCTTCCCAATATTATTCCCTCCGTGTGATAAATGTGATGCATAAAATTAAACTAAACCTTTCCTAAAGGGAAAGATTTTCATACCTTTATTCTATCACAACCTTAAATACCAATTCGTTGATTTTTATTTCATTGCCGTCATTTTTTGTAAAATCAATTTGTTTAACGCCGACAATCTTCAAAAATTCATCTTTGAATTTATTTATTATTTCTTTGCCTTTTTCATCAGTATCAATTTTCAACACTATCAAATCACTAGGCATCAAACCTTTTGTTTTCCGCATATCTTGCACAGCTCGCACTAGCTCGCGATAATTGCCTTCTATTTTTAATTCTGGTGTGATTTCTGTATCTAATTTTATAACATCTTCTACATTTTCAGATTTAATAAATTCAACATTTTTTATATTCAATTCTTCTTTTAGAATCTCTATATAATTTATATTAAATTCATGATAAAAAATTTGAATATTACTCAAAGGCTGTCTTACGGGAATTCCTGATTTTTGTCTTTCTTTTAAACCAGATGAAACAATTTCTCTGACTTGTTTCATATTTTCTAAAATTTCATCATTAAAATTTAAAATATTTACTTCCGGCCATTCTGCCAAATGTACAGATTCTACATCATTTTTATTTTTTAATTTTTGCCAAATATCTTCGGACGCAAAAGGCGCAAATGGGGCCATAATTTTCACTAAATTTTTCAACACAAAATACAGAGTTTGTTTTGCTTCGATATCTCCATTTTTAATTCTCTCTCTTGAACGACGCAAATACCAAGTAGAAAGATCATCGATAAAATCACGAACAGCACGCACTGGTTCCAATGTTCTATAATTGTCTAAATTATCTGTTACAGTTTTATTCAATTCATTTAAACGCGCCAAAATCCATTGATCTAAAATATTTTCAGATTTTAATTCTGTGAATACTTCTAATTGTGGATCTCTATAGAGTTCATAAAAAGCGACGACGTTATAAAGCAAACCAAAAAATTGACGATGAATTTCCATGACAGTTCTCTCATCAAAATTCTTTGATTCACCCGGTTGATTTACGGAATACATCCAAAGACGAATAGTGTCCGCGCCATATTTTTCAAACATAAGCCAAGGGTCCACGACATTTCCTTTTGACTTTGACATTTTTTGTCCATTTGCGTCTAAGATATGCCCCAAACAAACGACATTTTTATAAGCATTACCAGGTTCATCAGAAAGTAAATTTATAACTGCATGCAAAGTATAAAACCATCCGCGAGTCTGATCTATCGCTTCAGAAATATAATCCGCTTTTATCGGATTAAAATCAATCTCTTTACCCAGAATATGATTTTGAGCATAAGGCATAGCCCCAGAATCAAACCACACATCCATCACTTCTCCCGTGCGAATCATTTTTTGACCATTATCTTCCAAAACTATCTCATCAATATATGGCTTATGAAAATCCAATTCGTAATTTGCATTATGAGGTAATGGCACAAAATCTAATTCCTTGATTTCAGCATTTTGAAAAAAATGAAAATCTTTTTTATCTAAAATCATTTTTAATGTTTCTTTTACATTTTTTCCTTCAATACCTGCACACAACAACCAAGCAGGACCACCATGAGTCACAAATAAAATATTTTTGTCTTTGTATTTTTCTTCAACATCATACAAAAATGCTGTCATACGATTTTTCACATCTTGATATGATTCATCATCCTCTACATGCAAATTAAAATTTGCTTCCGTTTTTATGTGATATTTATGATATTCTTCCCAATTCTTTCCATCAAAAGAATACGCTCCTATTTCTCGCAGTCTTTCATCTTTGATAATATTTTCTTTATTCAATCCCAATTTTTGAGCGACGATTTCCGCAGTTTCAATAGTACGAGTAAAATCAGAAGTAAATATCAAATCAATTTTTTTATCTTTCAGAAATTCTGCGGAAATTTCCACTTGCTCTTTACCGTCTTTATCTAAATGCCATTTACCTGAAGGTTGTGTGCAAATTATATTTTTTTTATTTGCTTCTGTTTCTCCATGTCTCATTACAAAATATTTATTGCCTGATTTTTTAGTATATTTTTTCAAATCAGCCAAAGAACCGACAACTTTATAAGAGCCATCTTCTTTTTGCCAAACAGGTATCGGTGTACCCCAATATCTATCTCTGGATATAGCCCAATCTTTTATACCATCAAGCCATTCACCAAAACGTCCTTTTTTAATATATTCCGGCTCCCAATTTATTTTTTCATTTCCTGCGAGCAATTGTTCGCGAAGCGCACTCATGCGGAAATACCAAGAAGAACGTGCGTAATAAATGAGCGGTGTATCACAACGCCAACAATGCGGATAGCTATGCATATAATTTTCTTTTTTAAACAAAAGACTTCGTTCTGTTAAATGATTTATTATATCCACAGCCAAAGTAGGTTTACCGTTCTCATCTGTTTCTTTTACATATCTACCTGCTAAGAAATCCGTACCGATGACGAATTTTCCTTCTTCATTTACTGTATGATATTTAGGCAAACCGACTTTTGTACCAAGCTCAAAATCATCTGCTCCATACATAACAGCGGTATGCACTATACCCGTACCGTCAGTAGTCGTAACAAAATCCGCTCCGTAAATTTTAAAAGCATTTTTTATTTTTTCATCATCTTTAGCCAAATCTTTTAAATATGGGAACAATGGTTCGTATTCCATACCAATCATTTCACTGCCTTTATGTTCAGCAATAATTTCATACGGCTGATTTAATATTTCCAATCTTTCTTTTGCCAACACTAAAATCTCATCACCGACTTTTGCCTCAACGTAAATAAAATCATTACCAACTGCAAGTCCGACATTTCCCGGTAAAGTCCAAGGCGTTGTCGTCCATGCCAAAAAATATGCGTGATCGAAATTTTTAATTTTAAATTTTATATATACGGACAAATCTTTCACATCCTTATATGCTCCCGGTTGTGAGAGTTCATGACTTGAGAGGGCCGTACCACAACGTGTACACCAAGGCAAAACCTTAAAATCTTTATATAAAAATCCTCTATCATTTATTTTCTTTACAACACCCCACAATGCTTCTATATAACTGTTTTCATATGTCACATATGGATTTTCTTGGTCAATCCAATAACCCATTCTTTCTGTAAATTTATTCCAAAATTCCAAATATTCCCAAACATTCTCTTTACACTTTTGATTAAAAAGTTTTACACCATAATTTTCTATTTCTTTTTTTGATTTTAAACCAAGAGCTTTTTCCACAGCCAATTCAACAGGCAAACCATGTGTATCCCAACCCCCTTTTCTACCAACATGAAAACCTTGCATTGTTTTGTAACGAGGAACAACATCTTTGAAAGAACGAGCTTCTAAATGATGAATACCTGGTTTACCATTTGCTGTCGGTGGTCCTTCATAAAAAATATAATCTCCTTTTGGATTATCTTTTCGATTTATCGTCTTTTCAAAAATTTTATTTTCTTTCCAGAATTCTAAAACTTTTTCCTCACGCAAAGCTGTCTCACTTTTTGTAATATTTTCTTTATTTTCAGACATAATAGGATTTTAGCATAAATTGAACTTTTTTCCAGCCCAAAAAATTAAAAAGAATTCAAATAATTTTTGTGCATCTTTTGAGTTTCTTCTTTTGAGAGTTTACCGAAAACTTTCACCGCTTCGGAAGATTGATCTTTGAAAAAAATATCTTTTTCTAAAATATCTGGATGCACTTTAAAAGCTCTATCATTTATGCCGAGCAAATACAAACCCGACAATCTACGCACACGAGAAAGCGCCACATATCCTTGCCCGTATTCAAAAACTTGTGACAAATCCATAATAGCCGAATCGAGCGACATTCCCTGGCTTTTATGCACTGTCATCGCCCATGCCAAACGCAAAGGCACTTGCGAAATCATCGCGCGCACTTTGCCATTTTCTTCGACAACCCAATCCAATGGTGAAACTGTAAAACTTTTTCCGTTTTTCTTTTTAATTATCGGGTAACCGGTAAACTCTTCAAAATCCTCCACTACACCGAGTGTGCCATTCACATAACCTTCTTTCGGATTGTTTTTCGTGCACATTACCACTGCACCGATTTTAAGCGTCAAAATTTCCGGTGACAAGCATCCTTTCTTGAGTGACATTACCAAAGGTTCACGCCCTTCGGAAACCATTTCAAAAATTCTTTTCTCTTCACTTATTTTTTCAAGCTCAATATTATTTATCTGATCCACATTATAATTGTGCGAAAAAAGTTTCGTGACATCGTCTGGCACATCGTCTAAAATGGTTTGCCTAGCTGTGACGTATTCCATATGCTCGTCATTTATTTTATCTGCGCGTATTGCCGAAAGTAAATTTAAAAAATCCGGATCATCCTGACGATGTTGTTCTGTCAGATAGCAAATGACCAAGCCCGCCCTACCCCAAGACACTGCGTCATATGCAAAAATACTTTTCTTTTTTTCTATCAAAAGACTATTTTGTTTTTCTTCTGTATTGCTACGCACTATCGGTGGCAATTGAAAAAAATCTCCAACTAAAATTATTTGTATTCCGCCAAAAGCTTCACTGTTTTGTTTTACTTCTCTGCACACTGCGTCTATCATATCGAGCATATTTGCCGTTAGCATTGATATCTCATCAATTATCAAAACACGCGTTTTCCTAATGCGTCTTGAAATATATTCAGTGCTCGCTATTTTGTCCAATTCGTATTTATCAAGTTTCGTGCGTATACCTATGCCACTCCAAGAGTGTATCGTCATCCCGCCTATATGCGTCGCGGCTATACCTGTTGATGCGGTTATCGCGGGCTCCACGCCATTGTTACGCAAATAATTCACAAAAGAATTGATAGTATAACTTTTACCTGCCCCCGGCTCGCCAGTCAAAAAAACATTCGCTCCCGTTTTTAAAATATTTAGCGCTTGCTCTTGGGTCATTAAACTATTCTACTACATACGCACGAGTAAAGAAACGAAAATTATTCTACTTTCCAAGAATTCTCATCAAAATATAACTTTGATGCATCCATATCCTTCTTATAAAAGAGAACACTGTAACTTTTTCCATTATAATCGTAAAAAACAAACTTAATCTCTTCAAAATTAAGAACTAATTTAAAATCTGTTGATTTTTCTTTTTCAACAACAAAACTAACATAATAAGAATTAGCTTTATCTTGTTTTAAATAAGTTATAAACAAAAGATCTTTATCTGATGGAATTCTCAAGATATTTTTTTTACCATTGTTAAATTTATATTCAACATCGTCAGATTTATAAGCTTTAGCAGAATAATACTTTTCATCTCCTGGGTATTTTACAAATACATCAAAATCTTTTATATTTATTGCTTTCTTTAGAACTGTTAAAGAAACCTGTAAAGTATACCCAAAACCATTTATAGTTTTATTTTCTAAGTTAATATCTGTATGTGTATAAGAGATACTTGGACTCCCAGTAAGACTTATAATTCTACCATTAATTTCTGGCTTAATTGGCCAATAAGGCCTACTAGCAATGATTAAAGCTAAAATAGAAATTACTATAGTTGCCCAATCTTTAAAAGAAAAAGATTCACAATTATTTACCATAAAATTTATTATACACATAATATTAATTACTACATTCTCTCCGGCAATTTAATGCCCAAAAGCCAAAGACCATTTTGCATTGTGGTTAGGAATGATTTTGTGAGAGAAATATAATACGGAGAATATTTGTCTTCCGAATTTAAGATTTGTGTTTGTGCGTAAAAAGAATTGAAGCTGGAAGCCAAAGCTGTCAGATATGTGGCAATGTGATGCGGTTCTAGTTCTTCATATGAGTGAACGACGACTTCCGGGAAACGATAAATTATTTTTTCTAATTCAGAAATTTGTTCAGGAATTTCTGAAGCTTTTTTTATTTCACCAGCTTTCACGAGGATTGATTTCGCGCGCATTGCGGAATATTGTAAATATGGACCGGAATCCCCTTCAAAAGAAATTGATTTTTCAAAATCATAAATAATATCAGAACCCAAAGATGAGCGAAGAATAGAATATTTCAAAGCAGACACGCCAACAATTTCTGAAACTTTCTTTTTTTCTTCTTCGGTGAAATCTCTGTCTTGGATTTTCTCCAATACTACATCCATAGAATCCCGCAACAAAGATTCCCCTGTTATGACATTGCCTTTTCGTGAAGACATCTTGCCGGAAGCAAGGCGCATCATACCGTGCGTGATATGTTTCATTCTTTTTTCAAGTTCCGGATGCATCAATGCAATCGCTTGCTGGACGACTTTCATATATTCTCCTTGCTCGATGGCTGTATCAACTATAGAAATATCCGGATTTTCTTTTTCAAACTTTATCATTGTCAGTCCTATTTCTTTCGTCTCATAAAGCGGTATGCCTTGAGAAGTCAAAAATACTCGCGTATGAAGTTTCGGATTATATTTTTCTGCGTGAAAAACTATAGCGCCTTCTGATTCTTCAAAGACATTTGGCACATTTGCGCGGACAATTTTCTCACCTATAGGCGCCATCTCACTTTCAAAAAAATAATAATCAAATTTTGTGCCAAGAATTTTATAAATTTCTTCAAATGCTTCAAGAGTAACTTTCCTACCCCAATCATAAATTTTATTTATTTCCGCATCGCTCCTGTCGTAAACTTTTTTATTTATTATGTCGATTTCTTTTTTCGCTTCTTGGTCATTGTCATACAAATCACTGCCTTTTGAATAGCACTCACCAATATATTGAGCAAGAACAGAAGCAGGCGCAGATTCATCTGCCGGAGCACCTGCTTTATACATCCCATAAATCGCTTTCGCAATATGCGGACCGACGTCGCCTTGATAATTTGCACGGATAGTTTTCGCTCCGGAGAATTCCACAATTCTCGAAACTGATTCCCCAATAGCATTACTCATCAAATGCCCAATATGAAAAGGCTTGAAAGGATTTGGCTGAGTGTATTCCACCATTACTTTTTTGCCAGACAATACTTCATTTTTCCCCCAATCTTCTCCTTTATGTAAAATATCTTTTACATAATCACTGAAAAATTCTCTTGTTAAATAAAAATTAATAAACCCTGCGCCGGCTATTTGAATAGTGTCTACTCCTACTATTCCTTTTTCATTTGTATCTTCATAAAGTTCAGCAATTAGTTTCTCTGCTAAATCTATTGGTTTCATTTTTAATTTTTTCGCGCAAACCATAGCGACATTTGTAGAATAATCCCCATTCTTTAAATCTTCCGGATGCTCCACGACAAAATTCATCTCTTCGTTTATATCAAGTTTTTTTAACGCCTCTTTTATTAAATTTTCTATTTGTTGTTTCATTTTATTTATGTCCTGTGCTACCTTCCCTGCTATCACCACGCACCGTATCAGTCAAATCTTCCACTTCTTCTACAATATCACAATGTTCGAATTTTTGTATCAACATCTGAGCAATTTTATTTCCTTTTTCCAAAGTCACTTCCTTATCAGAAGTATTTAGCATACACATAATTATTTCTCCGCGATAACCAGCATCAATGACTCCACCCATAACTTTTAAACCCATATTAAAAGAAATACTGGATTTATCCCAAATCAAACCCACATATCCTTCGGGTATTTCCACAGCCACACCAGTATGTATTTTCATTTGTTTTCCGGCAGGAATCGTAACATCATTCACAGTATAAAAATCCATACCCGCATCCCCCGGATGTCCGTGTGTCAGCAATTTTGCATCATTATTTAATTTTTTTACTTTTAGTTGCATGAATTTTACTTAATTTTTATTTTACTACTTTTTTAACTATCTCATAAACCTCCTCGTGTATATCTTCTCGAGTGCAAATTTGATTTTTATTTGCGCAATTTATTTTTACAAAGTTTTTTAAATAAGAAGAAAGCCACAATGCACTTTTACGAGAATTTTCTAAAAAATCAACATCGCTCTCATGCACATCTTTTTTCTTTTTCAAATATTCTCTTTTCATTTTAGATTGACGTTCTTTCATTAAATCCAAACTAATACTAACAGGCAAAGATAAATACAATGTCATATCTGGACGAGGAATCTTAAAAACTTCGTATTCCATTTCATCTAACCATTTTATAAATTCTGATCTTTTTTTAGCGTTTTTTATTTTACCCCCCTGGTGAATCTGATTCGCGGAAACGTATCTATTAGCTATGATTATTTTTCCTTGTTTTAACCATTTTACAATATTTTCTTTTGTCTCCCATCTATCAGCGGCATACAAAACAGAAGCTATCTTTGGATGCACATTTAAAAAATTATAATATTGTTCAGAAAGACAGTGTCCGATAAATTTACCAAAAAAATTATTATAGTATTCTGGAAAATCCAACATCTCTACTTTGTGTCCTTCTTTTTTCAAACGTTTGATCAGTAAATCCACCTGTGTCGCTTTCCCCGACCCATCAGTGCCATCTATTACTATGAGTTTTCCTTTTTTCATATTATTTTTACACAAACTTTTTAGGTATTGGGAATTTTTTGGCGAGTTGTTTTATCTTCTTTGCAATTTCTTCTTTTTTCTTTTTATTGTCTTTATTGCGTAATGTTTCAAGCAAAAGCTCTGCTACGAGTGCGCATTCTTTTTCTTTAAATCCGCGTGTTGTGATAGCTGGAGTGCCGAAACGAATTCCAGATGGATCAAGCGGTTTACGAGTATCCCCTGCAATAGAATTCATATTTAAAGTCATACCCACTTCATCCAAAACAGTCTGCGCTTCTTTACCAGTAACACCGAGAGAGCCGAAAACATCTGCAAGTATCAAATGATTATCTGTGCCTCCGCCGATCATTCGCACTTTGTTTTTCTTCATAACCTTTTCCATCGCTTTCGCATTTTTCAAAACTTGTTTTGCGTATTTTTTAAATGCCGGAGTTAATGCTTCTCCGAAAGCCACAGCTTTAGCAGCGATAGTATGCATATGTGGACCACCTTGAATGCCAGGGAAAATAGCTTTATCTATTTTTTTCGCAATTTCTTCACTCTCGCGTGTCAAAATAATTCCTCCACGTGGTCCGCGCAAAGTCTTGTGTGTAGTGGAAGTAATAATATCAAAACCATCATCAAAAGGATTTCGCAATACTCCGGCTGCGATGAGCCCTGCAATATGCGCCATATCCGCCATCGTGATAGCACCAACTTCTTTTGCAATACTGACAAACTTTTTATAATCAAGAGTTCTGGAGTATGCAGAAAATCCGGCAATGATTAATTTTGGTTTAGTTTCTTTTGCAACTCGGAGCATGTCCTCATAATCAATTTCACCTGTCTCCGGATTTTTCATTTTGTAAGTGACAAATTTATAAATCTTTGCCGGCAATGTCATTGGATGTCCGTGTGTCAAATGCCCTCCATGAGAGAGATCCATACCGAGCACTGTGTCTCCTGGCTCAAGGAGCGCTGAATAAACAGCCAAGTTTGCCGGAGCGCCAGAATGTGGCTGAACATTTGCAAATTTACATTTGAAAAGTTTACATACACGTTCTATTGCAAGGCGTTCCACTGCGTCAGTCCAATCTTGCCCTCCATAGTACCGCCTACCCGGATAACCTTCAGAATATTTATTAGTAAAAATCGAGCCATTTGCAGTCAGCACATCAGCGGATACATAATTTTCAGATGGTATAAGTTCCAATCCTTCGGATTGTCTTTTAGCTTCGTTTTTAATAAACTGCTCGATTTTTTTGTCTTTCATCAGTATTTAATATAATTAATTTTAATATACTCATTCTATCATATTATTAACACAACAAGGAAAGTTATTTTAAAAAAGAAAAATTAAAAGTTTTTCCGTTTGATTTCATCACTATTGTGCCTAATAAATCAGTACGAAAAACCTTTGCTTTAAACTGATTTAGAATATCCAGAGTTTCCTTGTGCGGATGTCCGTATTTATTATTTTTACCATCTGAAATCATCGCATATATAGGAGAAACAGCCTGCATAAATTCAGGTGAAGTGGAGGTATGCGAACCGTGATGCCCGACTTTTAAAATCGTCGATTTTAAAAGTCGGGCATCATTTTCCTTTAACACTATCCTCTCCGTCAATTTTGTCGCATCCCCCGTCAACATCACCGAAGTTTCTCCGTACGACAAACGCGCAATCACCGATCCATCATTCGTCTCCCAGTTCGCAACATCTCTATCCGGAAATAAAATATCAATTACTGCTCCGCCACCAAGATTCAACCTCATTCCCTTTTTTACTAAAATGTCCGGAATATTTTGCCTTTTTATTTCTGCTTCTAAATTCTTATAAGTTTTCGAATTATTAAATGTTCCCGGCTCAAAAACTTTTCCTACTTTATAATTTTTCAAAATATCTAAAAATCCTGCAATGTGATCTGCATCCGGATTAGTGATAACAATAGCATCTATTTTTTTATCATATATCGGCATCACTTGAGAAAGCGGACTTAAAACTTTATGTGCTAGACCTGCATCAAACATCACCTGCACCCCAGCCGGCGATTCTATAAAAAGCCCGTCCCCTTGCCCGATATCAAGCATAGCAAAAGTCAGACCACGATGAACATTTTGTCTGTCTAAAGAAAAAATATAAATATTTACACCTAAAAGCATCACTGCAAGAATCAACAAATAGTATTTTTTGCAATTTTCAAACATGCTATAATATTACCATGCAACAATTTATACAAAAAGAATTTAATTTAAAAGATTTAAAAGGAATTTCAAATAAAAACATTGAAGAGCATTTGAAGCTTTATGCAGGATACGTGAAAAGTGCAAACTTGATAGTGGAAAAAATTAGCGAACTTATGGCTGACCCAGAGAAGAATACTTACACTATCGGCGAATTGCAAAGAAGATTTGGTTTTGAATTCAACGGAATGAGAAATCACGAATACTATTTCAAGTCTTTGGAAGGCGGAGCGAAACCATTGCCAGAAAATTCTGAATTAAAAACTGCTATTGAAAAACAAGCGCCATCTTTTGATGCTTGGCTTAGTGGTTTTAAAATGCTCGCTATGACTCGCGGAGTCGGCTGGGCAGTTTTGTATTACGATAAACAAACAGACCAATTAATACATACTTGGGTAGACGAACAGCATTTAGGACAATTAAATGGCTTGCCATATATCCTCGGTATTGATATGTGGGAACACGCTTACGTTTATGATTACCCCACTTCTGAAAAGAAAAAATATGTGGAAGCGTTTTTTGAAAATCTAAATTGGGAGGTTATTGAGCAGAATTTTTTAAACTCCCGCTAAACAACCAATAAGCAAAATAAATATAAATAGCTATTGTCAAAATCAACGGAAAATTTGGCACAGCGAAAGCAGCAAAAGGCAGATGCGAAAAGAAGCTTATAGTGCTGAGTTCATAGTGCAATAAAAGATAAGAAATATATCCAAAAGGCAAAGCTAAAATATGCCAGATAAGTCCGGCAAAACCTGTAATAAAACCAAAAATCATAGTGATAGGAATAAAAGGCAAAATCATAATATTTGCCGGCAATGCCACTATTGAAAGATTACCCATTTTGTAAAGTATAAATGGTAAAACGAAAACATAAGCAGAAAACGTGACACACACAACATCGCGCAAGCCCCATCTTTTTGTAATCCAATAAAAATATTTTTCCATTTTCGGCGAGACGAATATCACAGCCACTGTGGCAATAAAAGAAAGCTGAAAAGAAACATCGTATACTAAAATATACGGATTAAATAAAATCATAATTACTCCTGCGAGGACTAATGCTCGCGCAATGTCATATGTGCGCCCTGTCGCGCGAGCTATGAGTGCCAAACTCGCCATCATTCCCGCTCGCACAGCCGTGGACTGCCCGCCCGCCATCACAACAAAAAGCAAAATACCAAGTATTCCCATTCCGAAACCAAAATTCCTCGGCAGAAATGCAAAAGCTTTCATTATCCATTCGGCGACTATCGTGACATTGTATCCAGACAAAGCGACTATATGTATCGTGCCAGTATCAATAAATTTCTGCCTCATTGCTTGATCAAAAGAAGAACGCTCACCTAAAATCAGCCCGCCCATCAAAAGCGATTCTGGTTCTCGTATCGCCATATTCATTTTCTCCAAGAATTTTTCTTTCGCAGAAAATAAAATACTTTTTATAAAATTGCCATTATCTCGCGACAATATTTCAATCTTCGGATATTGCATCACATAAAAAATCCCGTCTTTACGCAAATAATTTACATAATCAAATTCTTTACCTTGATCTGTCAAAAAATTCTCTGGTTTTTCTAAAATCCCTGAGAAATTTATTTCGTCGCCGTATTTATAATCTTCATCCAGCCCCGCAGATAATAGTATTTTTGTTTTGTATCCATTATCATCTGCCTTTATTGTCAGCTTCACATTGTTTTCTCTGCCATCTGGCTCGTCTATTATTTCTCCGTGAAGTGCCACTTTTTTGCCAAGCTGTGATTCGAAAACATACGGCGCAGGTTTATCTGCAATATGAAATCTAAAAATTCCAAAAGAAAATGCAATTATAAAAATACTCACTAATATGCCAATATTATTTTTAGAAATTAAATTAAAAAATATAAATAAAAATACAGATATCAAACCGAGAAATAAAGCAAAGTATAAATTTATCTCAACCAAAGAACGTAAAAGAATTCCGAAAGCAAATCCGAAACATAATAAATAAAAAATTTTATCTCGCATTTTAGTGAGTTATTAATTCTATTGGTTCCCCGTCTGCAAAGCTCGTCGCTATCACATCTGCGCGTTCATTGTATTTTATTCCTGAATGCCCTTCTACGTAAGTCCATTTTATTTTAAAATCTTTTACCAAATCATAAAGCTCTATCCAAAGCTCTTTGTTTAAAACAGGTTTTTTCGCCGTATTTCGCCAATTATTTTTTTGCCAATTAAAAATCCATTCTGTGATTCCCAATATCACATATTTTGAATCAGAACATATTTCAATGTCTCCATTAAACTTGATATGTTTTAAATATTTCAACGCTCCTATCGGCGCAGAAAGTTCCATTTGATTATTTGTAGCGTGGTCTGCCCTGCCTCCCAATTCATGTACCTTTTCACCCGAAATCACAATAGCCCCCCATCCGCCTTTCCCCGGATTCCCCCTCGCCGCCCCGTCTGTATAAATAATTACTTTTTCATTTTGCATATTTATATTATATTACATAATATCAACAATCCTAAGCCTCAGCTCTTCACGACCGCGGAAACGAGATAAATCAAAAGTCGCCAGTAAGTTTACAGACAATCCTTCGGCTAAAGGAATTTTAAAGGAATCTAAGCCAGAGAAAAATGAAATCGCTGTGGCTTTTTTGTTATTATCGGAAAAAATAATTTCTAGATGTTCTTGTGAATTATTTTTTCCGAATTTTTTCAATTTTTCTATTTTCACATTTTCAAAAAGAAAAATAGGCTTTGGATTTTCACAACCAAATGGCGCCATTTTTTCTATTTCTTTCCAATTTTTCATATTTACGTCAGTGAGAGATAATTTTAAATCAAAAAGTGTGGGAGATTGCTTTTCTGTAGCCGAGGACTGTCTGAGCGTAGCGAGTTCCGCAGGCAAAGAAAAAATATCACCTGCACTTTTTGCACGAATATTTACAAAAGAACTAGACAAAGCTTCCTCCAAAAAATGCACTTTTTCTGTATGCACTGTAAATCCTCCCGCGCCTTCGTGCCCGCCAAATTCCAAGAAATACTCACGTGTTTCTGTCATCAACTCAACAACAGACACTGAGCCATCTGACCGACAAGAACCTTTTATAAAATCATTCTCATCTTTACCCCACACAAACACGGGCTTTTTATGTTCATCACAAATCTTACCCGCAACAAGACCGAGCACACCCACTTTCCATTCCGGATGCCCTATAACTATCACTTCGTTCATTTCACGTTTCTCGAATTTTTTATTCACATCTTTCATAATACCAGCAACCATTTTTTTTCTTTCGTCATTTATTTTCGTCAAATGATTTGCCAAAATTCCTGCCTCCGTTTCATCTTGCGTTGCCAACAATTCAAAAGCTCGGCGCGGATCATCCATACGCGATGCAGCATTAAGTCGAGGCGTCACCATAAAACCAATATCGTCTTCAGAAATATATTTCTGATCTATGCTCATCTTTGCCAAAAGTTTTTGCAAACCCGGACGCGGAGATTTCCTAAAAACTTTCAAACCAAAATATGCAATCACTCTATTTTCTCCCAACAACGGCACCATGTCAGAAAGTGTCGCTAGCCCCGCCATATCAAGCAACCATTTCTCCCAAGAGAGAGGCGCGGGTATTGTGTTTTCTGTAGCCGAGGACTGTCTGAGCGTAGCGAGTTCCGCAGGCAAAGGAAACACAATACCCGCGCCTCCATACTTCTTCAAAAAACCTTGCACCAATTTAAAAACAACCCCAGACCCACATAACATTTTTTCCGAATATTCGTCTACTTTCGGATTCAAAATAGCATACGCTCGCGGAAGCTCTGCGTGCGGAATATGGTGATCTGTAATTATAACATCAATGCCGTACACAATAGCTTGAGCTACTTCTGCCACAGCTGTGATGCCTAAATCAATCGTGATTAAAAGCTTCACACCGTCTGCGTCCATTTTTTTTACCATTTCCAAATTCAAACCATATCCTTCAGAATTTCTTTGCGGAATATATACTTCAAAATTTTTATAATTTAATTTATTAAAAAAGTCATTCAATATCACCGCGCCTGGAATGCCGTCGCAATCATAATCCGCATATACCAATATTTTTTCTCCAGCTTCCATCGCTTCAAAAATCCGCACGCAAGCTTTTTCCATATCGCGCATTAAAAAAGGATCGTGCATATCGCGTTCATAATTTGGATTTAGGAAAATCTCTTTTTGCTCGGCTGTTGTAATGCCTCGTTTTTCCAATAATTCATTTAATAGGCTACTTGGTTGCATAAAGACAATTTTAACACAGTTTGATATAATATTGATATGGAAGAGTGTATATTTTGTAAAATAATAAAAGGGCAAATCCCTAGCACGAAAATTTATGAGGATGATAAAACCCTCGCCTTTTTGGATATTGCGCCAGTAAACATCGGGCACGCTTTAATAATACCTAAAGAACATTATGCAAATATATATGAAACTCCGGAAGACACTATGTCAGACATAATAAAAGTAGCTAAAAAAATATCTCTCGCTGTGAAAGAAGCAGTAAAAGCAGAAGGAGTAAATATTACAATGAACAATAACCACGCTGCCGGGCAAGTAATATTCCATTCACACATTCACGTCATCCCCCGTTTCTCAAACGATGGCTTTGAACTCTGGCACGGTAAAAGAGCATACGAAGATGACGAAATGAAATCTGTTGCTGAAAATATTACTTCAAAGCTTTAATTAAATTTTTATCATTAAAAAATTTAGAAAGTTTATACCCCCTACAATGAGACAAAATTCCTAAATAAGAAAACTTTGACTCTTTGAATAAATTTTGTTTCACTTTTCGTAAAATTCTTTTTTTAGTGGAAGTTCGCAAAACTTTATAATGTGTAAGAACTACATAACCAAGAAAATCCACTCCTTGCGATACTTTTCTAATTTCAACTTTTTTGGGATGTAATTTTAATTTAAGTTTCTCTTCTAAAAATTCGGAAATTTTTGGTAAAAGTAATTCAAGAAAATATTTATCTTTTGAAACGCACACGAAATCGTCACAATATCTTGCATAATATTTTACTTTTAAAACATGTTTCATAAACTGATCAAAAACATTCATATAAACATTTGCAAAAAGTTGACTTGTCACATTACCAAGAGGAAGACCTTTGCCTTCTAATTTTTCAAAACTTTTTATAATATTTTCTAAAAGCCATTTGGTTTCCAAGCACTCAATTTTTTCAAAAAGAATTTTCTTTAAAATTTCGTGATCTATTGAATCAAAAAATTTAGAAATATCACACTTTAATACCCAAGCATTATTTTTATAATTTTTTGTTTCTTTTCTTAAAAAACTTTCAAGACGCTCAACTCCCGCGTGAGTGCCTTTATTAAATCGGCAAGCATAAGAATCATAAATAAAAGATGGATCATAAATTTTATAAAGTTGGCGAAAAACAGCTTGATGCACTACCCTGTCTCGAACCTGTGCTTTGTGTATATGTCTTATTTTGGGGTCGCAAACATAAAAAGGCACATATGGCTCATTTATATATGTTTTTCTTCGTAGAGAAAAATGAATATCCAAGATATTTTTTTCTAAATTAAATTCAAATTTCTGTATATCAGTTTTTTTATTTTTTCCACGACGAAACTCTCGCCACGCAGACAAAAGATTGGAAGTGGAAATAATATGATAGAATAAATCACTATGATGACCCCCCCACTTACTTCCAATAAAATTATCGAGCTCCCTGTTATTCTCCATGTAAAGAGATTATATAAAATAATATATCAATTGGGAATAAAAATGCCGAAACAAAATAAATTGGGCATACATAAAGTGTTGGAAGAAAAAACATTACTAATACTTACTACATTAATTGATTCAGCACTTAGAAGTAGGCAAGACAAAATACAAACTCTAAATCAAGCTCGTAGAGATATTGAAGTCTTGAAACATCTTATTCGCCTAGAATATGAATTAAATATAATACAAGAGAAATCTTATATAAATTTATCAGCGATGCTTGAAAATATCTCTATGATGACAACCGGTTGGATAAAGTCTCTCGGAACACAAAAGCCCCTCTATTGAGGAGCTTTATGAGAAACTTCTGACGGAGACCGTTGTCGGAATTACGGTTGTCGCGATTGTCGTTGCTGATGTTGAACTGACCATTGTCGTTGCGGTTCATGTTCATCGCGTTACCGTCTGAATCGAGGGCTCTTTCTGTGAGTGTCCACCAATATCACCACATATCTTTTTCAAAATATGTTGAATTTTCCGGCACTAAAGCCGTCTCTGTTTGGAATCTAAATTCCCTAGACTCTCGCAGGCAGTTTCTATTGTTTGGCAAACTGTCATCACATTTTTTAAACGGATCAGCTTAACAGCCGAGTTAATTATAACAAAATTGTAAAAAAAAGTTCCCCTTGAATTAAAAAATCCAAAGGGAACAAGATAATAGTCAAGAGGTTTAGAAACCTACTTGACGGAGACCGTGGTCGGAAAGACGGCCGCCGCGATGGCCGCTGCCGATGTAGAACTGACCATAGTCGCGGCGGATCATGAACATCGCGTGCCCGCCTGAATCGAGGGCTGCAAAACGTGTGAGTCCTTTGACATCATACATTTTACTAGTCTCAGTCCGATGACGAAAAGCGGCGATGATGCCTTCTTTCGGCACCATAAACTTGGTGCCGGCTTCGATACCGTCATCATAGCTTTTGCCTAGCATGTCGGGCTCGTCTCCGCCGACGTGGCACATGGGATAGTCGCCTTCGGGGCGCGCTTGCTGTTCGCGAATTGCATCGGTGATGCTGTCGTAATATTTCCATACAGCATCCTTTCCGAACTTTTTCGCATAGGCTTCAAGTGCCTGATCCTCGGTGATGTCGGAAAAAATAACCTCAAGGCGAGACATTTTTTCAGTTTTCACCGGCAAAGAAAGTTTCGTCCAGTCAACCTGACGGTTGAAGAATTTTTTGTAAAATATTTCTATCTTACGTTTTTCTTCAGTCCAGTGGTCAACTTTTACACCGAGAACTTCTTCGCAGAATTTCTCGGTCAGTTCTTCAAGCTCTTTTTTGTCACTCAAGACAAAGTGTTGCGCTTGGTCAAAACTGAAACCTCCATCGCCCAGCACACGAATAATGGTGCCGGCAATTTTAAAACCAATTGCAGACAACTGCCCCGTGGTTGCGGGTTTTTGCTGATTTGTCATAAGACTCCTCCTTTAAAAAGAACATTAATTTGTTGAGCCAAAAACCACAAAGGTTATCAAGGGTGCTCATACCCTTAATATCTAAAGTATACACCTTTTAGAGTAAAAAGTCAAGAGCTAAAAATAGCTGTAAAATAAAGCTTTTCCCTATGTCAGACATATGTATTTATTTCAAAGCTTTAATTCCAGGCAAGGTGCCATTAGCGAGAAAGTCCAGTGTCGCCCCTCCGCCAGTGGAAACAAAAGAAAATTTGTCTTCCATTTTATTTTCAGAAATTAAAGATACCGTGTCTCCTCCACCAATAATGCTTTCAGCTTTAGAATTGGCAACCAACTTCAAAACACTTTTTGTGGCTCCACCATTCAATACTTCGTATTTCCCCAAAGGTCCGTTCCAGAGAATCATTTTAGCTTTCCTTATTATTAGTGCGAGATTTTTTATTGATTCAGACCCAACATCTAAAATGATTTCATCTTTTTGTACTTCAGTTACTTTTTTATTTATAAAAGTCCCATCAGTTTTTTTTACCACTACATCAGTAGGTAAAATAAGTTTTTTATTATTTATAAATTTATTAATCCCAAAGTCACTTTCATCAACAAGAGACTTACCCACTTCATAACCTTTCGCTTTCAAAAAGTCATTTACTAGAGCGCCCCCTATGAAAATATTATCAGCGAGATTTAAATACTTTTTAATCAAAGGCATTTTAGTGGAAAACTTCGCTCCGCCTAGAATAAACAAAAATGGATGCTTTGGATTTTTCATAACCTTGGAAAGATTTTTCACTTCTTCTTCAAGCTGAAAGCCCGCATAGCTGGGCAAATATTTTGGAACGCCGACAACAGATGCATGCGCTCTATGAGAAACAGAAAATGCGTCATTCACATAAATGTCTGCGAGACTTGCCAAATGTTTCGCAAAATCTTTATCATTCTTTTCTTCACCGGGGAATTTACGAACATTTTCAAAAAATTCTATTTTGTTTTTAGGAATTTTAGAAAGAGTAAAAAAATTTTTAATCACTGGCTCAAGTGAAGCTGTACCGTCTTTACCTAAATGAGTTAGCAAAATTACTTGCGCACCTTTTTTTAATAAATAATTTATAGTTGGCAAAGATTTGCGAATACGAAAATCATCTTCAACCTTGCCATTTTTAATAGGCACATTGAAATCCACCCTCACGAGAACTCTTTTACCTTTTATGTTTTTTAATTTTTTGATTGATTGCATTTTTTTATTATGAAGCAGAAACTTGTTTTTTAAAAGCCTTGGTAGGAGCGACGGCGACGGACAGAGAAAGTTTTCAACAGAAAACTTTCGTGCTTTTTAAAAATTAGTTTCTGCGGAGCTTACTATTGATAAAAACTTCTTCACATCCAAACTATCCCTGCCGACTAAAAATCCATCTGCGCCTTCCGCCAAAAAACCCTGCACATTTTCCGGATGCACAGAACCGCCATAAATTATTCTGGGCATATTTATTTTAATTCCAAATTTATCTGACAAAATTTTCTTTACATAAATACTCATCTCACGAAATTCCGCAGGAGTAGCTTCCCTTTTTGCATTCTTACCAATAGCCCAGATTGGTTCATACGCAATAATCATTCTTGAAATATTTTCTTTTGATATTTTTTCTAAACATTCTTCGATTTGTTTTTTAATAAAAATCAAATATTCATGATTTTCATCTCTTTCATTTTCACCAAAACAAAAAACAGGAACAAGGCTTGAATCTAATGCCATTTTTATTTTTTTATTTACATCTTGATTACTTTCCCCGCTTAGCGGGGCAAGCACCCCTGCGCGTCTTTCTGAATGCCCTAATATTACATATTTTGCTTTTATGTTTATCAACATTTCTGCTGACACTTCTCCGGTATAAGACCCAACACCATTTTCCAAACAAATATTTTGTGCTCCTAAAGAAACTTTTTTTGATATTTTGCCCAACTTTTCCAAATATAAAAATGGCGGACAAATAGCCACTTCTGTTTTTTTATTTTTTAAATTTTTAGAAATTCCAGAAAAGATTTTCTCCGCTTCTTTCATAGTCAACGGATTCATTTTCCAATTACCAATAATTATTTTCTTTAAAATCATAATACTATTATAACAAAAAAATCCCCATTTGGGGATTTTTTTGTAAAGTTAAATTAAATTTACTTAACACACATTTTCATAGGTCCAGCACTTGTTATATTATATGAAGTGCCAGAGCTACCAGTAGTTAAACCCATTGTAGCAACACCAACACCAAGATCTTGTACTGTAAAACCAGTAGGACAAGAACACCCAGCAGTAAAAGTGTTTGATTTTAAACAAGTTGAATTATCAAAACCAACAATATAAGAACCTCCAAAACCATAAGTAGCTCCCCGAATAGTTGAAGTAGATCCAGCAATAACAACATTCCCAGAATTTGTTAAAACTCCAAAAGAGTCTATACCGCCAGTAAGATAAGATTTACCATTTACAGTTAAAGCATGACCAGAAACTGGTGTTGTGCCTATAGCAACATTTCCACTTCCATAAGTAATATCATTTCCTGACACAGTCCAAGATGGTGATGGTAATGTTTGCCAACTTGCTAAACCATTAGCATCAGAAGTTAAAACTTTTCCAGCTCCAGGTGAACCACCAGAAATTTTTATTTTTCCATTTACATCTAGATTTGTTGCAGGAGTTGAAGTACCAATACCTACATATTTATTATTTGTATTATAAATACTTGTATTACCAGTCTCTGGATCTGTTGCAGAAGCCCAAGGTGAAGTTACAGTTCCACCACCAGTAGCTGGTGTCTGCCAACTTGCCAAACCATTAGCATCAGAAGTCAAAACTTTTCCAGCTCCAGGTGAACCACCAGCAACAGTAAGTTGCCCAGGAATTTTAAAATTAGCCGGACCATAGACATTGCCTGTCGCTGTCGGAGTATTACCAGTGCCTAATATAAAAGTTTTTTCATTTGGATACCAAGATATATTTCCATGCGCAACGCCAGATCCTCCAAAAAATATTCCTTGACTAGCTGTACCAGCACCACCCGCTGTACCATTCAAATAAAAACCACCATTTGAATTTAAAGTATTCGCTACACCTAAATCACCGTTTACAGACAAAGTATTTGTCGGTGTATTTGTACCAATTCCAACTTTTCCTGCTGTGTAAAAAATATCATTTGTGGAACCGATGCCTGTTCCAGCAGACCAATAAGAACTAGCAGTGGAAGCAGAACCTATATCAGTCCAAGCTGTTCCATTACAAAACTGCATTTTCATTGGCATCAGTAAATTATTATATCTTTGAGTACCAGCTAATGCTGTAGTACAAGGAGCATTTGTATTACCAATTTTTACAGTACCAGAAACATCAGCATTTCCATTTATTTTTAAACCGGTAGCAGTAATCAAACCATCTGAAGTAAGTCCCGCATCAAAAATCGCAGAAGTCATACTACGAAGACCTCCTAAAACAATATTTGCTGACTGTAAAAAAGTAGGACCTGCAACAGTCAATCCATCAGAAATCTGAACATCACCACGAACATCAAGACGAGAGGTTGGAGAAGTTGTACCAATACCAACACTTCCATTATCTTGGAAAGTCATTATTGAGCCAGTTGTACCAGTATTAAAAGCACCGTTTACTGTTTCTTTTAATCTGCCTATATGAAATTTCCATCCTGTTTTATCACCAAAACGCAAATAACCAGCATTTGGTGAAGAATCACTTTTATTCAACATAAAAGAACCCAGAGATAGATTGTCAGAAGTAACAGTACCAGACGAAGTAATCCCTTGATCAAAAATAGAAGGACCAAAAGATCTAAAACCATTTACCAAAACAGATCCTGGTTTATATTGAGTAGAAGTACTTACATTCAAAGGAGCTGAGACATTAGCATTTGGAGGTGTTCCTGTTGGATTTTGCCATACAGCCAAAGCTTGAACAGAAAAAGCAATAGCCAAAATAACAAATGCTGATTTAAATATTGTTTTGTTTATATAATTCATATTTTTAATTTAATTAATAATTTATTCTAATAATTATAACATATATTACTTTTAATTCGCCGCGCCATCTGTTTTTATTTTGATATTTGGACTCAATCCTTGTCCTGGTTCAACATATTTTGGATCTCCAGGCTTTGGAGTAGTATCATTTGGATTTTTTATTCCACTAGATACAAATACCGGATTAGCATCTATCTTAGAACCATCAACAGTATTAAAACAATACAAATCATATCTGGTAGGATTGTACAAGACATCAACTTTTTTTGAAGAAATAGAATCAGACAAATTTCCATTCCAACCTTGTATAGTACTAGCATTGTTAGAACTGCTTGCCACACAACTTTTAATGGAAACATTTGAATTCCAATTCAAAGTGACAGTTGAAGGCAAAGAAGCTACAGAACCAGGAGTAGCATAAAATGTAATACTTGGAATATTTACACCGATTGAGACATTACTATTTGCTGTGGTGCCAGCAGTTAATCCATCACAATTGATAGTATAAGTAATATTTTGAATCAAAGAAGAAGTCGTGAAAGTACCAGAAGGAGAAGGAACTTTTATTTTATCTGAATTCAAAGAATTAGCGATGACACATCCTTCTGCACTATTTACCAAATTCAAACCAGTCCAAGACAATGTAACTTTTGAATTTTTTGGAACAGAATATGAATTAGAACTCAAACTAACAACAGGAACAGTAATAGGATCATAAGAAACACTATAAGGTATTTTTAAATCTGAAAAATTAATCCAACCAACAATATCAGAACCCCAAGCGTAACCATTTATTTTTTTTGTTTCTTTATCAAAAGAAACTTTATAATCTTTACCATTAAGACTCACCCATCCATCCCAACCACCATTAGAAGTATTATTCCCAGCAAAACCTAAACAAGTATTTGTATTAGATGCAACAGAACAAAATCTTGCCCAACCTGTAACAATCCCAGTAGATAAATCAAGTTTTGCATTTTCTGATACAGTACCAGAGCCAATTGGAAAATCAGAGAGTCCTCCGAATTTCAACCAACCATAATTAGGAGACCAAGCATAACCGGAAATAATTCCAGTATCTGGGTTTATATTTACTCCATAAGAAGAACTTGCACAGGAATTATTGTCTTTACAATTAAAACTTAAAAAACCAACACCTCCAGTTTCTTCATTAGGAAAATCTTGAGTATTATTATAAGGCAATAAATCCATCCAAGATCCACCCCAAGCATAACCGGAAACATTGTCTATATTACTAGAATTTACAAAACTAAAAAAACCCAAAAACAATAAAAAGGAAGCAGTAATAAATACAGAAACCCACTTTTTTTTAAAATTATTTTTTTGCATATTTATTGTTTTTTAACAGAACCTAGTTCTTGTAATACTTTATCATTATCAATAGATTTTATTGATGGATTTGGAATAGAATTCAAATCTTTCAATATTTCTTCTGGATTTCTCATGTTATCGGAAGACTTATACTGCATTAATTCTTTTGTAGCGGGATCTGTAATTTCAACATTTATATTTTGATTTAATTTTTGTGTATTTTTTGATTGAAAATATAAAAATCCAACAACCAACAATACTAAAAAAATCAAAATAACTAAAAATAAAACTAAAGTTCTTTTAGACATATACAATATTATACAACTAAAGCATATTAATTGAAACAAAATTTTGACTCTTGTGTGGATAAACGAAGTATGATATACTGCATTTCAGTAGAGTCCTGCGAAACAGGGCTTTTTATATTAAAAAATTAAATAAAATAGACATATGTTGGACATAAAAACATTTAAATCAGCATTAGAACAACTTGAACAAGAAAGAAAAATACCCAAAGAAAAGGTATTGGATGCTATTGAACAAGCCATGGCTGCAGCTTATAAAAAAGATTACGGCAAAAAAGGGCAAATAGTCCGTGCTAAATTTGATATGGAAACAGGTAAAACTGACTTTTTTCAAATTAAAATAGTTGTCGATGACACAATAGTCCGAATGGAAGAAAAAAGCGAAGAAAATAATGAAGAATACACAAAAGACGAAGACGAACGTCCATATTTCAATGATGAACATCATATTTTACTTGAAGATGCTAGAAAAATTAAAAAGGATGTTGAATTAAACGATGAAGTAGTATTCCCTCTTGAACCAAAAGAAGATTATGGACGTATTGCGGCTCAAACAGCAAAACAAGTCATTATTCAAAGAATTAGAGAAGCTGAACGTACATCTATAATAGACGAATACGGCATAAAAGAAGGTCAAATCATCTCTGGTGTTGTTCAAAAAGTTGAAAGAGGTAATGTTTATATAGATTTTAACCGTGCAACAGGTATTTTACCCGCTGAAGAACAAATTCCTGGTGAATTTTTCCAAAGAGGACAACGTGTACGTGTTTACCTATATTCAGTAGAAGATACACCAAGAGGCATAAATCTTCGTCTTTCTCGTACACATCCTAAATTCTTGCAAGAATTATTTACTGTTGAAGCTCCTGAAATCGCAAGTGGAGTAGTAGAAATAAAGTCCATTGCCCGCGAAGCAGGATCACGTTCCAAAATCACAGTGCATTCAAATGATTCTCACATAGACCCAGTTGGATCTTGTGTTGGACAAAAAGGTGCTCGTGTAAATACTGTTACAACAGAGCTCGGTGGTGAAAAAATCGATATTATTCCATGGTCAGAAGACCCTAAAGAATTTATTACAAATTCTCTTTCTCCAGCGAAAGTTCTTTCTATTGAAGTTGATGAAAAAGAACACAAAGCTGTGGTAGAAGTAGCAAATGATCAATTATCCCTGGCTATCGGTAAAGGCGGACAAAATGTGCGTTTGGCAGCGAAACTCACAGGCTGGAGAATCGACATAAAGGGCGACGGCACAGAAGTGGCAAAAACAGATGGAAATAAAGTTGAAATTGCAGAAGATATAGCTCCTTCAGTTGAAGAATCAATGGAATAATATATAATTAATATATTAAAAAATAAATAAAAAATAAAAACATGAATCTTTGGCACGACATAACAATAGGAAAAAATTCTCCGGAAGAATTCAATTGCATAATTGAAATTCCAAAAGGGTCACACAATAAATACGAGATAGACAAAGAAACCGGTTTGATAAAACTCGATAGAGCCAACTACGGACCGGCGGCGTATCCTTTTGACTACGGCTTTGTCCCTCAAACTCTCTGGGAAGACGGCGATGCGCTAGATGTGATTTTACTTTCCACATTTCCTGTGAATACAGGAGTCTTGGTAAATGCCCGTCCTGTGGCTCTTTTAGAAATGACAGATTCAGGTGAATCAGATTACAAGATAATCGCTGTGCCTGTGGAAGACAGAAGATGGGAAGATGTGAAAGACTTGGCAGATTTAAACAATCATTCCCTGCGCGAATTCCAGAATTTCTTTGAAACTATAAAGCAATTAAAGGGCAAGCCTGCTGTAGTCGAAATACACGGGTATAAAGGAAAAGCTGAAGCTATAGAAGCCATAGAAAAAGCGCAAAAACTTTACTCTGAAAAGTTTGGTAAATAAAATATTAGGTATATAATATTAGCAGGTCTAATTATTATAAGTTTTTTAATGTGCAAAATTTTATGAAAAAATATTTAGGATTGTTTATAGTTTTAATTATGACTTTTAGTTTAGCGAATATAGCAAAAGCGGAAGATGGAGCAAGTGAAAATTCAGATGATTCATTAAAAACAGGATTGCAACAAGAAAGACAAGATATGCGTGAAGGTATCAAAGAAAACAGATTAAAAATGCGCGCGCAAATTTTAGGTGACAAACAAGGTTTAAAAGAAGATTTAAAAAATGAAAGAGATACTTTTCATGATGACCTAAAATCAAAAATGGATGCATTTAAAATTGAAGTAGAGAAACAAAAATCTGATTTTAAAACAAATATAAAAACAAAAAGAAGTGAATTTAGAAAAAATGCCGAAGAAGTAAAAACAACAAAATTCACTGGAGCAATCACAAGTATTGAAGCAATACAAACAAAACTCTCAGAGAGAATTGCAAAAATGACAACAGATGGAAAGGATACAAAAACAGCAAAAGAATATCTTGATGCTTCTGTTAAAGATTTAGCTGACGCAAAAATAAAAATAGCAGAAATAAAAATTCCTACTACTGACACAGCATTAACAGCTGATGATTTTGCTCAAATAAAAATCACAGTACGTGATGCGAGAAATCTATTAGAAAAAGCAAAAAATGATTTGCAAAATGCTATTAAAAGTCTAAAAACTGCAAACACTGCAAAAACATCTGCAGAAAATACAAATCAATAAATTATTATCAACATTAATTAATAAAAAAATTATGGAACAAAAATCAAATGGTGCATTAATAAGTTTGATAATTATAGTTGCTTTGCTTGTTATTGGTGGATTTTATTTATATCAAAATAAAATGAAAGAAAATGCAAAAACAAAAGAAATTCAAATTCAACAACAAGTACAACAAGATGATTTGTCAGACATTGAGACAGATTTAAACAACACAGATCTAGAAAGTATAGATAAAAATCTGTAAAAATAAAAAATAAAATTAAAATACACAGGATATCCTGTGTATTTTAATTTTGACAAAATGAGTCAATAAATATAATATGGAAATATGAATATAAAAATAAACAAATTACCAAAAAGTGAAGTGGAAATAGACGGCGAACTAAATGCTGATATTTTTGAAAGTTATTACGAAAAAGCTTTAAAACACTTAGGTGAACACGTAGAAATAGATGGATTCAGAAAAGGAAAAGCACCAGAAAATGTGTTAATTTCTAAAATACCTGAAATAAAAATATTGGAAGAAATGGCGGAAATGGCATTAGGTGAACATTACCCAAAAATATTGGAAGAAAACAAAATAGATGCTATTGGCAATCCTCAAATTTCTATCATCAAACTTGCTCGCAAAAACCCTTTGGCTTTTAAAATAAAGACAGCTGTAATACCGGAAATAAAACTCCCTGAATACAAAAAACTCGCAAAAAAAATAATGTCTGAAAAAAACGAAGGAGGGAAAGATCTTGAAGTTACAGATGAAGATGTTGAAAATACTATTATGGATATCCGTAAATCTCGCGCACCAAAGAAACACATGACTGAAGCTCACACCCATGAAGACGGCACAGTACACACACCCACTGAAGAAGAAAAAAATACCGAACCAGAACTTCCTGAATTCAATGACGAATTTGTGCAAGCGCTTGGACCCTTTGAAAATGTAGAAGATTTTAAAATAAAACTTCGCGAAAATATAAAATTGGAAAAAGCAAATATTGCGAAAGAAAAAACCAGATTAAAAATTATAGAAAAAATCATAGATGAATCTGAAGCTGATTTACCGGAAATTCTCGTAGATGCTGAATTAAATAAAATTTTATACAGAATGGAATCAGACATCACAGCTATGGGTTTGAAATTTGAAGAATATTTAAAACATTTAAATAAAACTACAGAAGATTTGAAAAAAGAATTTCGAAATGACGGCGAGAAAAAAGCAAAACTCGGACTCGTTTTAAACAAAATAGCCGAAGTTGAAAAAATAGTCGCTGATGAAAAACAAGTTGCATTGGAAGTGGAACAAATTCTTGCGCATTACAAAGATGCAGACCCACAAAGAGCAATGATGCATGCAGAAACAGTTTTAACTAATGAAAAAGTTTTCCAAATGCTAGAAGGACAATAAAAAAAAGCCTTTGCGTAAGCAAAGGCTTTTTGAAATCAATCTCCTCATATTATTGAGAAGCAGGAGCTGATGCTCCTGCTTCTGTTTTTGCGCTAGCAGTTGGTGCTACTGGCGCAGGAGTAGGTGTATACACCACATTCATGGTCATTGGTGGAAACCGATGTTCATGAGTATGCGTATAACTCCCCTGTTGTGGTTGAGGTGCCACAGGTGCTGGAAGCGGTTGTGTGGGATACGGATAATATCCATATCCCATAAATTGTCTGGATCGTCCTCCTATTACCCATGCCAAAGCAAGCATGGTTAGCAACAACAATCCACCACCAATCCAAAACCAGGGAGATTTCTCCCAAGGTTCTGAACGAACCACAACACTTTCTTGGACTGGGTTAGGGTTAAGTGTAGCCCCATAAACCCGAACCACCAACACATCACCAGGATGAATGATGTATATTTTTGTTCCTCTAAGTGAGGAAAAAAAGAATCGGTCATTCAACCACTGGTTGTCCAGCAAGAGAACCGTAAGGTTCTCTGTACCGTAATACATCCGGGAAATCTTTTCCACGGACTCACCTGACTTAACCAGATGATTATGGAAAATAAAATTTTGATTTGTTGTGGGCACTTGAACCCACGAAAAATCTTGCGCATTTGCAACTTGTGCAAATATGCAGAAAATTAATAAAAAAACTAAATTTTTCATTTTTAAATTAAATTAAAATTTTTCCTACTCTTTTTAAGGTTTTCGGACCCCCTTTTGGTTTTTATATTGAATGAACTTAAACCAAGGAAAGTATAGCATATATAAAAGATATTGTCAACATCTCCGTAATGGTTCAATATCAATATACATAAATATTTATATGATATAATCTAAAGTGTAATTGGTTCATTTAACAAATCCTTGGAGGGGTAAAAACATGGACAACAACAAAAATCACTCATTTTGGGTGTTTACTTATTTTATTTTCTTTCTTGGTATAGCTTTTTTTATATTCGTTGTATATTCAGCGAAATGGGAGGAGCTAAACCATAAAAAGATAACTTCCCTGCTTATTGGTGTATTCCTACAAATGTGGGTATGTTACGAAACACTAATCCGAGACAAATATTACAAAAGATTAATTTTAATCTTTGTGATAGGTTTAATTTTCGCATTCATGGGACTTCCATCAATTCATTGGAACCCTATCTTTTCTGCATGCGGGCGTCTTTATTTGCTCGTATACACTACGGTTGTAGAATTACTTGCCTTGTTCATTTTCAAAGAGGTAATGGAAAGAAAATTTACAAAATATTAAGAAAGGGCGTCGACAATAGTCGACGCCCTTTATTTTTAATAAATTAGAAACTTGCAAAAATTTCTACAAGATATATTATGAAAACAAGAGAATTATAAATTTAATTTAAATTATTTTATGTTAATACCAACAGTTATAGAAAAATCACAATTTGGAGAAAGAGCTTATGATATATATTCTCGCCTTTTACGTGAAAGAATTATTTTCCTCGGTGGACCGATAAATGACGACGTTGCAAATATTGTCACAGCTCAATTGTTATTTTTAGAAGCAGAAGACCCTAAAAAAGACATATCATTATATATAAATTCCCCCGGAGGTTCTGTCACAGCGGGTTTGGCCATTATTGATGTTATGAATCATATTAAACCTGACGTTTCTACTCTTAGCATGGGTATGTCTGCCTCTATGGGTGCTGTGATACTTTCCGCCGGCAAAAAAGGCAAAAGATTTATTTTGCCAAATTCTGAAGTAATGATACATCAACCTTCAGGCGGAGTAGAAGGCCAAGCTACAGATATAGAAATCAGCGCGAAAAGAATAATCAAAAACAGAGAAGTTTTGAATAAAATGCTTGCGAAAAATACAGGTCAGCCACTCTCTCGTATTGAAAAAGACGTAGACAGAGATTTCTTTATGGACTCCGAAGAAGCCAAGAAATACGGCATTGTTGACGAAATAATAACTAAATCCAAAGCTGTTCCAAAAAACTAAACAATATCTTTTGTAAAATTAGACAAAACAGGTAAGTTTTGTTATATTTAACATGTGAGATTTAACAATTTATTTTTACTTGGTTTATAGAAATATATCTTATATTATGAAAGGCTTAAAAGTTTCAAAAATTTTCTCGAAGAAAAACATGGAAATGCCAATATAGTGGTGTATTTTATAAGCTGAAACAAGCTTATGAGCATATTAATGATAATAATTTTAGGAGCAGGAGCGCTCCTTTTAGGTGTTGGTGTTGGATACTACCTACGCTTGATAATCGCTCTTGGACAAAGACGTTCAATTGAAATTGACATCAAACAAATGATGGTTGGTGCAAAAGAAGAAGCGCAAAGAATTACCGATGATGCAAAGAAAAAGTCAGAGGAAAAACTGACTGAATTAAAAGAAGAAGAAAAGAAAAAAGAACAAGAATTCAAAGAAACAGAAAAAAGACTCATTAAAAAAGATGAACTTTTGGATGCACGCCAAGTCGAAATAGACAAAGAAGCTGAAAATATAAAGTCAAAAGTTGAAGAAATAAAAAAAATACAAGAAAGGGTTACAGAAATGGAAAACAAGAAAAGTATAGAGCTTGAAAGAGTGGCTAAACTTTCCGTAGAAGAAGCAAAAGAAGAACTTTTCAAAGATATAGAAGTAAAATATGAAGAAGATATCTTGATTAGAATGCAGAAACTTGAAAATTCTGCAGCAGAAAGACTCGACCGCAGAGCAAAAGATATCTTGGCAACATCTATCCAAAGACTTGCTTCCAGTACAGCAGCGGAACTCATGACTACAATAGTCAATATTCCAAACAATGAAATCAAAGGTAAAATTATCGGAAAAGAAGGACGCAATATTCGAGCATTTGAAAGAGCAGCTGGTGTTGAACTCATAGTTGATGATACTCCTGGAACAATTGTCATTTCTTCATTTGATCCTGTACGCAGACAAGTAGCTCGTGTAGCTTTGGAAAACTTGATATTGGACGGTAGAATTCAACCAGCAAAAATTGAAGAACTCGTAGAAAAAGCAAAAGAAGAAATAAATAAAATAATAAAAGAAAAAGGAGAACAAGCCGTTTACGAATGTGGAATATTTAATTTTGATCCACGTATCGTAGCAATCCTTGGAAGACTATATTTCCGAACAAGTTATGGACAAAATGTTCTTCAACACTCTGTAGAAATGACGCACATTGCCGGAATGATCGCAGAAGAACTCGGTGCTGACGTGGCAATAGCTAAAGCCGGAGCATTGGTGCACGATATCGGAAAGGCTCTCGATCACGAAGTGCAAGGCACACACATTGAAATAGGTATGCGTATTTTGCAAAAATTCGGCGCAGACGAGAGAGTCATCACTGCTATGAAGTCTCATCACGAAGATTATCCTTATGAAACTATTGAATCTATTATCGTGCAAACAGCCGATGCAATATCCGGCGGACGTCCAGGTGCTCGACGTGACTCAGTAGAAAATTACCTAAAGAGATTGCAAGAACTAGAGGGATTGGTAAATGCCTTCCCTGCTGTCGAAAAGTCTTATGCACTCTCTGCAGGACGCGAAATCCGCATATTTGTCACTCCAGAAAAGATATCTGACTCAGAAGCCAAACTTCTCGCTCGTGAAATTGCAGTAAAAATAGAACAAGAACTCAAATATCCGGGTGAAATCAAAGTTACAATGATACGAGAAACAAGAGTTATAGAATACGCAAGATAAACAGTCAAGGTATTGCGGAATAAAACCCTTGATATATAATATATATGTGGACCTTAGGTCGAAAGAATTATAAAAAATAACATATCTCGCGCAAGTGGGAAAAAATAATTTTATGAATAAACAAGGATTAGTAGAAATGGTACAAGGAAAATTAGGCGGTACAAAAGTACAAGCTGAAGAAATCGTAGACGCAATGTTTGATACAATCATCGCTACAATGAAAAAAGGTGGTGAAGTTTCAATTGCTGGCTTTGGAATCTTTTCCGTAAAAGGAAGAGCTGCAAGAATGGCTCGCAATCCAAAAACTGGAGAGCAAGTTAAAGTTGCTGCAAAGAAAGTTCCAAAATTCAGACCTGCAAAGGCTTTGAAGGATGCAGTAGAATAACATTTTATCTCGAGATAAAAAACAAAAAATCCCCATTTAGGGGATTTTTTGTTTTCATTAAAAATTAATATTTCCTAATCACCGCTTTTAACACTGCCACAATATTTAAACTATGTTCCGGATACAAAGGTTTGTATTTTTTATTGGCTGGCTCTAGCCAAACTTTATTTCCATCTTTTTTAAGATACTTCATGGTAAATTCTCCATCGATTTCCGCAATAACTATCTGTCCGTCTTTTGCTTGATTATTTTTCTCAACCAAAACCATATCACCTTTTTCTATATGAGCATTTATCATTGAATCACCGTCCACTTCGAGCATATAAGTCAATTCTTTTTTACCAATCAACAAGTCTTCCAGACTGACAGTATCTGTGAGTTCTGATTCAACATCAGCCGGTAAACCCGCAGTCACATATCCTGCCATTTGTATTTCATTAAAAAATTTAGTGGGTAACAATCTGCCTAAATGATCTTTTGCGACTATTCCTGCATCCATTAATTTATCAACAATTTTAAACACAGCATTCTTTGATTTAAAATCAAAAAGTTTCATCATCTCAGAATATGTCGGCATTCGCTTTTCTCTTTGATAAAAAGATTGTATTTTATTTTGATAAAAAGATTGCATAAGTAAATTTGCCGGCAAGTCAGACATATGGGAACCATTTGTCTGAACTTGTGGTCATTTTTTTAACTAAATTGAAACATTACAGGAAATAATCTTTGGAAAAAACTCTTTTTTTGCATATAGCGAACTTTACGCATTAATAATTTGTGATTACGAGATTCTTCTGAGTATTCCTCACCGCGAAGAATCTTGCGATCTATAATCTTATTTATATTGTGAATTTCTTTTTCTAAAAATTTTAAATATTGTGATTGTGACATATGATTTAATATATTATTTTATATAATACGATCCGACTTGATCATAAATACAGTATAGGTGAACGCTCGTTCACTGTCAATAAATTATCTGTGGATAACCCCGAAGTAGAGCGAAGCTCACTACGGGGCGAGCTAAAAATCTTATGAATTTACCTTTGGCCTATACTGTATCGCCTCTAAAATATGATTTTGTTTTATATCTTCGGAATTTTCAAGGTCTGCAATAGTGCGCGCTATTTTTATAACTCTGTGGTATGCGCGAGCGGACAGAGAGAGACGTTCCGCGCTTTGATCTAACAAGTCGCGAACTTCGTCGGAAATATTTATCATATTCGACAAATCTTTCACATTCATTTCACTATTTGTTTTTATATTTCTATTAAATTTTTCAAATCTTTTTTTCTGAATTTCCCGCGCATTTAGTATTCTATTTTTTATATTTTCACTTTTCTCTCCCCCGCCTTCTTCACCGAGTTTTTTGTAATCAATATTGCCGACTGATACCCAAATATCAATACGATCCATTATCGGCCCGGAAAGTTTTCTCTTGTATCTGTCCAAATCAGACGGTCGACAAATACAAGCTTTTTGTTTCGAGCCGGAATTTCCACAAGGACAAGGATTCATCGCTGAAACCAAAATAAAGTTTGTAGGAAAAACTGCAGAACCTTTAGCACGAGAAATAGAAACAATATTGTCTTCTAACGGTTGACGCAAAGATTCTATAACTCTTTTATCAAATTCCGGAAATTCATCTAAAAATAAAACTCCTCGATGTGCCAGTGTAACTTCACCTGGTTTCGGAAATGAACCTCCTCCAATAAGTGAAACATATGAAGATGTATGATGTGGAGCACGAAAAGGTGGTAAAGAAACCAATTCCCCATTTGTTACTCCAGCAACAGAGTGTATACCTGTTAATTCCAAAACTTCATCCATTGATAAATCCGGTAGTATTCCGGAAAATGCTCGAGCAAGCATTGTCTTTCCTGTTCCAGGCGGACCATACATCGCGATATTATGCCCTCCAGCAGCAGCTATTTCTAAACCTCTTTTTGCTCCCTCTTGTCCGCGGACATCCGCAAAATCCGAAATCTTTCTTTCTTTAGAAAAAGTTATTTCTGTTTTTGGTTGTTCTTTAATTTTTCTTTTTAATACTTCATCATCTATCTGAACAGTAGATTCATCAATATGCTCCACAATTTCTTTTAAATTATTTACACCAAAAATTTTAATACCGTCTATTAGCGCCGCTTCAACTGCATTTTCTTTCGGCAAATAAACTTCTTCAAAACCTTTTCTTTTTGCTTCTTGAACCAAAGGCAAAGCTCCACGAATTTTACGCAAAGTTCCATCTAAACCTAATTCACCTAAAAATATTTTTTTCTCAGAATTAAATTTTACATCACCAGATGCAAGCATATAAGACAAAGCAATAGCCAAATCAAAAAATGGTCCTTCTTTTTTTAAATCAGCAGGAGACAAAGAAACTATTATTTTTTGATTTTTTGTTTTAGGTGAATCAAAACCTGAATTTTTAATAGCCGAAGAAACACGATCTTTGGATTCATCCACTGCTTTGTCTGGTAATCCAACAATATTAAAAGCATGAAGCCCACGCGACAAATCAACCTCGATTGTAACGATAGCTCCACTTAATAAATTTACTTGTGCAGAATAAACTCTTGCGAATGCCATAATGACTTACCAAGAGAAAATCTTGGTTAATTATTTAAATGCTTTTTACAAGTCTTTGCTGCTGGATTTGCTTTCATTCTGTCTATTTCAATTTCTTTTCCACAAACTTCACATTTTGCAAAACTACCTTTATTTATATTCTTCAAAGAATTCAAAATACTACTCAAACGCGCTCCCAAATCTCGAGTCATAGAACTTCTTTCTTCGTAGTCTTCAAATCTATCTGCGGCACTATTTGGATCTGATTCTTGTTCAGATGAATCAGGAATAGCTTCCCATTCACCAGTTTGAGGGTTTAATTTACCCATACTTTTTAATTCTTCCACCAATAAATCTCTCTCTTTTTCTAGTTCTTCTTTAATTTGTTTTTTATCTAACATGCCTATATGATATCATTTTAAATTTTCTTGGCAAATTTTTTAAAATTATTTTCTAATTTGACTTGAAAGCAATCGTAAAACTATCTCATGAACAGTATTTATATCGTTTGAAATAAGGATATCTTGATCATCAATAAAAACATAAGCTAAAACTATACGTCCGTCTTTATCACGCAAAATACGCGCATTTTTATTTGCCATAAAACCATCTTCAAAATTTTTAGTTAAAAGATAATTTGTGTCAGCATTTATATCCATACCAAAAAATCCATGCAAATCATAGAACATTTTATTTTCCCAAATTCTGAATTCAGGAAAAACATCTGTAAAAGATTTTACCTTTAAAAGAATGAATAGATTTTTATTTTCCGGCAAATTTGGCAGAGCCACAATATTTTGATTACTAAAACCAAGTAAAAATCCATCTCCTGTCATATTTAATAAATTTGCAGAAATACCTGATTTTAATAAAATATTTAATCTTTTAAAACCAATTGGTTTTTTGTTTTCAGTTAAATATAAACTTTCCAATCCACCAGCTTTTAAATCATTATTTTTAACTTTATTAAAAATAACACTACTTATCTGTTCTTTTTCGAGTCCACCAATCTCTAAATATTCTTTTTGATCAGTAAATATTGCAGGAATAGCAGGAGTTATAACATTTACAGTAAAGATTGAATTTCTAAAAAACAATAAAAAAATAACGAGAAACAATGCCAAAAAAATCAAAATAACACTGAATAACATAAATAATTTATTTCTTTGAGATTCTGGAGAGGAATTTATGTTTTGATTTTCTTTTTCTTCCTGTTCTTGAATTATTTTTTTAATTGTTCCACCGTCATTAGACTCAATAGCTTTCGCCATATCTTGACTAAAAGTTTTGATACCTTTAACAGCAGACACTTTTGGAGATAAATTTTTATTTTCATTTTCCATACTACATATAGTATAGCAAACTATTCCTTTGGTTTAAAGAAATCTTTATCCGCTTCTTTTATAGACAAAGATATTTTACCTCTTTGTGCATCAATAGCTATAACTTTTACCGGAACTATCATTCCTTCTTTTATTAGATCAGCTACTTTTTCTACTCTAAAAGGAGCTATTTCAGAAATATGAACCATACCGTCAGTAAATTCATTAAGTCTAACAAAAGCTCCAAAATCTGCGAGTTTTACAACTTCGCCCTTCAAAACTTCTCCGTATTTAAACTCATGGGTCATTTCTTCGACGATTTGTTTTGCTTTTTCTGCACTACCATCTTTTCCTGTGAAATAAACTGTGCCATCATCTTCAATACTTATTTCTGCTCCTGTTTTTTCTTTTATCTCTTTTATTGTCTTTCCACCAGAACCGATAACCATACCTATTTTATCCGGATTAATTTTGATAATCAAAATCTTAGGCGCATTTGGAGAAATATCTGTGCGTGGTTTTGGTATTTCTTTTTCAATAACATCGAGTATTGTAAAGCGAGCTTTTTTAGATTGTAACATTGCTTCTGCAAGTATTTTTATCGGCACGCCATCTACTTTTACATCGAGCTGTATCGCAGTGATACCTTCGCGTGTCCCTGCGACTTTGAAATCCATATCACCATGATGATCTTCTGGACCTTGAATGTCAGTGAGGATTTTGTAAGCGTTATCATTCTCATACATTAGACCCATTGCGATTCCCGCAACAGGATTTTTTATCGGCACACCAGCATCCATCAATGCCAAAGTCGATGCGCAAATACTTGCTTGTGAAGTGGAACCATTTGATGCCATTGATTCAGAAACAATACGAATAGTGTAAGGGAAATCTTCTTTGGAGGGCAACACCATCATCAATGCTTTTTCCGCGAGCGCTCCATGCCCCACTTCGCGACGATTTGTAAATCCACTTCTTCCTGTTTCTCCAGCAGAAAACGGAGGAAAATTATAATGATGCATAAATCTTCTTTGTGCAATTACATCCATTCCATTTACAGATTGTTTGTCTTCCGGCCCACCAAGCGTAAGAGCTGAAAGCACATGAGTACCTCCACGATAAAATATTCCAGAACCATGCAAAATACTTGAAAGCCCACCAGCTTGTGCATAAAGTTCTCGCACCTGATCCATCTCTCTACCATCAGCACGTTTATTTTCTTTAATAGCTTTTTCATGCAAAATATCATTTTCAGTATCATCAAATAAATTATCTTCAAGCCCGAAATCTGTTCTGTCAGAATTCGCATATTTTTCTTTTACCATTTTGTTCCATTCAGAATGCAAAGCATCAATTTCTTTTTTACCTGGACCGGAAAAAATAGCCTTCTCCATTTTTGGCAAAATATTTTCTTTAAACATTGTCACAGATTCTGGATTGATTACTTCTTTTTCTATGACTCTTTTTTCTTTACCGATTTCTTTTTGAATATTTTTTTGAAATTCTTCCAGTCTAGTAATTTCGGCGCTGGCTACTTTCAAAGCTTCTTCTAGTTCTTCTTCTTTAGCTTGTCTTGCTGCCGCTTCGATCATATTGATAGTACCTTCCCTTCCGCAAACGGTCAGGTCAAATTTATAAGGGTATTCTTCTTCGCGAAGTTTTGTCGAAGCATTTATTATAAAATTATCACTATCGTATTTTCCCACACGCACACAACCTATCGGTCCGCGCCAAGGAATGTTGGAAACTACCAAAGCCAAAGACGCTGCATTCACTGCGAGCATCGCCGGGTCGTTATCATCACAAGCGATAACAGTCACAATAACTTGCACAGCATGTCTCAAACTCTGATCAAAAAGCGGACGCAAAGTTCTATCTATTACACGACTTGCGAGAATAGCTTCTGTTGAAGGTTTACCTTCGCGACGCACATATTGAGAACCCAAGATTTTTCCAGACGCGTAAAACTTTTCCGCATAGTCCACTGTTAAATTAAAAAATCCCAGACCCGCTTGTTTGTCTTTAGACATACAAGCTGTAGCCAGAACTATGGTCTCGCCATATTTTAACATCACAGATCCGTGCGCCTGATCCGCCAAGTCTGTGAAAATAGCTGTTAAAATCTTACCCCCAATTTCTACACTATATTCTTTTTTTTGCATAATTTTTTTTCCGTGAAACACGGACAATAGTTTCTCTTTAGAATAAAGTACTGTTTCACAAATATTTGTGCCACATTATCTCTATCTAAAGACAAACTGATTAACTATTGATAATACTGATTATGTTAGCATTTTTGGATAGAAAAGTAAAAAAGAAACCTAAAAAAGTTCTGAATGACTTCCAATATCAAACAATACTAAAATGAGTATCTTATTTTCTATTTTATAGATTAACAATACATCGCCCCTTATGTGACACTCTCTGTATCCTAAATACTTACCATGTAAAGGATGATCCATATAATTTGCTTCAAGTTTTTTACCAGAGGCAAGAATCTCTACTGCTTTATTTACTTCATTTTCATTAAAATTGCCAGAATGTTTTAGTTTCTTAAAAGACTTATCATATCTTTTTGTAGAAACAATTTTATACATAATTACTTTTTCATTATTTGAGCATGAAGATCTTTTGCATTAGTAAATGTCCTTTTACTTTTTATTGCTTCTTGCACCTCTTTTTCAAAACTCTCAAGCATTTCTGGAGTATATCGATGCATAAAACCAAATGGACAAATATAATTCACTCCATTTTTATTACCAACTTGGGTTAATAAAAACTTAACCCCGGAAGACATATCCAGCCCCATATCCTTGAAAGCCTTTTTAGCCCTAGCCTTCGTCGGCGCATCTATTCTAATTTGCATCGTTGTTGTATTCATATTTAAAGTATATATCTATGTAATGACAATGTCAATACAAGTAATTTGAACCTGCAACCCATACCCATCCCCATGCCTCAACATCCCCAAATACGATTGCTTCGTCTCCTCTTTCGGATTTTCTTTCAATCTCCTAAACATTCTTTTCTTTGTAGCTGTTCTCAATACTCTGTGTTTCGGAAAATGCACCCAACCGAGAAAATCAATTCCTGAATATATGGTTTTAATAAATACCTTATCAGGATGCAAATATAACTTTAATTTATTTTCTAAAAAATCACTCATTTGTTTTAAAATATTTTCCAAATATTCTTTGCTATCATTTAATACCACAAAATCGTCCGCATATCTGATGTAATATTTCACTTTCAATTTGTGTTTTACATATTGGTCAAATTCGTTCATATATATATTTACCAAAAGTTGAGAAGTTAGATTACCCAGTGGCAAGCCTTTTTCAAAACTGTTTATCACATTTTCTAATAGCCACAATATGTCTTTGTCTTGTATGTGACGAGCCAGGATATTTTTTAATATTTGATGGTCTATATTTGCAAAGAACTTCCTGATATCACATTTCAAAATCCAGCAAGTTTTTGTGTGATTTTTTGAAACTTTGCGGGTAAAACTTTCAAACCTTTGCATTGCTTTATGTGTGCCTTTGTTTAGACGGCAGGAGTATGAGTCATATATAAATTTCCTATCAAAGAATGGGTAAAGAATTCTATAAATCCCGTGATGTAAAAGTCTGTCTCGCACTACCGCTTTATGGATATCTCTTGGTTTTGGATCATTGATTTTGAAAGCTTCATATTTACTATGAGCATACTTTTTATTTTTTAGTTCATTATGCAAAGAATATATATTGTCCATTAAATTCACAGAGAACAAAACAACATCTTTTCTCTTTTTCTTGTCTCTCGAGAACTCGCGCCAAGACGCGAGCAAGTTTTCAACGGATATGATATTGTTGTAAGTATGAAAAATACCCCCCCCCTCGCATTTTCTATCGAAAAAGCGAGCATAATCCTCCGAACCAAAGAGAGCTTCACTATTTGGTGTAATGATATTGTTCCTCATATGCCAAGGATAGGCAGATACACGACCGGCGCCAGAATTGAAAACCATTTTTTAGATCTGCTTGAACTCATATACAAAGCATACTATGCGAATATGGAAAACAAAAGTTCGGTGATAGTGGAAGCGATCAGTAAAAATGATATTATAAAATATTTGCTTCAAATTACTTTTGAAAACAAACTTATAAAAGAAAAACAATATTTAGAATTATCAAATAAATTGCAAGAAGTGGGAAAAATATTGGGCGGGTGGAAAAACAGCATAGAAGCAAAACTCGCTAAACAAAAACCTCTCATCAAGTGAGAGGTAAAAATACGCAGTATCGGGAAACAGAAACACATTGTCCTTGTTCCAATTATCGTTGTCGAAATCATTCGCGTTCAAGTTCCACTCGTCGTCGTTCCAGTTGAGCTTCACGGCAATGACACTTGTGTGTTATGTCTTCTTTTTCACCACCCTTTGAACATTCTCAAGGTTGAATATTATTCTGCATATATAATGCATTAACATAACACACCTACTTCATATATTTTTTGTTTGAGATAAATAACAGCTACCCTTGCATAAGTTTTTAACCGACACAATCTGAACACATTATTATCTTGATGTTTGTCTCTGAGATTTTATGCCAAGAGATCTTCCAGCATCAAATATATTGTATATAAAAATTAAAAAAAGAAAAGGGACAAAGATTCAAAGAATCTAAGTCCCAATTTTATTAATTGTCTCAGTTTACGCTACGCTAGTAGCGGGAAACAGAAACACACCGTCCCTGCACCAATCATCGTCGTCGAAATCACCCGCGTTCAAGTTCCACTCGCAGTCGCGCCAGTCGAGCCACACGGCAATGACCTCTCCTGAAGAGAGAGCCACGTGAAAGACATAATATTTGTCTCTCCGTAATTCATACTTCAGAATTTTTTTGCCGAGTTTTGGCTCGACAATCAGGAGGTAAAGCATAGACCAAAACTGGTCTTCCTCCATTGGTGTGGAGTTGGATGCGTTTTGGATTTCACTGTCAGTTGAGTTTTTTGGCAAAACATAATCTTTTAAAATGTTTTTGCCAAACGCACCCACCGACACGGTGCGTTTTTGTGCCGGCTCCCACACTTTGTTTCGGAAATTATCTCCGAACCATTGTGGGATGAGTTTTGAGTTTCTGTGTTGGAAAAATTCTCCAACAACGAAACTTTCCTCACCGACTTTTTTCCCCAGCACTCTCTCTATCAGCTCTGATTTTTGCTGATAATCGGCTTTCAAGAAAGCCTCGAATGAAAGGAAAAAATGCTCGTCTCCGTTGGTCATAGCGATATGAGCTTTCTCGCTATAATCTTTTTGTAGTCCAAACACTTTGCTCGGATCTACACCGATAGTTTTAGCCATCAGTTAAAATTTAAAAGAACATTTTATTTGAGCCAGAAACCACTTGGGTATCAAAAACTGCTCGCGTTTAAGACACATAAAGTATACACCTTTTGGGTTAAAAAGTCAAGGTAAATATGGAAAAAGCTTGTAAAATAAGGGTATATTTTTTACTTCCCCATCATCAAATATTTTCTTGGATTTTCGGAAAGATCTACAAAGTCATCTACGGCTTCGCGGAGTTTAGATGAAGTAGATTTGCCGAAAGATACGACTTCTACTTGCACACCCATAGTCTGTAAATATTCTACAAGAGGAATGAAATCTCCATCACCAGAAATGATGACGACGGCATCCAAGCGATTTGCCATTTTAATAGCATCCACTGCCAGCCCCACATCCCAATCCGCCTTCTTGGAACCACCGGCAAAAATCTGCAAATCTTTTGTTTTAGTTTCAATGCCGAGCTTGGATAATGCGTCAAAAAAATTCTTTTCGTCGCCGGCTTCTGTCGTAATGACGTATGCCACCGCGCGCACGAGCTTTCTACCTGCCACAGCTTCTTTTAAAACTGCGCCGAAGTTTACTCGAGCTTTATATAAATTTCTCGCAGAGTGATATAAATTCTGAGTATCGATAAAAACTCCGACTCTTTGTTCTTTATGTTTTATTACTGTCATATACTTATTGTATCATAATTAAAATTTCCACAAGTCAGACAAATGGTTCCCACATGTCTGACTTGTGGAAATTTAAAAACCGCCTCATCGGCGGATTTTTTTAAGCTAAGTCCATTTTCTTTACGAGAGCATCGTAACGAACTTTGTCTTTTCTTTGTAAATATTTTAAATGAGTGCGTCTGTCGGCAACCATCTTGATCAAACCACGACGAGAGTGATTGTCTTTCTTATGTTTCTTTAAATGTTTTGCCAATTCATCGATTTGAGTAGACAAAACAGCTACTTGGACCTCAGGAGAACCTGTGTCCTTATCGTGAATTTGGTGCTTTTTTATAATTGTTTGTTTTTTCTTTGTTGCTAACATATTTAATATACTAGCATAAAGCCGGAAAAATTGCAAGCCCTCATATTAATAAATTAAAAAGCGCTGACAACCGTAGTTGCCAGCGCTCCACTCTCACTCCACTTATCTTAAAGAATTATGATTGTGTCTTTATCGACAACAACCTCACTTCCATTTATTTTCCGATGGAAAATACGAAAGTCTTTTTGGCCCTTCTCTTTCAAAAGAATCAGGTCCACATCACATCCCTGGAATTTCTCAAACAGAGGAATAAAAAAAACTACATTTTCAGAGATGCTTACTTCTGAATCCAGAATAAATTTTTTAAAAACTCTGCAAGCAGATATAAAATTCAGTCGGCGATCACTTTCTTCAAATGATAATTTTTTAAAAAACAAATCTCTTGAGGTTTCTTTCAATGATTTAGAAAAATTACCTTCAATCACTTCTACATTGGGTGCCGAAGTAATATTTCCGAAAATTTCCAAAAGCTCCCTAAACCCTCTGTCTTTTTTTACAGTGTTTTCAAAAAAAGCTTCAAGATCTCTAGAGACCTTGAATTCATTCTCCAAAGGAGGTAACAGAAAAGAATTGTCAATAATAACAACTCCTTCAAGTGGCAAAGACTTCTTCATAATCCTTTTAATTTAAATTAATTTAAAAAACAAAATATCATTAAAAAATAACACATTAAATAAAAAAACACAACAAAAATTGTGCGACATTAAAAATAAAAAATGTTAAAATAAAAAGATGGCAAATGAAATGGAAAATCTAAAAAGAGAATTTCTTGAATATTTAGAGATTGAAAAAGGCTCCAGTATCAGAACAATTGAAAATTACAAACATTATCTGACTCGTTTTTTTGATTTCAGTAAGATTTCCAAACCGTCAGATATCACAGACAGAACAGTTATAGAATTTCGTATTTGGTTAAACAGACAATCCACTGGTAATAATCGCGCGACAGGCAAAACTCTTTCAAAAAAAACACAAAATTACTATATGATAGCATTGCGTGTTTTTCTTAAATTTTTAATGAAAAGAAAAATAAAATGCATACCGGCAGAGAGCATTGATTTGGCCAAAATACCGGAAAGATCTCTGGATTTGATTTCAGGAGGAGAATTATCTCGACTGCTCGATGCTCCAAAAGGTAATGACATAAAATCTCTACGAGACAAAGCAATATTGGAACTTTTGTTTTCAACGGGTTTGCGTGTATCTGAATTATGTTCACTAAACACAGATATTGATTTGAATTTAGATGAATTTTCAATTCGTGGAAAAGGTGGCAAAGTCCGTGTTGTATTTTTATCCGAAGAAGCAAAGAGGGCTCTACGCGCATATATGACATTACGAAAAGATATGGAAGAAGCTTTGTTTGTCCAAGTCGGAAAAGAAATAATTAAACCAAAAAAAGAAACTAAAAAAGGTATCACAAATACTGGGGCTTTGACTCGTCGAAGTATAGAAAGAATAGTAAAACACTATGCTATAAAATCTGGTATTTCAAAAAAAGTCACTCCTCACGTGATTCGTCATTGTTTTGCAACTGACTTACTTTCAAATGGAGCAGATATACGCAGTGTGCAAGTCATGCTCGGGCACTCAAACATAGCAACAACACAAATATATACGCACGTTACAGACAAACAACTTCGTGAAGTACACAAGAAATTTCACAGTAAAAAATAATGCTATAATGAAACAATGAAGATAATTTCTTGGAATACAAATGGCCTTAGAGCGACAGCAAAACAAGGACACCTTGCTCCCCTTTTTAAAAAATACAAACCTGATATTTTATGTTTACAAGAAACAAAAGTAGAAGCTGACCAACTCCCAGAAGAAGTGCGAAATATAAAAGGTTACCATTCTTTTTTTTCACATTCACAAAAAAGAAAAGGTTACAGTGGAGTGGCTATTTATACCAAAGAAAAACCTTTAGTAATTTTTGAAAGCGTCGGCGTGAAAGATTTAGATGGTGAAGGTCGCTTACTCGGCGCAAAATTCAAAAACTTCACATTGATAAATGGATATTATCCAAATGGAGGAAGTGGTCCGGACAGACTCGAATACAAATTAAAATTTTACGACGCATTTCTCAAACTTATTTTAAGATTAAGAAAAAATGGTGAGCATATTATTTTCTGTGGAGACATAAATACAGCGCACGAAGCCATAGATCTCGCTCGCCCGAAAGCCAATGAAGAAAACACAGGTTTCCTGCCTATAGAGCGCGCTTGGATTTCTAAAGTCATAAAAAATAATTTCTTGGATGTTTATAGAACTTTTTATCCAAATAAAAAAGATATGTATACATATTGGGATCAAAAGACAGCTTCCCGCACACGCAATGTCGGCTGGCGTATTGATTATTTTTTCGCAAGCTCTGAATTAATGCCGAAAATTAAAAAAACAGGAATGCTATCAGACTATATGGGTTCAGACCATTGCCCGATATACCTAGATATGTAACTTGGTGGAAGGACTACCAAGTAGATTTTAATATAATTTAAATTATGTTAATATAGAGTCATATGAAACCAACAAGATTAGATGAATTATCAGACGGAATATTTGCCATAGTTATGACAATTCTTGTATTTGATATACGAGTACCAGAATTATCAACTCATGTCAGCAATATGGAACTTTGGTCTGCATTACAAAATATAATTCCTTCATTTTTGAGTTATATTCTTGCTTTTGCAATGCTCTTTACATACTGGCGCGCGCATCATTTCTTTGTTTCGGTTTATGCAAAAAATATAAATGTCCGCCTTACAAATATAAATGCTTTATTCTTTTTATTTGTTGGACTCGTGCCATTTTCTGCTTCCCTGCTCGGTAGACATAGCGAAAATAGACTTGCAATAATAATATTCGGAGCAAATGCTATATTGATTGGACTTTGTCTTTATTGGATGAGAAATTATATTATTAATTCTGAATATTTAAAAAACGGAGAAATAACTAAACATGATTTATACGGCAGTACTGTTCGCACTTTAGTACCGGTATTCTTTTCAATTCTTGCGATAATTCTTTGTTTTTACAACAAGCAACTCTCACTCACACTTTTGACTTGTGCAGTATTATTTAATTTTTCTCAAACAAGCACTATTTTATTTCACAAAATCTTACGCAGATTTATGCGTATTTTCAAAATGAAAGAATGGGAATATTTCGAAGAAGAATAAATAAAAAAACCACATGTTAAACATGTGGTTTTTTTATTTTCTTACTCCGTGTTTTGAATGCAATTTTTCTACTTCTTGTTCTTCAAGTTCTTCTTTTATCTCTTTGGCTTTTTCACCCAATGTCCTTAAGTCTTTATCTGGAAGTTTGTCGAGCTCCAACACTCTGTCTTTTAGATATTCAATAGTATTTTTAGCGGAGTCTTCAAGGACTTCTTCTAAAAGAGTATTTAAAATCCAGCCCATACGAGGTCCTGGTTTCATTCCTATGTCCTTTATTAAAAATTCTCCATCTATTTTTAATTGAGAAACAGATATCGGGTCGCGGAGTGCTTGCTCTATCATCGCAAAATATTTTCGCAAACGATACGGCGCTTCTTTCTTTTTCATACCGACTCTGTCGCATTCACGAATGTTCATAAGCAACCAAATGTTATCCACACCCACCTTAGTAATAATTCTTCTCACTGCAGATAAAGTAATTTGTTCTGTATCAGAAAAAAACATATGCGCGCGAACAAGTTTTTCTACGAGCTCAATTTCTTTTTTAGAAAATTTCATTCGCTCCATTATTTTTTTTGCCATTCGCGCGCCGATGACTTCATGACCATAAAAAGTATACTTCCCTTTTCCTCCGGCTTTTGATCCATCCCATCTGCGTGTGCGAGGTTTGCCTATATCGTGAAAAAGCGCTGCAAGCCTTATTTCTAAAGACCAATCCTTATCAGCTGCGTGTTGCAATGCGTGAAGCAAATGCTCCCACACATCATAAATATGTTCACCAAGTTGTTCGCATTTTATCCCCTCTTCAAGCTCCGGAATAATATTTTTTAATAAATTAAATTTCTCTAACATCATTATTCCCATTGCAGGATTTTTAGAAATAATTATTTTTACAAATTCATCACGAATTCTTTCTTGTGAAATATTTTTTATTAACTCAGAATTTTTTAAAATACTTTCAGAAGTTTCATATGAAATTGTAAAATCTAATTGCACAGCAAATCGTACTGCACGCAACATTCGAAGAGCATCTTCATTAAATCTTTCATCTGCTTCCCCTACTGTCCTTAATGTTTTATTTTCTATGTCCTTTATTCCATTAAAGATGTCCGTAATATGTCCTTTACTATCCATAGCCATTGCATTTATTGTAAAATCACGTCTCTTAAGGTCATCTTCAAGCTTATTGCTAAATTTAACCTCATCTGGATGCCTAAAATCAGTATATTTACCTTCTAGACGGTATGGGGTAACCTCTATGATGGTATATGTTTCACAAGAAACATCTTCTTTTAGAATACACACACCCACAGTCCCAAAAGTATTCTCATATACTGTTTTTTCAAATAAAGCCATTATTTCTTCTGGTTTAGCATTTGTTGTAACATCCCAATCTTTTGGTTCCCTATTTAATATCAGATCTCTAACACAACCACCCACAAGAAAAGCCTCAAAGCCACCTTTTTCTAATGTTTCTGTTACATGTGAAACTTCTTTTGGTATTCTATCTATTAAATTTTTACTAATTGTTTTTAGTGTTTCCACTGAATTTTGTGCGGCGTAGGAGAATCGAACTCCTGTCTCATCCTTGGCAAGGACGTGTTCTACCACTAAACCAACACCGCAAAATTATACTTATAATATTCTATTGTAATACTAATATGGCTTTTATGACGCGAAAAACCCCTAAACAAACACCGCAAAATTAACCTTATAAAATTGTATGTAAATAAATTATAGTATTTTATTTAAAATATTGCAATCATGTGTAAAAAAATAAAATATAATGTATAATAAGCAAATGCGCTCGTAGTGAAATGGATATCATGCCTGCCTTCGAAGCAGTTGTTGGGGGTTCGAATCCCTCCGAGCGCACCATATATCTGTGGATAACTATGTGAGTAATGTTTATAAAGGACAAGTAAAGGATATGTCTGTGACCTTAATTTATATCCTAAAAAACAGAAGTACCTTTATTTAACAAGCTATTTGATTAAAAGACATAAAAATTAAAGACTTTGTTTCACGTGAAACAATTTTAGATATGTTTCATGATTAACATAAAATTATGCCCAAAGTTTTCACATCTAAAACTCAAAAAATAGGAGAAATAGGAGAAAATATAGCTGAAAAGTTTCTCGTGAAACACAATTTCATTATTTTAGAACGTAATTACACTAAAAAATGGGGAGAAATAGATATTATAGCTAAAAAAGAAAATAAACTATATTTCATTGAAGTAAAGAGTGTTTCACGAGAAACAAAAGAAATGGACATTAAAAATCAAATAAATAACAAAAAAGAAGATGGGGAATACAGACCCGAAGACAATATGCATCCATGGAAACTTAAAAGACTTTCAAGGACAATACAAACTTATCTTCTTTCAAAGAAAGAATACGATAATACAGAATGGCAAGTAGATCTTTTGGTTGTATATTTAGATCTAAAAAATAGAAATGCTCGGGTAAGGGTAGTCAAAGATATTATTTTATGATAAGATAAATTAGTTTTCTGCTAAATATTAAGCGGGTTTATTCACCTAATTTTTAGTGAAGACGGGATGTAGTATACCGGTAGTACGTCTGTTTTGGGAACAGATAGACTGGGTTCGATTCCCAGCATCCCGACATTTAAACAAAAAAAAGCCTTAAATTAAGGCTTTTTTGTTTGTTGGTGTCTCTATTGTACCAAGTCCGAACCTATTTTCAAAACAAATCACACTAGCGTTCCCCGCGCGCTGAAGCGCCACCACGCGAAGCGTGGTGCTTCTGCTGAAGCAGAAGTGCGGGGAAACGCTGAATACAAATACGGACTCGGTTTTGCGAAAACTATTTTCTGAGGA
>JAIOPO010000005.1 GCA_021413905.1 Candidatus Nomurabacteria bacterium
CATATGCGTGCGCTCGAGAGCTTCTTCTTGATATTTCGAATCTTCCGCCGGACTAGTGCATTCATCAAAAGCAAAAATAATATCTGCGCCGAGATTATGCTGAATCTGAATTGATTTTTCCGGAGTAATGTAATGAATACTCCCATCTAAATGTGATTTAAAAGAAACTCCGTCTTGACCTATTTTTGCAAGCCTCGGCGCATCACTGTCATCAAATCTTTCCGGTATCAAGAGCGATGGGTCTGTGACCTTCACAACTTTCGAAATATCTTTGCCATACGCCGCGCCCAAGGAAAAAACTTGAAAGCCTCCGCTATCCGTCATCGTCGGACCCTGCCAATTCATAAATTTCCCAATACCTCCTGCGTCGCGCACTATCTCATCTCCGGGTTGTAAATATAAATGATAAGTATTTCCGAGCACTACTTGCGTGCCTGCGTCTTTCACCTGTTCGGGCGTCAAAGATTTCACTGTAGCCTTCGTGCCCACAGCAACAAAAGCCGGAGTCAAAATCTCCCCGTGCGGAGTTTCCAACACCCCCGCCCTGCCCAAACTATTTCCCAACTTTTTTTGTATTTTGAAATGCATTTTATGAATAATTAATTTATACCGTAAAATCTAAAAAAATTCTCTACTTTTGCCTCTACTTTCAAGGTCTTAAATGGCATACTATCACATATTTCATCTAATGTTCGCGCACTAGCAAGTCTTTCTTTAAACACAGCAGATTCTTTGCTTTTTATTTGCATATCCTTGTCTAAAAATTGCCCCCAATTAGATAAACCAGCATCATGACGCATGGCTGGCTTAGGATTTTCAGTATATTCTGGAGGATAAAATCTTCGATATTTTGGCAAATTATAAAGCCAAGAACTACCCTTTACTACTTTAGCTTTAGGACAATTATTTTTTACATACTCGAACATATGTTTCAACTCTTCGAGTCTTTTACTTAAATTTATATTGTCCAAAGGACTACCATTTTCTTCTCTATTGCCGAAATGAACATACACACATTCTTCTTCTGGTTGATATTCACAATCAAAACACCCAAATTTTTTCTTTTCTCTCTTTTCGAGATGAACATCCTTTCTTTTAAGATAAAAATCATATACTTGCTCAGAAATATCTTTATCATTAATACTTGCTATAAATTCTTGCCAAACAGGGTTGCTAGCATCAATTTTTCTACCGATCTTAAACCTACTATAAAAATTTGTATATTCTAATAATGCTTGATTCAATGGAATGCCAGATACTTCCGCAACTCTTTTAGCAAAATCCACTTGCATTTGAAAAAATTCTCGTGGATAATCAGGAGTTTTTTTGCTTTCAATTGGACTATTTATACCTATAGGTGCTTTTTCACTCATTTTAAATTTCCACTTCCACAAATTTTAATTCTTGAATATTTACTGGACTGGTGAAAAGGGCTTTTTGGAAAGAGTCGCGCGGGTCGGAAACTATCGTTTGCATATAAGCTAATACATAAGCGGACATACCAGGCAAATGCACTTCTGTACCGTTTTCTAGGACAAAATCTCTCGGTAAAATAAGCTCAAAATTCCCACCGCCTCGCCCGATGATATTCATAAATGCGTCACGCCCTGCGACAACGACTTCGGTCTTTTCCCCCGGATTTGAGAATAAAATAACTTTTGCGGAATTTGCGTAAACTTCGGCAACTTTGCCAATAGGCACATTACCAAGAGCTAAGACTAAATTCCCTGTTTTTATATTTTGATTTGTTCCGGCGTCGATAATGAGCGTGTCATACGGCGAGCTGTTTGGTTTAGATAAAATTGATGCCAAAGTCATACTTACTTTTTCATTTTTCCTGCCCAAAATTTCTTTTAATTTTATATTCTCATCGGCGACTATTGTATAGTTTGCAAGTCGCGCATTTAATTCGTCGAGCCCCATTTTCAAATTTTCATTTTCAGAATTTAAAGATTTCTTGGAAGAAAAATACGCGCCCATATTTGAAAATTTCCCGCCAATATTATTACCTAAAATAACTACAGGGCGAAAAATAAAATGCGTAATACCAGAAAATCCATTAAAAATACCAACTCTAAAATAAATTAAAAATAATAAAAATACAACACCAGTAATGATGTTTTGCATTTTTTTTCTTTTTTGTTTTTTATCTAGGAGGTAACTCATTTTGATTACTGATCAAAACTTCACGATAAGATTCTATATCATCTAAAATAATACCTGTGCCTCGCGCCACTGCGGACAATGGATCATCTACTAAATGAACAGGTATTTTTAAAACACTTTGTAAAAGCTGATCAAGTCCAGGCAACAAAGCTCCACCACCTGAAAGAGTAATACCTTGATGCATAATATCAGAAAGAATTTCTGGAGGAGTAGTTTCCAAAACATCTTTTACACCATCGACTAATTCTTTCACAGAAGCAGAAATAGCTTCACGAATATCAGAATCAGTTACTACTACCTCACGAGGAAGCCCTGTCAACAAATCTCTCCCGCGAACTTCTGTCTCCATATAATCTGTCGGTATTGCTGTGGCGATAGCTATTTTTACAGCTTCAGCTGTTTTTTCTCCAATTAAAATTTTAAATTCATCACGCATATATGAAATGATGTCATTGTTCAATCTGTCTCCCGCGATTTTTAAATTGCTTGATTTCACAATTCCACCCAAAGATATGACAGCGACATCAGTAGTACCTCCCCCGATATCAATAATCATAGAGCCCACCGGCTCCATGATAGGTAAACGAATACCGATAGCGGCAGCCATAGGTTCTTCGACGAGATATACTTCACGCGCGCCCGCGCTACGAGCAGCATCATATACAGCACGAGTCTCCACATTTGTGATTCCAGAAGGCACTCCGACAACCACACGCGGGCGCGCAAATTTCTTTGACATTTTATCCGCTTTATTTATGAGATATGAAAGCATTTCTTCTGTCACTTCAAAATCTGAAATAACTCCGTCTACAAGTGGACGAATAGCTTTGATATGTCCTGGAGTTCTACCCAACATTTCTTTCGCAGTGATACCGACAGCGAGAATTTGATTTGTCTTTTGATTCACAGCAACAACAGAAGGTTCATTTATTACTATTCCGTGACCCTTTAAATACACCAAGGTATTTGCTGTACCCAAGTCTATACCGATATCATTGGACATTAATTTGTAAAAATTTTTAAACATAATTTAAAACAATTTTAATAATTCATCAACGCTAACGACCTGACCTTTTTCTTCATTTCTTTTTTTGACTTCCACGCCATTCTCCTTCATACTTCTTCCGGAAACAACTACACGATATGGCATACCCAATAAATCCGCATCTGCAAATTTTTCTCCGGCAGACATTCCTGTTCTGTCATCAAATAAAACTTCAACTTTATTTTTTTGCAAAATTTCATAAACTTCATCCGCGCGTTTCTTTACTTCTTCATCTTCTCCCAACATCAAAAGATGCACCTTAAATGGAGCCACTTCTTCCGGCCAAATTATACCTTTATCATCAGATAAAACTTCAACAATAGTTCCCATGAGTCTACTAATACCAATACCATAAGCACCCATAAAAACAGGTAGAGTTTCTCCTTTTTCATTATTAAAATTTAAATTCAAAGGTTCTGAATAACGTTTACCATAAGTAAATATATTACCAACTTCAATAGCTTTATGCTCTACTAAATTTTCACGTTTTATTCCAAGAGATGCTAAAACTTCATCGTTTAACACTTCTTTGTTTACAGCTATTCCAGTATTTTCATCTAAATAAATTAAATCTTCTCCAACAGAAGTAATTGTCTGAAATTCATGAGAATATTTTGAAAACATTCCACCTGAAGCAAAAACAACATAAGTTATATGTCCTAATCCGACTCTCTTGTAAACATTCATATAAGCAACTTTAGATTTTTCATAAAATTCATTATGTTCTATTTCATCTTTACAAAAAGAATACATGTCTTTCATTAAAAATTCTCTACCACGCAAAATTCCAGCTTTTGCTCGAAGTTCATTTCTAAATTTAGTTTGGAATTGATATATATAAGAAGGTAAATCACGATAAGAATTAATAAAATTTTTCATTATATTAGTAACAGGTTCTTCGTGAGTACAGCCAAGTCCAAGCTCAGTATCATTTTTTAATTTTGTTTTAAACCACACATCTACTTTTTCATCACTCCATCTGTCTGTTTTTTTCCAAAGTTCAGAATCTTGAAGAGCTGTCATTGAAATCTCTTGTCCACCAATGGCATTCATTTCTTCTCGCACAATATTTTCAATTTTTTTCAAAACACGAAGTCCAAGAGGCAAAAATGAATAAACCCCCGCCATTTCTTTATGAATAAATCCCCCACGAGTCAAAAGCTCAGCATTTTTGGACACTTCGTCCGCCGGTACTTCTTTCCTCGTTTTTGTAAAAAGTTTAGATTGTCTCATTTCTTCATCTTACTCGAAAAAAGCTTTTTTGGCAAAATTTAATCAAATTAGACATATTTCGTACTATAGAGTTGCAAAAAAATGAACTTTCTGATAATATAAAAACTATGCAAAAAGTAGAAAATCAAAAGGAAAATACAGACGTATTAGTCGAGCAAATGTTCCAGGTTGGAGCGCATTATGGCTATTCAAAAACAAGAAGACACCCTAGTCTTTCTTCTTTTATTTATGCCACAAAAAACAAGACTGATATCATAGATCTTGAAAAAACAAGCATGATGCTAAATGAAGCTACTGAATTCGTAAAGACTTTAGGTTCAAAAAACAAGACTATTCTATTCGTAGGCACAAAGCCAGAAGCTCGCGAAATAATCAAAAATACAGCTGAATCATTGAATATGCCTTATGTCATCGAAAGATGGATCGGGGGTACTTTTAGTAATTTCATTGAAATAAAGAAAAGAATCGTAGAACTTGAAAATTACAGAAAAGATAATGCTACAGGAAACCTAGAAAAATATACAAAAAAAGAAAGAGTTGTTTTAGCTAAAAAAATGGAAAGACTTTCAAAATACTATTCTGGTCTTATCGATTTAAAGAAAATCCCTGATGCTGTCTTTATAATAGATGCAAAAGCAGAACACATTGCAGCCACTGAAGCTCGCAAATCAAATGTTCCTGTTATAACTCTTGTAAATTCTGATACAAATATAAAAGGTCTTGATTTCCCTATAATCGGAAACGATGCCGCTATACCTTCTATTAAATTCTTTGCTGAATCTATAGCTAAAGCTTACAAAGCTGGTCAAATGTCAATGCCAGCCAAAGAAGTCTAAATTATAAATTTTTAACTCACTGAAAAATCAGTGTGGAGTAATTAAACATATGTCAATACAAATCACAACAGAACTTATTAAAGAATTAAGAGATACTACAGGCATTTCTGTAATGCAATGTAAACGTGCTCTCGAAGAAGCAGAAGGTGATATGAAAAAAGCGCTCGCAATTCTTAAAAAAACAAGTTCTGATATTGCTCTTAAAAAAGCAGACCGCGAAGCAAAAGACGGGGCTGTGACAGTATTGACCGAAGGAAATAAAACAATTTTGCTCGCTTTGCATTGTGAAACTGATTTCGTATCAAAAAACGAAGACTTTACTTCCCTTTTAAACAATCTAGCTAAAAAAGCTCTAACTGAAGGAATTGAAAAAATGAAAGAAGGATCAAAAGACATGATAGATCCTATAATTCAAAAAACTGGTGAAAATATCCAACTTGGAGATGCATATGAAGTAAATGGTGATATTGTTGGAAATTACGTTCACAATGGCAAAATGGCCGTCGTGGTATCTCTTGTGGGAGGTAATACAGAAATTGCAAGAGATGTTGCAATGCATGTGGCAGCCATGAGACCTGAATACATCACAACTTCTGAAATAGATGAAGAAGCAAAGAAAACAATGACTGAAATATTTGAAAAAGAAGTAGCGGGTTCTGATAAACCAGAAGAAATAAAAAAGAAAATGCTCGAAGGAAAAATAAATACTTATTTCAAAGAAAAAACATTGGTTGAACAACCTTTTATTAAAAATCCGGAAGAAACAATCGGACAACTCTTGCAAAAGAACAAAGCTGAAATCAAAGAAGTAAAACGCTATTCAATCTAAGAATATATGCAATTACCTCTAATTTTATTTTTTGGATCACTTATAGGAATCATCGTGATGATTGCCAGAAAATTATTATATTTGCAAACAAAAGAAATGCAAATGACAGAGGAATTTTTATTGGAAATTCCAAATTTAGAAGAGGTTAAAATAAACACCTTAAAAAATATAAAAAAATACGGTTTTGTGACTTTAGTCATTTCTCTGCGTTTATATGTATTGTCTATTGATTTTATAAAAGAAAAAACAAAACAAGGTTCAAATAAAATCAAAAATTATTTCCATAAACATTTTCCTAAAAAAGAAAAAGTCACCGGTTCAAAAGAAGCTTCAGGTTTCTTGAAAACTATCTCCGAATACAAAAAAAAGATAGACAAAATCAAACATCGCATCAAACAAGAAGAAGGGATAAATTAATTTGATTTTTATATTTCTTTTTGGTAATATACATATACGCCGCTTTAGCTCAGTTGGTAGAGCAACGCTTTTGTAAAGCGAAGGTCCTCGGTTCGAGTCCGAGAAGCGGCTCCAAAGTTTTCAAAATAGGTTCTGTTCAAAGCATAACTAAAACGAAGGACTAGACACGAGTCCGAGAAGCGGCTCCAAAATAAAATCCCTTAACCTAGGGATTTTATTGTTTTAATTATTATTTTTTAAACTCTTTAGAATCAGAAGTGTCTTTGTCTTTCGGTAAAAGTTTTATTATATCTGGATAAAGTTTTTCCACATCTTCAATACTCTTAAAACCTGTAACTTTTTTTTCATTTACAACCAAGGCTGGCAATTTTGTATCTTCTATTTTGTAAATTTTTATAAGCGCGCGCAAAGCTGAAAGATCTAAATTATAATCAAAAGAGTACACTCTCAACTCAGGATATTTTTCACGAAGTTCTGTCAGAACAAAACCTTGTTTGGTGCATTCAGTACAGTTTTCAGCTGTCGTATAAAAATACAAAATCGGCACAAATTTATTACCACAACGAGCATTTATTTTTTTAGTTAATAAATAATCTTTAATTTCCAAAATAGTATAGTATCTTTTCAGTTCTGTAGCTGTGGCATTATCTTTAAAATTATTTTCACTATACTCTATCTTTTGAGCCATATCAGAAAGTTCCGCAGAAAGATTTTCTCCTCCGTCATTTTGTTCACAAGAAAGTTCTGACAATAAAGCAAATTGGGTTTCTGAAGACAAAATATCTGTCTCAAGTTTATCTTGAACTTGTCTCATTGATTGTATTTTTTGATTTGTAAAAAAATTACTCAAACCTCCAGCTAATGCAAAAAGACCGCAAGTCAAGAAAAAAACTATTATATATTTTAACCAATCATTTTTTTTATATTCTGTTTCCATATTTTTTAAATATTATTATCACCTATTAAATAATCTCTCTCTTTAGACCAACTAGCCTCTTTAGAAAATACAGCGTTCCAAACAGCTTTCATGAGCCACACAGGGGCTAAAAAGGTATATATAATGAGAAATAAAGGAATATCCCAAAAAGGAATACGTCCTCTATCTTTTATCATATTTCTGCCATTAAACAAAGAAACTATAACTAAAATATACAATATAATCGATATAAAAACAAAGGTTTTTGTACTAATGAAAAATAAATTAAAAGAAGAGAGGTCTGTACTAATAAAATGAAAACCGACAGCCTGACTTTGCAAAATTTTATTTACAATAAATTCATAAAACTGAGAAAAAGTAAAAAACAAAAGAAAAATTGTTCCAATTACAGAAATAAAACCTGAAGGTAAAGTAAAGACTCCGATCGTACCATATTTTGGTTTAAAAAATAATTCCCTATAATCGAGAGCGTTTTTTATAAAACCATAAATCCAACGAACACGTTGACGATATAATTTCGGTACACTATTTGGACTATTTGTATAAACATAAGCATCAGGACAATGATCTATCTTTAAACCATGTTTTTGCATACGCAAAGCTATTTCTTGATCTTCTGTTTGATGCGCTTTTGTGTAAAAACCCAATTGATCAAAAACGGTTTTTCTAAAAATAGAAAAAGGTCCCGGAGTGACATGAATACCACCCAAAAAGGCAAGCATTTTCTTGTTATAATGTGCCATATCATATTCCGCACGCTGAGCATATTGAAGCAAATTTTTTGGATTAAGTACTACAATAGAAGGAGCGACAGCCATAGTCTTTGGATTTGAAAAATAAGTTATAATTCTTTTCAGAGCTTCAGGGTGAACGGTCGAATCCGCATCTAAACAACCAACAAATTCTGTTCTTATATTTTCCAAACCTTTATTAAGAGCATGATGCTTGCCTTGTTTACTCTCTTTAAAAAGACGAATTTGAGGATACGATGAATATTTTTGTAAAACTTCCCAAGTCTTATCTTTGGAAGCATTATCTATGACAATAATATCGAGTTTTTCTTTTGGATAATCTAAAAACAATAAAGATTCAACAGTTCTACTCACTGTATTTTCTTCATTATAACAAGGGACCAGAACAGTAACAGATGGGTAATTTTCAAGTTCTATTTTGTCTTTTCTGATTAAAATTTTTTTTCTATTTTCAAAAAAAGTCACAAGAAAAAAAACTTGCACATAAACGGCAAGGAAAGTAAGTATATAAAATATAACGTTTAAAAAAGTCATTTATTTAAAATTACCTTTATATTATAACAGATTTTTAGTTAAAATGCAAAACAGCCCCGCGCCTTTGGCGCGGGGCTGTTTTTAAAAATTACATTTTTCCTTCCATACTTGCAGGAGCATCTGTTCCACATGAAGAACAAGTTCCACCCATACATTTCTTGCACTTGCAACCAAAAATACTCATAACAGCAGCAAGACCAACTAAAACATATACTAATGCCTCAAGCTTAGAAACAGAACCCAAAAGCATGTAAACAAGATTCCATTCCTTACCCATAAACATACCTACCCCAACCAAACCCCAGTTTAAACCACCAACAATTACTAAAATTTTAGCAATTAAGGCTGGAACACAAGAACCACACTTACCACATTTTGAATTACACATATTTTTTTATTTTGTTAAAAATTAAATTAATAATATTAATAAAGACCTTATGCATAAAGTATACCATATACATAAAAAATGATACAATAGACTTATTAACAATAAAGTGAATAACATGGAAAATAAACAAAAAATAAATACAATATTATCAGTATTTTTACTAATAGCTTTGATATTAATAGGTATATTTCTTTTAAAAGGAAAAACACCTATACCTAAAAATATAGTTAAGAACATCAAAAAAGAATTATTACCTGTATCAGATCAAGATTTTTCAACGGGAAACAAAGATGCTTTATTAACAATAGTAATGTATGAAGATTTTCAATGTCCTTTTTGTGGAAAATTTGATAAAGAAACAGAACAACCTATTAGAAATACTTATGTAAAAGATGGAAAAATCCAATTAGTATATAGAGATTTTGTTTTTTTAGGAGATGAATCAATAAAATCCGCGCAAGCAGCTAGATGCGCCGGAGAACAAGAAAAATTTTGGGAATACCATGATTTCCTTTTTACTCATCAAAATGGAGAAAATAAAGGAGCTTTCGCTGATTCAAATTTAAAATCTTTTGCAAAAGAAATAGGTTTAAATGAAAAAAAATTCAATGATTGTCTTGATTCCGGAAAATACACTAAAGCTATATTAGACTCCACTGAAGAAGGTCATAATGCTGGAGTAAAAGGAACACCAAAAGGTTTCATTTTAAAAAATGGAATTATTGTAGATACTATAAATGGAGCAGAAAACACAACAACAGTTTTTTCTAAAATTGAAAAAGCTTTAAAATAATAAATAAATTAAAAACTCCACTAAAAAAGTGGAGTTTTTAATTTAGTCAAAATAATTTCTTAATCTTGCTATTTTTTCATGTTGACGAAGCTTGTCATGAACCTTGGCTTCAATTTGACGAATACGTTCGCGAGTAACGCCGAATTCTTCACCTACTCTCTCAAGAGTGTGTTGAATGCCGTCTGTCAGACCATAACGCATTTCAAGAATCTTTTTCTCTTTTGGATTTAGTTCGTCGAGAACTTCACGAATTTGATCGGAAAGAATACGCTGTGAAGATTCTTGATCTGGACGTAAAATTTTATCATCAGGAATAAAATTTTCCAAAGTTGATTTATCATCATCATCTCCTACTGGCTGTTCAAGAGAAATAGTTTCTTGAGAAATATTTTCAATCACATGGATTTTTTCAACCGGTATACCCATCTCTGTGGCTATCTCTTCAGCCAACGGCTCACGCCCTAAATCTTGTGAAAGCCTGCGGTGTGTTTGTTTATATTTTGAAATTGTTTCCACCATATGCACAGGAATACGAATAGTGCGACTTTGGTCTGCTAATGCACGAGTGATGGATTGACGAATCCACCAAGTGGCATAAGTAGAGAATTTATAGCCTTTTGTCCAATCAAATTTCTCAACTGCTTTGAAAAGTCCCAAATTCCCCTCTTGAATCAAATCAAGCAATGTCAGGTCTGCACTTCTACCTACGTATTTTTTCGCAATAGAAACGACCAGACGCAAGTTTGCACGAGCAAGCAAATTCTTTGCTTCTTCATCTCCTTTTTCAATTCTTCGTGCTAAATCTTTTTCTTCACTTGCATGTATCAAAGCATATTGACCTATTTCTTTTAAATACATTTGAATAGAATCATGTAATGTTGATTTATTTATATCTCCAGTTAAATCAGCATCTAAATTCAAAAGGTTTCCGCCTTCTAATACATCAATACCAGCAACAGAAAATTGTTCATATAATTCATCTAAGAAAAGAATATTGTTTTCAATATCAGGAAATGTTTTTAGAATCTCATCGTAAGTAATAAAACCTCTTTTTCTTCCTTTTTCTATCAATTCTTTTGAAAGTCTTTCAAATTCTTGTGCTTTTTTCTGAGCCGCAGTTAATTTCACCACTGCTTCTTTTTTAATTTTTTCTTTTTTTACAACAACTTTTTTAACTTTCTTCACAGCATTAGGAGCTTTTTTTACAATTTTCTTTACTGTTTTTTTTACGATATTTTTTAAAACTTTTTTATTTGTTTTTTTTACAACTTTCGAAACCTTTTTCACTATTTTCTTTACTGTCTTTATTTTTTTAGTTTTATTTTTTTTCATATTTTTAATATTTGTTATTTATTTAAACGACCATTTTTAATTTCTTGTATTTTTTTATTAATTTCACTTATTTCCTTTAAAATTTGATTCGACTTTTCTCTATCTTTATTATTTTCATACAAATTCAATTCTTGCATTTTTTTAAATAATTCTTCTTTTAAGAATTCTTCTTTTAAATTAAATAATAATTCTTGAATATCTTGTTCTAAATTGACATTTTCATCATAAAAAACTTCTGCTTCATATATCAAACCTTCTTTATCGTTTTTATTTTTTTCAATAATTTCTTCTTTTGAAATTTTCAAAATATCAGTCAAATCTTGCAAAATTTTATTAGTTTCTATTTTTGGATTTGGAACTTTTTGTTGCCAAAATATAACACCCATCAGTCTACGTTCAATATAATCTTTTCTAAAAACTTTATTTTTTACATTTATGACATTACTTATTTCAACTTTTTCAAAATTCATTTCTTTTTCTACTTTTTTCAAATCATCTTGCAATGCTTTTTCTGGTATCTGGGTTTTATCACTGATTTTTTTTATAAAATGCATTTTTTCTATTGAGCTGTCCAAAGCATTTATAAAAGGCAATATATTTTCTTGTATTTCTCTACCGACTTTTCTCATATCATCAATATTTTTTTTCAAAGCTTTATCTAACAAAAATTCAATTAAATGTTTTGAATTTCTAATTGCACTTTTCCAAGCTTCAACACCTTGCTTAGAGATTAAATCAGCCGGATCAAAACCTTCAGGAATCATAGCTACTTTTACATCCATCCCTAAAGATAGGGCTATTCTACCTGCACGAAAAGAAGCTTTTTCCCCTGCCTTATCTGAATCAAAAGCCAAAACAATATTATCAGAAAGACGCAAAACTAAACCAAGATTAGAAATTACATTTTCTTTTGAAATGGTAGAATCTGACAAAGCTGTACCTGAAGATGCAATTGTATTTTTAAAACCTGCTTGATGAGACAAAACTAAATCCATTTGACCTTCAACTAAAATTGAAAAATTATTTTTTCGAATTGAATCTTTTGCTTTGTCTATACCAAAAAATACTGAAGATTTGTTGAAAATAGGTGTCTCCGGAGAATTTAAATATTTTGCTTGTGTTATTTGACCTGAGTCTGCCGAAAGATCATCAAAGATTCTACCTGAAAAAGCAATTACCCGACCACTAGAATCAGCAATGGGAAATATAATTCTACCACGAAAACGATCGTAGAAACCTTTTTCTGATGATTTAATCAAACCAGCGAGCTCTATATCTTTATCATTAAAATTTTTATTTTTTAAATAATTATAAAGTTCACGCCAATCATTTTTCGCAAAACCAATTCTGAAATCTTTTATACTTTCATTCTGCAATCCTCTATTTTTCAAATAACTTAAAACTTGCTGATTTTCTGTTAAATTCTTAGAAAAATATTTAGTCGCTTCTTCCATGACTCTATATAATCTTTCTTTTTCACTTTCAACTTCTTTATTGTAACCTTCAAGAGGTACACCTGCGCGCTCGGCTAAAAGTTTCAATGCTCCTTTAAAATCAAGACCTTCGAATTCTTCTACAAAAGTAAAAATATCACCTTTAGCGGAACAACCAAAACAATAATAACTCTCCCTGTCAGGGGAAACATAAAAAGATGGCGTCTTTTCATTATGAAAAGGACAGCGAGCTTTAAAATTTGCCCCCGACTTTTCCAACTTTATATAAGAAGAGACTACTTCTTCAATTGAAAGCCTCTCCTTGATTTTTTGAACTGGAGAGTTCATATTTTTTTATTCTTCTTTATTTAATTCTAGATTTTTTCTAAAACCTGTTCCAACCGGAATCAAACGTCCGATGATTACATTTTCTTTCAAACCTCTGAGCAAATCAACTCCCCCTTTTATAGCATTTTCAATCAACACACGATTTGTGTTTTGGAATGAAGCAGCAGAAAGCCAACTCTTTGTTCGTAGAGAAACTTCAGTAATACCAAGTGGCATGATTTCAGCTTTTGCTTCTTTACCGTCAATACCTTTTATTCGAATATTTTCTTCAATAAGAGATGTATTTTCAACAATATCACCAATAGAAAAATTAGTTTCACCTGCATCTTTTATTTTTCTTCTTGAGAACATTTGACGAATTATTATTTCAGTATGTTTTCTAGAAATAGAAGCACTCTGAAGTTCGTAAACTTTATTGATTTCTCTAATGATATATTCTTCGGCCATTTCTTTACTACCGTATTTGAATATTTCAGCAATATCAGCAGAACCGTCAGTCAAAAGCTCGCCTTTCTTTATTTTATCACCAGCTTTAACTAAAGGATTTCTTCTGTAAGCAACAGTATATTCAATTTCATTTGATTTACCATCAGCTTTTGAATCAGACAAAACTTTAATAAGTTTTTCTTTTCCATCTTTGTCTTTAACTTCTACAACTTCACCATCTGTTTGAGAAACAACAGCAGGATTCTTTGGAATTCTTCTTTCAAAAATTTCTTCAACACGAGGCAAACCAGTAGTGATGTCCACACCCGCGACACCTCCGGCATGGAATGTACGAAGTGTAAGCTGTGTTCCAGGTTCACCGATAGCTTGAGCAGCAATAATACCTACAGCTTCACCGAGATTTACCAAATGATTTCTTCCCAAATCTAAACCGTAACACATTTGACACAAACCGTGAGCTGTACGACAAGTCAAAGGAGAACGCACAAACACTTCTGTAAATCCAGCTTTTTCTATAACATTAGCTTCTTCTTTAGTAACAAGAAAACCTTTATGGTAAACTACATTTCCATTTTCATCTTTCAAATCTGCTCCCAAAACACGTCCACGAATATTTTTAGAAAGAGGAATTTCTATACCAGAAACATTTTCTTTTGTAACAATTTTTCCTTCTTTTGTACCACAATCTGCTTCTGTAATAACAACATCTTGAGCAACATCCACGAGTCTACGAGTCAAATATCCAGCTTTTGCAGTATTCAAAGCAGTATCAGATGCTCCTTTACGCGCTCCGTGTGTAGTAACGAAATACTCAATAGAAGAAAGACCTTCTTGGTAACAAGGAATAATCGGAAATTCCACTGTGCGACCTTGGTTGTTTTGAATCAAACCGATCATACCTGTCATCTGAGAAAGTGATGTCATATTACCTCTGGCACCAGAAGTAAATAAATCATAAGTAGATCCATTTTTATCCAAAGTATCAGGTAATATTTTTTCTAATTCTTTTTTAGTATGTGTCCAGATTTCAATAATCTTTTGATATTTCTCTTCATCAGAAAGAAGACCGTCTTGCCATTGAGAAATTATAGTATCTTCTAATTTTTTACCATCAGCAATAATTTTTGGTTTTTGTTCTGGGACTTTTATATTATCCAATCCCCATGTTGTTCCGGAAATTGTTGAATGTTTAAAACCGAATTGTTTTATTTTATCAAGCAAAGGAGGAGTTTGATCTATACCGTATTGCATAATGAGTTCATCAACAAGAGCTGAAACTCTTTTTTGTGTTATCTCATCATTAATATAATCAAAGTCATTAGGCAAAATTCCATTAAACAACAATTTTCCTACAGTTGTATCAAAAAGTTGACCTTGGAATTTAGCATATTTATGAGTATCAGTACCCATAACTTTTATTTTTGCACGAAGTGAAACAACACCGTATTCATATGCAGTGATAGCAGCATTTGGACTTGAGAAATATTTTCCTTCACCCTTTTCACCGTCAACATTCTTTGTCATCCAATAAGAACCGAGAACCATATCCATACGAGGGTTTGCAATAGGTTCACCATTTTGTGGTTTCAAAAGATTTTTGTTAGCAGCCATCAATTCTTTCGCTTCATATTGAGCTTCTTCAGAAAGAGGCACATATACAGCCATTTGGTCTCCGTCGAAGTCAGCGTTGAAAGCCTGACAAACAAGAGGATGTACTTGGATAGCATTACCTTCAATAAGAATAGGGTTGAAAGCTTGTATACCTAAACGGTGCAAAGTAGGCGCACGGTTTAAGAGAACATATTTTCCGGCAATAACTTCTTCGAGCATTGCCCATACTTCTGGTGTTCTTTCTTCGATCAATTTATTAGCTCCACGAATATTAAATGCGAGTTCAGCCTGCAATATTTTTGAAATAACAAAAGGTTTGAAAAGTTCCAATGCCATATGTTTTGGCAAACCACATTGATTTAATTTCAATTGAGGACCAACGACGATAACAGAACGTCCGGAATAGTCCACACGCTTACCGAGCAAGTTTTGACGGAAAAGACCTTGTTTTGATTTCAAGTTATCAGAAAGAGATTTCAACGCTCTTTTTTGAGATTGACTCATGGCTACAGTGTCATTTTGTTTTGCAATAGAGTTATCAATCAAAGCATCAACTGCTTCTTGGATAATTCTTTTTTCATTTCTTAGAATAACATCTGGAGCATTGATTTCTTTCAATTTTCTTAGACGATTATTTCTATTTATTACACGACGATATAAGTCATTCAAATCAGATGTTGCATGACGTCCACCATCGAGGGCCACCATCGGACGAAGCACAGGAGGTATAACAGGGATAACTGTAAGGAACATCCATTCTGGGCGAACTTTTGCATAAGTCATAGCACGGATAAGAGAAAGTCTTTTTTGGATTTTTTCTTTTTCTATTGTACTTGCTTTTTCAAGCATTCCTTCAGTGTGAGCTTTTAATTTATTCAAATCCAAATTTTTGAAAATAGAATAGATAGCTTCAGCACCGATATTTGCTTCAAAACATGTACCGTATTTCAAAGAATAATGATGGAAAGAAATTTCATTCAAAACTTTTCCTTCATATATTTCTCCAATTTCTTTTTTAGTTGTAGTAAGAAGATTTTTTAATTTCTCGCGAGTTTCTTCATCAGCTGAATTTTTTAATTTAGCTTTATATTCTCTTTCCAAATTTTGTACTATTGTTTCTTTTTCATCTTCATGAACTTTTGTGATTATATAACCCGCAAAGTATATTACTTTTTCTAAATCAGAAACAGAAATATTCAAAAGAATACTCATACGAGATGGTACTCCACGCAAAAACCAAATATGCGCGACAGGAGTAGCGAGTTCTATATGGCCCATTCTTTCACGGCGAACAATAGAACGAGTAACTTCAACTCCACATTTCTCACAAATAATATCTTTATATCTTATTCTGCGATATTTTCCACAATAACATTCATAATCTTTTTCTGGACCGAAAATCTTTTCGTCAAAAAGACCTCCGCGTTCACTACGACCTGTACGATAATTTATAGTCTCTGGTTTTGTAACTTCTCCATAAGACCATTCTTTTATTTGCTCAGGTGATGCGAGTTTGAGCGTAATACTATCAAATTCAGTTGTGTTTAAAGTTTTCATAATATATTTTTTATTTTATTAATTATTATTTTCTTTAATAGAAGACTTGCTCAAATCCACATCCATAGCAAGACCACGCAAATAATTCAACATAACATTGAAAGATGCTGGAGAATTCGGATGTTTAATCGGCTCATTTTTTATAATAGAATCAAAAGTCTGTGAACGACCAAGTATATCATCGGACTTTATTGTTAACATTTCACGCAAAGCATATGCAGCACCGTAACCTTCGAGCGCCCACACTTCCATTTCTCCAAATCTTTGTCCTCCACCTTGAGCTTTACCTCCGAGTGGTTGTTGAGTGATAAGAGAGTAGGGACCAATAGAACGCATATGTATTTTGTCTTCCACCATGTGGTGCAATTTCAACATATACATATATCCGACAGCGACATTTTGTTCAAAAGCTTCACCTGTGCGTCCGTCAAAAAGTTGAACACGGCCATTTTCTGGAATTCCAGCTTTCTTTAATTCTTCTTGAATTTCTTCTGTTTTTGCTCCTAAGAAAGGAGGCACGATAGCTTGATAACCTAAAGTATTAGCTGCCATACCTAAATGCATTTCTAAAATTTGTCCCAAGTTCATACGAGAAGGAATACCAAGTGGAGACAAAATAATATCCACAGGAGTACCATCTGCCATATATGGCATATCTTCTTCGGGTAAGATTGTAGAAATAACTCCTTTGTTTCCATGACGTCCTGAAAGTTTATCACCAACAGAAATATTTCTAACTTGAGCGACTTCAATAACGATTTTCTTGATGATTCCAGCTTCAAGAGTATGACCCAAATCTCTAGAGAATATTTTTACACCAATAACACGTCCACGCTTACCGTGTTCCATGCGAAGTGATGCATCTTTTACATCGCGAGCTTTTTCAGCAAAAATAGAACGCAACAATCTTTCTTCAGGAGTGAGTTCTGTCTCGCCTTTTGGTGTAATCTTACCAACCAAAATATCATTTTCACGAATTTCAGCACCTATGCGAACAACACCATCCTCATCCAAATCTTTAAGTTTTAACTCTCCGACATTTGGAATATCACGAGTAGTTATTTCAGGTCCAAGTTTTGTATCACGAACAACACAAATAAATTCTTCAACATAGATAGAAGTAAATTTACTTTTCTTTACCAATCTTTCAGAAACAATAATCGCATCTTCGTAGTTTGATCCAGACCATGACAAGAATGCCACGAAAATATTTTGACCAACAGAAATTTGTCCATTTACTGTAGATGTAGTATCAGCCAAAACATCTCCTTTTTTAACTTTATCTCCGACATTCACAGCGGGACGTTGATGAAAAGATGAGAAATTGTTATTTCTCAAAAAATTCACAAGTGTATAAGTTTTTTCTTTTTTACCTGTGACTACTATTTTCTTTGCATCAAGATAAGAAACAACACCATCTTCTTCTGCTAATACCAATCTTCCAGAATCACGAGAAGCTAATTCTTCTATACCTGTAGCAACCAATGGAGCTTCTGGTAAAACACAAGGCACTGCTTGTTTCTGCATGTTTGATCCCATCAATGCTCTATTTGCATTATTATGTTCAAAGAAAGGAATCATGGATGTTGCAATAGAAAAAGCTTGGTTTGTGGCAACATCAATAAAATCAACTTCATCACGAGGAATAAGACCCGGTTGAGTTTTGACACGAGATGCTACTTTTTCATCTGTAATTTTTCCATCTTCAGAATATGGAGTTCCGGCATGCGCAATGTTATATTTTTCTTCTTCAAGAGCATTCAAGTAAACAATATCTCCTGTTATTTTTCCATTTTTAACTTTTAAATAAGGTGTTTCAATAATACCGAAATCATTGATTCTTGCATAAGTAGCCAAGTGTAAAATCAATCCAATGTTTGGACCTTCTGGTGTGTGAATAGGACAGACTCTACCATAGTGAGAAGGATGCACGTCACGCACCTCAAGACCTGCACGCTCACGAGTAAGACCTCCTGGCCCTAAAGCAGAAAGCAAACGTAAATGTTCAAGTTCCGCCAACACATTTTCTTGACTCATAAATTGAGACAATTGGTTTGTTGTAAAAAATTCTTTTATACGAGCTTGAAGTGGACGTTGATTTATGATTTGTACAGGCATAGCTGTATCTACATCAATAGTAGACATTCTGTCTTGCACATTTCTTTTTATTTGCATTATACCTGTGCGAATTTTTTGTTGTAACATTTCACCAACAAAACGCACACGTCTTTGACCCAAGTGATCTATGTCATCTGCTTTTGAACCTGGAGTAGTATTCAAATCAATAATATTTCCAACAATAGTGAAAATATCTTCTTTTGAAATAGTTCTGCGAGCCATTTCATCTTCGTCCATTGATTTACCAAAACGATTGTTAAATCGAAAACGTCCAACAGGAGAAAGGTCGTATCTTTCTGAAGTAAAGAGAGAATTTATGAATTCTTTAGCATTGTCCGGAGTAGCCATATCTCCGTCTCTTAAACGCTTGTAGATTTCAATATATGTTTCAGCTAATGTCTTAGCTGGATCTTTCGCAATGGAAATTTTCATACTTTCTTCCCAAGCTGGATTTCCAGAAAAAGCTTTCAAAATTTCTTCATTTGAAGAATAACCCATCACACGCAAGAGAGCTGTTACTGGGAATTTTCTCTTTTTGTCTATTCTGACATACATCGCTCCGTCTGATTCTGATTCTATTTCAATCCATACACCACGAGCTGGAATTATTTTTGCTCCGAAATATCTTTTTCCTTTACTTTCAGATTCTGTAAAGAAAACTCCGAAAGAACGCGCAAGTTGTGGAACTATGACACGTTCGACTCCATTTATTATAAAAGTTCCATGAGCAGTCATCAAAGGAATTTCAGACATGAATATTTCTTGTTCTTTTACAGTACCAAGAATTTTATTTGTCAGTTTTACACGTGCCTTTATTTGACCTTCATAAGAAAGCTTGTTTACCTTTGCATGATTCTCATCACACTTTGGTTCACCTAGAGAAAATGAAGTAAAATCCAATTGAAATTTTTTCCCGGAATAATCCGTAATTGGAGAAAATTCTTTAAACACTTCTTTAATACCTTCTTCCACCAACCATTTGAAAGATTTGACCTGTGACTCGATCAAATTTGGAAATTCGATGAGAGGTTTTTTGTATCTTGAAAAATACTTCTTGGGACGGATGTTGTCTTTTTGCATAATTTATAAAAATTACGTCCAAAATAAAAAGAAAAATGAAAAAGCAAAATGCCTTTATCATTAAAAGCTATTTAATTCGGACGATGGCTAATAATACTATTAAACTAATAATTAAAATCCAAAAGAGTACATCCGAAACTCAATCTATTACTCAAACAAAAGTATACTCCAACGCCCACAAAAAGTCAAATATTGTTTAAGTATTTATTTTGTATTCTTTTTCCACTCATCTATCAGCTTGTGATTGCCGGAAAGTAAAACTTTTGGCACCTTATATTTTTTTATTTTTCCATTTATTTTCTTATCATGAGCGAAGCCGAAGGAATGTTCTAAAACTTCCGGTCTTGTGTAAACTTCACTTGAAGAAACACGTTCTTCTTCAAGTGATTCAAATTTACCTAAAACACCTGGAATTTGCCGAGACACAGAATCCAATAAAACCATCGCCGGCAATTCCCCTCCAGTCAAAACGTAATCTCCTATTGAGAATCTTTCAAATTTCAAGGATTTATCCTGAGCCTGCCGAAGGATCTTGTCCACTCTCGCATCTATACCTTCGTATCGTCCACAAATCAAAATAATATCCGTATATTTTTTTGAAATATTTTTTGCAATACTTGTTGTAAATTTTTCTGCACTAGGAATAAAATTAATAATCAAAATTTTACTTTTTTTATTTTTTATTTTTGAAATAGATTTTTCTACTGCTTTAAGAATAGGTTCTGCGCGCATCACCATACCCGGACCTCCACCGTAAGGTTTATCGTCTATAGGTTTATAATTATTTTTAGGGGCTTTAACAAAACCTCGAGGATTGTAAAACTTCACAGAAATATGTTTGCTTTCTATTGCCCGCCCAAGAATAGACTCTTTTAAATAAGAATCAAAAGCCTCTGGAAAAATTGTAATTATATGAAAATTCATAAAAAGAAAAAACGTGATATATTTATATCACGTTTTTTCTAAAATTTCAATTAAATTCCCTTTAAATCTTCCATTGCTTGATCAACAGTTTTTGTTGACATTCCAGAAGTCATAGGTCTTGTACTACCCTCTGGCTCGTTAATTTTTAGATTAACGCGCGCATTATTCTTCATACCAATAACTCGGAGAAGAGTGCGGATAGCTTTAGCTGTGTTACCCATTCTTCCGATAATCTTGCCCATATCGGCAGGATTCACAGTAAGACTGATAAGCACACCCATTTCGTCAACAGTACGATCGAGTTTTACATCGTTCGGATTATCAACGAGAGCTTTTACTACGTATTCTAGAAACATCTTGTCAGCGTCTTGCATAATATTCAGTACGTATATATTTTTAATATCACAGTTCTTCGACTAAAATAACTGCTTACAACTAATTATACAAATTAGAGATTTTTTTTGCAAACTAAAAAAAATTATTTTTTAGTTTTAGCTTCTTTTCTTGAAACAGTAGGTTTCTTTTTTGGCAAAACATTTTTCTTTTTACCTTCGATGATTTTATTATGAACTAAAAAGTTGTGTAATGTATCTGTCAATTGAGCTCCTGTTGAAAGCAATTGAGTTATTCTTTCAGCATTAAAACTAGTAGTACCAGCTTTAGGATTATAAGTACCGACGATTTCTAAAAACTTACCACTCTTTGTGGAGTTCTTTGAATCAGTTAAAACAACACGAAAAGCCGGGTCGTTCTTTCTGCCTATTCTTTGTAATCTTATTTTTAACATTCATATAGTGTAGCATAATATATAAAAAACGCAAATAGTATGCTATATTAAAGGAATGAAGACAGAAAACAAGCATTTGGAAGGAATTATATCAATAACATCAAAGGGCACAGGTTATGTGGCTATAAATGATGGTAAAAATCCTAGTCCAAAGAAAAATGGTGAAGATCCGGAAATAGATTATAAACATCTTAATACTGCCCTGCACGGAGATACCGTGCAAATAATTCTCCACCCAAAAGGAAAAACAAGACAAACAGCCGAAGTTTCAAAAATAATCTCACGAGCCAAAAAAGGTTTTTCTGGCATTTTGGAAATGTCCGAGAATATGTATTTTTTAAAACCTGACGATGCAAAAATGTATACAGATATTTTGATATCGGACAAAAATTTAAATGGAGCAAAAAATGGTGATAAGGTTTATGGAGAAATAATTTCATGGAAAGATTCTCGCAAAGCACCCGAAGGAAATATAATAAAAGTTTTTGGACGCCCTGGAGACAATGATGTAGAAATGCATGCAATAGCACTGGAAAAAGGGTTCTCTGCCGAATTACCCGACAAGGTGGAACAAGAAGCAGATAATATAAAAAATTCTGGAATAAATGAAAAAGATTATGCAGACAGACGAGATTTTAGAAAAATTCTAACTTTCACTATTGATCCTTCAGATGCAAAAGATTTTGATGATGCGATTTCGTTTCGTATTCTTCCCCCTCTCCTTAATAAGGAGAGGGGGCTAGGGGGTGAGGTGTATGAAATAGGTATACATATCGCTGATGTATCACACTATGTAAAAATCGGTTCTGCTCTAGATGAAGAAGCTAGAGAAAGAGGTACTTCGGTTTATTTAGTAGATCGTACAATACCGATGTTGCCAGAAAATCTTTCAAATGATTTGTGTTCCCTTGTGCCAAATAAAGATCGTCTCACAATGAGTGCAGTATTCACAATTGATAAAAATGCAAAAGTCATAAATGAATGGTATGGGCGCACTGTGATACATTCTCAAAAAAGATTTACTTATGAAGAAGCAGAAATTTCTATAAATAAAGCAGACGCGCCACTACACAAAGAACTTTTAATTTTGAATAATTTAGCAAAACAATTAACCAAAGAAAGATTTGCAAATGGCGCGATATCACTCGACCAAGAAGAAGTAAAATTCGTCTTGGATGAAAAAGGTGTGCCGATAAAAGTCATAAAAAAAGAACGCGGAGATTCAAACAGACTTATCGAAGAATTTATGCTTTTAGCAAATAGAAAAGTAGCAGAAATAATGTCTCAACATGTAAATAAAAAAGGTGAAAAAATAAAAAACAATGAAAATGTATTTGTCTACAGAATTCACGACAAACCGACACCAGAAAAAACAGAAGACTTGGCATTTTTCTTGCGTAGTTTAGGATATAAAATTTCTCTAAAAGGCGGAGTGATTCCCTCTTATGAAATAAATAAAATAATAAAAAGTTTGGAAAATAAAGCCGGCAAAGATGCAGTCCACAGAGCCATAATCCGCTCTATGGCAAAAGCAGTTTATTCAACTCAAAACATAGGACACTATGGTCTAGCATTTAAATATTACACTCATTTCACTTCCCCTATCAGACGTTATCCGGATATATTGGTACATCGCATGTTAATGGACTTTTTAAATAATAAAAAAATTGGAAAAGATAAATTAAAAGAATTTGAAAATATTTCTCGCAAATCTTCTGAACAAGAAAAACGCGCTTCTGATGCAGAACGCGCTTCTATCAAATACAAACAAGTAGAATATATGTCTTCAAGAATCGGACAAACTTTTGAAGGTATTATCAGCGGTATTACCGAATGGGGCATGTATGTCGAAGAAATCGAAACAAAATGCGAAGGTATGATACGCGTCCGAGATCTGACAGATGATTTTTATATTTATAATGAAAAAAAATTAGAACTCTTGGGGCAAAAAAAGAAGAAAAGTTACAAGCTCGGTGATAAAGTAAAAATAAAAGTAAAAAATGTTGATTTAGAGAAAAAAACAATTGACTATATATTAAATGAACCTAAAACTTCATCCAAAAATTAAATATTTGCTCTGGCTTTGCATTGCATTTAGCGTGGGTATTTCATCTGCTTTTTTTATCACAAAAGCGATAGGATATTATAAAATAGATAGCAAGACAGCATATCAAAATGTAGAAAATACAAACACTATAACAGAGGACAATACACCAAAGAATTTTTATTTTATAAAAGATCCAAATCAAAAACCAAAAATCTCAGCAAATGCATATGTCGTCGGTGATTTGGATACAGGTGAAATAATTTTAGAAAAAAATGAAAATGACATCTTTCCTATTGCTTCCGTTTCCAAACTCATGACGAGTTTGATAGGCACCGAATTATCAAAAGATGAAGATATTGCACAAGTCACCAAAAATGCGCTCGCGACTTATGGCAAAAATGGTGAATTGCATTTAGGAGAAAAAATAAAAGTAAATGAACTTTTTTATCCACTATTAATGGAATCTTCAAATGATGCAGCTGAAGTTATAGCCGAATATTTCAATCGTGATTCTTTTATTTCCAAAATGAATCTAGAAGCAAAAAAACTTGAAATGAATGCTACTTCTTTCGAAGACCCTAGCGGTCTATCACCAAACAATAAATCAACAGCATTGGATTTGTTTAAACTTTCAGGATATTTAGTAAAAAATAAAGAAAATATTTTGGAAATAACCAAAAAGAAAAGTTACTTGAATGCGAAACACAATTGGTTCAGCACAAATCAATTCTTGCGAGAAGAAGGATATCTCGGAGGTAAAAGCGGATATACAGACTTGGCAAAACAAACAGGCATTTCCCTCTTCTCAATCCCTTTAGGAGAATCTGGAACCAGACATATTGCAATAACACTTCTGCAAACTCCAGACCGTTACAAAGATGCAAAAAGTCTTTTAACTTATTTGCGTAAAAATGTTTATTATGGAGGTGAAGATGATGCAAATACTGCCTGGGTGAAAGAAAAAGAAGGACTGCCAGACATTGAAGAAAAAGATTTTGTCACACTTGCATTTGTCGGAGACATAATGCTCGACCGTGGAGTTAGAAGCTCTGTAAACAAAAATTTCAACGGAGATTATTCTGCTCTTTTTGACAATTTAGATATTTTGAAAAATTATGATATTTCTTTTGCAAATCTTGAAGGCCCAGCATCAGACCAAGGAAAAGATATGCATAATCTATATTCCTTTGAAATGGATCCTTCTGCTATACCAGCTATTAAAGGTGCCGGTTTTGATATTTTGTCAGTCGCCAATAATCACGTCGGTGACTATGGACGAGATGCATACATTGATACTCTTGCAAGATTAAAAGAAAATGAAATTCTTTATGCGGGAGGAGGTAACAATTCCACAGAAGCCGAACAACCGACAATAATAGAAAAATACGGAATGAAAATCGGCTATTTAGCATTTTCTGACAAAGGCCCGGACTGGATGCAAGCCACATCTGAAAAAGCCGGACTCCTTTTGGCTAACAATCCGCGTTTTGATGAGATAATTTCAAATGCTTCTAAACAAGTAGACTATCTCATAGTATCATTTCACTTCGGCGAAGAATACCAAACAAAGCATAACGATAGACAAGCGTATCTCGCACACAAAGCCATAGATGCCGGCGCGAAAATAATCATCGGCGCACATCCGCACGTAGTGGAAGATACCGAAGTTTACAAAAAAGGATTCATCGCTTATTCCCTGGGCAACTTTATTTTTGACCAAAAGTTTTCAGAAAACACAATGCAAGGAATGTTGCTAGAACTCAAACTAAACCGTGACGGATCAATATCTGCAAAGAAAAATATAATAAAATTAGATTCTGTCTTTCAACCCCAAAAACCTATTTTAGGTAAAGAAGAAAAAGTGAAGTTTTAGAAACTATTTCGCAATAGCGGCGGCTTCGTCGAATTTGATAGATAAGAGTTTTGAACCACCGTCGGCGCCGATGGTGACACCGTAGAGGACGCCAGCGCGAGACATTGTCTCGCGATTGTGAGTGACGACGATGAGCTGTGAATGCTTTGAAAGCTTTTCCACCATATCACCATATCTGCGAGAATTCGCTTCATCTAGGGCTGCGTCTGTCTCATCTAGCACCAAGAATGGCGGAGGATTAACTTGAGACATAGCAAAAAGAAGTGCGATAGATGTGAGTGAGCGCTCTCCTCCAGAAAGAGCGTGTAGTTCTTTTACTTTTTTATGGGGAAGCGAAACATTTATCTCAATACCATGCTCAAAAACGATATCCTCTCCATCTGACTCACCATCATCTTTTTTCTTTTTTTGTTCAGCCACGACAGACAAAAAAGCAGAACCTCCACCAAACATAATTGAGAAAAATTCTTGAAATTCTGTATTGATTTTTTTCACACCTTCCTTGAATTCAAAATCTATTTTTTCTTTCAAATCCGCCATCAACACACGCAAAGATTCTATACTTTTTGCCAAATCTTCTAATTCTTTTGCTAAAAAATTATCACGCTCACTGACTTCTTCATACTCTTTCATAACTTCCGCCCCGCCGATAAGCCCTGCGTCTTCGAGTTTTATTTTCAAGCGTTCTATTTTTCTTTTTTGTTCTTCTTGAATATATCTATCTATAGAACCTTGTATTTCAAAATCTTTATATGAAAGAATTTCATACCCCACCAAGACAGAACCTTCTTTAATTTCATTTTCAAAGTTTTCTATTTCACGTGAAAGATTTTCTGCTTTTACATTTATTACATTTAATAATGAAGAGAGTTCACTATGTCTCATTTTTAAATTGAATTTTTCTCTTTCACTTTCTCTTTTACTTTCAATTTCTTTATTGATTTCATTTTTTAAAATTTCCAAATTGGAAAGAATTTTATTTTCTTCAGTCTGGAGATTTTGCATTTCTATCAGAATTTCTTGTTGATTTTGTTTTAAATTTTGCAATTGCTCCTCAAAAGCCAAATCCCGAGAGATTTCTGAATGATCTGACTGAACCAAAAATGAGGACAAATTAGAACTCGAAGAAGGTTCTCGTGATTCGGCAACCCTAGCAAATCTATCTAAAATATCTTTTATTTTTTGTAAAATCGGCGCGACATTTTCCAATATATCCATATGCATCGCTTCCTCCAAATATTCATTGGCTTCACGTAAAAAATCAGCAAATTCTTCTTGCTCTATGGAGATTTTTTTAATATTTTCTATTTTATTTTCTTGTTTTATGGCAACAGGTTTTTGTGCGCGATGCTCTTCCATTTCTATCATTCCCTCAATACGTCCAAGTTTACGATCCATCTCGCCTCGAATTGCGCGTATTTCAGAAATTTTCTTTTCCAAATTTCGCACTTCTTCTGTTTTTTTATTTTCTTCTAAAGAATTATTTTCTTCAGTATTTGAAATTTTTTCTGAAATAATAGAAAGTTCTGCAGAAATTTTATTTTTCTGATTATTTAAATTATTTTTTTCTTGATCCAAATACACACTTTCTTTTTTTAAATATTCTTTATATAAACCCAGCAATTCGACTTTCATATCTTTCGCTTTTTCAAATTTCTCAACTTGTTTTTTCAAGAAATTCAAATGAGGAGCATTTTCTCTACGCAGTAAAACAACTTCTTTCATATTTGTATTTGTCCTGTCGAGCTTTCTTTCAGATTCTTTTATTTTGTATTGATAGACTTTCAAACCCAAAGCATCTTCCACCATCTCACGTCTGTCACGTGGAGATGCATTCAATATTCTATCAGCTTCACCCTGAGAGATAATATGATGTCCAGAAGAACCAATATTCACAGAAGCCAAAAGATTTTGTATATCTTTGAGACGAACTTCTGTGCCATTCAAAATATATTTATTTAATCCATCAATATGCACTTCACGAGAAATGGAAATAATATCATAATTTAAATTTATATTCTCACCGCTCTCATTTGATAATTTAAAAACTTTATCAGCATTATTAAAATAAATAGTCACCGACGCACGCGTGCCTTTTGGCAAGTTTTTAGAGCCTTTAAATACAAGGTCAGAGCCCGCTTTTCCTCGCATTGATTTCATTGATTGCTCACCCAATACAAAACGAAATGCCTCCACTACGTTAGACTTACCAGAGCCATTAGGCCCAACAACAGAAACCACTGGACTCAAAAATTCCAAAGATGTTTTTTTGGCAAAAGATTTAAAACCGTTTATTTCTATAGAATTTAAACGCATACTAATCTAACCAATGTTTTAATTTTAATGCATTTTCTGCGGCTTTTTGTTCAGCCTCTTGTTTTGATTTTCCTTTTCCTTCAGCTATGAGTTCAGAACCAAAATAAATACCAACAGTAAAATGTTTATCATGATCTGGACCTGTTTCATTTAATACTTTATATGCCGGAGTAAAACCGACAAATTCTTGAGATTTCTCTTGTACTAAACTTTTTGCATCACGCCATAATTTTTTAGAAACAATCTCATCGATATTTGGCAATAAAGTTTCTCGCACAAATTTTTCTGCAACATCATAACCTTGATCCATATAGACCGCTCCGATATAAGCTTCATAAGTATTTGCCAAAATATATTGACGAGCTTTACCAGTGTCTTTCATTTCGCCTTTTGATAAAAGTAAGAAATCATTCATGTCTGTCTTCGAAGCAATTTCAGAAATAATAATTGCATTTACGAGTGCAGAACGAAGAGCCGTCAATTCACCTTCGGCATAATTTGGATATTTTTTATATAAAAAATCTGTAACTATTAACTCTAAAACGGCATCACCCAAAAATTCCAAACGCTCATTGTGCGCCAAACCGACATTCGGATTTTCATTTATATAAGAACGATGAATAAAAGATTGTTTCAATAAATCTTTATTTTTAAAAACTATATTTGTCTTTTTTTCGAACTCAGAAAAATTTATCATAAATTTTTTCCCGGTGTTATTTTTTACTAATAATCTCTATCGCTTTTGATATCAAAGGAATAATATCATTATAAATGCGAAGCTCTGGAATCTCGGAAAGTTGAAACCATTTTGCGCCGTCGAGTCCTCCTGATTCTTCGAGCACTAATTCTCTATACTCACTTTCTGCTAAGAAGTATGTAACCTTTTTCAAAATTTTACCTTGCTCTGGATGTTTCGCCACATATTGATTTTCTCCGAGTTTCTCTTGAATATTAACATCCAAACCTATTTCTTCTTTTATTTCTCTTTTTGTAGCATCTTCTTCATTTTCGCCTTCCTCTATGCCACCTTTGGCAATAGTCCAATAACCAAAAACATCATGAACCATTGCAAAATAAATATTATTGTCTTTTTTAGCATACACCAATGCTCCACCTTTTTTTTCTACTGGAAGTTTGGAGATATCTACAGGTTCTTCTATTTTTTTCTTTTTGCTAATCTCATCTTTGCCTGGCTCACCCATTTCTTTGTAAACTGCCCCTAAAACACCATTGATAAATTTGCTGGAATTTTCCCCACCGAAAGTTTTTGCCAATTCGATAGCTTCATTGATAGCTACTTTTGGAGGGACTTGATTTCTGTCACCAAACAAAAGCTCGGTCAAACCTATACGTAAAATATTTCTATCTACAACAGAAATTTTATCAATAGGCCAATCAGGCGCAGCTTTTTCTATTATCTCATCGATAACTTCTCTTTTTTTTAGAACTTGTTCCAATAAAAAAGCTACAAAAACATCATCTTCTAAACCAGGAGCGAATTCTTTCAAATTACGAGCCATAGCTTCTTTTACATTAACATCTTTTCCATTTAGGAAATCCCACTCGAAAAGTGTTTGTAAAACTATTGATCTAGAAAGGTGCCTGTTTGCCATAATTAATGAACTAAATGAATATAATTTAACAATATTCAATATGTTAAAAACATAAAGAATTGCAATTAATTTTTAAAATGCTTTTGATTAAGCTTTTTTAGCTTTTGCTTTCTTGATTTTCTTTTCAGCTTTTTTAACCAAATCCAATACTTTCATACCACGATAAAAACCACAAGCTTTACAAACTGTGTGTTTTTTCTTTAGTTCACTGCAATTTGCGCATTTCGCAAAACTCGTGCTTTTTAAAGCATGATGTGAACGTCGGTTCGCTGTATGGGATTTTGTATGTCTCATTCGTACTACCATAAAACCATTATAGCATATTGATTTTGAAATGCAATAAATCATTTTATAATTTCAAAAAATGTGATATTATGGAAATATGGAAGAAAATAAAGATAAAGATCATAAAAAAATAGGCCGAGAAATGGAACTTTTCACTTTTAGTGATTCTGTAGGTAAAGGTTTACCTATTTGGTTACCAAAAGGCGCTACCGTGCGCAGAGAACTTGAACGTTTTATAGTGGACGAAGAAATTCGCCGTGGATATCTACACGTACGTACTCCTGATATTGCCAAGCTTGATTTATATAAAAAATCCGGACATTATCCACATTACCAAGATTCCATGTATGCTCCTATTGTTATCGATGACGAAGAATTTATGCTTCGCCCAATGACTTGTCCACATCATTTTGAATTGTATTTACACAAACCTCATAGCTATCGCGAGCTACCTATGCGCATAGCCGAACTCGCACAACTCTACAGATATGAACAGTCCGGAGAACTTATGGGCCTACAAAGAGTTCGTACTTTTTGTTTAGCAGATGCACATATAATATGTAAAGATGAAACACAAGCTATAGAAGAAATCGGCAATGCTTTAGACCTGATTGAATACGTCACTTCAGTTTTTAATTTAAAACTTGATGTTGATTACAGATATCGTCTATCATTAGGAGACAGAGATAATCACGAAAAATATTATAAAAATGATGAAGCTTGGGAAAAAGGCGAAGACTTGATGCGCAAACTTATGCAAAAAAGAGGTTCTAAATTTGAAGAAGCCAAAGATGAAGCCGCTTTTTACGGACCAAAAATAGATATTCAAATGAAAAATGTAAACGGTAAAGAAGATACTGCATTCACAGTACAATATGATTTTTGTATGCCAAAAAGATTTGAATTAAAATATATGGGCGAAGACGGTAATGAACATCAAGCTTTTGTTGTTCACCGTTCATCTATAGGCGCAATTGAAAGAATAATGGCATTCCTAATAGAAAAATACGCCGGTGCATTCCCTCTTTGGCTTTCCCCTACTCAAGTCGCAATTGTTCCTGTGCGAGAAAACCACGAAGAAGAAGCAGAAAAGATAAATCAATTGTTAAAAAATAATTCAATCAGAGTGCAAATTTTACACTCAGGAGATTCTATTGGCAAAAGAATCAATCACGCAAAAGCTGAAAAAATACCTTATGTAATAGTTCTAGGAGACAAAGAAATGTCTGCAAACACTCTCACAGTGGAAAAACGCGACGGAACAAAAATAGAAAATATTTCACCTGTTGATTTTCTAAAAGAATTGCAAGAGAAAATAAATTCTAAATCTTTGGAGTTATAATATTTAAATAAAAAATCCCCGTATGGGGATTTTTTATTTAAATATCAATCTCTGCGAGTTTTGCATTTGATTGGATAAATGATTTACGAGGAGGGACTTCGGAACCCATGAGAATATCGAAGATTTTATTCGCTTCTTCGGCGCTTTCGATATTTACTTGCTTGATAACGCGGTGCGCAGGGTCCATAGTAGTCTCCCAGAGTTCTTCCGGATTCATTTCTCCGAGACCTTTATATCTTTGAATATGCACTTTGTTTGATTTCTTTTTTACTTCTTCTTCATTTTCTTCGGCTTCTATACTATCTGTTGTAGCAGTCTGATCATCCAAATTTTCAATTTCAATATCAGTTTCCCCTGCCAACTTTATTCTCTCTTCATCTGAATAAGCATAGCTAACTTGTTTACCTTTTTTAATTTTATACAAAGGTGGTTGAGCAATATAGATATACCCCGCTTCAATAATTTGTCTGAAATATCTGTAGAATAAAGTCAAAAGCAGTGTGCGAATATGCGCTCCGTCCACGTCGGCATCTGTCGCAATAATTATTTTATGATAACGCATTTTTTCAATATCAAAAGTATCGCCGATAGATGTGCCGAGTGCAATAACGAGAGACTTCACTTCTTTTGAAGCCAGCATTTTATCAATACGAGCGCGTTCCACATTTAAAATTTTACCGCGAAGTGGCAAAATAGCTTGCGTGCGTCTGTCGCGACCTTGTTTAGCACTACCTCCCGCAGAGTCTCCCTCCACCAAAAACAATTCTGATTCTGAAGCATCTTTACTCTGACAATCAGCGAGTTTACCAGGCAATGTCATACCTTCCAATGCACCTTTACGGAGAATAGAATCTTTCGCAGCTTTCGCAGCTTTACGAGCTTTCAACGCCAAGATGGATTTATTTATTATTTTCTTCGCATCATCAGGATTTTCTTCAAGGAAATTATTAAAAGCTTCACCAAAGACTGTCGCCACGGCACCTTGAGCTTCCATACTGCCGAGTTTCGCTTTCGTCTGTCCTTCAAATTGTATTTCACGAAGTTTTACAGATATAGCACAAGTAAGGCCTTCTAAGACGTCGTCACCAGTAAATCCACCTTCGGATTCTTTCATCATTTCATTTTTCTTGCAATAAGTATTGAGTGTGCGAGTAAGCGCTGTTTTAAAACCAGTCACGTGTGTACCACCTTCTGGAGTATGAATATTGTTCGCAAAAGGAACAATACGATCTGAAATATCATCCACGTATTGCAATGCTATTTCAATACCCACACCATCTTGCTCTTTTTCAACATAAAAAATATTATCCTGAATAGGCTTTTGGAATTTATTGTAATATTTTATCAAAGACACTAGTCCACCTTCGAAATAAAATGACACAGACGGAAGCTCTAGATTTAATTCTCGGAAAAAGAAAATTTCTTCGTCTTCCATCAAGTCCGCAATGTCTTTTTTACCTTCATATTCTCGCGCGTCTATTATTAAAATTTTCAAACCTTTCACGAGGTATGCTTGCTGACGAATATGATTCACAATAGTATCATAACTAAACTTTACTCCCTCTTTAAAAATTTCTATATCTGGCTCAAATGTAATGATAGTTCCATTTCTTTTTGAAGTACCAAATTTTTTAACAGCAGCTTTCTTTTTACCTTGGCTATATTCCTGCATAAACTTTCCGCCATCGTGATGCACTTCTGCACGAGTGTAAACAGAAAGAGCGTTCACCACAGACGCACCCACTCCGTGCAAACCTCCGGAAACTTTATAACCGGAATCCTCGCCTCCGAATTTTCCTCCAGCGTGCAATGTGGTCATCACAGTTTCAAGCGCAGAAACTTTTGTCTTAGGGTGTATGTCTGTCGGTATGCCACGGCCGTTGTCCGCCACGCGAATGCGATTGTTTGGAAGCAAGACGACTTCAATATCATTACAAAAACCACCCATCGCTTCGTCACGAGAGTTGTCAAAAATTTCCCACACCAAATGGTGCAATCCTTCTGGGCCTGTGGTTCCAATATACATTCCAGGGCGCTTTCGCACCGGCTCAAGACCTTCCAAAATGGAAATCTGCTCTGCACCGTATTTTTGTTTCTTTTCTTCTTTTGCCATTAGAATATTATAGCAAAAATTTATCGCAATTCAAAGCCTGCAGATACAAGTTTTTCATTGATTTTTTGCATATAAACATTGATTTCTTCGTCAGTCAAAGTCTTTTCAAAAGACTGGAAAATAAGCCGGAAAGCATAAGAGATTTTGCCATCCCCGCCTTCTGGACGGGCAGGCTTTTTAAAAGTATCAAAAAGCTCCGGACCACGCACCACCAACTCCCCCATATTTTCTTTTATAATATTTGCCGGTACTTCCGATATAGTATTTTCATCCGCCCAGATTGCAATATCGCGAGTGATAAAAGGGTAAAGAGACCACATTTTAAAAGTTCGCGATGGAGAATTCAAGGCGTCGTGGGTTCCCTGTCCTATGTCTCCGAGGGCGAAGGCGCCGGAATTTTCCATCACGAACTGATTACAAAATTCATCCAAAGAAACTTCTGTAATATTTTTCTTATCACCATAAGCCACATTTATTTGCTCGCCATTTTTTGAAAATACCGTACCGATTTCAAATATCTTTACTTCTTTCAAACCAAGCAATGCGGAATTTACTTTATTCAATACCAAGCTTTCTTTCAGTCCGTCAGTCAGATTTGTTCGTAAGAATTTTTTATCAGAAGCCGAAGCCAAGACTTCTACTTGTCCTTTATTGCAAAAACTATAAGTCATCACTTCATTGTATCCGTCATTTAGCAATTTATTTCTCGCCCAAGACATTTGCGAAAAAACCTTATTTACTTGAGGTTTCCATATGTCTGACATATGGGGAATTTCCGGTATTACTTTATCGTAACCATATATCCTGCCGATTTCTTCCACCATATCTTCCGGAATAACTAAATCTAAACGCAATGGAGGAATAATAATTTCAAAACTCTCCCCTGTTTTTGTATATGTATAATTATAATTTTTTAAAATTTTCTCGATTTCTTCTACTGGAATATTAATGCCTAATTTTTTATTTACCAATTCAGCGGAAAAAGAAATTTTCTTTTCAATTTGCTTACTATTATTTATATCCACAATTTCTTCAAAATCTGTAAATCCGTATTCCACCAACAATGCAGAAAGTTCAAGCATTGCAAAAGAGCAAAGTTCTGGCGAGAAATTATTTTCAAATCTTTTTGATGAGTCAGTCAAAATGCCAAGTCTGCGAGAAGTTTTCCTCACAGAAGTCGGGTCAAAATTAGCCACTTCCAGTAAAATGTTTTTTGTATTTTCATCTACCTCAGCAATTTTCCCACCTTTTACTCCTGCTATTGCAAGTACATTCTTTTCATCTGCAATAACCAAATCAGTATCTTTTAATTTTATTTCTTTCCCATCAAGAGTCATTATCATCTCGCCTTCTTGCGCATATCGCACTATCAGATTCTCACTTGCCAATTTATCCAAATCAAAAGCGTGGCAAGGTTGCCCACAATCATACATCGTGATGTTGGTCGCATCCACAATATTATTTATGCTTCTTTGTCCGATAGATTCCAAGTGATTTTTTACCCATTCAGGACTTGGTCCCACTTTTACATTGCGCACAATTCTACCCATATATCTGCGCGCGTTTTTTGCCTCAATTTTTAAATTAGTTGGCTTACTTACAGGAATTTTGTACATAGGCGACGGATCATTGAACTTTATTCCAAGTTGCCCTGCAAGCTCCCTAGCTACGCCGTGATGGCTCAATAAATCGTGCGCTCTGTTTGGTAAAATATTTAAATCAAAAATAGTATCGCTATTATTTTCTTCTGCCTTTTTTTCAATTCCCTCCACTTCCGTCAAATGATAAGTAAAAACATCAGCCAGTTTATCTGCTTCCACAATTTCCGGAACATACCATTTTAGCCAATTGTAAGATATTTTCATAAATTTATTTATTGTGAAACATTGGTCGGTGCGACCATGTGTTTCAAAACATTATAACATTTATTTTTATTTTTAATAGCTTCATTTTGACATAATTCCGGTGAATTATAGACCAATTCATTATGAAAATTATAATAACGAATAAGCCCCTCAAAACAAGCATCAACATTTTTAAATACAAAACAATAATTTTCCCCTTCTTTTTCTTGTGTAATATGATGCTTCATAAAACCAACTCCGGAACCAACAATGCAACTTACTCTCAAGGAAGAAGAAGTTATGGATTCACATTTTTTAATATTATCCAAAGATTCCGTAGACATTTTATACCTTGGAGCATAAAAATAACAATTATTATTATAAGGAGTTTTAAAAGTGGAACAAAAATCAAATGCATCTTCAAAATGCGTAATTACTTTATTTATACCAGTATTCTCATCATCAAAAATATGCATAAAAACACCATCGTAACAATTTGACCTTTGAGATTTTTCTTTATAAGAATCACAAAAACTTAAAGATTTTTTAACATCGCCGTTCAAAGCAAACATGAGACCATGTCCAACTCCATGGAAACAACGATTTAAATTAGCGGGTAAACATACTGAATTTAATTCATTCAATAATTGATCTTCTTTCAGAAAACCAAACTTTTCTTCTATAACTCCATGAATATATCCTGCCCCACAAACATCATCTTCATAAGACATCGCGCCAGAGAAACCATATTTCAAATAAGCATGATGTCCTATTTCATGAGCTACACCATGACAAGAATTTGCAAGACTTTCATCTGAAATAATTTCTTCTCTCAATATTGCAAGCACTTGACTGGGTGTCTTTTTGTCTAACATTTGCATTAACTCTTCGCGAGAATAATGTGGCAAAGTTTTTTGTTCTTTTTTAATATTTAAATAAAAATAAATAGAGAAAATAAAAAACAATACAGCAAAAATAACCAGTGTTTTTCGAATAAGACCTGGTGATATTTTCATAAAATTTTTAAAACTGATTCAATCTTAAGTCCCCTTGATAAAAAAGACGCACGTCGGGGATATTCCAGCGTATCATAGCAATACGATCGAGACCTCCACCGAATGCAAAACCTTGAAATTTTTCCGGATCGAGTCCTAAATTTTTTAAAACATTTGGATGCAACATTCCCCCGCCCATCATTTCCAGCCATTTGCCATTGAATTTTGCATGCACTTCCACAGACGGCTCGGTAAAAGGAAAGAAACTCGGACGGAATTCTATTTCAATATTTTCACCCAAAGCTTTTTTATAAAATTGCGTCAGCACACCTTTCATATGTGCCAAAGTCCCCGCTCCACTTTTGTCTTCCATAGGTACAATAGCAAAGCCGTCAATTTGATAAAATTGCATTTCGTGAGTTATGTCTGTGGCTTCATTTCTGAAAACTTTGCCTATAGAAATATACGCGCAAGGAAATTTATTTTCTTTCCCTGCCATTTCAATCATACGCGCTGTGGTATTTGTATTATGAGTGCGCAAAACTTTTTCACTTTCATTTTTAATATAAAAAGTGTCTTGCATGTCGCGCGCCGGATGATCTTTCGGTACGTTCAACGCGTCAAAATTATAAAAAGTATTTTCCAACTCCGGACTGTTTGCAATTTCAAAACCAAGCTCGGAAAAAACTCTATAAGCTTCATTGGCTAATATAGAAAGTGGATGCTCGCTACCCTTTTGAATATCATTTTCCATTTAATTAATAGTTATGCCATTCAAGAGAATAATAGTGAGGACTTATATACTTTAAAACATAAGTACCATTAACATCTTGAATTTTCATATCGGCCTTATAATCACTAGACGTCTTTGCATTTTCAAAAAAATCTAAAACATAACTATCATTCCAATGATTTCTTAAATATTCCAGAGCATGGTCGACATCGCCATTATTCTCTATGTCACATTCATAAATTTTTGTAATCATAAAATTATTATATCATATCTATCTTAAATTTCTTGTAATTTTTTTTGTATTGATTTTGATGCTTTTGACGAGCTGAGCCGACTAAAAATTGATTTACTTTTTTCGGGAATTTATCGCAAATTTGGCAAATGCGACCACAATATCCATCTAGATTTTTTTCACAGTTTTCACAAACAATAAAAAGCAGATGACAAGAAAGATTTTTGCAATGTTTGTATTCGTCTGATTTTTCTTTTTCACAAATTTGACAAAATGAGATTATTTCATCCCCCACTTTCTCGCCCATTCTTTCATCAAAGACGAAATTCTTGCCTTTGAATTTATTCTGCAAGCCGAGCTCTTTGACTCTATGCGCATAATCTATAATCCCACCCTTGATATGTTTTACATTTTTAAATCCATTATGTTTCATCCAAGCCGAAGCTTTTTCACATCTGATACCGCCGGTACAATAAAGCAAAACTTCTTCATCTTTTTTATCTTTAAACATATCACGCACTTTTTGGAGTTGTTCACGGAAAGTATCCACATTCATTATTTTTGCATTTTCAAAATGCCCTATCGCCGCTTCGTAAACATTACGCATATCTATCACTGTCGTCCCGCGAGTAATCATATCATTCACATCTTCAGCCAATACGTATTCACCGGTGTCTGCCGGATTAAAAGTCGCATCATCGAGTCCGTCAGCCACTATTTTATTTCTCACTTTTATTATGAGTTTCAAGAAACTAATTTGTTTTTCTTCGACGGCAATTTTATAAGGCACGCCTTTAAACTCTGGTATGTTTTGTATAAATTTATCAAAAGCTTCGAAATTATGTTCCGGCACATTCATCTGCGCATTGATGCCTTCATTCGCGACATAAATTCTACCAAGACATTTCAATTCTGAAAGTTTATCGAAAAGAGTATCCCGCATTTCTTTCGGATTTTCTATACGCGCATATTTATAAAAAGAAAGAGTCTTTCTTTTAAAATTCTCACGCGCCAAGTCCGCCAAAAGCTCCTCTTTATTTTTCGTATTCGCCTTCTTTATCATATTTTCATATTAACGATAAAATGCCCATTTTGCAAGACTTATGCTACTATTAAATTATGAAAAAACAAATGATTGTTTTAGTCATTCTAATAGCATTTTTCTCCATCTTGGGCTTCTACCTCGGCTGGCTAGACAATGGACCGAGGTTTTAAATTTTTGTAAGAAGTATTTTTACTAATTACTTATAACTTTTATGTCGTAAGTATCAATATCATCAAAAGTATAATTTTGTGGCAAATTATTTTTTATAAATTGTTGAGTATTTAGTTGAAATTCTCTTAAATCAGAACTTGCCGGTATTGAAAAAATTTCCTCAAAGTCCCCTTTTCTGATTTGTATCTGATTCAAAAGAATATTTACTGTAATTTCTTTTTTCATATAATTTATAGATTTATTTCCATTTTTTGATTAACTAAGTTAGTGCAACTTTCTTGACTAATGTACTTAGTTCCATTGACTAAATCACCGAGCCAAGAACTATTACCAATTAAATCACTTTGTGGAGTGCAAGTAAGTAGTCTTTTATTTTCATAAGCGTCAAGTAATACAACTATCTTACCTGCACCTGAAACTAAAACAAAACATTGATTGAATTTTTGATTATAATGATTCTGTTGATAAAAAGGATGTTCTTTGGATTGTCTTAAAATTCCATAGGGATCCATTTGCTCTGTAAAGTCAGTAAGTGTTTTTTCAGCTTGATTTGCACATTTTGCCTGTAAATTTAAATCAACTGAAGTTGAACTTTTAACCTTCTCGTTATTATTAACTTTATTAGTAGGGACTGCAACAGAAACTTGAACTACTGGTGGTTGAACAATTTTTTTATGAAACCAAGAAAATGGATTCCACCAAGAAGCCATAGCAATAGAAGGTAAAACAAAAACAGCCATTATTATAATTCCTGCAAATTTCGCATATTTTATATTTTTCATAATATTTGTATTTTACGCTTTCTAAACTTAGATTTCAAGCAAGACATCCTAAATGTTATAAACTCTGCGATAGCAGAAAGTCTAACAAATACTACGACTATAAAAAACTTGAGTTATTTACTTTTTTATATTATATCCTTTTGCAAGTTTGAAAGTTTTAAGACTTTCTTTAAGTCCAATATTTTCTATATAATCTAAAAACTTTTTCGGCAAAGGCGACGGACCCACCCAAACACTCTTTTGTATCATAATATAATTGAATTTCTTTAAATGCCAACGAAGCCATTCCCTCTCAGCTTTCTTTGGTTCAGGCACATCAAACATCACTATTAAATCTTTCGGTGCATCTTTTTTAAACTTAAAATCAAATTGCTTTAGTGAATCAATTTTTTTATTTATATAGTCCTTGCCTTTCATTGTAATATGCAAACCTTCACAATCTTCCACAAATCCTTCTTTTAATAAATACGACATTGTTCCTCGCAGTGAATTTGGTGAATGATTTTTAAATTTCGGCAAACCTAAAAAATCTACACGCATTCCTTTGTAGTTGAAAGATTTTTCACTCAGCTCTTTTAATAAATCAAATGCAATAGTCATAAATAAAGTATATCAAATTGTTAGAAACTCTGCTATCGCAGAAATTATAACAATTATTGTTTTATAACAAACTATTTATAAATCTCTGCGCGTTTGCAATACTCGCATTTGGTATTTTTGCCATACGAATTATAATTACAAGGGCGAGCAATCCATTCTCCATTTTTTAGGAGATTGTCATAGTCGGCAATGTCTTTAATTAACAAATCTATTTTTTCTCTGTCTATGTGTGTAGAATAAAGAGCATTTTTGTCATCTTTTTTTGCTTCAAGGAAAAGAAGTTTGGAAGCGTATACATCTTTGCCTTTTTCTGCACCCGCGACGAGATACGAATACATCACAAGCTGACGCATCAATGTGGAAAGCCTGCCTTCTTCATCTATTTTTTCAATCACGCCTTTTGTTTTCACACTGCCGGTTTTAAAATCAGTCACCGTAATATCACCATTTGAATTTCTTTCTGTTAAGTCCAACTTTCCATACATCAAAAGCTCCGGGAATTTCGGATCTCTAAATTGCAAAGACCTTTCAGACATATAATCTTTCGCTAAAGTTTCGTAATAATTTTCCACCCAATGCATTACAGCATTTTCTGCATCTTTTGCCAGTTTTTTTAATTCTGTTTCATTACTGACTCCTTCTTTTTCCAATTCACTTTTTATTTTTTCTTTTATCTCAGCACTTTTCGGTAAAGTTTCGTTTTTCAAAATAAATTCTATCGCAGAGTGCACAGCAGAACCGAGACCAAGCGAAGTACTTTTGACTTCCGGCAATTTCAAAAAATTCCTAAAATACCATTTCCAAGGACATTCAAAAAAGTTATTCAATAATGACACAGATACTTTACTCTCATGATAATTCTCTCGCACAAAAGTTTTTATATCTTCTAAAATATCCCCTTCCTCGCGTTGCATTACTTTCGTATATATTTGCGGTCCGTGTGTCAAAATTTCTTTTTGTGTTTCTTCACGAGTTTTTTTATTAAAATGATTCTCGGGTAATTCTCGAATAATTTGCGCAAGCTCCATCGTCCCACCTGTGTAATTCTCATTCGCATATGAAATATTACAAAATTCTTTCGCGCGAGTTATGGCTACATACAGCTCCCTTTTCACGGACTCAATATCTTTCTCTGCTATATGCATTTTCACTTTTTCAGGTAGAGTAAAACCATTTTTCTTTTCAGACATTATTACCTCTTCATTCATATGCGCTATCCAGACGGCTTTGTATTCCAAGCCTTTTGATTTGTGCAAAGTCATCACTTGCACGCCACTTTTCGTGCCAAAAGATGCCAAAGAAATATGACTGCCGTAACTTTCCAAACGTCTGAAATATTCTAAAAATTCTGCTAAACTTTTATTTTTATCCCCGCCTCCTCGGCGGGCAGGCTTCTGCTCAAAAAGCATTGCAATATGTATGAAACTCCGCACGACTTCCACATTGCGTATCAATTCTTCGTGAGTTTTGGATTCATCAATTAAAAATTCATTGCCGACAGTGCTGACTATTACAGAAAGTTTTTCATTGGAAAGAGTATCTATCCAATTTTTCAATTTACCGCCCCACTTTGAAATTGCGTTTTCTCCGGCGAAAAGTCCACCATCTTTGCCTTCGCCTATCAAATCTTCAATATTTAATTTATCCGGCTTTAATGATTTTAAAAATTTATGCGCGGAAAAAGTTTCAATACCGCTGTATTTATCCAGTAATGATTCTGAAAGAGGAATGCTGTTATATGGATGAGCGATAATATTTAAAATTCGCAACAAGCTTTGTGTTTCTGAAACATCAAATAAAGATAAATTTTTCCCAGCAGAAACAGGCACACCCATATTGTGCAATATTTCTATGGCATTTCTTACGTGATAGTTTTTCGGCACGAGTATTGCGCAATCTTCGGGCTTTACCCCTTTATCAATTAAATTTTTGAAATATAAACCTGCGCCCAAAATCTCATCTCTCTGATATGCATATTCACTCAAATATATTTTCTCACTACCATTTATATTACTTTTTAATTTTTCATTTGAAATAGAACTCTTCAATAAATCATCTGCCAAATCCAAAATATTTTGCGTAGAACGATAATTCTCAGTAAGTGTGATTTGTTTTGCTTTGCCAAATGTATGTGCAAATTCTTCAAAATATGACATCGATGCTCCAGAGAATCCGTAAATGAGTTGCCTGTCATCCCCCACTACAAAAATATTTGGCTTTTCTTCGTCTTTCCAGACAGCTTTCAAGAAATTATTTTGCACCCCACTGGAGTCTTGATGTTCATCTACCAACACATATTGATAATTTTCTTTTATATCTGAGCGTATGTCTTCATAATCTTCCACGAGTCTGACTGTGTATTCCAAAATATCATCATAATCCATAAAGCCTTCCGTGACTTTTTTTTCTTCATACATTCGATAAAATTCCACGACTTCGCGCGTGCGTTCGAGAGATTCTATTTTGTTTTTTATTTCTTTTTTGAGTTGTCCTTTACTTTCTCCTCTTGAAGAAATACTATCGGGATCATTTTTTAAATTCTCAATATCCGCTTCGACATAAGACAAAAATTCCTCCGGTGTCAGCCTTTCTCTTTTTAATATTGAAATCAAATGTTTCAAATCGGAAAAATACATTACCGGATTTGCTCGCGGACGCAGATGCTCCCATTCATTGTTTTGCAAAATATCGTCCACTAAAAATACCGCTTCATCATCAGAAAGCAATTTCGGCATTATTTTAAAACCAATATTTTCATAATTCTTCTCAATCAAATTTATGCCAAAACTATGAAATGTGGAAATGTGCACTTTGTCGGCATCATTGCCTATGTATTCCGCCAAGCGACTTTTCATCGCCTTCACGCCGGAATTTGTAAAAGTCAGACACAAAATACTGTCTGCTGTGGTATCCGTCTCCTTCAAAATATTCGCAATCCTCAAAGCCAAAATCTGCGTCTTGCCCGTGCCCGGACCAGCGACAACCATCACCGGACCATCAAGCGTATCCACTGCTTCTTTTTGTTCTTTATTTAATTTTTTATATTCTTCGTTAAATTTTTGCATTATTTTTTATCATCACTTTAGACTTCCAAAAGAAAAATCCGATAATTGAAATAGTCAAAAGTGGAGAAATGTATTCAGGGACTTCGTGCCCGAAGCTTTGGAGGATCATAATAATACCCAAAACTAAAATGGAATACATCGCGCCATTTTTGAGATAAACATATTTTTTAATATTTTCAATATTGCCCATCGTGAGCTTGCGGACAAGATACGCTCCCAAGCCATTGCCGAGCAAAATCAAAGGCACGGAAAGAGTAAAAGCAAATGCACCCAAAACACTGTCTATGGAAAAAGTGGCATCAATGATTTCCAAGAAAAATAATTTACTTAAATCAGAACTAGCAGAACTCTTGAGTTCTTTTTCAGACTCTTCTGCGTTTTGTTTGAAACCGTGCGTGATAAAAAACAAAGTCGAGCCAACAACTGCACCGAAGCCCATCATACTGCTTTGTTTCAAAGCAAACCATGCAATGAAAGCGAGAACGACGGAAACTATCGCATAAAACCACACGCCTTTTTTCATAAAAAATCTTTCAGGATTTGGCAAGCCAAAATGTTTCTCTTCCAAGAAAAGCCAATGTAAAAATAAAAATAAAAGAAATACTCCTCCAGCGACGAGGAGTATCGGCGCAGATTTTACAATTGATTCGTGGACAATAGGGTCAGAAGACCAAGCAGCGGAAAGGACTTGCATAATGCTGAGCGATGGATTAAAAGCCCAGACAATACAAAATGGCAATACTCCACGGACGACAACAACTGCAAGTAAAAATCCCCAGAGCAGGAACCAACGCTTTGCCTTGGCGCTCATTGTGGACAATACTTCAGCATTTATAACCGCATTGTCCAAAGACGAAATGGACTCAAAAACCGCAAGTCCAACTATTGTAAATAAAGCTGTGAATAACATATTTATAGTTTACTATATTTTCCAATCTTTGTCCGCTTGATGGAATACGCAAGTGCTGGTATATTTATTTTCTCTCCCAAAGAATGTGCAATCCCCCGCACGTATGTACCAGAGCCACATTTTATTTTGAAACTTGCAGAAAAAAATTGCTCAGGCAATTTTTTTCTGCCCAACCCCCCTAATTCTCTTTTCCAAATTTTTAAAATTTCTTTTTGTCTGAAATCACCATTTACTTTCGCAATTCTTTTTTCAATGTTTTCTAAAAGTTTTTCTCTGCCGATTTTTTTAATTTTTATAAATTTTAAACTTTTTACAAACACTTCTCTTGTCGGCGTTTCCACCTCTTCGCCTTCACGTGCATAAGCAAACAACGGCTTGCCTTTCACTGTCTTGGAAGAATACATCGGATATTTTTGCGTGAATTTTCCGGTAAAATATTTTAAATTTTCTTTTATATTTTTTTCTAAATTTTCACTCTTGAGGTCTTGCCTAAAGATTTTTTGCAGTTTTCCTAAAATATCATAAGTATCCGTCGCGAAGCCAAAAAGAATTTCAAATTCATATTCTTTATCCAAATTCAAATACTTTTCTTTTTGTTTGCATTCTTTCCCAACAAGCACTATCAAAAGCCCAGAGGCCATCGGGTCCAATCTACCAGCATAAGTCATCGGCATATCTTTGTATTCCTTATTCTTCGCACGAAATTGCTCCAACGCTTCCAGCGGAGTTTGTCCTTCTTTTTTGTTAAGTAAAATTACATTTTTCATTTATTTTAAAATCATAACACAGAACCTTTCTTTTTTCTTAAAATAATGTAGATTAAATATATGGAAGCGTCGCATAGCGGTCTAGTGCGCAGACCTGGAAAGTCTGTGTGGGGCAACCCACCGAGAGTTCGAATCTCTCCGCTTCCGCAAAATTTGGTATTTGTATTTTTTCTGCTATTATAAATGCATCTTATGCGATATTTTTATTTAGTGGGTAAAATTTTAATAGTTCTTTTTGCCACCATTGGGATGGTTTTTACTTTTATATTTTTCGGCATTCGTTATGGTTGGACAAATGTAAAAGGAACAATAAAAGAACGCAATGATTCATTTCTAGAAAATCTACCTAAACAAAAATCAATAAATGAAATAATAAACGGCGTACAATACCCGCATTACGCTTGGGAAGATTCAGCAGAATGGCAAGTAATGAAAACTGTATTTATTCGAGACAAAGATATTATAAATAAAGCATCAATAGATGCAGGCATATCCCCTCGTATTTTACTCGGAGGTATTATCGGTGAACAATTCAGATTCTTTACAAATTCACGCGATTCATTTAAAAAATATTTTGAACCTTTAAAAATACTCGCTTCCCTTTCTAAATTTTCTTATGGCATAGCCGGATTAAAACCAGACACAGTGGCACGAATTGATGTAAATTTGAAAAATCCAAATTCTGTTTTTTATTTAGGAACTGATATGGAAAACATTGTGACTTATCCTGACGGTGCAGATATAACAAAAACACAATTCGACAGAATTACAGATGTAAAAAATCCATATTACTCTTATCTCTACACAGGGCTTTTTATGAGACAAGTGACAATGCAATGGAATGCAAGTGGTGTAGACATATCAAATAATCCAGGTGTGCTTTCTACTTTATATAATTTGGGTTTCAATAGATCTATACCGAAATTAAATCCCGTGGCAGGTGGAGCAATTATCACAATAGATGGCACAGAATACAGCTTTGGACAATTAGGAGATGAATTTTATTATTCTGCAGAATTAAGAGAAGAATTTCCACAATAGCATTGACATTATCAAACTTAATACTGTAAAATAGTAATATGGAACAAAATAAAAATATAGTAAATTATCATGGTCATTATTATGGAAAGTTAGTGCGTTCAATTTTTTTAATTGGCGCAATAATTATGATTGTCACTTATCCTTTTTTTAGTCCACTTATCAGTATTCCATTACCATTATTTTTGACAACAATAATTCTATTAGTATTGGTTGGTGGTTTAATAGACCCATTATCAAAAATAATTTTTATTTTTACATCAATATTACCAGCACTAGGGTTAGTAATGTTTGAATATTACGGTTTTTACGCATATCAACATCTACCAATAAACGACACAAAAAGTGTTTTATTTTTTTGGACAAATCAAATACTCGCTTTAATGTTTTTCTTTGCGACATATTTTTCTGTCAAAACATTACGTGCAATGTACGAAGGAACAATGACTTACGAATAATTAAATCATTTTCAAAAAATCTTCTTCTGAAAGAATTTTTACGCCGAGCTTCTCGGCGTTTTTTAATTTAGACCCAGCTTCCTCACCAGCTACAAGAAAGGAAGTTTTAGTTGACACCGAACCGGAAACCTTACCTCCCATTTTAATTATCTTTTCTTTCGCCAATTCACGAGACATAGTTGAAAGCGTACCAGTCAAAACAAATGTTAAACCAAAAAATTTTCCCATCTGTTGTTTTTCAGCTTTTTCTATTTTCACTCCATTATTTTTTAATTTTTCAATAAAAGCTAAATGATTTTTATCTCTAAAAAAATTATAAACGCTTTCAGAAACTTTCGGTCCAATATTTTCTATTTCATTTATTTCTTCCAATGTGGCTTTTTCTAATTTTTCTAAAGTGCCAAAATTTGTCGCTAAATCACGAGCCGTCTCCTCTCCTACATGCAAAATTCCCAAAGCCCAAAGAAAACGCGACAATGGTATTTTCTTTTTTTCTTCTATTTCACGAATTATATTTTCTGCAGATTTTTCTCCAAATCTTTCAAGTGGTGCAATATCTTCTTTATTTAAAATAAAAATATCACTTGCGTCAGTTATCAAACCTTCATCTTTAAATCTTTGTAATATTTTTGGACCAAGCTCATATATTTCAAAAACATGCACGAAATGTTCCAAATATCTTTCATTCTTAGCTCCACATTTTTTATTTGGACAAAATGAAGCAACTAAATCTCCCCTTTTTTCTATTTTACTTCCGCATGCAGGACAAAATTCTGGCATTTTAAATTTCTTTTCTTTACCAGTACGAAGTTTCGGTAAAACTTCGACAACTTTTGGTATAACATCACCGGCTTTTTCTATAACAACAGTATCACCTATACGCAAATCTAAACGTTCTATTTGATCCATATTGTGCAATGTTGCCTTGGAAACAGTAGAACCTGCGACAAGAGTCGGCTCAAATAATGCAAGAGGTGTGACAACCCCTGTGCGACCAACATTTATTTTTATATCTTTCACTATGGTTGTGGCGCGTTCTGCCGGATATTTAAAAGCAGACATAAAACGCGGAGCTTTACCCACAACTCCTAATGTTTCTTGTAAATTCAAATCATCAACAGATATCACAATGCCATCCGTACCATAAGGAAAATTGGGACGAATTTTTTCAAATTTTTTTATAAAAGATATCACCTCTTCTAAATTCTCACAAATTGCATCATGCTGATCTACGTTAAAACCAAGTTTTTTTAAGAAATTATGTTTATCAGAATGATTTTTCAAAACAACACCTGAAGAAATATCAGCAATATCATAAGCGTAAAAATCTAAATTACGTTCTTTGGCTAAATTTGAATCAAGTTGACGCAAAGACCCAGCTGCGGCATTTCTAGTATTTGCAAACAAAGTTTTACCTTCACTTTCATTTTTTTTATTTAATTCTTTAAGTGTTTTTTTTGACATCAATGCCTCTCCGCGAACTTCTATATAATCTGGATGTGGAGTGTGCAAAGAAAGAGGTATAGATTTTATCATTTTTAGATTTTGAGTAATATCTTCACCAACAAATCCGTCTCCGCGAGTAGCACCACGAACAAATTTCCCTTTTTCATAAATCAAAGAAACAGCCAAACCATCGAATTTCACCTCACAAAAATAATTTAATTTTTGATTACCAGGCAGAAGTTTTTTTATTCTCTTTTCCCAATCATATAATTCTTCTTGATTAAAAACATCATTCAAAGAAAGCATTCTAATTTGATGTTTTACTTTTTTAAATTTTTCCAATATCTTACCAGCTACTCTGTTTTCTGGCGCATTTATATCCATAAATTTCGGATATTCTTTCAATAGAGATTTCAATTCACGAGTCAAAGAATCATACACTTCATCTGTAATATTTGGTGTATTTTTCACATGATATTCTTCACGTAAACGCGCAATCTCTAAACGCAATTTTTGTATTCGATTTTTTACCTCTGTTTTATTCATACTTAATAAGTAACCTCCAACTCACGTTCAACTGCATTGTAACCAGGAGTACATAAATTATCATTTAAAATACTATCTGTATTATAACCGTATGCATCTATTATAGTACTTTGATTTTTGGAAACATTTATATTAACACAAGATTTTCCAGAAGAACCTAAATTTGTCAGTGCGAAATTCCAAGAACCTGTATTAGAACTAAAATCAAAACCTGAAATATTTGCACAACCAGGTGCAGGAATCAATGTGCCACTTTCACCAAAAGCACTTTTTTGTGTGCCATTTATGTCAAACAAACTTCTATCTAAATATAAAGCACATTCTATACCAGTATCAGCAGACAAAAAAGCATCATTTGTATCTTTAGCTGAAATACTAAATTTCAATTCTTTTAAAGCTATATTAGAAACACCTAAAGCAATAGCCATGATCATACTAGAAAGCAATATGGCAAAAAGTAAAACAAAACCATTATTTTTTTTAAATTTTTTAACATAATCCATATTATTTTGTTTTATTTTAAAAATCATATTTTATTATTGAATCCAATTAAATAAATTTTCTGAAAAAGAAATTTCTTTTTGTCCTGAACCTTGTTTCCAGTAAACGGTAGAAATGATTTTAATTTCATTATTAAAGTTTAAAGAATTACTCAAGCCATCAACTTTTATAGTTCGAACAAAACCAGAATCACGACCACTAACATAACCATATTTACCAGAATTTTCATCATATAACATAGGACAAATATTATTAACACAAGCAGGGACTAAAACACTAGTAATGCCATTATTATATAAATATATATCACCACGATCATTCAAATAACAACCAGTTAAAGATACAGCAACATCACAATTTACTAAAATATTTTTAAAATCATTCCAACCAGAAGTATTGGAAGTTAAAGCGAAACTATCTCGTATATTTCTCACATATTCTACACCCTCTTGAGCTAAATATTCAGCTGTCATTTTTTGTTTAGCATAATTCGTATCAGAAATACCATTGGATAAAATAACCATCAAAGATAATATGGAAATAGAAAAAATAGAAATAGCTACAAGAGTTTCAATGATAGTAAAACCCTTATGAAAGTTAAATTTAATTTTTGTTAATGATGATATATTCATATATTTAAGGTGTATCTAATAATCTTTGAGAGACAGAGGTTTGTAAAGAAAAAGGTGTTACTAATGTTCTTCCTTTGTAAGTTATTTCACCTATTAATTTTATTAAAATTAATGGTTGTTGATTGTCTGTAGGATTCGAACCAACGACCAAAAAACCTGAACCTGTTTTTAATTTTATATTATCAAGGCTTAATTTAGAAAAAATTAAAGGATCAGTGTATGGTGCCAACACAACAGCTTTTAAAATTTCTCCATTATTATTTATATAATAAACCCACTCTGAATTATCAACTGAAGATTTAAAAGAAACACCCCAACAATTACTACCGTCTTTTACCGCATAACCTTCATTTAAATTTTGGTCTATACAATGATAATCATATCCTGTTCTTATATTTCTAGACATATCCTCCATAATAAATGATAAATTATCCATAATATCACGATAATTTTGAGATTTGTTATGAAGTAAATTTGCATTTAACAATGCACCCATACCTATAATTACTATTATTAGAAATAACGAAATAGCTATCATTGTTTCAATAATAGTAAAACCTTTTTCATTTACTTTTAATTTAATTTTAAATAAATTATTACTCATATACTATTTTATTTGAACTTGACCTGATGGATAAATATCAATATTGGCACTTACGGATTGTGGTGAAATTATTTTTACAGAAATATATGAAACAGTACAATTTAAAGTTGGTGAATAAAAAGAAGCTCCAACATTTGGTCTAGTATAGACTATATCAATATCATTAACACTAGAAGGACAACCGTTACCAAATACATTTATACTATTAATTCTATTATTTTTTGTAATATTAATACTATCTAAACATTCAGTACCAGAATTCAAACACCCGCCAGAACCTTCGTCGTATTGTTGATTTGAATCATAGTCAGCAAAATATGTAAAAGAAGAAGGATTTGAAATATTAAAATAAATTCCATAAGAAGGACGCCATCCTATTGGTGCATTATTTTGAAATTTTCCAGACATTGCTGTTTTTTGAGCTTCGACTATTTTTAAAGCTATTTCATTTGATAAATTTCTAATATCTATTTTTTCTTGAAATTTAGCATAATTAAAGATTATAGTAGAAGACATAATAGAAAAAATACCTAAAACAATAATAAGTTCTATATAAGTCATCCCCCTATTAAATTTAATTTTTTTATTTTTAAATTTCATCAGAAAAAATTAATGTGCAATTGAAAAAATATTTAATTCAAACAAAAATGAAATAAAAGAACCTATTATCAAAAAAGGAGCAAAAGGTATTTCGCTTTTAATTTTATGTTTATCTGAAAAAAACAATAACAAAACACCGATAAAAGCGCCTGTCCAAAAAGAAATAACAACACCAGATAAAAGTCTTGAAATACCTAAAAACCAACCAAGTGGAATCATTAATTTTGCATCACCTAAGCCCATCCATGTTCCCTTTGAAAATAACCACATAAGAGCAAAAGGAATAGATATAACAAAACCAGAAACAAATTCTGAAATATTTGGCAAATGTAAATTTAAAGAATAATCAGAAAATAAAAATAAACCACAAAAAGATAAAATACTTAAAAAAACCACCAACATGTCTGGTATTATTTTATGTCGCATGTCATAAACAGCAATAATCATCAATAAACAAAAAAATACAGCATAATATCCGTAAGAAAAAATAAAATTAAAAATATTTCCATAAAAAATATTTTGAAGTTTAAAAAACAAAAGAGCAAACAGAAAACCTGTAATAAATTCAACTAAAAAATATTGAATAGATATATTTGTCTTACAATTTTTACATTTACCTTTTAAAAATAAATAACTAAACATAGGTATTAATTCATACCAATTCAACTTATTTCTACAAGACATACAAGAAGACCTACCACCAAAACTTTTTTGTGTATTATATCTCAAAATAACAACATTCAAAAAACTGCCGATAATAGCACCAAAAATGAAAAAAATAATTGTTAAAATTGAAACCATAAAAATTAAATAAATTATTGACAATGTATATTAACTTGTAAAAATAAATAAATGTTAATACTAACTAAGTATAACATATCTAAAAAACAAAAAACCACTCAAAAAGAGTGGTTTTTTGTTAAAAATTATCTTTATTAACTACACATACCAGCTGCAGCTGTTCCAGCTTTTGCCCAACCAGAACTATCAACACACCATGTTCCTCCACCTTTCAAAACAGGAACACTGATAGCCCATTTTTGACCATCAGCGCTTGTATTACAAACGGGAGCAGTACTTTGTGTTGTAATATGAGCAATACCTGCAGTAACATTAGTATCAACAAACATAGTACCAGTTGTAGCACATGAATTCACAGCAGTACTTCCATCAGCATTATATTTATTACCATTAGAATCGTACCACAATTCAGCTTGTGCACGGATATTAGACATATCTGCCTTAACAGCAGCATCTGAACCTTTTGATCGAGCAGAATTCAAAGAAGCCAAAACAACTGAAGCCAAAATACCAATAATAGCAACGACTACTAACAATTCTATTAATGTAAAACCTTTTTTAAAACTATTTTTTTTCATAATTATTTTTAAAAACACTTAATTTATAATTTAACTTAACGATAAATCAGCAATGTAAAACTGATTTTTTTCGACTTATATTTAATGCACACTATTATTATATCACAACTATTCTTTCCACAATAAGTTATCCACAATAATAGATTAACTTATACCTCCAGCAATATTATAAATAGGCATAAGAACAGAAACAAGAAGAATTCCAACTCCAAGACCCAATACTACAATCATAACAGGTTCGATAAGTCCAACAAGTGTATCTACAGCATCATCAACTTCTCTTTTATAAAAATCAGCCAGTGTTTTTAATATTTGACCAAGAGAACCGGTTTCTTCACCAACACGTACCATCTGTACCATGATATTTGGCATTTCATTTGGATGTTTTTCCAAAGAAGCAGATAAAGTTAAACCAGATTTTACACTATCAGCAGCATCTTTTAAAACTAATCTGTAAATTTTACTACCGACCACCTCAGCGGTAATATCTATGGCACGAACGATAGGAATACCAGAAGTAAGCATTGTATCCATATTGTCTGCCATACGAGAAAGATAAAGTTTTTTATACAAAGTACCAATTGCTGGAATAGACAGACGAATTTTGTCCAAATACTCCTTTCCTGTATTGGTTGAAGATAAACGCCAAATCCAAATCCCTAAAGAAATTAAAAAAATCAAAACGAGAAAACCATAATGTATAAAAAATCCTGAAAGACCTATGATTATTTTTGTATAAAAAGGAACAACTTGTCCGGAATCTAAAATAATAGCAGATAATTTTGGAATAACGACCACGAACATCAAAGTCATAACAATAAAAAATGTAACAACGACAAAAGCTGGGTAAATAAGAGCATTTCTTGTTTTTGAAGTTAATGCATATTGCCTATCTAAATAATCCGCCAAATGAGAAAAAGTTTGATTTAATTTTCCTGTTTCTTCTCCAGACTTTACCATATTCACATAAAAATCAGAAAAAACATCTGGATGTTTTGCTAAAGCAGATGATATGGAAAAACCAGCTTGTAAATCATCACCGATAATTGTTAATTTTTTAGACAATAATTTATTTTCTGCATTACTGGCCAACATAGTAAAAGTTTTTAATGCTGAAACTTGAGCTTCAAACAATGTTGAAATTTGTCTAGACAATATCACGACATCTTTCATTGGAACTTTTTCAAAAACAGATATCTCAAAAAAAGACTTTCTTTCATTTTCCTCTTTTATGGAAATAACAATAAATCCACGTCTTTGTAATCCACTAATAGCCACATCTTTATTTGATGCATCTATTGAACCTTCTCTGTTTATTCCTTTGTCGTCTACAACTTTATATTTAAAAAGCATAAAATTACATTAATCTTTCCAAAGCATTTGGATTTAAAGAAAATTTATAAGCGTTCTCTATTGTTATTTCCCCCGCTCTGACTAATTCAATCAATGATTTATTTAAATCAACCATACCACTCTCAGAACCAGTTTCTATTACTATATCAATTTCGTGTGTGCGTTTCTCTCGAATTAAATTTGAAACAGCTTTATTGTTTATCAATAATTCATATGCCGGAATCAAACCACCAGTAATTCTAGGCACTAATCGTTGTGAAAAAATACCAAGCAGAGAAGAAGCTAATTGAACACGAATTTGATCTTGTTGTTCTGCAGGAAAAGAATCTATTATTCTATCAATTGTTTGTGATGCATTATTCGTATGAAGCGTAGAGAAAACCAAATGTCCAGTCTCTGCCGCTGTAACAGCCGTAGAGATAGTTTCAGTATTTCTCATTTCACCAATCATAATAACATTTACATCTTCACGAAAAGCAGATTTTAAAGCAATATGAAAATCAGAAGTATCAATACCGACTTCACGCTGATTAATGATTGATTTTTCTGGTTTATAAATATGTTCAATCGGATCTTCGATTGTTAAGATATTTTTAGACTCTTTTTTATTTATTAAATTAATCATCGCAGACAGAGTAGTACTTTTACCTTGTCCAACAGGACCAACAACTAAAAAGAAACCTTGTTTTTTTTGAGCTAAATCCGCAAGAATTGACGGTAATTTTAATTCTTCTAAATCTCCAACTTTTGGTATCAATCTTAAAGCAATACCGACAACACCTTTTTGGAAAAAAGCATTACATCGTAAACGAATTTTTTCAGGAGAATCAGCTAAAGTAAACTCATAAGAAAAATCAATCTCCTGTTTTTCTAAAAATTTATTTATTCTTTCTTTGTCTATTAAAACAGATAAAATAGATAAAACATCTTCTTTTGAAAATATAGGATGTTTCACTAATTGAATTAACTCACCATTTACACGAATAAAAGGATTTCTATCTACACCTAAATGCAAATCTGATCCGCCTTCACGAATAAGAGTTAAAATAAGTTCTTCTATTTCTTTTTTATAATCCATATTGTATTTTAGTTTTAAATTAAGAAACTTTTTTAGGCATAATACCTAAAACCTGATCAATCACTTCAGATGGAGTGGAATTAGCTTTAATTATAAAGCCGTCTACTCCCAATTCTTTACCTTTATCAATATCTTGTTGTTGACCTTTATTAGAAAGAATAACTTTTACTGAATTTTCAGAAAGTTTTTCAGAATTAATTTTTTCCAACAATTCAAAACCATCCATCTCAGGCATTATAATATCAGTTAAAATTATTGCCGGATTCAATCCTGACTTTAATTGTTCTAGAGCTTGCATTCCTCCAGAAGCAGTATGAACATCGAAATTATTTTGATTAAATTTCAACGCATACATATCCAAAAGGAAACCGTCATCATCAACTATTAAAATTTTCTTTTTTTCTCCATCCATAAGTATCTATAATTATATAACAAATTTTTTTTTAGCAACAGCCCTCATATATATCCCTGTGGACAACTCGATTAATCATTATCATTTGAAAAATTATAGACCTCTTGAAAAGGTATAATACCGTCTATAGCTTTAAGCATAGCGTCTTCTCGCATCATAAGCATTCCATTTTTTCTAGCAACTTTATATATCTCAGAATCAATAGGATTTTTCAAAATAACATTTTGCATTTCTTTATCAACAGCAAACATTTCATAGACTGCTATACGTCCCCTTGTACCAGATGGACATTCTGAAGAAGTTCCAGTTTCATACATTTCAGATTTAATTTCTATTTCTTTTTTAAATTCTTCTGGCAAATCTTTCATTTGTTCTTCTATTTGAAGCTTGATACTTGGATCCATAGCAACAAGTTTACGAGCAGAAGGACAAGTCAGTCTAGACAAACGTTGAGCCACAGATAATACTAATGTTGGAGCAATAAGATAAGGATCGACTCCCATATCAATCAAACGTGGTATCGCACCTATAGCATTATTCGTATGCAAAGTAGACAAGACCAAATGTCCAGTCAAAGCTGCTTGAATTGCAAGCTCTGCTGTTTCCTTGTCACGTATTTCTCCAACCATAATCACATTTGGATCTTGACGCAATATAGAACGAAGACCTGATGCAAAAGTATATCCTATTTCTGGCATTATTTGAGATTGATTAATATCCGGCATATGATACTCAACAGGATCTTCTAGGGAAACTATGTTACTTTTTTCTTTATCCAATTCATTCATCATAGAATAAAGAGTAGTGGATTTTCCAGATCCAGTAGGTCCTGTAATTAAAATAAGTCCGTATGGTTTTGTAATCGCTTCGCGAATCATTTCTAAATTTCTTTTAGACAAACCAAGTTCACTTAAAGGCTTTACTCCTTTTTCAGAATCCAAAATACGCATTACGACTTTTTCTCCATAATAAGAAGGCATTGTTGAAACACGAAAATCTATTTTTCTACCATCAATACTTGTACTAAAAGATCCATCTTGTGGTTTTCTTTTTTCATCAAGTCTTAATTTTGCAAGTATTTTAATACGAGCAACGACACCACTATGCACATTCGCAGGTAAAACTATCGTAGTATGCAAAGTTCCATCTACACGATAACGTACTTTTACTTTTTCACCAGTATGTTCTATATGTATATCTGAAGCATTACCTTCTATTGCATTACGTAAAATCACAGCTACGATTTTTATAACAGGTGCATCCTCTACTATTTTTGTATCTTCGCCCTTTTTTAAAGATGAAATATCTTCATTTATTTTTTTCATTTCATCTATATTTTTTATATCTAAATTTTGATCATCGTTAAATTCTTCCAAGGCTTCACCAACTTGGTTGGATATTCCTTTATAATTTTCCATTATTTCAAAATAATCTGTTTTAGAAATTAAAAATATCTTAAAAGGTATGCCTATTTTAGCAGAGATAAATTGCAATGCATCCATTGCTTGAATATTTTCAGGATCCACAATACCAACTTCAAGAACACCATCTTTCAAATCTATCGGAGTACAATTATAATGCCTAGCAGAATCTTCGGGAATATATTTTAATATATCAAAAGACATATTTTTAGCATCAATTTTTCTAACAGGAATATTAAAATAATCTCCTTTTGTTTCCAATATTTTTTCTTCAGAAACACCAAAATCAGCTAAAGAAGTGTCAATATCGCCATTATATTTCTCTTGAGCTCGATTTTTAATCTCACCTATTTGGCTTTCATCTATCAAACCTTTTTTTGATAATTCTTCTAAAAAACTCATAATTTAAGGTGTTAAAGTTTTATTAGTATTTGTTTTTGTATTAGTATTTGTTGGAATAATATTTGATAAATTATCAACAGAATTTACATTAACCGGAACAACGTTTGATAAATTTACAGGTATTACATTAACGTCTGAACCAATAGGAGCAAATGGATTCGGTCTACCTTCTGTACCATCTTGAACCAAAACAATACTTGAATCGTGTAAATTATTAAAAATAGAATCTTTCAACAAAGAATCATCTAATTTAATATTCTTAACATTTAAAAGCAAAGACAGAAAATCACTTCCTGGAATATTTGTACTATCTGTAATATTTTGAACATTTGTATTGTTTACAGTTGAAACAAGTCCGGCAGTTTCACTATTTGGTTTCATTAAAAAAACATAAATAGAAACCAGAGATCCGGCGACTAATATCAATATTATAAATGTTTTTATTTTTGAAGACATTTTAATTTTTTAACCAATAAGTTTTAATTTTAAAACCATACTTATAAGAACTTGAAGATTGATTTGAATTCAAACCATTACCAGAATCTGAAGTAAATTGGACAGAAGAAATGTCTACAATTCTTAAATTATTTTCCAAATCTTTTATAAAATTTAAAAAATTACTATAAGTACCTTGGGTGGAAAACTCTAAATTCCATACTCCATATTCTTTATTTGATTGAGTATTGACTCCACCTTTTATACTGACAGCTGTGGCATCCGCACCAGTAGTATCATATTTTACATCTTTCAACACCATTCCATACGGAGATGCTATTTTTTCTATTTCTAAAATCAAACGAATATTATCCACATTGTCAGGTAAAAATTTCTGCAATTTATCTAAAGTATCTGGAGTAATTTCATTATATTTTTGAGTAAGTTTATCTCTTTCTGATTCTAAAACTTTAGAGTTACTCAATGCTTCATCATAAGCAACAACATTTTTTTTCAAAGAAGAAACTTCTTTGAAAAGTGGATCTGTAAACATGAAGAAACCTCCTACAGATACTCCTATTAAAATTATTGGTGTAATAAATCTGAACATAAATTAATTTTGAGTTGTATTTTTAATCATCTGTTTATAATTTAACAATGTAGGATCCACCGAAAAATCTAAATCAAATAAAACATTACCTTTATCATCCAAAGAAAGATTTGAAAAAACAGGATCAATAATCATTTTATTTTTACTAAATAAATCAGACTGTAAAGCAATAGAGCGATATCCTAATGCTTGTCCGCTCATTTTTACGCTTATTTTTGATTTTTTATCATCACCAGCAGAGTAACTAAATTTTGTATAACGTACATTTTTTAGAGTTGACTGTGAAAGTATTTCAAAAATTGGTGAAATAGAAACATGATTTGCTAAAATTTCCTTAGAAGCATTTAACCTTTTGTCTAGAATTTGAAGTTGATTTATTTTTTGTGGTTCAAAACGATTTTTAGCCAAGATTAAATCATTTTGCATTTTAGTAATATTGGTTTGCAACATACCTTTATAGAAATAAAGACCAGCTGAAGCTAAAATAATTATAAAAAATACAAACAAAGATAAAACAGTAAAAATACCAATAGGACGAGAAGAAGCGGAACGCTCTTCAATCATTGGTTTCTTTGGTATAAATGATGTTTGAAAATTTTGATCCATTTATTTTTTTATTATCTCATTTATTGTAATTTTCGTAAAGCTAAACCTAATGCAATTGCAAATTCAGGACCTGTAACTTCTAAAACTTTTTCTAAAAAAGCCGGTGCTTTGATTTTAGAAAAAGGATGACCTGTAACCACATCCATTCTAAAATTACTCGTAGCAACTTCAGCAACACCTTTTAATAGAGAACCACCGCCAGTCAGAATAACTTTACTGATAGTTCGATCGTACTTCTTCTCATATCCTAATAATACATTATTTGTTTCTGAAAAGATATAGTCAATGTGTGTTTTTATAATATCTGTTAAATTTTGTTCTGAAGGATTACCAAAAAGACCGTATTCTTTCTTCATTTCTTCTGCTTTTGAAAAAGGAATACTTAAAGTTTTAGAAATTGATTCTGTAATATCTGCCCCTCCTCTATTTATAGTATGAAAACTGCGAACAGCTCCGAATTCTACTATGGATAATTTGGTACGAGATGCACCCAAATCCATCAACAAAACAGGAGAAAGTTCATGATCAAAATTTGCACGAATAGAAGAAAAAATTTCAACTTCAAAAAAATCTGATTTTAAATTTAATTGATTTACAAGAGAACGATATTTTGAAATAGCATCATTTTGTATAGCAACGACCAATACTTCTTTTTTCTGCAAAGATGAATCCGCAACATCAAGATTATTTGCCTCTTCAAAAGAAGATTCTTTTTTAGGAAACAAAAAGTAATCCAAAGAAACTTCATTGATAGGTAATGGAATATATTTACGAGCTTCATTTGGTACGATAGACGGGATCTCATTTTCTTTCACTTGGCCAGGTAATTCAATACTGAATATCAAACTTGATTGTGCTGGTATAGCAAAAGCAGATGAAGTAGTAACTACGCCTGATTGTTTTAAAACTTCTTTTAACGCTTCGAAAATCTTTTCAATAGGTAAATTGGTAACGCGTCCTATATCAGTATCTGCATATGGACCTAAAGCTATTGCGCCATATGTTTCAAGAACCGCTTTTCCTTCTTTTTTCTTTATTTCAACAACTTTAATAGAAGAAGAACCGATGTCTATGCCGACAGCGCTATTAACAGAAGAACTATTAAATATACTAATATTTCCAAATAAATTTTTAAACGGATTATCCATAATTTTATGATAAAATACTTTATAAGTATAGCATATGAATATATTAGAAACTATATTAAATATAATTTTCCCTGTGAATTGTGAGATTTGTGGAAAAAATGACACAGATTTTTGTCTTGATTGTTTAATTTTGGCACCAGAAGCTGAACGAGAAAATGCAAAATGGATATTTTCAATGTTTGACTATCGTCATCCGCCCATCAAAAAATCAATTTGGCTTTTAAAATACAAAAATAAAAAACGTCTTGCTAAAATATTTGCAGAAGTTTTATACGGCAGAATATTGGAAGAATTGGCAGATTTGTTTGTATTTGAAAATTTTAATAATCCTATTTTAATTCCCATTCCCCTTGCACCAAAACGAAAAAGAGAAAGAGGTTATAATCAAACAGAACTCATTTGTGAAAATTTAATAAAAATTGATGCAAAAAATTCTACAAAACAAAATGCAAATTTCACATTTGAAAAAAATATTTTAATAAAACCCAAAGACACTGAACACCAAGCTCGCATTAAAAACAGAAACAAAAGACTGAAAAATCTTAAAAATTCTTTTATGATTAAAAATCCGGAAAAAATAAAAGGTAGAAATATAATTCTCATAGATGATGTCACTACGACAGGTGCCACCTTGGATGAAGCTCGTAAAACTCTTAAAAAATACGGTGCCAAAAAAATCTTTGCTTTTACTATAGCGCACTAAAAAACATTAATAAACTCTAATTTTATGTTAAAATAAAAAAATGAAAAATTTTATAGAAAAATATGGAATAGCTATTTTGGTGTTGATTGGTTTGTTTTGTCAGGGTATTTTTCATTTATTACACAATGTATCAATGGGAAATTATATTGCAATAATCGTCGCAATTATCGCATTATTACCCACAATATTTAAAATAATTTCTGATATTGTCGCAGGTTCATTTGGTGTAGATGTCATAGCTCTTGTGGGTATCATAGCTTCCCTTTTGCTCGGTGAATATACAGCAGGACTCATAATATTATTGATGCTTTCAGGCGGAGAAGTTTTAGAAAGATACGCCCTATCAAAAGCTCAAGACGGAATATCACATTTGATAAAAGAAAATCCAACACAAGCGAATGTGATTGACGGAGAAAAAGAATATATATTGCCTATTAATGAAGTAATGGTCGGCACTTTAATCTTGGTTAAACAACATGAATTAATTCCTTTGGACGGAATAGTCATCAAAGGTGAATCTTTGGTAGATGAAGCAAAAATCACAGGAGAAAGTGTGCCGGTTAAAAAAACAAAAGATTCATTGGTCATGAGTGGAAGCATCAATACAGGATCCCCTTTATATATACAAACTACAAAAAGAGACACGGAAAGTACTTATCAAAATATTATTTATTTGGTTGAAAAAGCGCAAAAAATAAAACCGAATTTTATTCGTATGGCGGACAGATATAGTGTAGTATTTACGATTATTACTTTTATAATGGCTTTCGGTGCATATTTTTTTACCGGTGAATGGATCAATGCTTTATTGGTATTGGTGGTGGCTACTCCTTGCCCGCTCATTCTCGCAGCACCGACAGCATTTGCTTCCGGTATCAGCATGCTCGCGAAATATGGCGTAATAGTGCAAAATCCAGACGCATTGGAACGTCTTTCAAAAGCGGAAGTTTTTCTTTTTGATAAAACAGGCACACTCACCTATGGGACACCTAAAGTGCATAAAATAGAAATATTCGATAGTAAATACTCCGAAGAAGAATTGATGAAAATGCTTTTTTCAATTGAAAAATTTTCTACACATATACTATCCGACTCTGTGACAAATTATGCAAAAGAAAAAAATATAAATTCTTATGAAATTGAAGATTTTTGTGAAAATTTAGGTGAAGGCGTTTGCGGAAAAATAAATAATAAATTTATAAAATGCGGAAAATACACTTTTGTGCAAAATGATTTGAATGCAATAGAAAAAGAGCGTGAAGATGATTCTATGTATGTATACATATCCATGGATGGCTCTGTCTTGGGCAGAATTTCTTTTTTAGATGAAGTCAGACCAAGCATGAAAAATTTTATCGTAAAATTAAAAAATATGGCGCCAATAGTCGCCCTTGTGTCCGGAGACAAAAAGAAAAGAGCAGAAAAAATAGCAAACCTTGTAGGTATAGATATTGTTGAATCAGATTGTTCTCCGGAAGACAAAGTTAAAATAGTAGAGAAATATTTAAAAATACATCATGGTGTGGTGATGGTCGGAGATGGTATCAACGATGCTCCGGCTTTGGTACGCTCTGATGTGGGTATTGTCATGAGTTCAGGCAGTAACAATGTAGCGACATCAAATGGCAGTATGGTTATCACAGGAGATAATCCGGAAGTAATCTTGCAAGCGATAAATATAACAAAAAGAACATTGTATATAGCACAACAATCCATATTCGTCGGACTCGGGCTTAGTATTATTTTAATGTTCTGCGGAGCGTTTAAATTATATACTCCCGTCCAAGGCGCATTGATGCAAGAAATAATCGATGTGATAGTTATAGTCAATGCATTACGCGTACGAACTATAAAAAATTAATTTGCGGAGGCGGTGAGATTCGAACTCACGGTCCGGTAAGGGACGACGGTTTAGTAAACCGTTGATTTAAACCACTCATCCACGCCTCCTTCGTTTGATATCCACACCAACGTAGATAACATATATATCTTATACTCTATTTTTTTAGAGTCAAATTTATTTTTTTAAAAAATGGAAAAAATACATAAATATGCTAAAGTGTTTAATGTAAGTTGAATAAATGGAGCCGTGTGTTATTGGTTTTTAAGTTAGTATAATTATGGAGCCGTGTCAGAGCGGTCTAACGTACCTCTTTGCTAAAGAGGCAGGGGCTTCAAAACCCCTCGACGGTTCGAATCCGTCCGGCTCCGCAACAAATCGAAATCCAAATCTGCGCGAGAAATATTTATTTATATTTCTGTATAACTTCAGAAACAATTTTTACTACATTTTTATCAAGCATTGATGGCAAGATTTTATTTACAGACAAATCTGTTACAGAGTCCGCAAGAGCTTCTGCAATATCCAAAAACATTTCAGTTTTAAATTGCGGAATATTATTTTCAAGCATTCCTTTAAAAGCTCCAGGGAAAACAAGAGAATTATTTAATTGATTTTGAAAATCACTGCGTCCTGTGGCTACGATAAACGCGCCAGCTTCATATGCTTCGTCAGGCATTATCTCCGGTGTCGGATTTGCCAAAGCAAAAATTATCGGCTTCTCTGCCATAGAGCGCACCATCTCCCCCGTCAAAAGACCCGGCTTGGAAAGACCAATAAATACATTTGCATTTTTTACAGCATCAGCCAAACCTCCTTTTTCCATATGAGCATTACTCATCTCCAATAATTCTTTTTTTTCTTTTGTCAGATCTGTTCTTTCAGAATGAATAATGCCATGACTGTCGCAATAAATAATATTTTTTATTCCATACATTATCAAAAGTCGTGCAGTCGCCACACCCGCTGCACCGATGCCATTTATTACTATTTTTACATCTTCTTTTTTAATGCCGGATAATTTCAAAGAATTTATAAGTCCGACCAAGGTGACAGTCCCCGCGCCCCATTGATCATCATGCATCACAGGTATATTCAATTCTTTCCTCAACCTTTCTTCAATTTCAAAACATCTCGGAGCAGAAATATCTTCCAAGTTTATTCCTCCGAAAACAGGTGCTATTTGTTTTACCGCTTTTATTATTTCTTCCGTGTCTTGCGTATCGAGACATATTGGAAAAGCATCTACGTCCGCAAATTCTTTAAATATTGCAGCCTTGCCTTCCATCACAGGTATAGATGCAAGTGCACCCAAATTCCCAAGCCCTAATATCGCAGAACCATCAGAAACGATAGCCACCGTATTTCTTTTCAGAGTATATTCACGAGCGAGAGATGGGTCACGAGCTATTTCCCTACTGACTTCTGCCACTCCCGGGCTATATGCCAAAGAAAGCACATCCAAAGAATCGAGTTTTATCTTGCTTATAGTCTCAATCTTACCATGATATTTCGCATGCAATTCCAATGATTTTTTATATAATTCTTCGTGTATTTCAGACATATTTAAAGTATAACAGATTTTATATTATTTTATAATTTTGTTATAATGAATTTATTATGGAAAATAAAGTAATAGAAAAAATAGCAAGTGTAAATAAAGATATTAAAAAACAAACTTCCGGTTATATTTTGACGGCTTTTGGTTTAGTAGTTGGTTTGGCGTGGAATGACGCGATTAAAAATTTAATTGAATTTCTTTTCCCTCTAAATCAAAATTCAATCTTGGCAAAATTCCTCTACGCAATAATTTTGACAATACTCATCATTCTCGCCGGAAAATACATTTTCAAAAATTCAGAGGAGAAATAAATTTACTGCGCTAAATTTATAACAATAAATATAAAAGCTACACCGAGAATTGTGGCAATAGTTGTCCACTTTGTCGGATGTGCGTGATAGCTCTCAGGCACTAAATCAGACGCACCAATATACAAAAAGAAACCGGCAAATAAAGCCAATACAAGTCCCAATGTGGATTCTTGCACAGTTATAAAAACAGACAAAATAATTCCGAGGACAGGAGTAAATGCATTCACTAAAAGCCATCGCATTGCTTGTTTTTTATTTCCACCAGCTTTGAAAATAGCAGTCACAGTATTTATACCATCTGAGAAATCATGAGCGAGTACTGCCACAGCGACTACTGCACCGAGCACAGGAGAAACTTTAAATGCTAATCCAATACCAAGTCCATCTAAAAAACTATGAAAAGACAAACTTGAAGCTCTCAAAGTACCCCTATTGGAATGCTCATGGTTATGTTCAATATTTTCCAAACATGTATTGTCTGTATGAGAATGCAAAACAAACATCCTGTCTAAAATCAAATATAAAATAAAACCCAAAGCCACCACTCCTGTCACAAAAAGTATAGGATACATAGAACTTATGTCCAATGCTTCTGGCAACAAATCAAAAAATGCCACACCTATCACAGCTCCAGCAGAAAAACCTGTAATCAAATGCGTTTTGTCCTTGAAACGCAAGGAAAAAAAACCTCCTAAAAATGTAAATAATGCCGTAGATATAGCTATTAAAAATAAAGTCATAAAGATATTATATAGATAAAAAAGACAATAGACAAATATTCAATTAAAAATGTTATAATAAAAATATGAATGAAGAAGAGATAAAAAAATTAAAAGAAGAAAATGAAAGATTGCGACAACTTTGTGCTATAAAATCTGACATTATTTCTATTAGCGCACATCAGATACGCACATCCCTTTCAGCTTTGAAATGGATAATAAAAATGTTTCTAGATGGAGATTTAGGTAAAATAACTTTTGAACAAGAAAATCTTTTACGTAAAGCTTATGAAAGCAACGATAGATCCATAAATACCGTCAATGATTTATTACTAGCAAATAAGACCGAGAATGTCACTGAGAAAGAATATATTTTTGAATCAGTAAACATGGTAGAAATAATAGAAAAATCAATTTTTGATTTTTCTGGTGAATCTTACAATAATGGAATTGAAATTATATTTTTAAAACCAAATGAAAAAATACAAGAAGTAAAAGCTGATAAAGAAAAAATTAGAGTTGTGTTTCAAAACCTTCTAGAAAACGCGATAAAATACAGCAATTATCATGGGAAAATTTTTATCGGAATCAGAATGAATGAAGAAAATTTTATTGAAGTGTCAGTCAAAGATACAGGAATAGAAATCTCAGAAGAAAACAAATCAAAAATATTTGAAAAATTTTACAGAACTCCGGAAGCACAGAAAAAAGAAGTTGTTGGTTCTGGCATAGGTCTTTTTACTGTGAAAAAAATAGTCGAAAATCATGGTGGAAAAATATGGTTTAATAGTGAAAAAGGCTCCAGTACAACGTTCTTTTTCACAATTCCAATATTTTAAAATGATTTGTTTTTTAAATAACTTAATAGTATAATAAACATATGGCAAAGAAAATACTTATAATCGAAGATGACAGTTTCCTTCAAGGACTTGAGGCTACAAAACTTCAAAAAGAAGGATACGATGTAGTAACAGCATTAAACAGCATAGAGGCTTTTAAAGTAATAGATGATAAAAAAGATGAAATCGATCTTATCCTTCTCGATTTACTTTTACCAGAAGTTGATGGTTTTATGATACTTGAAAAAATTCGTGAAAATAAATCTTTACTTACAATACCCGTCATAGTATTTTCAAATCTTTCAGAAGAAAAAGATATTAAACGAGCTCAAAAACTCGGCATAAGTGAGTTCATGGTTAAATCAAATTTTACTTTGGACGAATTGGCGAAAAGAATAAAAGATTTGATCGGATTATAGCAATATAATGCAATTGCAAGATAAACTCGAAATAAAATTTCGATTGGATGAAGCACAGAAAAAAGCTTTACATAAGCTTAAGATTTTTTCTGTGCATGATTTACTTTTTCATTTTCCTATTAGATATTCAGATATAAGCCAAGTGAAACAAATAACAGAATTAGTACCAAATGAAATAGCCACAGTTTACGGCAAAATTTCGAAACTAAAAACCAAAAAATCTTTTAAAACAAAAGTTCCGATGGGAGAAGCTGAAATAGCAGACCTTTCAGGTAAAATAAAAATCACTTGGTTTCATCAAGCTTATCTGGCTAAAATGATACACGAAGGTGATACTGTCATGCTCACAGGTAAAGTAAATCAAGGTAAAAATGGTATCTATTTAGCAAATCCTGAATTTGAAAAAACACCAAATATGCCCATAGATGCACATGATACACTATTTGCCAAAGAAGGCATCAGTAATGAGGGTTTTTCTTTTCCTGTATATCCTGAAACAAAAGGAATAACATCAAAATGGTTTTATCATAAAATAGAAAAAATAATCGGAGACAAAACACTCGACAATATCACAGATTATATACCACAAGATATATTAAAAAAATACAATTTGCCAAGTTTAAAAACAGCGCTCATTTGGATACACAAACCAAAAGACAAAAAAGACGCAGAGGTCGCACGCAAAAGATTTGCTTTTGAGGAAGTTTTTTTCATTCAACTTCAGAGACAATACGACAAGTTTATGTATAGGCAAAACAAATCTTTCAAAATAAATCCGGACAAAACAGAACTGGAAACTTTTATAAACAACTTCCCTTTTACGCCCACTAATTCTCAAAAAAAATCCATAAATACTATTTTAAAAGATATGGATATGAATTTTCCAATGTCACGTTTACTTGAAGGTGATGTAGGTAGTGGTAAAACTGCTGTAGCAGCTACAGCCTCATATGCGACAATAAAACAAAGACCTTTGAGCATTCAGGGTAAAATACAAAATTTTGGAAATTTACAAGTGGCATATATGGCTCCGACAGAAATACTTGCGAGTCAGCATTTTGAATCATTCATAAAATATTTCACGAAATACAATATTAACATAGGATTAATAACAGGTTCCGGCTGTAAAAAATTTCCATCAAAAGTAAGTCCAGATGGATGGACAAATATTTCTCGCGCGCAACTTTTGAAATGGACAGCAAATGGAGAAATGCCGATATTGATAGGCACACATGCATTAATACAAAAAAGTGTTAAATTTAAAGATTTAGCTCTGGTGATAATAGACGAACAACACAGATTCGGCACAGAACAACGCAGAAAACTCGTGCGTAAAGATAATATCGCTCCGCATTTACTTTCAATGACAGCAACTCCAATTCCCCGCACTTTGGCTCTGACTATATACGGTGACTTAGATTTATCATTATTGGATGAAATGCCCATGGGACGCAAGCCAATAATCACAGAAATAATCACACCGGACAAAAGATTGGAAACTTATGAAAAAATAAAAATAGAAATAAAAAATGGCAGACAATTATATGTAATCTGTCCAAGAATAAATGAACCCGATCCTGAAAAAGAAATGACACTCAATGTAAAATCCGTAACAGCTGAAGCAAAAAGATTAAAAAAAGAAATTTTTCCAAATTGTGAAATTAGTATTTTACACAGCAAAATGAGTAAACAAAAAAAAGAAGAAGTTATGCAAGATTTTACAGATGGAAAAATAAATATCTTATGTGCCACATCCGTGGTGGAAGTCGGTGTGAATGTGCCGAATGCTACTGTGATAATAATCGAAGGAGCAGAAAGATTCGGGTTGGCGCAATTACACCAACTTCGTGGGCGTGTAATACGCAGTTCACATCAAGCATATTGTTATGTTTTTGCCGAAGCAAAAAGTGATAAAACAATCCAAAGACTCAATGCGTTAAAAACTGCAAAAAATGGTTTTGAATTAGCAGAACTAGATCTGACACTTCGCGGAGCAGGAGAACTTACTGGCGGAAAACAATGGGGCATCACAGATATGGGCATGGAAGCCATAAAAAATATAAAAATGGTGGAAGCTGCTCGTACTGAAGCAATGCGACTCATTAACGAAAATCCAGAACTTACAAAATATCCCCTACTAAAATCCAAAGTTAAACAAAAAACTGACAATTTTCATTTTGAATAAATTTAATTTGTACGGACTTTTATTCCTGTTGCAGGAGAAACTGTGAGAGTTATTGTGCGAGTAATATCAGCGGTAGTATACAGCAAGTGTAAAGTAGCTGTATGAGTTCCTTCACTCAAGTTCGCAGTATTTACATCACTCGCATTAACTGAAACATCAACTGTGGTAGAACGACCAGAAGACAAAGACCCTCCGGTATTTGAAAGAGTAACCCATGTTTCAGAAGCAGATAAAGTGTAAGACAAAGTACCGCCTGTGACATTTGTAAGCGTATAAGTCTTCGGACAAGATGTATCAGCACCAGGAGATACAGTCGGGTCACAATGCACCACACTTGCACCCCTGACAGTAATTAGATTCGAATCTTCGTTGGGTGTTATATTTATACCAACAGGAGTAGGTAAAAAAGAAACAAAACCAGCAGAAGATCCAGTCATATTGGAACCAAAAACATATTCAGGACTAGAAGAAATATCATATACAACTCCGGTCAAAGTACCACCTGCATCTCTAGATGTTATAATTACAGGATTATTTATATCATCAATATCTATTTCTTTTAATCCTGAAGTTAAATCACTCGGAACAGCCAAATATGCATACAATCTACCAGAACGAGAAACAACGGACATATCATAAATATCATTTGAGGAAATAGTAAATGGTGTAGAATTATTTTCACTTATCTTTCCCCCAGGAGTCGTAAAATAATTTCCATTATAAATTTCAACAGAACGAGAAGGACCATAAAGTGCATTTGAGTCACTTATGACATTTGAATAAGATGGTGCAGGTGTTGGATTTGAAAAATCAAAATCATAATTATAACAATTTAAAATATATCCTGATGAATTAGAAGCACCAGCGGTAGTACACATAGTATTTTGAGAAGAAATCAAACCTACAGCCAAAGCTCCAGAAACTTGATTTGAATTTGAAAAAATAACTCCATCTCTCAAATCAACAGGCGCAGTAGCATCACGCACATCTATCATGAAAAATTGACTTTTACTACTATCACTATTATGAGCAATAACAAAAGCTTCTCCTGAAGATGAATCAGCCCACACATCATCACCCACAGATATATCATCTCCGTCTACTGCTAAATTCAAAGTTCCTAAATTTTGCGGAGATGCAGGAGTGGAAACATCCACAATTTGCATTTCAGCAGAAGAATCATCTGAAGTAATATAAACTTTATCTAAACTATAAAAAAGATTTGTAGGCGAAGCTCCTGTACCAGCTAAAGTCATAGAAGATACTTTTGATGGACTTCCCGGACTACTAATATCATAAATTTCCAAAGTATTGTCAGTTGTGATCATATAAGCATAACCTGTTCCAGATGTTGCAACTTTTATTCCTCCAGGATTACCTCCCGCTGAACCTCGCCAATCAGTAAGATATGTTGAAATTACAACAGAATTAGTACAATTATTATATGGCCAACATACCGTGGTTGTTATTTGTTTTGTAGTACTATCGATTAAACTAATATTTATAGAACGTAAAAAATTATCAACAGTATCAGGGCTAGGTATCAATACCCATGCACCATTATTATCTCTACCTAAACCATAATCTCTACTAGAAACAGGAATCGCCCCAAAACCCTGAGAATGAGAATCACGAAAAGCTCTTAATATTTCAACAGTCTGATCTGCTATCAATGTGGCTCTTTTACGTTCACCGGCACCAACCTGAGCACTTTCACCAGATAAAGCCGAAGAAATAGAACCCAAAGCAATTAAAGAAAAAAGCGAAACTGCCAATAAAATCTCTATAATAGAAAAACCGTGAGAATTATAAATATTTATTTTTTTAAAAAAATGAATTTTCATTTTATTTTTATATTAACTGGAAGTTAATTCCACCACACCCTTTGAATTAATGGTTAAAGTTTTTGTAACATTATCTGCTGTTAAAGTAATAGTTTCGTCAGGATTAGAAATATTTGGCAAACCACTACTTTTCAAAAAAACAATATCAATAACTCCATTTGAAAAAAGACTACCACCAAAAGAAGTATGAGCGATATCACTAATTTCATTCACAACATTTACATTGTATGTAGAACCAGAAAATACAATTACTTGAGAATTATAAATATGTACACCCCAATCAGAATTATTTTCACCGGCTCTGGCATAAATATAAGCTTTTCTTAAAGCAGACTCTACTGTGCGTGTTGTTGTATCTAAATTTCCCCTAACAATTGAAGAATTAGAAAAAGGCACAGCAGCAGCGATAATAATAGCAAAAGCAGAAACGGTCAAGAGAAGTTCAAATAAAGTAAATCCTGAACTCAAATTTTTTATTTGAAAAATTCGCATATTATTTATCAATACCACCTATCAAACTATAAATAGGTAAAATAACAGCTACTGCAACAAGCATAACACCAGCCCAAACAATAACGAGTAATATCGGCTCCAGTGCCACTGAAATATTTTTACTTGTAAGCTCTGTTTTTTCTTCATAAACATTTCCTATTTTCACCAAAGCTGTAGATAAATTTCCAGATTGTTCCCCTATTACAATAATTTGTTGAATTGACGCAGGTAAAACATCTCGTATATCTTTATATTTAGAAAAACTTTGTTCAAAAGAATTCCCATCTTCAATGTTTTGATAAAGAAAATCATAAAATCTTCCATAAAAAGGAGACAAAGTTGATTCTTTTAAAGAACCAATAGCTTGTAATAACGGCAAACCAGCTTTATTTAAAGTACCCAACAAATAACCTAAACGAGAAATTTCCAACTCTTGAATAAGTTTTTTAATCCCCGGAATTGAATACAAAAAATATTGACCAATAATTCTCGTTTTTGGAAAATAAAATACAAAATAAACAATAACAATCATTGATACTATCAAAATAGGTACGAATATTGCTCCATATTTACTCAAAAAAGAACCAAGTGAAATAAAAATCTTAGTAATTAAAGGTAATTTAACATGTAGCTGTGTAAACATAGTCGCTAATTTTGGTAAAATAAACCAAGCTACACCTAAACCAATAACAAAAGTAACAGACAAAATCAAAGCCGGATACATAAGAGCAGATCTTAATCTAGATTTAAAAATTCTGTTTTTTGCTGCTTGTTCCGCAATAACACGCAAATTACCAACAAGTATACCGGACTCTTCTCCGTTTTTTATCAAAGATATTTCGTGCACACCAAAAAGACCAGTTTCTTCTAATGCTTTATGTAAAGGAACTCCATTCTCTACACTTTCTCTCGCTTGACCAATCATCTTTTTCATAAAATTAGTTTTCAATTCTGTTTCGATTGCTTTCAAAGATTCTGCAATAGGCATACCAGAAGAAACAAGAAAACTTAAATTCTCCATAACATATTCTTTTTCCTGACCCATTCCAAGGTAAATCCCGAAACTATTTTTATTTTTTTTATTATTTTTTAATTGCATAATTAAATTTATTCTCTAGGTGGCTCAGAAACACGCAACAATTCATCGATAGTAGTAATTCCATTTTTAACTTTTTCTATACCATCCTCAAACATAGAACGCATTCCTTCTTTGCGAGCCAATTCCCAAATCTGACTTGATGATGGATTTGTAATAATCAAATCCTCCATAGCTGATGTTATTTTAATAAATTCAAAAATAGCACTTCGTCCGACAAAGCCTGTGTGATTACAAACCTCACAACCCTTACCTTCATATAAAGTGATAGATGTATCTGGAAAAAATTTACTCCATTGTTTAAATTTACCAGACATTTCTTTTTCATTAAAAGGAATACTGTATCTGCATTTCATACAAATATGTCTAACTAAACGTTGAGATACAATCAATTCAAAAGTTGAAGAAAGCAAGAATGGTTCAATACCCATATTTAACAATCTAGGAATAACAGTAGCTGCATCATTTGCGTGAAAAGTAGAAAGCAAAAGGTGTCCCGTCAAAGCTGCATTAACTGCAATTTCAGCAGTTTCTCTATCACGAATTTCTCCAACGAGAACAATGTCTGGATCTTGACGCACGATGGAACGCAAACCTTTAGCAAAAGTAAGATCAGTTGCATTGTTGACTTGAATTTGATTAATACCAGAAAGACGATATTCTACAGGATCTTCAATTGTTGTAATATTAACTTTCGGACTATTTAAAAGTCTAATTAAAGCATACAAACTTGTAGTTTTACCTGAACCTGTTGGGCCAGCTACCAAAATCATACCAAAGGGTTTATTGGAAGCTTCGCGAATAATCACCTCATCTTCTTGAGACAAGCCCAAATCACCCAAAGTAAAACCTTTAACATATTCTCCTAAAATACGAATAACTATCTTTTCACCATCTATAGTAGGAACAATAGAAACACGCAAATCTACAGAATGATCTCCTTTTTGATAATGAATAGATCCATCTTGAGCAGCAAAATGTTCATCAATACGCAGTCTACTTTGAACTTTAATACGATTTAAAATATTATCATAAAAAATCTTTTTTATTCTTCCCGCTTCATGCATTACGCCATCAATACGAAAACGAATAACAACATCTTCACCAATAGGCTCAAAATGAACATCAGAAGAATGCATAGAAATAGCGTCACCGATAATCTCATCAATAATCTCAGGTGCAACACGACTATTTTCTTTTATAATTTTAGAAAATCTTGTCTCTAAAGATTTTTGATATGCTGAAAATTGCTCATCTATTTGTTCGGGGATTGAATAAGCTAAATATATTTTAGTGTCTTTAAAAATATCCTGTAAAATTTGATTGATACCTGCTTGAGTAGGATTATCAGTAGCAACTACAATCTTACGAGGTTCTTCACTAAAAACAATAAGTCTGTATTTACGAGCAACGTCTTCTGGTATTTTTAAAATACTTTCTCTAAAAGGAGGATGGGAACTCATATCAGCATATATAACTCCATAGAATTCAGCAATTGCTTGACCCAAAATAGTACTATTAATAATACCAGAACTAATTAAAGCATCAGATAAAGAATCTGCACGATTCATAGTCTCCTCTACTCTGGATATATCTTCGGAAGTTATGTAGTTACCTTCTATAAGTATTTTTTTTACATCTTCGTTTTTCATAATTTTTATTTATTTAAAACAGATTTTACTTTTTCAACCATATCATTTATAGATGTGTTTGATTTTATTAAATAATGAACCACTCCTAACTCTTTTACTCTTTTAATATCTTCTTCTTGTCCCAAATTTGAAATAATAATAACTGGGACTTTATTTTTCATTAACTTTAATTCTTCCAAAATAGCAAAACCGTCTTTTTGAGGTAAAACCAAATCCAATAACAATAAATCAAAATCTTGGTCTGACATCAAAGAAACACATTCATTACCATCTGGTGTAGTAACAACATCAAAACCTTCATGTGTAAGTTTTAACTCCAAAGCATGTCTTATAGCTTGTTCGTCGTCGCATATTAATATTTTCATTTTATTATTTTCCATATCTATACATTATAACATTTTTACTATTTTTTACTAAAATAAAACATTAAATCAAAAACATGTTTTATTTCTACATTTTTACCACCATAACAAACAACGACTTCTCCTAAATTACAATGATCCTTGAAATATTTATTAGAAGCATCTGGTACTATATAAATAGCATCTTCTCTGGATACTATTTTAGTTTTATCTGGTCGCATTATTATAGTTCTGAAATTCCTCAAATCAGCCGGCATGTCTGTTGGTATTACAGTCAATAAATAATCTTCGCGAGCAGTCCAACCTAATGGTAATTTTATAGTTTGTGGGTTTTTAGAAATAGTAGGCTGATTTGAAACTTTCACAGAAACCCAAGAAGATATTTCATCAAAAAACTTTTTATCAATTGGAGATAATTTGGAAACATCATTTGGTAAAACTTTTATCTCCGGAGCAGTAACAACAACATTAACTTTTTTATCTATTTTTTTTACGTCTTTATTTTTATTAATTCCTAAAAAGGAAAACAAAATGAAACATAAAAAAACAAATATTATGCTCCCTAAAATTATATTTTTTCTATTAAACATCATAACTATATTATAACAAAAATAAAATATTAAATAAATTAAGACAAAGACTTTGTTCCACTTTTAGCCCTCATTCCTGTTTTTTGAAATGATACGTGGAATATAGTACCTTTATTCTCTTCTGAAGAAAAAGAGATCATACCTCCAGCCTGTTCTACTATAGACTTAACCATATAAAGACCCAAACCTGTACCTTCTACGTCTTTTTCTTTTACATTTTCAGCTCTATATAATTGAGTAAATATTTTACCTATATCTTTTTTTGGTATACCGTAACCAGTGTCAGAAACGCGAATAGAAAAATCCTTATCATATTCCATAGAGATAGTAATAGTTCCTCCTTCTGGGGTATATTTAACGGCATTAGAAATAAGATTTTGAAAAACAACTCTCATTAAATCAGCATCAGCATTGAAAGGTTTTAGATCATCTTTGTAATTTTTAACAATATTCATTTTCTTTTTCGTTATCATTGGTTTTAATTCACCCAAGACACTATCAACAATTTCATTTAAATTTATTGCTTTTGGTTCAATTTTAAATGTACCAAGTCTAATACGGGAAACACTTAAAAGTTGGTTAACTAAATTAACCATACGTTCATTATTTTGGTGTATTTCATTTAAATATGATTTTTGATCTTCATTCACCTTGCCAACATCTTCTGAGATTAACATTTCAGCATACCACCTTATAGCTGTAAGTGGCATACGTAATTGATGTGCGGCCAAAGAAACAAATTCTGTTTTAGCTTCATCCACAGCTTTTTCAACTGAAATATCATGAAAAACAATGATAACAGAAACCCCTTCTGCTCCACCATTTTTACCTAAAGTAGAAATAGCGGAAAGAACTACCGGGAAAACTCTACCTTCTGAATCTTTCAAAAAAACATTATCTTGAAAATAAATCCTAGAAATATCTTGACCTTTAATAGCTTTATAAACAGGATACTCATTTTCTGGTAATGTTTTACCATCTTTAACAAGAATCAAAACTTCTTCTATTTTCTTACCATAAGAATCAGCTTCTGCTATACGCAATGTCGCCTGTGCCATCTGATTCATCAAAATAATTCTACCATCAGAAGAAACAGCCACTAAACATTCTCCCATAGAAGAAAGAATAGTATTTAATTTTCTTCTTTCTGCTTCAGTATTTTCTTTTGTAATTTCTAAATCCTCAGTACGCCTTTTCAAAGATGCTGTCATAATCTCAGCTATATCTATAGCTCTTTTACGAGAAGTTGCAAGTGATAAATTTATCACAAACAATGACAAAGAACCAATAAAACCAAATATTAATATATAATTTTTAAATCTTACCGAAGTTAAACCTAAAATATCTTGAGGTAAAGCTTTAGAATATACAGACCATTTCATATCAGCAAAAGATATTTCACTTCTATTTTGTAAAAAAGAAGTGTCTTTTTCTTTAGCATGCAAAGATGGATTTGTATCATAAATCAATGATTCTGATTTATCAGGTGATACAATATAAATTTCAAAATCCATATTCTGAAATTCAGGTTGTGATAAGAAAATATCACTCAGAAAACTACCAGTGTCGATATTTTCTTGTATTGAACCTAAGTATTTTTTATCTTTCGTATAAACAGGAGCAATAATAGAAAATGAATTATCTTTTTTGTTAAATGAAGTATAAGTACTAGAAACAAGGTTAAATGGATTTTTAATAAAATCTAAAGAAGAAATAAATGGATATTTGGAATATATGTCTAATTCTTTTACGAAATTTTTAAAAGTTTTAGAAGTTATAATATTATTATCTGTATCTTGAGACAAAACCAAAGCCTTAACGTCAGTCAAAACATCTAGATTTCTATTTTCTTTGTTTTCCAAAGAACTAATAGCATTTTTTGTAAGAAAATCAAATCTTGCCAAAGATTGAAAATTTAAAAGTTTAGTATTATAATTCCAAGCAAAAAAAGTTGCTAAAAGCCCACTAAAAAGAATCAAAAAAGAAATAATTATAGGACTTATTTTACGAATTAAATTTAATTTTAAAAACATAAATATATTATATCACACAAAATAAAAACACTACTTATCAAGTAGTGTTTTTATAATTTAAAATTATAGAGGATTAAATTTTCCTTTAGCTTCTATTGTACCAGTAGATGCAAGAGGAGCAGATATTACAACCAATCCGTTTGAATCAATAATTGCTTCGTAACCTGAACTATTTGAACCGACAGAAACAGAAGGATCAGAAGGTACTTCTATCATATATTTACTATTATTAGTTAAATCAGTTAAATCCAAATCACAACTTGCATTATGGTCAGTATTTCCACAAATAGTCAGAGGAGTGCTTGTTGACCAATCAGATTTATTAGGAACATCTCCCCCATTATCTATAGCATATAAAGCCATAGCGCTCTCTATTGCTTGAATATTTGAAAGTCTGTTTGTGTCACGAAACTTATTGAGTGTATCTGCGGGACTTAATACAGCAAAAACAATCGTAGCTAATATTGCAATAGCAGCCACAACCAATAAAAGTTCCAGCAAAGTGAATCCTCTTTTATATTTAAAATTAATAATTTTTTTCATAAATAATTTGGGCAAAATATAATTGTAATAAATTAATTATACATCTTTATAATACAAATAAACAAGTGACTTTATCCACAATGATTATTCAGTACTAAAAGAATACTCAGAAGAAGTTGTTTTTTTACCATTTTCATCTGTTGATATTATTCTATAATAATATTTTGTATTCGCTAAAAGATTTGCAAGTGTAAAATTATGACTTGAGACATAAATAAAATCAGAAGCGCTAAAAGAATAAGTACCGGAACTTGAACTTTGTGTACCATATTTTATCTCACTTTTTGTAGGCAGTGAAGTATTCCACAAAATAGAAATTTGAGTATTAGAGAAATTCTTCTGAGAAGACACGTTATATATGAGTGAAGTGGTGAAATTATACTCTGGAGAAATATCCTTATGACCTAAACTATCAATAGAAACAATTCTATAATAATATTTAGTGTTATAAAGAAGACGAGTTAAATCTATGCTATGCAATGTGCCGATATTATCAGAAACATTTGTACTAAAATCATAAACTCCGGAATTTGAACTTATTGCACCGTAAATAATCTGTCCTTGTGTTTTTAAATTTGTAGTCCATGAAACAGTAGCTCCAATGGAAGAAATATTTTCCACCTTCAAAGAAGAAATTTTAAGTGATGAAGAAGTAAAAGACAACTCAGCAGAACTCGCTTCTTCACCTTTTGCATCAGTTGAAATTACTTTATAAAAATATTTCTTACCAGGAACCAAATCAACCAAATCTAAACTATGATCTAAACTTAAAGAAGTTTCCATTTTTGTTGAAAGATCATATATTCCATTAGAAGAACTTACTAAACCGTAAACGATTTTACCCTGAGATGGAATATTTGTTTTCCATGTGACTGTCTCAACAGAACTTGCTAAATTTTTAGCAGAAATAGAAGAAATTTTAAGTGAAACAGAAGTAGTACTTGTTGTTGAATTTTTTATGACAGTATTGCTTGTAGGTTTTGTATTACTCGAAACATTTGTAATATTTTGATTTTTATCAACTTCATTTTTTACAACAATAGCTACGCTTTGAGATTTAAATATTTTACCATTACTATCTTCTGCTTTTGCACTAATAGAATGTTTACCATTTACCAATTCTTGAGTTTTTAATTTGTAAACACAATTCTCAATAAGACAAGTAGCTTTTTTACTTCCATCAATAAAAATAACCAAAGCTTTTGCATTTTGAATATTTTTTACTTCCACTGAAACAGAGACAAATCCCGAAACAACAGCCCCGTCAACAGGAGAAGATATAAATACAGATGAAGTATTATCAACCTCATTATTTGAATTAAATTTTTGAAGTACTTCTTGCTTAAACAACAAATAACCTATAATGGAGATTAAAACAAAAAATAAAAATAAAACAAAAGTGCGTATTCTCATATTTTATAAACTCATGTTAATTAAACTTGTAAGAAAAGTAGTAGGAAATATTTCAGTTCTACCGGCTATCACTGTTATACGATTACTATTTTGTGCATCTCGAACAATATAATAACCTGTACCATTTGGTCCTTTTACATTATCCCCTAAATTATACAAAAGATCGACAGGCATAGCAATTAAATATTTTTTATGGAAAGTTAAATTAGACAAATCAACAAGACCAGCACAACTTTCAGCTCCTGTTCTGCAAATCTCTAAAGGATCTTGTAACTCTATATTTATATTTGGATTATAAATACCCATAGGAATCGATTCTCCTCCATTTTCTCTAGTATCAGGTGTCATGCCATTATTATCTATTTCATATTGATATATAGCATTTAATATAGTATTAACATCTGTATATCTTCCGGTATTTCTAATATCTGCAAAATGTTTTATTGGATTAACAGCTCTTAAAACAATCAATGCTAAAATTGCAATAGAAGCCACGACTAAAAGCATTTCGATTAAAGTAAAGCCATATTTAAAATTATTTTTTATTGAAAACATAATTTTAATTCCAACTAATAATTGTTATATTTCTGGAAGACAAAGTTCCTGTTATATTTTGTGTTACATTTGCACGACCAGAAACACCCTCAATATCTATTGTAACATTTCCACCAGAAATTACAGCATCATAAGTACAATGATTGTTAGAATCAAAAGTAATACCATTACTTTCACTGGCAGTAATATCACCATTATGAATTCTATAAAGAGCTTTTTCAGCACAAGCGTTTCCATAAGAACGAGCTTTGTAAGTCTGACTAAAAGTAAGACCTATTTGAGAACTATTAATACTGTCAGACATAACAGTAAAAACAATACCTGCAGTTAAAGTACCGACGATTATCATCAACACCAAAGTCACGTAACCATTCTTTAAATTTTGTTTTTTAAATTTTAAATTCATATAATTTTATTATTATAATTACTGCACTCGCAAAGTTGCCCCGCCAGAAAAAGTTTTTTGGTAACTATAAGCGGTAGTATTGGAATAACTTTTTGACTGAATAACAAATGAATAATTCACGCTCGATGGTCCACCACTCGGGTCTTTAGCTTTTACAAAATCTAAATTAGATACATATACCCTACTATCAGTTAAATTTGTTTCTACTGGTGAGCTAGATCCCTCTTTAACACTTAAAATACCATTACTGACAGCAAAACGAGTTTGAGCGGAAGTATTTGGACTACAATTATCATCAATTATTAAAACGGCACCACGACCACTAATACCTGAAGTTAAAGGTAAACACACTTCACCTGCATTTCTAATATGCTCAGAAATAAAATCAGCAACAAAAGCACCCTGATCTTCTACCGCAGTCATTGATTTATTTTTCAAATTAAATTGTTTAACAATACTCCAAAAAGAAGAGACGCCTAAAACCAAAAGAGAAACCAAACTTGCATACAACACAAGCTCGATGAGCGTAAAACCTTTTTTGTTTTTTTTAATTATTGAAATCATATAAAGTACTTTCTAAATTTGACACACCGTAAACATAGCCTGAATCAGAATCATAAGAAACACTAGATAAACCATTTCCAACAGTATCAGTATGCAAAACAGAAGGTGAAGAAAAATTACTAATCTTATATAAACCATCAGCTCCTGCAATATAAGCATAATCACTTCCACTTATACGTGCAGTGGATATATCATTTATAGTAACACCAACAGACACATTATTGTCTGGGCTAAGTGTAACATTTTCTGGACTTGAAAAATTAACAGGGAAAAAATAAATTGTTTGTGGTGCTCCAGCAAAAAGCAAATACAGACTACTATTAGCTAAAGCATGCACAGACATTGCTGTAGGACTGCCATAACCAGATAAAGTATTTATTTCTTCTGAAACTTGCAAAGTAGTGCCATTTGAAAAATAAGGATATACATACAATCGAGAAGTATTATAATTATAAACATAAACATACCCTGAAGTATCATTACCATTATAAGAACCAGAATATTCATAATTTGCAAAAACTAAATCAGATGTCGAAGAAATAGAATGTGTTTCTGTATCTGTATTGTTACTAGTATCAATAAAAATTACACCGCCAACAGAACCCGCAGAACCCAAAACTATAGCGGTGCCAGCATTGTCTACATAAATATCTTTAGCATCCACTGAAGTATTGCTATTTATAGAGAGATCAACGGAAGAACTATACGCCCAATTTGAAACACTTGGATCACTAATATCTACTATTTGTAATTCCGCTGAAGTATCTGTTGTAGTAACATAAAGTTTTCCAAAATTCGAATCAACAGAAAAACTTGTAGGCTGAACTGTTGCATAATCTCCCGCCAATTGAATTGTTTTTACCAAAGAAGGAGTATTTGTATTTGTATAGACTTCCACCGTATTTCCATTTGTAAGTTTATAAACATAAGGAGTCAAAGAAAAGAATGACCAGCAAGATTGATTATTGCCTGAATTTGTAGAAGTGACAGGTATCATATTAATAGCTCCTGAAGAACATCCTCCATCTTGAACGTCTACGTAGCTTATGTTTACAGTTCCTGTAGTGACACGAAATGGCCAATGAGTGCCACTTGAAGCAGAATGTAAACTAATCAATTCTCCAAGATTTCCAGTAACAGTAAATAAATGAGTAACTGTATTAATACCTGAAGTGGAAAAATTTATTGTTTTAGCTACTGTACTTGTAATTATTAAATTATAAAAAGTATTTGTACCTGTAATTTGACTAGAAATATTTCCATTTAACAAAACACTAGAAGTGCCCGCAATAAATGTACCACCGGTATTTGTCCAATTTTCTATTACTGTAATAGTAGAACTACCTCCAGAAAATGTACCACCAGATAAATCCAAATCAGAAATAGAAATATTATAATTACCAGTACTTAAAGTACCTGAAGCTATCGATAAAATATTATTAACAATAGTATTTCCAGCTAAAGTAGCCATACCCCCTGCTCCTGATTTCGTTAAATTATAATATGTAGTATTTTTAATATTTTGTGAACTAGTAGAAGTATATTTTACATAATTATCAGTTGCTGTTGCTGTCAAAGTTGTAATGCTAGGGACAGTTCCAGAAATAGTTAAAATAGAATTTGTACTTTGAGTCAAAGTTGTAATGCTAGGATATTGACCTGTTAAAGATAAACCAGTAGATACTGTGCTATAGTTTGCAACATTTGTGATTGTATATGCCTGTGAACCATTTAAATTTTGAGCATGATTTCCAAAAGTATAAGTACCGGAACCAGAAGTAAAACCAGAAGAACTATTATTTGTTAATCCACCTTGAAATACAAAACTTGGATTATTCGTAGTCAGCCAAATACCACCGGAATTTATCGTCACTGTTCCAATAAAAGTATTACTGCCCGTTGCTGAATTATCAGATAATGTACCAGAGACAGAAGTCGTGCCGTTATTTGTAAAATTTTGATTAGTTAAATCCAAAACACCATCAGTAATAGTTAAAGTTCCACTAGTATCTATAGCAGTTGTACCACCCAATAAATAAGTTTCACTTGCATTATTAATAACAAGATTGTAATAAGTTTCTCCGATTATAGTAGTATTTCCACTTGCATAATTTCCAGTATAAGAAACAGTACCTGTACTAGCAGTAAATGTGCCAGAATTAACAAACGGTGTACCTGTTGTACCAGACAAAGTTAAAGTATGAGAACTTCCAGAAAGTGTAGCGCCAGAACCTATTGTTAAAACATTTGAAACAGTTAAATTCCCTCCTAGAGTTTTTGTTCCACCTGTTGAAACAGTCAAATTATAATAAGGAGTAATTGTGCTTGAAATAGTTTGTGTCCCACTTAAATAATAATCCACAGTGGAACCGGAATTCAAATTTACAGTAGAAAATCCAGAAGGATATGAACCAGCAAAAGTCGAAGCTTCTACGCGAATAGTACCTGTCACATCCAAAGTATTTGAACCACTTGCTACGAGCGCAGTTAGAGGGTCAAAAGTTCCCGCGGACACAGTGAGCGTGCCACTACTTGCAAAAGTCAAAGCCGATGAACCGCTGACACTTTTCACTCCGGTCCCGCTTGAAGTTAAATTATAAAATGTAGTCGTGCCTGAATTTATCGTCGCGTCGCCATTACCGGAAAGTGTGACAGTCGAAGTCGCTTGTGTAAATGTTCCCGTGCGTGTAAATAAAGTCCCAGAAGTTCCATCTAATGTATAAGAAGCATTACCTGTTGAAGTCAGAGTTCCAGCAATATTAATTTTTCCAGTTACAATGCCTTCACTTGTTCCAACAGACAAAGTATTTCCGGATAAAATAGAAAGTGTTGGATTGGTATAAGAATTCCCCGTACCTTGCACAGACAAAATACTACTTGAAACAGACTGCATCACATCTTCATCATTACTAGATGTATAACTTGATAGATTTGTAATAGTTAAACTTGTATTTTGATTACTTCCTATACTAAGCACTCCGGTATTCAAAACCATTCCGGTTATTGCTCCAGAACTTTGTTTTGTAATAGCAGTAGATTCATTTGCATTTGAAACACCATCTACATACACAGTCACTATATCTCCAGACACAGCCGTAACACTAGCTAAAGTCCAAGTTCCACCAGAAATAGTAGTACTTGTACCAGACAAAGTACCATTTACTGCCACTTTTACGGTAGCTCCATTGTTGCCATCAGCTGTTCCTGAAATAGAAATACCGAACCAATTAGTATTATTACTTCCATCATAATCTGTACCGTCACTTGATATTGCATTTCCACAAGAAGCATCAGAGCGAGAAACGTTTACATAAGAGACCGCTGTTTGTGTACCAGATACACACATACTCCATGTGCCAGAAACTGCTGAATTTCTAAAAAATATTTTAGTGCCACTGGCTTGTCCATTAAAATTAATATTGTTAAAAGTATAAGTGCCACCAGATAAATACTGAACACGCACCGATGCTGTGGTGATAGTATATGTACCAGTCGAAGTCATTGAAGCAGAAAAAATAATTGAAGGAGTAAAACCCGTTCTTTCGTCATCAGATGCATCAGATCCAGAATTATTTGTAATCGTTAAATTATAAAAAGCAGAACTTGATGTGAGTGTGCCAGAAATTGTTTGTTGCACTGAACCAGAAAGTAACACTGTGCCAGATCTAGCAGTAAATGTCCCACTATTAGACCAATTTCCCCCTAAAGATATTTGATAATTACTAACTGAAACATCAAGCGTCCCTGAAGAAATTGTTAAATCTCCATTTACTGTAACCGCTCCTCCAAGCGTAGCCGTTCCTCCTGCTCCTGATTTTGTAAGAGAATAATATGTGGCTGATTTTATAGTTTGAGAACTAGTAGAAGTATATTGTACAGTGTTACCCGTGGCTGTGGCTGTGAGTGTGGTTATAGTTGGTACTGTTCCAGAAAAAGTAAGGATTGCACTTGTGCCTTGAGTGACCGTCGTAGCAGAAGCACTTGAGGTCATCGTCAATCCTGTTGAAGTTGTAATATTATTTGTTAAATTAACATAAGAAATTCCCATTGCTGTCACAGCAGATGAATTGCTATAAACTACTGTATTACCGGAAGCGCTCGCAGTCAAAGTTGTAATAGTCGGCAAAGAAGAACCGGTAAAAGTTAATATTGCATTTGTGCCTTGAGTTAAAGTTGTCACTGTCGGTTGTGTTCCTGAAAAAGTTAGACCGGTACCTGTGGTTACATTGTTCGTTAAATTTGTAATTGTAAAAGATTGTGTGCCGGAAATCGTTTGCGCATTTGTATCAAAAGTCCATGACCCTGAACCAGATTGAAAAGTACTTGTCGTATTATTAGTGAGTCCACCTCTAAAAACACAAGGACTATTTGCGGAAATATTAAAAATTGCACCGGAATTTACTGTTACAGTTCCAATAAAAGTATTAGTGCCTGTTACATTAGAATCTGTAAAATTACCTCCAGCACCAGTAATAGTAGTTGTACCGGTCACAGTCAGGGTGGCATTAGCAATACTAAATGTTATCGCTCCAATAACCAAGTTTCCTCCTATAGTAACATTCTTTGCTCCACTAAATGTAGCATTTCCAGTAGCATTAAAATTGCCCGATGTCGTTAAATCTGAAGATAAATTAATAGGATTTGCATTATTAGAACTAAAACTACCCCAAACTGCTCCATTTGTATTTACTGTTACACCTGGACGAAAATCTAAACTCACATTAGAAACATGAGCACCTGCTGTCGCAGTCACAGTCCCATTAACTCTAAAAAGAGTTGTTCCAAATTGGACATTGTTATCCACAACAAGCATATTAACTGATGAGTTCAAACTAATATTGATAAGATTAGTGCTAGATGAAAATGAACCCGTGTATCCAGAAAAAGTTAAAGATTGAATTGTAATACCTGATGAAACAACAGAATCAGCATTTGCTGTAGTTCCTACACCATCAAAACAAACATCATCAGTAGATCCCGGAGCAGCGACACGAATCGTCCCTCCTGAAGTAGCAGCCCAGTTTGTGGTAGGGCTAGCAGTCCAGCTTGTTGTTGTTCCACCTCCTATCCAATATTTAGTACATGCCGCCGCCGCACTATGCGCAGAAAAAATAAAACAACAAAATGCAAAAACTAAAATTGCAAAAAATTTATAATTTATTTTCCTGAACACAACATTCATATGTAATAATTATACCATTTGAGAATTTAGATTCAAAGGAATATATAAAAAATATTATTGAAAATATTTTTTATAACACTAAGGTTTGTCCACCCTCTTGGATTCGAACCAAGGACCCCAGAGGTATAAGCTCTGTGCTCTAACCAACTGAGCTAAGGGTGGATAAACAAATGTTTAAGATAAACATTTGTTATTGGCTATTTAAATACATTATATTATTTTTAACAAAAAAAACAAATACAAAATCTACACTTCAAGTTTCTTTGGCAAAATACCATTTGCTATGATTATTTTTTCATAGTCTTCTTGCTCAAGAGTTTCAACTTCAATAAGCTTGTCAGCTATTGCTTTCAATGCTTTTTTGTTTTCAGTCAAAACTTTTTCTGCGGATTTCAAACCATCATTTATGATTCTTGAAACTTCAGAGTCAATCTTCATAGCGATGTCTTCTGAATATTCTTTTTCAACTGGATCATTCCATTGAGACTTTCCGCCATCACTGCTGAGAGCCACAGGTCCGATAACATCCGACATCCCCCACCTCGTCACCATAGCGCGAGCGAGGTTCGTCGCCACTTGCAAATCACTCGAAGGTCCTGTAGTAATATCTCCGAAAATCATTTTCTCCGCCACATATCCGCCAAGGGACATTGCTATGTCATCTATAAATTCTTTTTTGGATTGCAGTTTTCTTTCTTCGAGTGGAAGCTTCATTGTGTATCCGCCTGCACGTCCGCGAGCAACAATAGAAACTTTATGCACAGGGTCAGCGTATGGCAAGACAGAAGCCACGAGCGCATGCCCCGCTTCGTGATATGCAGTAATTTCTTTTTCTTTTTTAGTAAGTAAATGACTTTTTCTTTCAGGTCCCATCATCACTTTTTCTATGGAGCGTATCAAATCAAATTGAAAAACTTTTTTTCTATTTTCACGCGCTGCCAATATCGCGGACTCATTCATAAGTGAAAACAAATCTGCGCCAGAAAAACCAGGTGTTCTCTCCGCAATTAATTTCAAATTGATATCTTCAGCCAATGGCTTTTTTAATGAGTGAATTTTTAAAATTTCTTCACGGTCTGCACGGTCAGGTAAATCAAGAATAACTTTTCTATCGAAACGTCCCGGGCGAATGAGCGCAGGATCCAAAACATCCGGTCTATTTGTCGCCGCCATTACTATCACTTTATCATTTGGTTCAAAGCCATCCATCTCCACCAAGATTTGGTTCAATGTCTGCTCACGTTCGTCATTACCCCCACCAAAACCTCCTCCGCGAGTACGCCCTATCGCGTCTATTTCATCCACGAAAATAATAGCTGGAGCGGATTTCTTTGCCATTTTAAAAAGATCACGCACTCGACTCGCTCCCACACCCACAAACATTTCCACGAATTCAGAACCGGATAAATGGAAAAATGGCACGCCTGCTTCCCCTGCTACGGCTCTTGCTAATAAAGTTTTTCCTGTACCAGGTGAACCAGTCAAAATAACTCCTTTTGGAATTCGCGCACCAATATCCAAAAACTTTTTCGGTGCTTTCAAAAAATCAACGATTTCTAAAAGTTCCTGTTTAGCTTCCTTATTGCCAGCGACATCTTTAAATGTGACTTTGCTATTTTGATCATTTGGATCTGTTATGCGTGCTTTTGATTGACCGAAAGTAAAAGCTTGCATGCCTGAGCCTTTTACTTGTCTGGACATATACCAAAAGAAAAAAATTACAAAAATTACAGGTAGAGCAAATGGTAAAATATTTCCCAACCAAAACAAAACACCATTATCACTCTTTATTTTTACTTCAACAGCCTGCACAGCTTCGGCTTTTACACCATAATTATATAAAGTCTGAGATAAAGAAGACTCTATTTCTTTTTTAGATTTTTTAACATCGCCATTTTTGTATGCGATATTTAATTTATCAGCTTCAACAGCAATACTTTTCACTTCTCCAGAAGAAACACTTTTTGCTAAATCAGAAATAGGTATCTCTGGTATTTCTTTTGAAGAACTAGAAATTACCAAATATAAACCAGTAATCAGCATAAAAATCATAACTGCACCAAATATATTTCCAGTAAAATTTGGCTCTGCATCTTTCTTTTTTCCTTTTTTATTCTCTTGTTTATTATTTAAAAAATTTAAATCCATTTTCATATATTATCATAAAATTACAAATAAAAAAAGGACATGATTTCTCATGCCCCTATTTTTTTATTGGATAATATCCTTTGGCAAAACAAGTGCCAGTTTGGACGATTACAATCAATTTATCCTTTTGATAAAAATACTTAAAACCAAATTGTTTAGCAAATATAATTGACTCTTTGTTTGAAAGATGTAAATCTTTACATAAAGTCATCCCATGCTCAAAACAAATTGTGTCTCGTTTATTTTCTTCTTCAACAGGATAATCGACAGTACGAACAGGATTTATAACTTCTTTGTTTTTTTTATTACATTTACTCTGAGTAAATAAATAGAAAAACAACAAAACGAAAACCGAAGTTAAAACAAGACCCCACTTATTTTTTAATTTACCAGACATAACGCCTCCTTTTTTTTAAAAAGATTAAACAACATCGTTCTAACAAAACGATAGCATAAAATTAATTTTTGTGGAACTGACGAGAATTGAACTCGTGTGCAGAAGGTTTTTGCAAAGAAGTCTACATATTTAGCGCATTTTTTTGTTTAAATTTTAAAATTCTTAAATGAACAAAATATTTTAAAATCGAGTTCTAAATTTTAGTGAAATATGCGAACAAATATTTCCTTATCCCGATAATATTATACCCATTCTCATATATCGGAAGTCTATGAGATGGACACCAGTTTGGCTTACGCGAAAGCTGGAGCGAAAGCAAAATCATTCATACCGAAGTATGGTGATGCTTTCACTTTAGAAGCTAATTTTGCAATTAACATTTGAACTAAGTTTTACGAGATTACGTTCATTCTCGATATGCATCAATAGCAAAAGGCCCACTGTCTATGCCTTGCAGTCCCAATATTTTATTTTCAACGTCCTTTATATTCTCTACGAAGCTCTCGGTCTGTGTCGCGTTTTTTTGTAGTTTCACGTTTATCGTATTTCTTTTTTCCTTTAACCAAAGCTATTTTGACTTTGATTTTTCTACCTTTATTATACACTGCTATTGGTACTATAGTCAAGCTTTTGTTTTTTTCAGTTTCTACGAGTTCTATGATTTCTTTTTTCGTCAGTAATAATTTTTTATTTCTTAAAGGATCATAATCTTTAGGTGCATTTTTTACTTGATATGGCGGAATATTTGCATTAATTAAAAAAGCCTCCCCCCCACGGATAACAATAAAAGCCCCTTCGAGAGACATTTTGCCATCACGAACTGATTTTACCTCAGTCCCTAAAAGCTCAATGCCAGATTCGTAGTTTTCCAAAATCTCATAATCAAAAAGCACTTTTCTATTTTCAGCATAATTTGCCATACACACATAATATCATATTTGAATTTTTTTTATGTTAAAATAAAAAAATGTCAAAATTAAATGTTTCTGGATATAGAGGAATATGGGGACAAGATTTAAACGAAAAAATTGCTTTTGAATATGGTTTGGCTTTTGCAAGATTAATAAAAAGTCAGCAACCAACAAAAAAATGTAAAATTTTAATAGGTAGAGACGCACGAAAAACAGGACCGCAAATATTGGAAGCTTTTCGGCAAGCATTTGCAAAAGAAAAAATAGATTTTGAATATGCAGGGATTATACCTACTCCTTCGATATTATTATTGGTTAAAAAATTATCTTTCGATGGAGGTGTGATGATCACTGCTTCGCACAATCCTCCTGAATACAATGGAATGAAGTTCATAAACAATGCAGGGCTTTTTGCCACGCAAGATGAAATTGAAAAAATAATAAATCTACTCCCCCTTCAAGAGAAGAACCAAGTAGTCAATCTTGAGGTCTTGCCTAAAGAGTTTGAAAACGAAAAATACAGAAAAATACACATAGATGAAATATTGGAAAATGTGGATATTGAAAAAATAAAAAGTAAAAAATTCAAAATCGCGCACGATCCGATAAATAGTGCCGGCAGTGTCATCACAATGGAATTACTACAAAATTTGGGTTGTGAAGTTTTTCAAATAAATGAAAACCAAAACGGAGATTTTGCTCATATACCGGAGCCTATCGCGCAAAATCTAGGACAACTGTCTGAAGCTGTAATAAAAAACAAAACTGACATAGGTTTTGCTCAAGACCCGGACGCAGACAGATTGGTAATGGTAAATGAAAAAGGAGAAATATTAAACGAAGAATACACATTAGCACTTGCAATAAAAAATATTTTACAAAAAAATTCCAAAGAAAAAAATGCTGTGGTTATAAATATGTCCACTTCAAATATATCTGCAGATATTGCAAAAGAAAATAATGCGGAAATCTTTCGCACAAAAATCGGTGAAGCAAATGTGGTAAACAAAATGAAAGAAATAAATGCAATTATCGGAGGTGAAGGTAGTGGTGGTGTTATCTATCCAAAAATAAATACTGCGAGAGACAGTCTAGTAGGTATTGCTCTCACTCTTGAACTAATGGCAAATTTAAATAAAAGTATTTCTGAAATAATAAATGAATTTCCTAAATATTTCATAAAAAAAGACAAAATTGCTTTTACAGGAGAATTGAATTTAATTTATGAAAAAATGAAAAAGACTTTTGAAAATGCTGAAATTAATACATTGGACGGCCTCAGATTTGACTGGAATGATTCTTCTTGGTTACATATAAGACCATCCAACACAGAGCCAATAATACGTATATTTTGTGAAGCAAAAAGCCAAAAACGCATAGATACCATATTGGAACAAATAAAGTTGACTTTAAGCGAGCAATAAGCTATTATTCTAAATACCTAAGGCCCCAAAGGCTTTATAATAAAATTGCGTGAAAGAATAAACAATCAAATAAGAGCCAAAGAACTTCGAGTTATCGACAACGAAAACAAGAATATTGGCGTCTTGAGCTTCAAAGAAGCTTTAGATATGGCCCAAAATATGGGTCTTGATTTGATTGAAATTTCTCCAGAAGGTAACCCTCCTGTCGCAAAAATAGCGGATTTCGGTAAATATCAATACGAGCAAAGCAAAAAGTTAAAAAAAGCTAAAGCTAATGCTAAATCTACCGAAACAAAATCCATACAAGTAAAGATCGGCACTGGTGACCATGACCTTGAACTAAAAGCAAAAACTGCTTCAAAATGGATCAAGGAAGGTCATAGAATAAAAGTCGAGCTTTTCCTTTCAGGACGAGCAAAATACATGGATGAAAAGTTTTTAAGAGAAAGATTAGACAGAGTTTTGCACTTAATAACAGAAAATTACAAAATTTCTGATTCATATAAAAAAGGTCCAAAAGGTATAACTGTTACAATAGAAAAAGACAAATAATTTTAAAATAAACAAAAAAATTTATGAAAGGAATGAAAACAAACAAATCATATGCAAAGAGATTAAAAATTTCCAAAAATGGAAAGATTAAAGCTCGCAAACCTGGCTTTAACCATTTCAATGCGAAACAATCCCGTAACACACAACTAGCTGGCAGAAAAGGCACTAATTTTGTTATCAAGAACAAACCGAAAAGTCATTTGTTGCCTTTCAGTTAATTTATAAATTTTAATTAAATCATATGACAAGAGTAAAAAAAGGAGTACATGCGTTAAAGAGAAGAAGAAGTGTTTTAAAACAAACAAAGGGTTTTAGACATGGACGAAGCACAAAAGAAAGACAAGCAAAAGATGCTTTACTTCACGCTGGAGCTTATTCTTTCGCACACCGTAAAGACAAAAAAGGGCACAATAGAACTCTTTGGAATATTAAAATCAATGCTGGTTCTCGTGAGCTCGGCATGACTTACTCCACACTTATCTCTGCATTAACTAAAAAGAACATAATGCTAAACCGCAAAATGCTCGCAGACTTCGCAGAAAATCACCCAGAAACATTTTCTCGAGTTATCGCAAACGTAAAATAAATACTATCAAAAAGCCCCCGCCGTAGGCGGGGGCTTTTTGATTACATCTTAAACTCTGCGATTTTGTCTTTCATCACCAGCTCGATGACTTTTGCTACGAGAACTTTCGGATCTGAATCAAAAACAATTTTATCATTTGTCCTGTGTCCTTTTTCAATAATAACCTTCAATTCTTCAGCCATTTCCCAACCTGGATCTTCTAAAACTCCAATAGGTTTACCATCCTCAAAAGCCACGGTAAATTCGTGAATAGTACCAATACGTCCGCAACCAATAAATATCGCATCAGTGGAACGCACGAGCAAGATATCTCGCATTGCGTAACCAAAACCTGTATAAATAACTAAATCCATATAATCCACAGGAAGTTTATAAACTTCCACATGTTCTTTTTCAGTTGCAGCTGGTGAAAGCCCAATAGAAATACCTCCCACTTCTTTCGCACCCATAGCAGACCATAAAGGAAAACCTGTAGTAGCACCTGTGACCAATATCCCCCCTTGTCGCACTATTTCTGCACCAAGTTCTTTTGCTTTTCTTAATGCATCATTACCACAATGCCCTGTATCTGCTGCTCCTGAAACACAAAGTTTTAATTGTCTATGCCCATGTTTTGCATAGGGATTTGCTGAAAGTATATCCATAAAATTATTTTAACATAATTAACATTCTAATAAAATGCTCTCTCCTTGTTCGGGAGCATAAGCATCGACACCAAGATTGTCTCTCAATTTTTGAACTAAAAATAAAGCAGATTTTGGTTCGCCCATCACGACAAAAATTTTTCGTACTGTGTCTTGAGTATCTTCTACGAAATTCACCAAACCGTCAGAATCTTTATGTCCGGAATATCCGGAAATTGTGACTATATGAGCACGCACAGGAACATCTTCACCTGTAATTCGAACCACTTTTGCGCCTTCTTGAATCAATCTACCCATAGTACCCACAGACTGATATCCTGTGAGCAAAAGAGTATTATTTGGATCTGGTAAATAATGTCTCTCATGATGCACAACACGCCCTCCTGAAGACATACCAGAACCAGCTATCACTATCTTTGGATTTGGCACATTTACAATCATTTTAGATTCTTCTGATTTTAAAGTTGAATGAAGTCCGGGAAAATCAAATAAATGTTTACCTTCAGAAATAGCTTTTTGTGCTGTTTCATTAAAATAATTTTTAAATTGTTTAAAAACATTTGTCAGATGAATAGCTAAAGGTGAATCTAAAAATATCGGCATAATAGGAATGCGTTGTTCTTCCACTAATGCATCTATTTCAAACAAAAGCTCTTGTGAACGCTCCAAAGAAAATGTTGGTATTACGAGAGTGCCTTTTCTTTTATAATTGTCTTCAATAGTCGCTTCTAGAAACTTTCTTCTTCCCTCTCTGGATTCATGATTTCTATCTCCGTAAACACTTTCCATTATCAAATAATCTATATCGGTAATTTTTTCTGTATCGGGCAAAAGCGGTGAAGGACTGTTGCCTAAATCTCCAGTAAAAAGAATTTTCTTTCCATTATAAAAAAATTCCGCCATACCTGAACCCAAAATATGTCCTGCGTTCCTAAAAGAAACAGAGAGATTCTCATTGATTTGTATTTTTTCATGATATTCAAAACCTTCCCATAAAGAAAGAGCGAGTTTTATATTTTCTTCCGTATAGATTTCATTTAATTTATTTTCCGTATTTCTGGATAAAATACCCATAGTATCTTCGAGCATCGGACTTGCGAGTTCTCGCGTAGGTTTTGTGGAATATATTTTTCCGCGAAAACCATCGTAAATTAATTTTGGAATTCTACCCAAATGATCCACATGAGCATGAGTAACAAAAAGTATATCTATACTTTTTGGATCATAAGAAAATGGCGCCCAATTTATATCATCAGCCATTTTAGAACCTTGAGTCAATCCGCAATCTATTAGTATTTTTTTATCTTCAACTTCCAACAAAAAATTCGCGCCTGTCACCGAGCCTGTCCCTCCATAAAAAGTTATTTTAGCTGTTTTTGACATGGGTTAATTATACCTCTTTTTTAAAGACAATGATAACTCTTTTTATAACATACAAAATAGCTGTCGATCCACCGGCTAAATCAAAACAAATATCAGAGAAAGTATCCAAAGCATAAAATGGATTTTGCGCCAAAAGATTATTGACCAACACTTCAAACACTTCCCAACCGACACCAATCAACAAAACACCCAAAAGCAACCTTGTCACAATTTTTAAAGAAATTTCTTTTACTTTAAATACCCAAATTAAAGCGAGTGATAACCAAAAACCTCCCAAGAAATGCATTATCATATCAAAATACCAGATACTTGAATACCAATACAATTTATTGGCCAAAAAATTCAAAATAAATATAAAAAAAATAAGTGATGTTATTCGTATTAAAAGTTTTTTCCTATCCATGTATATATTATATCATTTTAAAAGAAAAAATCCGCTCAAAAAAGAATGACGCGGATACTTTTTTAGGACTACTTCTAAAATATTACTATAGCTTAAAGCTAAGTGGGTGTCAGACGTGAGAGACCAAAGTCAAACACGATCGAGACTCCCATAAAATAGTGTTCTAAGTAATAATCAGAAATAACCCTACTAAAAGTATATCAAAAAGTTATCAACATGCAACTAGACGACAAGTTTTTTTTGTTTTGCAACTATTTTTTTATAAAAAAAATTTAAAAAATAAAAATTCACAAAAAAAAATCCGCCGTATGGCGGATTTTTTATAAAAATTATTTATGTTCAGCGTAAATAAAATCAGCATCTATCTTTTCATAAGAAAAAATTTCATTTTCAAAAAAGAAACGCGCGACTTCTGTCTCACCAGCCTCTACAGAATCAGAAGCATGAACAATATTTGATTGTGTGGAAAGAGAAAAATCTCCGCGAATAGTGCCTGCATTCGCTTCCCAAGCTTTCGTCGGGCCCACTAGTAAACGAATAGCAGAAACGGCGTTAATGCCTTCTACTGCTAAGACTACCACCGGACAATGTTTCATAAAGTCTCTAATACCAGGAAAAAATGGCTTATCTTTGATATGAGCATAATGTTCTTCTAACGTCGCATCTTTTAGATTCATCATTTTCATTCCGACTATTTTTAAACCTTTTCTTTCAAGGCGAGAAACTATTTCTCCCACCAAATTTCTCTGAACTGCGTCAGGTTTTATAATAATCAATGATTTCTCACTATTTGGTCTTGTCATAAATATGTTTTAAATTAAAATGCTAATATCACTATACTATCAGAAAATATCATTTTTGCAAAATAAAATCTATTTTACAAATTTGCCGACAATACAAGCCTCAGCTCCTATTTTTTGATTCTTTCTTGGAAAGATAATACATTCATTTTTCTTTGATTTAATCTTTTTTATTCCATCTATTGCAAACACAGCATTATCCGGAAGTAATTCAAAATTTTTATAATCTTTCATAAAATTAAAATTATTTGTTTTTGCTTTTAAAACTTTGGTAACTTGAACTATTTTTTTATTTGTTCTTTTTTTATTTGAAACATGGAAATCCATCAAATTAAAATAATCTATAAATTTATAAATTTGTTTTTTTGCAAATTCTTTATATTCTTCTGGTTTAGAAACCGGACCGCATTCTAAACAAATTCCTATTTTGTTTTGATTTTCCATATAGCCATCCGTTGCCCCCGGTTCTATTTTGTTCCAACCATATGAAATAATATTAACATCAAATATTGAAGCAATATTTAAATTTTTTTTACCACAAATAATAAAAGGGTTCCCTTTTGGATCATTAAAAGCATGCAAATCTAGCAAAGCGTTACTTTTATCTAAAATTTTCATTAATACTCTGGCAATAATATCTTCTTTATTTTTTTCCTTATTATCTTTCAAAAAACAACGATTTAAATTTTTATCCAACATACGAACATTCTTTTTTACAGCTAAAGGATTCGCCACGACAAAATAAATTATTCCTTTTTTAATTTTTATTTCCTTAATTATTTCTTTTACCGCCAAGACTCCCACCTTTTCATTACCATGAATACCTGAAAAAACAGCCAGCACTGGTCCTTTTTCTTTTCCTTTGATTGTTTTTACGTATGGTTGCATTAATAATTAAATAAATATTTATAAATTAAAAAGGGCAAATTAGTTTTACTAAAAGCCCTTTATAAATTAGAAAAAAACCCAAGAACAATCTTTAAAAAGAGGACAGATCTTACAATTTTCTTTTCTGTCATTACACCGAAGACATAAAGTTTTTCTTAATGCTTCGCAACAAGAATGGTCTTCCATTAAACAACCATTTACTTTGCGAAAAATTTTCTGAACAACTTCATTACTACTTATACTAACAGAAACCCAATTTTTTTCTTTAGCAAATTTTAATCTTTCACGAATCAATGACTCACCTATACCGTTTCCACGGTAATCAGGCAAGACAAAATTTGTACCAATTTCAACAACCTTTTTACCGTCAAGATATGGTTCTGACTTATCACAGGTTCTAGGTAAAAAAATACCAGCAGCTCCTATGATTTCATTATTTTCATAACTAAAAACGGCCATTAATAACGTACTCTTAATCTCATCAACAGACAAAGTAAGCATATGCTTCTCTTCTCTAGTTTTACATGACCACCATTCAAAATTCTGGGTGATTCTTGCACTTTCTTGTCTATTCCTATCGGTAAAGTCAAAAATTTCCACTTTTTTTTCTGATGTTTTCATATTATAAAAAGAACGATGAATTTAAAACAGTCCAACTATTATAATATCAAAATAAAAAAAATATTCAAAATTACTTATCCACACCTACCAGAAATTGCAAAATAATATCTTGTGCTATTTTTATTGTCATTTCTGGTTTATCTTTTTCTGGATTAACTTCAACTAAATCAATAGAGAAAAGTTTCTTTGAAGCCATAATTGGTTGCATGCAAATATTAACCATTTCAGCACTAAAACCATTAACATTTGGAGTACCAGTAGCACTGACTAAATCTTTCTTAAATACATCAATATCAAAAGTAACATGCAATACATCCATACGAGAACAAAAATCATTTATATATGAAATTATTTCAGAAGAATTTGAATTAATATCATTTGAACTAATAATTTTAATATTTTTCTCATTGATAAATCTTTTTTCTTCATCTTCCAAAATCAAATTACCAATATATAAAAAATTATCTGTTGGAATACGAACATTGGCAACTTGAATAATATTTTCTTCATCAAAATCACTCAACAAAGGCCTTAGCCACATACCGTGAACATTTCCAGACGGACTTGTTTTTGATAAATGTATATCACCATGAGAATCAAAGTCTATAAAACCCACTTTTTTGTTTTCTAAAAATTTCAAAGAAGCTATATCTGAAGCAAGAGCGACACTATGATCTCCTCCTAAAGTTACTACAAATTTATAATTATTAAAATTCAATTCACTTAAAATTTTTTCAGATAAATCTTTTGTCTCCTTAGAAAAAACAGAATAATAATCTTCGTCTAATACATCTTCCGGATTCGAAAAACTAAAATCTAATATTTTTAAATTATATTTATCTTTTAAATTTCCTAAAAAATGTTCATCTAAAACAGCATCGGGACCATTCTCTACACCTATATTTAAAACTGTATCTCCTCCAAAAGGTAAAAATTTCATACCTAGCCGAGATTTTGCTTTTATTAAAAGTAAGTTATTCATAACTTTATCATACCACTTATAGTATTTTAAATAAAAAACCTGTGGATAACCTTCTACCCATTTCTCTTCTCATATCTGCCCATGATTTCTGCTTCAACTTCTTCCCTGTCACGTCCATATTTGAGATAGGATAATTCTTTCAGACTTTCCACTATTTCCGGATTGCCTTTTGGCAACAAAGACCAATGAGATGTCATACTGAAAGGTTTTGTAGGTGTGCCATTTACGAGCATACTCACATAAGAATTAAAATTATCCAATTTCATAATATCTGTCGCTGAAAAAGTTGGCTTAAATTTAGACTCAATGGCAGTGGCATCTTCTGGAGAAACACGATAAACAGCCATAGAACCGACGTTTCCAAAAACAGCATTTTTAATATTTTCTTCAAGTTGAGAAATGTATTGATGAGCGACAGTCAAAGACAAACGATATTTGCGGGCTTCGGAAAGAATAGAAGCGATGGAGTCTGTAGTCACATTTTGGAATTCATCGATATAAAGATAAAAATCATTCATCGGTTTGCCAAACATATCCACGCGAGAAAGTGCCGCCATTTGTATTTTACCTACAAGTAAAAGACCTATCAAATTCGCATTGATGTCTCCCAGGCGACCTTTGGATAAATTAACCAAAAGTATTTTTTTATTATCCATAATTTCTCGGAAATTAAAAACAGATTTTTCCTGCAAGACCACAGGACGCATAATATCATTTGAAATAAAATTATCAAATTTAGAAGTAATATACGGCACAAAGTTTGCCAGGCCTTGGTCACCTGTTGTTTGTTCCGCAGCCATCCAGAATTGCTTGATAATAGGATTTTTACATTTTGCCAATTTCATATCACGAAATTCTTTGTCAGTCAAAACACGGGAAATCTCAAGTAATGTACAACCAGACTCAGGATCTTCCATTATCAAAAAAGCGGAATTTTTGAAATATTGTTCAAACATCGGCCCACCGGAAGTTTTCATATCAAAAAGTTTATTAAAAATTCCCATCAATTCGTTTACTACAAAAGTTTTTTGTTCAGGATATTTTGGATCAAATTCAAGCATATTGAGACCCATAGGACGCGCAGTATATGCAGGATCAAAATAAATAACATCATCAATGCGTTCTTTTGGAACATAAGACAAAATCTCTTGTATATCACTACCATGCGGATCTATAAAACAACAACCATCACCATTCATAATATCTTGAGCAATCATATTTTTTAAAATAGTGGTTTTACCAGTACCAGTCTGACCTATAACATACATATGACGCATTCTATCTTCACGAGACATATGTATTTCTGTGTCACGTCCTCTATAACTATTTATCCCCAACAATATACCATCTTTGCCCATTTCCATAGGAGCAGGTGCCATACCGGCTTTTGCTTCTTTGAGTTGAGGTTGACTTGAAATACCGACAGGATAATGAAAAACGGAAGCCAATTCTTTTAAATTCATCGGTAAAACTTTTCCAGAATTAAATGTGCGATAAGAAAAATCATGAAATAAATCTTTCAAGCCTGAACCTTTTATTTTTTCAAAAACAAAAGAATTACTCGCTGATTCTTTAAATTGATTAAAAGAAGACTCAATCTCATTCAAAATTTCTTCCGCACGGATTAATGTTTCCGCAGACGCAACAACACGAATATTTGCTTTCAAAATTGAACTTTTTAATTTATTACCTATTTTCTCAACAGCCCCCTCATCCACAGGCCTTCGCCCTTTCATATATTTTTCATCTTTTTGTTCATTTTTTTTAGAATCATCAAATACCAAACCTTTCACTGCTTGAAAAAAAGCATGCTCAAATTTATAAAAATTATCATTTGCATGTTTTACAGAAATTCCACTTTTTACATCATCTAAAATCATATGAAATTCTCTTGTAAATTTTTCACCCGCTGGAGCTACGACGATCTGTATAGCTGCTCCTTCTCCTTGTGTTTTTAATTTTGAAAATACATTCAAAATAGTATTCATAGGATCATGATCTATATTGTCATAAGTTTTTATAGGCAAAATCGGTCTTTCAGAAAAATGAGCATAAGCCCCCACAGAAAAACCTTTTTCGTTGAAAAGATTATAATCTTCAGTTACTTCATTTATTTTTGCATCATGATAAAAAGCCAATACTTGTTTTTCAAAAAGAGAAATATACTTATTTGGAACAGCAGTATATACCACCACCTCATCACTTTGATTTCCTAACGCAACTTCAAGGGTGAAGTAATTGTCTTTTGAATTAAATTTATCTTCAGCTATTGATTGCATACCCGCATAAAATTGTTCCATTGCACCAATAAATTCTTTGAAACCTTTTTGCATTTCAGCTTCGTCTTTTGACGGTGGTAATGTAATTTCAAACAATGTCATATTTAAAGATTTCCAAATAGGTGTACCTTCTTTTAAACCAGAAATAAGTTGCCCTGTCTTTAAATACTGAACCAATAATCTATGAAAATCATCATCGACATGAGCATTGTTCATTGAACTTACAGTATCTAAAGCATTTTTTATTCCCTTGGTTAATAAAATACCCAAAAGTTCTTCCATCACCACATCATGCTTTTCGGGTTTCAATTTTAAAATAATCGTTTCTTTTTCTTTTTTATTCAATAAATTATCTTTACTTAAAACATCAACAGAAGAAACTTTTTCATATTCAGAAATTGTATTATTCAACGTGTCAATTTCAGCATTTTCAAAATGACCCCTATCGATTAATTCTTTTTCTTTTTGAGCAACATGTGCGCGCAAATACTCCAATTCTTCATTTGGAGTTTTAAATTTTGGTATATCTTTAAAATATGAATTTTCCATTTATTTAATTATACCCTTTAGTTAAAATTTTCCAAAGTTTATTCCGGTAAACGAGTCAGTATTTCTGGCTCTCCATCCGTAATCAAAATAGTATTTTCAAAATGAGCACTTCTTTTTTTATCAGCTGTTATAAATGTATATTCATCATTTTCTAATTTTACATTTTTTGTTCCCATATTAAGCATAGGTTCAATAGCTATTACCATACCCTTTACGAGCTTAACCCCTGTATTTTTTTTACCAAAATTTGGTATATATGGATCTTCATGAATTTCTCTACCAACTCCGTGACCAGACAAAACTTCAACTATTCCATATCTATGAGGACGAGCAAAATTCTCAATTGCATAACCGATATCACCCACTTTATTTCCATTTTGAGCTGCATTTATACCCACATGCATTGCTTTCTCTGTGACTTCTAAAAGTTTTTTTGAAGCAGGACTCACATCTCCTACCGGCACAGTCAAAGCCATATCTGTATACAGACCTTTATGTTTTAATCCTAAATCAATTGAAACAATGTCTCCTTCTTTTAAAATTTTCTTATCAGATGGAATACCGTGAACCACTTCTTCATTTACAGAAACACAAAGAGATGCTGGATATGGAGTACGCACCCCTTCCGGACGATAATTTAAAAAAGCTGGAATATCACCTCCTTCTCTGATTAATTTTTCTGCATATTTGTCCAAGTCTTTCGTAGAAATACCCGGCTTCACAAAATCTTTTACTTTGTAAAGTATTACAGCTAACCTGCGTCCACCCTCACGCAATATTTCTATTTCTTCTGGTGTTTTTATAATTATTGCCATATATTTTTATTTTATTACAGTACCAATAAATTTTTCTCCGTTTAAGTAATTCTCTAAATTTTCCAAATTCTTACCATTCATTATAGCTACTTCGATATTTTGTTCTTCGGATTTTTTTGCAGCGACAGGATCAAAAGGTGTATTTAATCCAGGATTCCACTCAAGAGGTAATATTTTTCTAAATTCTTCCCAAGAAATATTTTCTATTTTTTTAGCATCAGAAAATTTATTAGGATCCTTATCGTAAACATAATCTATATTCGAAAGATTAATTACTTTTTTTGAATTAACAGAAATAGCACAATGAATTGAAGCTAAATCACTACTATTACCAGGCCTCCAACCACCACCAACCATAATATGCTTATCTGTAATTGGTATCAAATCTGGATCTAAAATTAACTTACTATAAACAATATCTCCAAAAATAATACGCACTAAATCTGCATTCATTCTCGTAAAAGCTATGCCCATCAAATCCAATTCAGTATCAGAAGGATTTGTAATTTGTTTTAAAGCATCCAAATATTTTCTGCAACATCTACCACCACCAGTAATAATAATAAATTTTTTACCTTTTTCAACTTGTGAAATAATCAAATTTTTAAAATCCTTCAAAAAATCAACATCGATTTCTTCCGGAACAATGAGCGAACCACCCAATGAAATTACAATTATTTCTTCTTTCATAAATTATTCAACTAATTTCAAAGCTTTGATAATATCTTTATGGACATCTTCGACTGACTGTTCGCCATTTATTGAAAAAATTTCATAATTATTTTTATTTTTAAAATAATTCATTGAAGGCACCACATTGTTCACATATTCATCAAATCTTTTTTCCAAACCTTCTTTTGTATCATCATTCCTGCCACGCAACAAATTTCTTTTCATGGCTTCTTCACGTCCTACTTCAATATAAATAATTTTTATTTTATCTCTTTTAAAAAACTGCATAGTTGATTCAAAATTTTCAGACTGATCAAGAGTACGAGGATAGCCGTCAGCAATAAGATGTTTAGTATCGTCTAAATTAGAAATCAACATACTGTTGAAAATAGTATTTGTTAAAAAGTTAGGTTGAAGTTCACCACGAGACAAAGAATCTTTTATAAGATTTCCAACATAAGTTTCTGATGATATTAATTTCCTGTATTCATTACCCGGATAAACATAGACTACTTCTTTAGTATCTTTTGCTTTTAATACATCCATCAGAAGATTTATTTGAGTTCCCTTTCCGGAACCTACGATACCAAAAAATACGAAAGTTTCACTTTGCATAATAATTACAGAATACACCAAAAAGCTTGAATAATCAAGGTTTTTGTAATAGAATGAATCTTATAATGAAAAAACAAATTATTACTCTAGCTGGAGCTCCTGGTAGTGGAAAATCAAGTACAGCAGATAAATTGGCAAAAGAATTAAATTATCAACGTTTTTCTTCTGGTGATTTTATGAGAAAAATTGCTCTTGATATGAGTATATCGTTAAATGAATTATCTACTTTGGCCGAAACAGACACGAGTATAGATGAAAAAATAGACGCTGAAGTCCAAAAAGCAAGGGAGATGAATAATGCTGTTATTGACTCACGACTAGCATATCATTGGATACCTGAATCATTCAAGGTATACCTTTCTTTACCTGCAAATATAGCCAAAGAAAGAATTTTAAGTAATTTGAAAACAAATAAATTACGACAAGAAAGCGAAGGTATTTCAAATGTAGAAGAAATATATAAAAAAATAACTCACAGAATGGAAAGCGAGAAAAAAAGATACAAAGAATTATATAACATAGATCATACAGACAAAAATAACTTTGATTTGGTTATAGATACAAATGAAAACAACCTAAATAAAGTCGTTGAAACAATACTAAAAGAATATGAAAATTGGCAAAACAAAAAAGACTAGCGAGGCTAGTCTTTTTTTTAATATTCTCTCATTGAGATTTGAGCATCTACTTTTTTGATTAAATCAAGCACTACCGAAACTACGATAAGGAGAGCTGTACCACCGAGAGCTATAGCTGTGATACCTGTAGCAGCACGCATAATCAAAGGAAGGACAGCAATAATACCCAAAAATGTAGCACCCATCATTGTAATACGATTTAATACTTTTGAAATATAAGCTGATGTTGAAGCTCCTGGACGAATGCCTGGAATAAATGCTCCATTTTTTTGAAGATTTGTAGACAAAGCATCTGGATCAAAAGTAACAGCAGTATAAAAATATGTAAATAGAAAAACTAAAATAAAATACATAACAGAATATAACCAAGTTGTTTGTGAGAATGAAAGCAATGCATGAGATATTTTTCCAACTATTGCATTACTAGATGTTGAAAGAAAAGTTCCAATCATTTGAGGAAAAAGCAATATAGACAAAGCAAAAATTATCGGTATCACACCAGCTTGATTCACTCGAAGTGGCAAATATGTAGAACCTCCACCATAAACTTTTGAGCCACGAATTTGTTTTGCATAAGTAACAGGGATTGGTCTTTCAGCTTCAGTCACAATCACCACTCCAGCGATAACAGCAATACCTAAAACTACAAACAAAATATACAATGGTATTTGCGATACATCAAAAGTAAAAAGCATTTGACTAACATGTGTCGGAATAGCAGATACGATACCAGCAAAAATAATCAAGGAAACACCATTACCTATACCGAATTCAGAAACTAATTCACCAATCCACATCAACAAGATAGAACCAGCAATAACAACGATGATATTTGTTATACGAGAAAACATATTCAAATCTCCTAAAATATGCTGATTTTGTAGTATAGCCAAAAGACTAAAACCTTGAATGGCAGCCAAAGGTATAGTGATCATTCTTGAATATTGAGTAAATTTCTTTCTGCCTATTTCCCCTTCTTCATGGTAAAGCTTTTTCAAAGCAGGAATCATGATAGTCAAAAGTTGCATTATGATAGAAGAAGTAATGTATGGTCCAACTCCAAGCATAATAATAGACAAATTTGAAAGTCCACCTCCAGAAAAAATATTCAAAACACCGAAAAATTGATTGTTATTCAAGAATTGATTTAATGCTACTGTGTCAATACCCGGTATTGGAATAGCAGCGAGTAATCTAAAAACAATCAAGATGAAAAATACGAACAAGATCTTTTTTCGCAAAACAGCGTCTGTCCATATTAATTTCATTTTATTCCAAAAATTTTGCATACTATCTTATTTTTATTTTTCCTCCTTTCAACTTCATGTCTTTACGAATTTGAGAGAATTTTGTTCCAACACCTTTTTTAAAAGAATCACCAGCTTTTTCTTTATCAATAGTGATTGTTTTACGGAAAGATTTAAATCTATAACCACGATTTTTTGGCAACTTCTTGATAATATCACGAAGTTCCGGGCGACGCTTGTTACCAGCACGAGCTGTTTGACCCTTACCTCCACGACCGGAAGTTTTCGCGTGTTTACCACCGCGTCCTACGATGCGGTCTTTTTTATTTTTATGTAATCTTTTTAAATTATTTATTTGCATAAAATTTTATGAATTAACTTTTTCTTGTTCTTTTCCAGCAATGACTACAGTTTCGGGTACAGCCTTTGTGTATTTTTTAGAAATAGATGACAATGCTTCCATCACAGCTTTTGCATTGTTTAATTTATTTTTACTACCTGACAATATCTTTCCTGTAACGTCTTTGATACCTGCTAATTTTACAATGTCATGAATAACAGAACCGACAACCAATCCGCGTCCTTTATTTGGCATAAGTTTCACAGATGAACTGGAGAACTTTGCGGAAACTTCATGAGGTAAAGACATTGTTTTTGTCAAAGAAACTTTAACCATATTTTTCTTTGCATTTCTCAAAGCTTTGTTTATAGCCAAAGAAGTATCACCTGCTTTACCGAGACCAAGACCGATAGCTCCTTTTTTATCTCCCGCAATCAATGCGACAGAGAAAGAGAATCTGCGTCCTCCTGCAACAACACGAGTAACACGACGAATATCCAAAATCTTTTGATCAAATTCCGGCTTTGGTCTTTCAAAAGAAGAAGAACGACGTTCTGGTCTGCCTCCTCTTGCTCCTGCTCTAGGATTTGAATTTGTATTATTTTGTGTTTTATCTTTATCCATATATTTTAATTAAAATTTCAAACCGGAAGCTCTTGCTTCATCAGCTACTAATTTAATACGGCCTGTATATTTGAAACCATTTCTATCAAAAACAACTGTATCCATTTTTTTAGAAATAGCCAATTCTGCAATCATCTTACCTACTTGTTTTGCTCTTTCTGATTTTGTACCTTTTGTAATTTTAACATCATTTGCTTGCATCAAAGTCTTGCCGACAGTATCATCGATAATTTGAGCATAGATAAATTTATTTGATCTAAAAACAGAAAGACGTGGGCGCTCTGTAGTACCTGAAATCTTTGATCTGATTTTTGCTTTTAATCTTGTTCTTTTTTCGTCTTTTTTAATCATAAATTTATTTTAATTAAACTATGCTGTTTTCTTACCTTGTTTTCTTCTGATAACTTCACCTTCATAACGCATACCTTTACCTTTATATGGTTCCGGTTTCTTTAATGCGCGAACACTTGCTGTAAATGAACCTACCAATTCTTTATCAATACCTGTGACTGTGATATTGTTTTTTTCAGCTGTTGCAGTAAGCCCTTCAGGAATTGCGACAATAACAGAATGAGAAAAACCAAGAGCTAAATGTAATTCTTTTCCTTTAACTTCTGATTTAAAACCAACTCCTTCTAAAATCAATTTCTTTACATATGGTGTTTGAACTCCAGCAATCATATTTTTTATATGTGAAGCATAAGTTCCCCATAGAGATTTTGAAAATTTGTCATTTCTTTTTATATTTAAAGTAATGATCTTATCAGCTATAGTGATAGTGATATCATCACGGAAAGTTTTTGTTAAAGTTCCTTTTGGACCTTTAACTGTCAAAATAGCATCATTCTTTATGACTTCTACTCCTGTCGGTATTATTATTTCTTGTTTTCCTATTCTTGACATATATTTATTTGACTACCAAATTTTAAATAAAGCTTCACCACCGACTTGTTCTTTGCGAGCTTGTTTACCGGACATAATTCCTTTTGGTGTTGATAATACCAACAAACCTGAACCGTTGCGAACTGTGTGTATATCTTTCATTCCAAAATAAACTCTTTTTGATTGTTTTGATACTCTTTCGACATCTGCTATTTTTGGTTTTTTGTCTACGTAAACCAAAGATACTTCCAATACAGGATGACCTTTTTTAGTCTTTTTTGAAAAATCTGAAATATATCCTTCTTTCTTTAAACATTCAGCAATAGCATTTTTCATTTTTGAATACGGAAAAGAAGCTGTCTCATGTCCTGCAAGACTTGCATTCTTCATCATTATTAACATGTTTGAAATTATATCCATATTTTTTTATTTATTTACCAACTTGATTTTCTAATACCCGGAAGCATACCTTCGTTTGCCAATTCTCTGAAACAAATACGACAAAGACCGAAATCTCTCATAAAGCCGTTACCGCGGCCACAACGAAAACATCGATTTTTTTGTCGACTTGAAAATTTTGGTGTCTTTTTTGATCTTGCTACTACTGATGTTTTTGCCATATAAATTTAATTGGGAGTGCTCTGTTAATATCACATTTCTTTTCTTATTTCTTCAAAAATACATATGTATCCTGAAAAGATAAGGAGAAAAACGGATTAATCAAAACCATATTCCCTTACTCCCTATACTAGCAGATTGCCCTAAAATAGTCAAATAAAAAATCTCCATGTAAGTTTCCTAAACATGACGATTTAAAAATTCATTTCTCATACCTGCAAATGCAACCGCAGCAGAAAAAATCTGACAAATAGCTATAAAAGGTGACCCTGTTTCAATCATCAAATAAGTTACTAATAAATGAGTAAATAAGTAACTAATCCAACCAATAATATTAACGGTCTTTTTATTAAGAGCCAAAAAAATAGTTCCGACAAGTCCACCTAAGACAGAAAAAAATTGAATTAAAACTAAATTCTCATTTATTGCTTGAATTAAAAAGAAAATACAAACAACTGTAGTAATAGTAAAAATAACAATTTTAAAAATAAGATTCCATTTTTTTAAAACTTTATTTAAATTATGTTTTTTTACAGAACTTGAAACTAAATATCCGTAAATCATAATAAAAATTAAAGCTACATCATATACCACCATAATCCATAGATTACCCCTATCTTCTAACACCATTTGAAGATAAAAATATATCGTAATTGTTATGGTTCCTAAAATTCCAAGACTCCAACCAATCGTCTTCTTTTTAAAAACAAAATATTTGTTCAATAAAAGAAGCAATGCGGAAATAATTTGCAATGCTAGCATTCTTTCAACTTTTTAATTTTACCTACTCTTTAGTTTTTCGGCGAACACTAGTCGGGTTTCAATGAACCTTATCTGTGTATATGATAGCATATTGTTAATAAAAAGTCAAATACAGCATAAAATCCCCTTTCGGGGATTTTATGGTAGAGTCAATTTTTATTTTTTCTTTTTAACTTCTTCTTTCTTGAAAGGAATTCCTAAAATTTCAAAAAATGCAGTGCCTTCAGCTTTTGTTTTTGCAGTAGATACAAAAGTGATAGCCATACCGAAAACATCTTTAATATCTTCATCTGCTGTTTCCGGGAAAATAGTATGTTCTTTGATACCCATTGAAAGATTACCGATATTGTCTACTCCACTGCGATTAATACCACGAAAGTCTTTTGTACGAGGAAGAGCGACGTTGATCAATTTTTCAATAAAAGCAAACATTCTTTTTCCACGTAGAGTAACCACAACACCGACAGGGTCTCCTTGACGGATTTTAAAAGAAGCAATGGATTGCTTTGCTCCTTTTTTAGTTGGCTTTTGTCCAGTGATTTTCGCAAGACGATCAGCAATAGCGTCATTTTTATTTTTATCTTTTTTGACTGCAGTACCTGTGCCTACATTCAAAACAATCTTTTTTAATTTTGGTGCAGCCATTACATTCTTGTAACCAAAATTAGCTTTCATTAATTCAAAAGCTTTTTCTTCTTTTTCTTTTACAGTTAAATGTTTCATATATTTAAATTAAATTTCTTGATTACTTTTTCTCGCGATACGGACCATTTTACCGCCAACTTCTTTTTTACCAATTCTTGAAGCCTTGCCTGTTTTTGGATCTGCAATCATAACATTTGAAGCATGTATAGGCATAGGAATATCTAGCATTTGACCTTTCTCACCAGACTTTCTAGGACGTTGATGTTTCTTCATCATATTCAAACCTTCAACAACCACTCTGTTTTTAGTTACCAAAACACGAGTAATTTTACCTTTTTTACCTTTGTCTTTTCCTGTTACCACTATTACATTGTCTCCTTTTTTTAATTTCATATATTTTAAATTAATTAAATTACTTCCGGTGCTAAAGAGATTATCTTTTGGAAACCTTTTTCAGCTAATTCTCTTGGCATTGGTCCGAATACACGTCCTGCTTTCGGATCTTTTTTTCCTTTTTCTAAAATAACAACAGCGTTATCATCAAAACGAATATATGAACCGTCCTTTCTGCGGTAAGCACTACGTGTGCGGACAACAACAGCTTGGTGGACATCTTTCTTTTTTATCGCTTTTCTTGGTGAAGCAACTTTTACAGAAATCATAACAAGCTCTCCGATAGATGCATATCTTTTGTGAGCACTACCTAAAACCTTGAACACTTTTCCTATTGTTCCTCCTCCATTATCTGTTATTTTTACCAATGTTTCTGTTTGTATCATAAAATTTTATTTAACAACTTTAAATTTCTTATCTTTTGAAATAGGTCTTGTTTGTACTATTTCAACAGTATCCCCTACTTTATATTTATTATTTTCATCATGTGCTTTAAATTTCTTATTCACTTGATAAAATTTTCCATATTTTGGGTGCTTAATAAGACGCGCAACTGAAACAACAACAGTCTTGTCCATCTTGTCTGACACGACCACTCCTTTTAGAGCGCCTTTCAGATTTTCTGTATTCTCTTGTATGTTGTCTTTGTTTTTCATAAATATATATTATTTGTTAAAATTATTTCTTGTGAACTCTCGCTACGATTCTTGTCTTTAATGGAAGTTTTGTTCCGGCTTTTCTGAGGGCTTCGCGAGCAATAGCTTCATCTACTCCATCAACTTCAAAAATTATGCGTCCAGGGAAAACTTCGAAACAATAACCTTGTGGATCTCCTTTTCCCTTACCCATGCCCACTTCTGCTGCTTTAGCTGTATATGGTCTGTCTGGAAAAATTCTTATCCAGTATTTTCCGGCCTTTGTTAAAGCGCGAGACATAGCCTTACGAGCAGATTCAATTTGATTTGATTTAACACGAGCTTGGCTTTCTGATTTCAAAGCGAAAGAACCGAAAGCTATTTTTGTGCCACGTGTATCGGCTGTCATAGCCTTTGGGTTCATACGCATTGTATGCCACTTTCTAAATTTTACTTTTTTAGGTACCAACATATAATTTATTTATTTTCTTCTGTTTTCTTTTTTTCAGAAAAAATCTTACCACGATAAATCCAAACCTTTATGCCGACATCTCCATAAGGTAAGTGTGCTTTTTCTCTCTTGAAATCAATATCCGCGCGGAAAGTCTGAAGAGGGATACTACCTTTCTTAAGCTCTTCCGTACGAGCAATTTCAGCACCGCCCAATCTTCCTGAAAGCACAACTCTCGCTCCTTCTACTCCGCGAGCAGTCATAACTTTTTCAATAACTTGTTTGATAACACGTCTGTATGGCATTCTCTTTTCCAATCCTTCAGCAATCATATAAGCTACAATAGCTGCATCAGCTTCTGGATTTGGAACTTCAATAATCTCCAACTTGAAATCTTCTGACTTAGGCAAATTTAATTTTGCCATTTTTTTCAAAATTTCTTCTTTTAATTTTGTAGCGCCTTCACCATTTCTGCCGATAATAAGACCTGGACGTGAAGTACGAATCATAAAACGTGTAGTTTTTTGACTTCTTTCTATTTCAATAGTTGAAATATACATACCACGCAATTTCTTTTCCAAATATTCACGAATGAGCACATCACCCTTTAGATAATCACAGTATTTTTTAGGATCAGCAAACCAACGAGATTTCCAATCTCTTAATATTACCAATCTATGCGCATATGGGTGAACTATTTTTGACATAAAATTATTTTGTTACTTTTTCTTTTTTAGCTTTTACTGTTTTGACCTTTGCTATTGTTTTCTTTTCTGTTTTTTCAGACTTAACTGATTTTTCAACTTTTGTATTTTTTGTATTTTTTTCTTTTGATACTTTTTCAGCCAAAACCAAAGTAATGTGACTTGTTCTCTTGTTTATTTTGTGACCTGTACCCATGGCTGCAGGCATCATTCTTTTCATGACTATACCCTTGTCTACCATTATTTCTTTAACAAAAAGATTTTCTTTTTCTGCGCCGATTTGTTTGGCATTTGCCACAGCTGAAAGTAAAAGTTTTTTTACAGGATCACTCGCGCGTTTTGCCAAAAAGTCTAATTGGACTAAAGCCTCAGAAACATTTTTGCCACGAATAAGACTCGCAACGAGGCGAACTTTTCTAGGTGATTGTCTGTAATTTTTTAAAAAGGCTTTCATGTTTTTTAATTAATTTATTTAAATTATTTTTTCTTTGCATCAGTAGCTGCGGATGCGCTTTTTGCTGCTGTTATTTCAGCTTCTTTCTTTTTCTGTTCTAATTCTTTTTGCATTTTACCTCCGTGTTTAATGAATTTCTTTGTAGGAGAAAATTCGCCTAGTCTGTGCCCTACCATGTCTTCTGTAACAAGAACTTCTACATGGACTTTTCCATTGTAAACACCAAAAGTAAAACCTACGAATTCCGGAGGAATCTGACAAGCTCTTTTCCATGTTTTAATCATTGGAGTTTGCAAAGGACTTTTGCCTTCTATTTTCTTTAGAAGTCTTTCGTCAACATTTATTCCTTTTTTGATTGATCTTGTCATATTATTAAGCAAAAAGCTCGAAACGAGCTTGTCCATACATACTAGCAAATTCAAATAAAATGTCAAATTTATATATCTTTAAATATCTTATATTTAAAAACGTAATTTTTAATAAAATTTGAAAAAATAAAAACCTTGCATTTCTGCAAGGTTTTTATTTTTATTTATTCTTTCCAGTTTTTCTGCGAGAGACGATAAATACATTTGAGTATTTCTTTGGAGTTCTTGTCTTGCGTCCTCCGGTAACTTTACCCCACATAGTCTTTGGGCGTTTTGTTCCGCGTCCTTGTCGGCCTTCACCTCCTCCGTATGGGTGATCCACAGGGTTCATGGCTGTACCACGAACTGTAGGACGAATACCTTTCCAACGAGAGCGTCCAGCTTTTCCGTAATTTTCCAAATGATGTTCTTCGTTTGAAACTGTGCCTACGCATGCCCAACAATTTTCATTTACTTTTCTGATTTCAGAAGATGGCATTTTTATATTTGTATAACCATCAGCATTTGCCACAACTTGTGCGAAAATTCCAGCTGAACGTCCGATCTTTGATCCTCCACGAGGTTTTAATTCTATGTTGTAAACGAAAGTTCCAACAGGAATATTTTTCAAAGGAAGTCTGTTTGCTGTATCTACTTCGGCTTTTTCAGAGACGATAAATTTATCTCCTACTTTTACAGACTTTGGCAAAACAACATATCTTTTTTCACCATCAGCATATACAGCGATACCGATAAAAGCTGAGCGGTTTGGGTCGTATTCAACAGAAGCGATCTTTGCAGGAATATCTTTTTTGTCATACAAAAAATCAACATCACGATACAAACGCTTGTGCCCCGCGCCTTTATGACGAGTAGTGATACGGCCTTGATTATTTCTTCCAACAGCTCGGCGAAAACCGTGAGTCAATGACTTTGTAGGTTCTGTTTTTGTCAAAACACCACGATAAGTCACATTACTCATTTGTCTTCTTGATTTGGTTGTAGGTTTGTATGTTTTCATATTAAAAAATTAAATTATTTCTATCTTATCACCTTTTTTTAAATAAACTGAAGCTTTCTTTCCACCTTGTTTTACACCTTTTCTACCTTTTACAATAATTTCTTTTGCTTTTACTGTAGTAATATTTACTTTCAAAGGTTTGACTTTGTAAAGAGCAAAAATTTCTTTCTTGATTTCAGTTTTATTTGCATTTGCTTCCACGTTGAAAGTGTAAACATTATGTTTTTCCGCCATGAAAGATGCTTTTTCTGTAACTCTTGGTTTTTTAATTAATTTCATTTTTGTTGTCATATATTTATTTAAAAATTAACCGCGAGATTCTAAAAACTTTACAGATTCTGTCGGATTTTCTATTAAAAGATATTGGTGATTCAAAACATCGTATGGATTCAAATTCTTCAAGAAAACAATATCGAGTTGAGGTAAATTTCTGTAACTTTTTTCTGTTTTTTCACTGCGTCCAGATAGAGCAGTCAATACTTTTGGTTTCTTTGAAGATCCTAAAGTTTTTACACCTGTAGCTTTTGCCAAGTTCTTCATTACATCTACAGCTGTCTTTGTCTTTATGTCTGTAGGAGCCAATGAATCAACGAAAATTATTTCTCCATCTTTTAATTTTCTTGATAATACAGAGAAAAGAGCTTGAGCACGCATACTCTTTGTGATCTTTCTCTTGTAATTCTTTTCTGCAAGAGGACCATGTGTAACACCTCCGCCCACCCATATAGGTGAACGAGAAGATCCATGACGAGCACGTCCTGTACCTTTTTGTTTCCAAGGCTTCTTACCTCCTCCGCGGACTTCACCACGTCCTTTTGTATCAGCAGTTCCAGCGCGCTTATTTGAACGCATGCCTTCTACCACTTGATGCACAAGGTCTGATCTCCACTTTGCAGAAAAAACCTTTGCCGGTAGTGTGATACTTCCCGCTTCTGCTCCTTTTTGATTGTATATTTTTGCTTCCATATTATTATCTTGAAACTATTTCAATTAAAGTACCACGTTTTCCTGGTAATGCGCCCTTTATAAGCATAACGTTATTTTCTTTATCAACATAAACAACTTTCAAGTTTTTGTAAGTTATCCTGTCAGATCCCATTCTACCTGCCATACGCATACCTTTTGGCACGTGTGTACGAAGACCTCCACCGATACTTCCCGGCTCTCTTTCAGAATGTTTTTGTCCGTGTGTCCTAGGTCCTCCGGCAAAACCGTGTCTCTTTACAACACCTTGAAAGCCTTTACCTTTTGAGATACCTGAAACTTGCAATTTATCTCCAGCTTCAAAAGCTGAAACATCTATTACATCACCTTCTTTTACAGTAGTTGAATCAGTAGGCTTTAATCTAAATTCTTTTAAAGTTTTATAAAATCCTCCTTTCATTTGACCTTTAGGTCCTTTTTGGATTCTACTTTCTTTTTGATTTCCATATCCAACTTGCACAGCATTATAACCATCTTTTGTTTTTTCAAAAACACGAGTCACAGTTATTGGACCTGCTGAAATAATCGTTACTGGTATAACTACTCCTTCTTCAGAGAAATACTCTGTCATATTTTCTTTTGTTCCGAGAATAAATTTCATAAAATTATAACATTTTAACGTCTATATCAACACCTGATGGTAATGACAAATTTGTAAGAGCTTCTACTGTTTTTGCATTTGGATTCAAAATATCAATCATTCTTTTGTGAACTCTCATTTCAAATTGTTCTCTAACATTTTTGTAAATGAAAGAAGCACGATTAACTGTGTATTTCTTGATTTCAGTCGGCAAAGGAACTGGTCCGATTATTTTTGCATCATAACGCATAGCAGTATCTATGATCTGTTTTACAGACGCATCGAGAATCTTGCTTTCATAAGCACGAACTCTGATACGAAGCACTACCGTACCGTCTTCTTTTTTATCCTTTGCTTTTGGTTTGGATACTTTTGGCTTCTTTATTTTTGTTTCTGTTGTTGTCATGATTTTTTAATGTATTCCAGATGTCGGACATATGGAAACCATACGCCCGATATCTGTTTTGTGCTATGCAAGAATTTTTGTAACAACCCCCGCGCCCACAGTCTTACCTCCTTCACGGATAGCAAATCTTTGTGATTCTTCCAATGCAACTGGTGTAACCAACTTAACTGTAAATGTAACTGTGTCTCCAGGCATAACCATTTCTTTTCCTTCTGCTAATGTAACTTCACCAGTTACGTCTGTAGTACGGATGTAGAATTGTGGTTTGTAACCTTTGAAGAAAGGAGTGTGTCTTCCACCTTCTTCTTTTTTCAAAATGTAAACTTCACAAGTAAAGTTATCATGAGGAGTAACTGTTCCTGGTTTTGCTAAAACTTGTCCACGAGTAATGTCTTCTTTTTTAAGACCTCGGAGCAAGATACCAGCGTTGTCGCCAGCCATACCTTCTTGTAAATTTTTGTTGAACATTTCAATACCTGTAACTGTTGATTTTTGAGTTGCACGAATACCGACTATTTCAATATCTTCACCAACTTTTACTATACCTCTTTCGATTTTTCCTGTTACAACTGTTCCACGTCCTTCGATAGAGAAGATGTCTTCTACTGGCATAAGGAAAGGTTTTGCTGTATCTCGTTCAGGAACCGGGATATATGTATCAAGAGCGTTTGCAAGTTCAAGAATTTTCTTTGCCCATTCATCATCTGCTGATGTAGCTTCAAGACCTTTCAAAGCTGATCCACGGATAACTGGAGCATTTGCACCATCGAAACCTTGCTTTGTAAGCAATTCACGGATTTCTTCTTCAACCATGTCAATCATATCTTTATCATCAACCATGTCACACTTGTTCAAGAATACGATGATTCTTGGAACACCAACTTGTTTTGCAAGTAAAACGTGTTCACGTGTTTGTGGCATAGCTCCGTCTGTAGCAGCAACAACCAAGATAGCGCCGTCCATTTGAGCAGCACCTGTGATCATGTTTTTAATGTAGTCAGCGTGTCCTGGAGCATCAATGTGCGCGTAGTGACGAGCAGCTGTTTCGTATTCATTGTGAGAAATGTTAATAGTGATTCCACGAGCTCTTTCTTCAGGAGCATTGTCGATTTGACTAACATCTTTCATTCTAACAGTGTTACCTGAAAGGTTAAGACAGTTCAAAATAGCTGCTGTTAAAGTAGTCTTTCCATGGTCAACGTGACCGATTGTGCCCACGTTTACGTGTGGCTTGTCTCTTTTAAATTCTTCTGCTGCCATATATTTTTTATGTTTAATGGCTAAAACTCAGCATACGAGATGTAATTGCTAAGGCTTAGTCACTAATAAATTAATTAATAATAAACTAAAAAACTGTAAAATTGGCAATATAAAAACCGCCAAAAGTGCAGTTACATCTATACTAGCAGATTAAAAAAGAATGTCAAATAAAAAACCAGCAGTAGACAAGTCATACTGCTGGTTATTATTTAGATTTTTTGTGGTCATTTTGCCATGACCAAAGTTAGCATGTATGGTTCTCTTTCGAGAACCACAGTATCTCCGATTTTCGTTTTAAAAAAAATATATTCGTTCACTTTTGGAACGAATACTTTTTCTCCTGTTATAAGCATTTTTGCTTCCATGGAGATTTTTATGCCGGTAGCGTTTTCTGTATATTCCCGATGGATAACAATAGCCTTGCCCACAGGAGTATTGTTGCAAGCCACCAAAATAGTAGCCAACAATAGCAATAAAATTAACTTTTTCATAATCGAAATTACTTTTTAAATTGCCTACTCGTTAGTTTTTCGGCAAACACTAGTCAAGTTTCAATGAACCTTATCTGTGTATATGATAGCATATTGTTAATAAAAAGTCAAGCATAAAAATGACTTTATTACAAAATACCTTATTAAATATAGCTTTTCCCTATGTCAGACATATGGAAAAGCTAATAAATAAAAAGACGCCCCCTAAGAGGCGTCAATTAATTGTTTTACAGTCTTTTGATAATCAGAAGCTTTAGATGCTCCAATTATCCTTTTTGTCTCTTCCCCATCTTTTAAAAAGATGGTGGTAGGGACATTCCTTACCCTGAATCGACTTGCGATTTCAGTGTTTTCTTCAAGGTCAATTGAGACCTTTTGAAAAACCAAAGAAGGATTTTCTTTCAGAATTTCCTCCAAAACAGGGTAAACAATACTGCAAGGACCGCATCCAGGCGCAGTAAAGAATAAAATCTCTATTTTTTTCATTTTTTCATTTTTAAGAACTATTTAATGTATATCATAAAAACAAAATAAAGTCAAGTTAAATAGATTTTTAATTTGCAGATGTATTATTTTTTTCCTCTTCTTCTTTTATCATATGATTTATTTTTTCTAATCCATATTTAAATTTTCTATTCAATTCTTGATCTTTAGACATATCTCCATAATCATATAAATACCAATCTGTTAAATAAGGGTCTTTTTTTTCACCACTAAGCATATTTGTGGCTGAAAAAGGATCGGAATAAACATAAACATATCCCCTATTTGCAGACTCCTCGTAAGCTTTTTTGAATTTTTTTAGAATTTCTAATCTTTCTAATGGATTAGATTTACTATCATCAAAGAAAAACATTTGCATATCCTCACCATCTATAAATTCTTCAAAAATAGAACCTTTTGCCCCATCAAAAACAGCTCCATAATATTCTGGAATACCATGCAATCCTTGCAAATCAGTTAGTGCTTTAGACTGTGTATATGTCGTATCCATTACAAAATATTCTTTATTATTTTTTTCATCAAAAATCTTATATCTAAAAAAATTACCCGGTTCTTCGGTTTCATCAGGTGGCATATCTGAAATTTTAAATCTGGAAGATATAAGATTACCTGCTATGCCTATTTTTTCAACAATGTATTTTTCTTTATTGGTATTTATTTCTTTTACTTTAAGTCTAAAAATAATACCGGAAACTCCCTGAGAGAGTCTTTCTCTACCTCCTAGAACTTCAAGACCTTTTTCTAAAAGGTGTTTTTTGACTTTCTCAAAATCAGTATAATTTTCCAAGTAAAAATTTGAATCTTTTTCTTTTGAAGAAAAAGATGGTTTTTCATTACCGAATAAATATTTTACAGCAATTTCCGCATCTTTATGATTTGTATCTGCTGAATCCAAGATTTGAACTTTAAATTCTTCGCCATTTTCTAATTTTACATTTTTCTCCTCAAAATAAGTATTATTAAATTCTTTTTCTAATGAAATTAATTTATCTTTGACAAAATAAAGAGACGGCAGATCTTGATAATCGATCTCTAAATCTAACCTAGTTCTAATTTTATTATAATCTTCTAATGTTTTTGAAATTTTCAATTTCAAAGTGTTTATTTCTATTTTTAAATTTTCTTTATTTTTTATATTAGAAAAAACTGCTTGAATATTCTGTTCTTTAACACTAGTATTTTCTTTTGTTTTTAATATTTCTTCTTTCATTTCAATATTAAATTATAACACACAAATTTTTAATAAAAAAAACCGCAATTAGTGCGGTTTTTTTTATTTTTTAAATAGAAACTAATTTATTTCCTAGCAGCGATAATAGTTTCAGCGACATTCGCAGGAACAATATCGTAACGCAAGAATTCCATAGTGAAAGATGCGCGACCTTCGGTCATTGAGCGAAGTCCTGTCATGTAACCGAACATTTCAGAAAGAGGAACAACAGCTTTGATGACTTTATTCATACCGCGTTCTTCCATACCATCGATAAGTCCGCGTTTTGAAGAAAGATTTCCTGTGACATCTCCCATGAATTTGTCAGGTGTTACAACTTCAACTTTCATCATAGGCTCAAGGATTACAGGATTTGCTCGGCGACAAGCGTCTTGGATTGCCATAGAAGAAGCGATTTTGAAAGCCATTTCATTAGAGTCAACTTCGTGATAACTTCCATCCCAAAGGTCAACAGAAACATTGACCATCTTGAATCCTGCCAAAATACCGCGATCAAGACCTTCTTTAAATCCTTTTTCACAAGGAGCGATATATTCTTGAGGGATAACACCTCCTTTGATGGAGTTGATAAATTCAAAGTCTGTATAGTGTTTGACATTTTTCGGCAAGTCAGCAATTTCTTCTTTTGTAAGATCGGGCATTCTCTTAACTTTAATTTTAACATGACCGTAGTTTCCACGACCTCCGGATTGCTTGATGTATTTACCTTCTGCGTCAGCAGATCCGTTGATTGTTTCTCTATAAGCAACTTGAGGTTTACCAACATTCGCATCAACAGAAAATTCTCTTTTCATACGGTCAACGATAATTTCCAAATGTAATTCTCCCATACCTGCGATGATAGTCTCCCCTGTTTCTTGATCAGTTGTAACTTTAAAAGTCGGATCTTCTTGAGCAAGTCTGTTCAAAGCCATACCCATTTTTTCTTGGTCAGCTTTTGTTTTTGGTTCAATACGCAAAGAGATAACAGGTTCAGGGAAAACAATACGGTTTAACTCAATAGGATTAGCTTCATCACAAAGTGTGTCTGAAGTAATAGTGTCCTTGAGTCCCACCGCTGCGGCGATTTCTCCTGCATAAACTTGTTTCACTTCTTCACGATCATTTGCGTGCATACGCAAAATACGTCCTATGCGTTCTTTGTTTCTTGTGCGAGGATTGTAAACATAACTTCCCGCTGAAAGACTACCAGAATATACACGGAAGAAAATAATTTGTCCTACGAATGGATCAGTAGCCACTTTGAAAGCAAGCGCTGAAAAAGGTTCTGAATCAGATGCGTGACGAACCATCTCTTCATCAGTATCTGGATTTACTCCAGGGATAGGAGGAATATCTGTCGGAGCTGGCAAATAATCAACCACAGCATCAAGTACGAGTTGAACACCTTTGTTCTTCAAAGCAGAACCTGCGAATACTGGGAAAATATCGTTTGCAATAACCGCCTTACGAAGAGTCTTTTTCAAAACTTCTATACTAGGAATTTTGCCATCCAAATAATCCGTCATCATAGCGTCATCAGTCTCAACTATTTTTTCAATAAGTTCAGCGTGGTATTTTTCCGCTTCAGCTTTCATATTTTCAGGAATTTCTTTTTCTATAACTTTATTACCCATTTCACCTTCAAAGTAAAAAGCTTTCATGTTCAAAAGATCTACAACTCCTTCGTGATTTTCTTCGAGACCAATAGGGATTTGCATACGCACAGCTTTTTTTGTAAGTCTGTCTAAGATAGTAGCATAAGAATGCTCAAAGGAAGCGCCTGTTCTGTCCAATTTATTTATGAAACAAATACGAGGAACATTTGCTTCGTCAGCATAACGCCAGTTTGTTTCTGATTGAGGTTCTACTCCAGCAACGCCGTCGAAGACCACCACTGCACCGTCGAGCACGCGAAGAGAACGCTTCACTTCTACAGTAAAGTCGATGTGTCCAGGTGTGTCGATAATATTGAAACGGTGTTTTTTATTTTTGTCTGTTAAAGCATAAGTCGGTGTCCAGAAACAAGTCACAGCTGCAGATGTGATAGTGATACCTCTTTCTCTTTCTTGTTCCATCCAGTCTGTAGTAGTCTCACCATTGTGCACTTCCCCGATTTTGTGGGACACTCCAGTGTAATAAAGCACGCGTTCTGTCGTGGTTGTCTTACCAGCATCAATGTGCGCAATAATTCCAAAATTTCTAACTTTTTCTAAAGGATAATCTCGTTCCATAAATAAATATTTTCTAATTTTCTAATAAAAAAGCGCTTCCGGCGCTATCAACACTATATATTAAAAATATATTTTTTGCAAATAAAAAAATCATCTTTTGAGGATTTTTTTATTACCAAGCAAAGTGAGCAAATGCTTTGTTTGACTCTGCCATTTTATGAGTATCTTCTCTTTTCTTAATGGCCGCACCTTCGTTTTTAGAAGCTGCTATTAATTCATCAGCGAGTTTAATATGCATAGGTTGTCCTTTTTTTGAACGAGCTGCATCACGAATCCATCGCATCGCCAAAGCAAGACGGCGTTCTGGACGAACTTCACGAGGAACCTGATAGTTTGCACCTCCGATTCTCTTTGAGCGAACTTCAGTCAAAGGACCAGCATTTTTCATTGCAAGATCAAAAACTTCTAAAGGATTTGGATTACCTGTCTTTTCTTTGATAATATCAAAAGCTTGATACATTACCTTGCGGGCTGTTTCCTTTTTACCGGACCACATAGTGTAATTTATAAACTTCTCCAATTTTGGAGAATTATAAACAAAGTCTGGACCAACTATATTTCTATTTTTTACTTTTCTTCGCATAATATATTATTTAAATTATTTATAGTGAGCTTGCCGAATTATTTCTTTCCGTCTTTCTTTGGTTTCTTGTTTCCGTAAAGTGAACGACCTTGACGTCTCTTTTCAACTCCTTGAGTATCAAGCACACCACGAACTATATGATAACGAACTCCGATCAAGTCTTTCACACGACCTCCGCGCAACATAACCACAGAGTGTTCTTGCAAATTGTGTCCTTCTCCTGGAATATAAGCAGTGACTTCCATACCGTTAGTCAAACGTACACGAGCGATTTTACGGAGAGCAGAGTTTGGTTTCTTTGGGGTGATAGTTGTAACTTTTGTACAAACTCCTCTTTTGAAAGGAGATGGGAAAAATACAGGACGATTTTTTAATGTGTTAAATCCACGCGCTAAAGCCACAGCCTTTGATTTTTGACTTATCTTGCTTCTGTTCTTTTTAATTAATTGATTGATTGTTGGCATATAATGCTTTTTTGTAAAACAAAAGAGTCCGAGGACTCAATTAGTAATCTACTACAAGTCGTTAAAAAATGCAAATGCTGATAGTGAATATATAATTTTAAATATATAAGCCGGTAATACCATGAAACAATATAGACAAAACAGGATAAAGATAATTTGAAAAGAAAATGACAAAAACCAACAATGCAATCAATGAATATTGTTCTATTAAAAGAGTAACTGGGCGTAAAAAACCTGGCAACAATGGATAAAGTATTTTAGAGCCATCGAGCGGAGGTATTGGGACCAGATTAAACAAAGCCAAAGAAATATTTATCAAAACTATTTCAATTGTTATTTTATAAAAAGCATCAATATTCACAGGATCATAAACCGGAAAACCTAAACTCGGAGCAAGATGAATTAAAATTCCAAAAATACAAGCGATGGAAAGGTTTGCTAAAATTCCAGCAGATGCCACAGCTATGCCTCCCCATTTTTCATTTTTTAAATTATGAGGATTGTACGGCACAGGTTTCGCCCAGCCAAAAATAAAAGAATGTCCTGTAACAAGAGAACCGAGATATAACATACCAGGCAAAATAATAGAACCAAATGGATCCAAATGTTTTAATGGATTCAATGTCAGTCTTCCGGCATAACGCGCAGTTCTATCCCCTAAAAAATCAGCCATGAAGCCGTGACACAATTCGTGTATCACTACAGACATGATGAGTATGATTATAAAAAATAAAGTATCCATAAAATGTTTAAAATATTAAAGGGGTTGCATCCCTACAATTTATATGATAACATAAAAAAATCATGGCGAAAATATGTGCAATAACAAATAAGACTTCAATTGTCGGTGGTGGCTACTCAAACCGCACTCGTGCGACCAAATTCAACCCTACAGGCAAGAAGCGTAAGTATCAGAATCTTCAGAAAAAGAAGGTTTTTGTTCCTGAATTAAACAAATCCGTAAATATCGAGGTTTCTACAAGAGGCCTACGCACTATCAAGAAAAACGGCGCTTACGCCACACTCCTCAAAGCCGGACTAATCAAAGCTAGAGTTTAAATAAAAAAAACAAAAAAATCCCCAAATGGGGATTTTTTTGTTAACTTATTTTAATGTGCTGGCACAAAAGTCAAAGCTGTTCCCTTTTTGCCTGCACGGCCGGTACGGCCTATGCGGTGCACATATGTGTCGTAAGTCTGTGGCACGTCGTAGTTGATAACGTGCGTGACGTCAGGTATGTCCAGACCTCGCGCTGCGACATCTGTCGCAATCAAGATATTTATCTTGTCAGTCTTAAACAAGTCCAAAGTGCGAATACGGTCTCGGCTTCTTTTGTCGCCGTGTATTGTACCCACTTTGAAACCGATTTTACCAAGTTCTTTAGAAAGGTCATCTACTGCATGTTTCATCTCGCGGAAAATCAAAATCTTGTCTGTGCCTTCTGATTTCAAAACTTCGTGCAAGAGTTCTATTTTAGATTCTTTGGTTTTAAACTTCACGACATCTTGGTCAATATTTTTTGCAGTCTCACCGGAAACTACAGAAATAAATACAGGATTTTTCAAAAAATCTGCTGTAAGTTTTTTTATTTCCGGAGAAAGTGTCGCGGAGAAAAAAAGAGTTTGTTTGTCCGGAGATGTTTTTGAAATAATTGAAACCATGTCATCGCGGAATCCCATATCAAGCATTCTGTCCGCTTCATCAAGCACCACATATTTATAAGGTGCTAAATCCAACACTTTTCTTTTTATCAAATCCATTACACGTCCTGGTGTACCGATAACGAAAGACACTCCGCGAGTAATTTCATTTATTTGTTTCATAATCGGCATACCTCCGACAACACATACTCCATAAAGTCCTGAGCCGAAAGCGAGAGAGCGAAGTTCTTCTTCAATCTGCATTGCGAGTTCGCGAGTAGGAGCAAGTACCAAAACTTTTTGAGTTTTGTCTTTCATTACTTTGTCTATCAATGGCAAAAGAAATGCCGCTGTCTTTCCTGTACCTGTATTTGCCAAACCAAAAACATCTTTTCCTTCAATTACAGATGGAATAGATTGATCTTGAATAGGGCGAGGATTTGTATATCCTTTACGTGTAATATTTTTATGAAGCTGTTCATTGAAAGGAAAATCCGCAAAAGTATGTTTTGCTATGTATGGCTTTTCTTCCACTTTTACTGCTTTTTGAATAAAGCGAGAATAGTCTATCCTCTCGCCACCAAATCTACCGCGTTTTGCTGGGCGTGAATTTCTACTAAAACTATTTTTCTTAAAACCTCCACCTCCAAAACTTTTTCTAGCTCCAAAAGCTGGCTTGCTTGTGCCGAAAGAACGAACAGGCTTACCAGTCGTAAACGGTCTGCTTGAACTTTTAGCTGGTCCCGCAAAGCGAGACGGTGCACGTACTCCAGACGAAGCTGGACGCGCGAAACTGCGTGTTTTTATCATATATTTCTTTTTGTCATGGTAATCAATACCACGACTCAAAGTCATAATTGATTTCCATCACTTGCCCCGCTAAGCGGGGTCATTCAGTCTCGATTAGATTAAAGTGAGATTGATAATTAAAGAATAGCATATTGCTTATATAATGTCAAATTTGTTAAAGATATTTTGAAAAGTTATAATTCAATTATGCAAAATAAACTTATTGGTAAACATGTAGATGAATTGTATTTAGACCTCTTGGAACACATTATGAAAAATGGTGTCGAGAAAACTGACCGTACAGGCACAGGCACAAAGAGCATTTTTGGCTATCAAATGCGTTTCAATCTCGCTGATGGCTTCCCTCTCCTGACCACTAAAAAAGTACCCATCAAATCCATCATACATGAATTGCTTTGGTTTATGCGCGGAGATACAAATCTGAAATATCTTGCAGATAACAATGTGCATATCTGGGATGAATGGCCTTACAAAGCATATTTAAAAAGAAACAATTTACCAATTCCAGAAATCAATGGCGAAGAATGGAAAAATGGCATGGCAGAATTTGTGGATAAAATAAAAACTGACGAAAATTTTGCAAAAGAATATGGCAAACTTGGACCGATTTATGGTTATCAATGGAGAAGCTGGCCTACACCAAACGGTAAACACATCGACCAGCTCGCAAATGTGATAGAGCAAATAAAAAATACTCCGGACTCTCGCCGAATGATTGTGTCTGCTTGGAATGTCGCTGACATCGAAGAAATGGCAAAAGCCGGACTACCCCCTTGTCATTGTTTTTTTCAATTTTATGTTACTCAAGCAAACCCTTCGACCGGTGCTCAGGGTAAACTCTCCTGCCAACTTTACCAAAGAAGCTGTGATACATTTTTGGGTTTGCCTTTTAATATTGCATCATATTCTGTGTTCACAATGATGATAGCTCAAATCTGCGGACTTGAAGCTGGCGAATTCGTCTGGACTGGAGGCGACGTGCATTTATATTCAAATCATTTAGAGCAAGCCAGACTCCAACTATCCCGCCGTGGCGACATCCGCCCAATGCCGAAAATGAAAATCAATCCTAATAAAAAAAACATAGAAGATTTCACGATAGAAGATTTTGAATTAACAGATTACAATCCGAATGAAGGCATCAAGGCGCCTATCGCAGTTTAAAAAATTATGATTTCAATCATTGCAGGAATTGGTAAAAATAATGAACTCGGAAAAAACAATGCTTTGCTTTGGCGTTTACCAGCAGATTTAAAACATTTCAAAGAATTAACTTCCGGTCATTCTATTGTAATGGGCAGAAAAACTTTTGAATCAATAGGAAAGATTTTACCAAATAGAAGAAATATAATAATTACTCGAGACAAAAATTATAAAATAGAAAATGCAGAAATAGCACATTCGCTCGAAGAAGCCCTTCGACTCGCTTCGCTCGCTCAGGGTAAACACTTAAACGAAGAAGTGTTTATTATTGGTGGTGCGGAAATATATAAACAAGCGATGAATTTTGCAGATAAACTTTATATCACAGAAATAAATGCAACGGACAAAAAAGCGGACGTATTTTTCCCGGAAATAATACCAATAGTATTCGGAGAAGTTTCCAGAGAAAATCATCAAAAAGATGAAAAAAATCCATATGATTATGCTTTTGTGGAATATAAGAGATTTTTCTAATTAAGGATCTAAATCCGTCTTTTCTCGTATAAAAATATCTTTACCATCAGGAGATTTAACTTTTTTATATTTTCTATTTTTATTTTTTTCTATTTTGTCTACCAATTCTTTTTCCAAATCAAAACCTAAAATCTCAGACATTCCTAAAAGGAATATAGCAACATCTGCAAATTCTTCTGCTACCCCCTCTTGCCCTTTATTGAATTTAGAAAATGCTTCTGAAAGTTCTTCATGAGCGCGACAAAATTCAAGAGCCACATCAGTGGTATTAAAACCTTTTTCCAATTTATTTCGCATTATTTCTTTTTGCAATTCTTTCAAATTTACCATAAAATTATTTTTGATTATTATATTTTTGTACTTCTTTGTTTAAAAGTTTAAATTTTATTCCGGCTTCTTTAAAAATCTCTTTGGTTCTTTTGCTTGCATGATAATCTTTTTTTGCAATCACTTTTTCAATACCAGCATTTATAATCATTTTAGCGCAAGCATAACAAGGTGTCATATTGCAATACAATGTGCCACCAAACAAAGCGTTGCCCACTCGAGCTGCATGCACAATTGCATTTTGTTCAGCATGCGCGGTGCGAATACAATGCATAGATTCTGTTCCATCTGCATGAATAACAGTATGCATTTCGTGACCAATATCATCACAATGTTTTGTATTCACAGGAGAACCGGCATAACCAGTGGCTAAAATTCTATTATCTTTTACAATAATACAACCTGTTTGACCACGATCACAGCTAGACCTTTTTGCAACAGTATCCATAATCTCAATAAAATATTCATCCCAAGATGGACGCTTGCTTTTCAAAGGCTTTTCTTGTTTCTTCATATACAATAAATATACTACTAAAATTAAAAAAAGCCAGTCACACAGACTGGCTTTTAAACATTTCAAAAACATTAATTAAAATAAATTTGGGATTTTTGTCTTAAAATTTTCCCAATTTATTTTTCGCTCTTCGGGAAGATGAGCATTGTAAGGATAATTTCTATCAAAAACAAAATGCTCAAACACTGGTGTTTTTTTACCCTTTATTTGTGGCTTGTCATCCACAAGGTAATCACACAGAATATGAGTCTTATCGTAAGTCAAAGTTAGTGAATGAGCAGCATCTGAACCAAAGTTATCCAAAAGGCATTCATATTTTTCTTTATAAGAATGTCCCGCATTTGGTCCCCTGTTTGGAGTAGAAACAAACATAACATGATGATTTAACTCAATCAAATTTTTATAAATTTCTACTGCTCCAGGTATTAAAGGCAAATCCTTGTAAAATCCTGGACGATGCCAAATTGCATTAATTCTTGAACGATACTCTTCAGGATAATTGGAAGAAAAATCCCATTCAGTTTGTTTATCACGATGAAAAAAATCAAGATCGGGAAATTCTTTTTTGCATTCTTGCATCAATTTTCCCACCCAATCAAAACATGTATCATCAAGGTCAAAACCAAGAGTCATATACTTACTCATAAAAACCTCCTTTAAGATTGTTTAATTTTTCAAATTCTACTTTCAGACTATCAATTTAAAAACAAAAAGTAAAGCACCCCATAGGCCTTGCCTATGGGGTGCTTTTGTATATATTTTAAAAAATTTATTTAACTTCTATACCCATAGATCTCGCGGAACCTGCAATAATAGCGACAGCGCCATCCATGTCTTTTGCATTTAAGTCAGTCATTTTCTTTGTTGCAATTTCTTCAGCTTGAGCGCGAGTTATTTTGCCCACTTTTGAAGAATTTGGTTTTCCGGAACCTTTTTCCACACCTGCCGCTTTCAATATCAAATCAGTAGCTGGAGAAGTCTTTACAACAAAATCATAAGTGCGGTCTTCATAAACAAAAACTTGCACACCCACCTTTTCACCCATCATTTTTGATGTAGCAGCGTTAAATTTAGTAACGAAATCCCCTATGTTTATACCAGCTTGTCCCAATGCAGGTCCAAGAGGCGGAGCTGGAGTAGCTCTTCCACCCATAATTTGTAATTTAATTTTCTTTGTTATCTTTTTTGCCATTGCTTTTGTATATTATATTAAATCTTCTTAACTTGCAAGAAATCCAACTCGACTGGTGTCTCGCGACCAAACATTGAAACAAGAACTTTTATCTTACCTCTTTCTTGATCAACGCTGTTTACTTTACCTTCTAAATCCTTAAATGGTCCATCACTAATCAAAACAGTCTCTCCTATCGCCAAATCAATATTGTGTTTTGCTGTATTAGAATCCATTTTCTTAAACAAATAATCAACTTCTTCTTTTCGAAGTGGCACAGGGTTGACTCCCGCACCAACAAAACCTGTAACACGAGGTGTATTACGAACAATATACCAAGAATCATCAGTAACAATCATATCCACCAATACATAACCAGGATAAATTTTTTCTTCAACTTCAACTCTTTTACCAGCTTTAATTTTTACCTTTTTTTCTACAGGCACTATTACATTAAAAATCTTTTCATGCATACCCAAAGAATCTATGCGTTGTTTTAAATTGCGAAGAACCGCATTTTCATATCCTGCATAAGTATGTATTGCATACCAATTCCTAACTCCTTGTGTTTCTTGTTTTGACATAAATTAAAAAGAAATTATTTTTGTTAATCCTTTTGAAAACAGAAAATCAAAAAATCCTAAGAAATAAGCTATTAAAAAAGACAATAATAAAACTATACCAGTATAAAAAACTGTCTGGCTTTTTGTAGGCCAATTAACATGCTTTAATTCTGTTTTTGCTTCATTAAAATATTCAGTAATTTTTGACATATATTTATATTTTACAATGTTTTCTTTTATTAAAAAAGCCCCGCAAAGGGCTCTTTTAAATATACTCTTTTTAACTTAAAAAGTCAACTTAACGAATTTCAAAAGTGATAGTCACATCTGAAGTTATTGTATTCTCTCCTTTTGGCAATTCAGCCACAGCAGGAGCAGAACTTCCCATAGCCATATCAGTTTTAGCATACATTGGCATAGGATAATTTCCATTCTCATTAAATGAAGTAATTTTTCCTAAATGAACACCTAAATCTCTGGCTAAAGATTTAGCCTTTTCTTTTGCATCATCTATAGCTTGTTTTCTAGCTTCAGCTTTTAAAGCATCTTCATCATCAATAGAAAAATTTGGACCACTCAAATCTGTAACACTCAAACTTCCTAATCCTTGCATAATTGTTCCAACATTGTCAGTATTTCTTATTTTCACACTAATACTTTCATAAGCTTCGTAACCGACTATTTTTGGAGAAACAGGATCACAAGGACGAGGGTATGAATTTAAACAAGGATTTGTATAATCATATTTAGGATTAAAAGATGCATTTTGTGTTTTAATATCTTTATCTTCAATCTTATTTCCTCTTAAAAAACTTAAAGATTTATTTTCAATTTGAGCCACAGAATCTTGAGCTTCTTTTACAGTTTTTGCTTCTTTGTGAATTGTAAAAGAAATATTGGCAATATCAGGCACAGCATTTACTTCTCCATGTCCTGTAAAAGAAATGACATTAATATTTTTATTATCATCTTCATTTAAATTTTTTAATTCAGACAAAACTTTTACACCTAAAAATAAAGCTAGGATTATACCTACAATCAAAATTATTTTGAATAACTTGCCCTTTTGTTCATTTGTAATTTCCATATTTTATTCTATTTCGCTAAACGAAATATATTATTTTTTAATAGCAACCAATTCAACTTTGAAAGTCAAAACAGAATTTGGAGGGATCACACCACCTACACCATTGGCACCATAACCATACTCAGGATTTATTTCCAATGTTCTTTGTTCTCCTGTTTTCATACCAGCAATACCTTCATCCCAACCTTTTATCACTTGTCCTGCTCCGATTGTAAAAACAAAAGGTTGAACATGATTAAACTTTGGATCAACATTTGAATCAAAAACTGTACCATCTGCGAGCATGCCTGTGTAATTCATAGCAACAGTATCACCCGTCTTAGCAATGTCACCATTACCTTCTTTTGTAATTGTAAATTTATAACCTTCTTTTTGCACTGTTTGTGTATTGTTTTCTGCTGTCATTTTATTTTTATTTTTATTAATAGTAATATAAGCTAACCCGCCAATAACAACCAAAATAATTAAAACTGAAACAACCATATTTAATTTATTATCTTTAAACATATTTTTATTTTTTATAATTAACTTTTAATACAAAACATTATACACTTTTTTAACTAATTTGTTAAAGAATTAATTAATTTTCTTGTAGCAGGACCAAAAATACCATCAGCCTTTAAATTCAAATGTGATTTCTGAAATTGGATCAAAGCATTTTTAGTAGCATTCCCAAATTTATTGGTTTCAAAACCTTTAGAACCAACACCTCTTAAAGAAACAGGAAAACCATTTTTATTCAAAAATTCTTGTAATTTCTTCACATCAAGAGAGGTGTTTCCAAACTTTAAATTATTTTTAAATTTAAAGTTATTATTTGAACTTAAATTTACACAATTATTCAAAGAGCAATCATTGTTGTTGATAAGATTATTTTGATTTTGATTTAAATTATTCAACAATAAAGCAACACCAGATGGTCTACTGTGCACAACAAAAGGAGTCATTGTTAACATATTACTTTGATTACCAAAAGAATCCGTAACACGCACGAAACAATTATGTACACCGACAGGTAAATAGTTTAAAGTAATATGATTAACACCAGAAGAAACAGAAGTTGTACCAGAAGAACAATCACCATAAAAAACAACACTGCCAGATTCAGAAGAATTTAAATCATAAACAGGAGTACTGTTTGTTGAATTTTGAATTGCTGATATTTCATTTATTACAGGTGCTTCTGTGTCCACTTCATAATTAGAAGAATCAGTAGAAGCAGAAGGTGCATTACCTGTACTTGTATACCAAGAAGTACCGACAGTGATAACATTTGAAAGATCAGCAACAGAAGAATCTGGTGTAAATAATGCCGTATAAATTGTAGGATCAGAAGTTACAGTAAAATCAGAAATTGAACCATTGGATACGGAAACATCAGCTGAAGTAAAAGCAGTGGGTGTCTCAGAAAAAGTAAATGTAATTGTCGCAGTATCACTTGATTTAAAAGTGTACCGACTGAGTGAAATCACAACACTCGGTATAGTTTGATTTACGGTTAATGTATTAGCACTCACTGTTCCAGTTCTTGAATTCACAGCTATATCTGTCAGAACTGCTTTAAAATTAAAAATATCACTATTTGCAAAATCAGTAATTGCTTCAAAATCTGAAGCAGAGATAGACATTGTTTTTGTTCCAGCTACAACATCTCCACTCAAAATAGTATACGCACTTCCAAGATTAGCATATGCACCACTATTTCTACTTGCTTGTATTTGAATTGTTCCACCAATCAAAGAATCATCATTAGAGTTTAAAGGAACAATAATATTTAAACTAGTATTAGTAGAATTCCAATAATCTGCAACAACGTTTCCACCCACAGATGTCACTGCCCCAGTAGTGAATGCAATCGGCAAAGTAACGTCAGTACCTGCTGATCCTAATAATAAAGTAGTAGTACCGGCTCCTTGATTTGAAACAGCGATATCTATAATCCCATCATTATTAAAATCTGCAGTATTTAATGAAATAGGAGTAGACCCTACAGCGATATCTATTTTAGCACCGAAAGTTCCGTCTCCAACTCCAATTAAAAAAGAAATTGTATTTGCAGTTTGGTTTGAAACAATCAAATCCTGTTTTCCATCTCTATTTAAATCTACAACGGAAATAAAAACACCAGCATTAGTGCCGACATTATAATTCACAGCGGTAGCAAAGCTACCAAGACCATCACCAATTAAAACAGAAAGATTGCTTGTGGTTTGATTTGAGGAAACCAAATCAACTTTTCCATCATTATTAAAATCACCATAACTCAAACCAATAGGAGCAGTACCAACACTATAATTCACAGCGGTAGCAAAGCTACCAAGACCATCACCAATTAAAACAGAAACGGAATTTGAAGTTTGGTTTGAAACAGCAATATCAAGATGACCATCACCGTTCAAATCAGTTGAAACAACTCCAGTAGGAGCAGAACCCACAGTAAATGATACAGGGTTAGCAAAAGTACCAGTACCTGAACCAAAAATAACAGTCGCACTCGTACCTGCTACTGTAGTGGAAACAACCAAATCAATATTACCGTCTTCATTGAAATCACCAGAAGACATATAACGAGATGTTTTACCAACAGAATAAGTAGAATTAGTACCAAAACTTCCAGCTCCATCACCCAGCAAAACAGAAATACTATTTCCATTATCACTTGTAGCAGCTATGTCTAATTTTCCATCTTTGTTAAAATCAGCAACCACCATTCCTCTTGGACGTGAGGCTACTGTGTAATTCGTAGCGGTACCCATATTCCCTGTTCCATCGCCGAGAAAAACAGAAATATTTGCAGATGTTTGATTTGAAACAGCCATATCCATATTTCCATCTTGATTGAAATCAGCAGTGACCACAAATCTATTACTAGTACCTACAGTATAAGGTGAATGCGATTCAGCAGAAGCTGTATAGTCAAAAAAATGACAACCGCTTGTGGTAAAATTTTGAACAGTAGAAGCATTGCCTACTCCTGCACTATTCACAGCAAAAGCTTTATAGTAATAAGTAGTATTACATTTCAAAGAAGCACTTGGAAATGTATAAGAAAAAGAACCAGTATTAAAAGAACCACTTTTTACAACTTGAAAATTTAAATTATTAGAAGCAGTACCATAATTAAAACCGACAGACAATGCATTCTCTCCACCAGTATCACTAATATTTCCCAACAAAACAGCTGAAGTCGCCCCTACTGTAACCAAAGGTGAAGTAGTACTGACTGTTGGAGCAGAAATTGCAAATGCTGAATTTGTTAAAAATCCAAAGAATATAAAAATTATATATAAAAAAACGCCGTATTTTGTATTATATGTTCGCATACATTTATTATAACAATAATAAAAATAAAAAACTACTTATATCAAATTCACTTCTGGTGTAATGCTAATACCGAATTTTTCAAAAACAGAATCTATAATTAAATTGGCAAAATTAACCATTTCTACTCCATCAGCACCACCATAATTTACCAAAACAAGGGCTTGTTTTTCATGAACTCCTACATTACCTACCCTTCTCCCTTTCCATCCAGCTTTTTCTATCAACCAAGCCGTAGGAATTTTTATTTTTTCATTTTCATTAAAATAATTCATTTCCGGATATTTTTCCAAAAGTTCATTTAATTTTTTTTGATCAATATAAACATTTTTAAAAAAAGAACCTGCGTTACCTAAAACTTTCGGATCAGGTAATTTACTTTTACGAATTAAGGAAACAGCATCACTTACATCTTTAGATGTTTCAAGTTTTAAATTATTTTCTTTTATATATTCTTCTAAAACTTTATATGAGGTGTTTAATTTATTTTTTTTAGATAATTTCACAGTAATACTTGAAATAAAATATTTTCCCTTTAATTCATTTTTAAAAATACTATCCCTGTATCCAAAATTACATTCTGTATTATTAAAAATTCTTTTTTCTCCAGAATCTATTTCATAAGATTCTAAACTTTCTAAAATATCTTTAAGCTCCACACCATACGCTCCTATGTTTTGTATTGGCGAAGCTCCCACAGTGCCTGGTATTAAAGACATATTTTCAATTCCCCAAAAATTATTTTCTACACAAAAAACAACCAAATCATGCCATAATTCCCCGCCAAATGCTTTTACCCAAACATTTATATCATCTTCTTTTAAAATCTCAATTCCTTTTAATTTATTTAAAATAACCAAGCCGTCAAAATCTTTAGTAAAAAGAATATTACTTCCCCCACCCAAAAAAAGAATATTATTTTTTTTAAATTCTTCAGAATTTAAAATATTTTTTAAATCATTTTCATTTTCAATAATGAAAAAAAGTTTTGATTTAACAAAAACACCAAAAGTATTTAAATCTTTTAAATTAAAATCTTTTAAGATTTTCATCTTTAAAACCAAAGAGAAATTATCGTAGTAATACCAACCAATGTCATCAATAAAAACAAAATCCAACCAAAAAATTTAATCAATTTGCTATTTTTATATTCTCCCATTATTTTTTCATTTGAACTTAAACCTAATATTAAAAAAATAATAATAGGTGCAACTAAACCATTCAACATGGCAGAATAAATCAATGCTTTAATTGAATCTAACCCTATAAAATTTAAAAGAATTCCAAAACCAACAGCTAAAATAATAACTCCATAAAAAGCTAATGCTTCTCGCCAATTTCTATACAAACCTTCTTTCCAACCAAAAAATTCAGAAACTGCATAAGAAACAGATCCAGCCAAAACAGGTATCGCTAAAAGACCAGTACCCACAATACCGATAGCAAAAAGTATAAAAGTAAAATTCCCCGCCAATGGTCGTAAAGCATAAGCAGCGTCTGTGGCAGTTGTTATATTTGTAATACCATTTTTAAATAAAGTAGAAGCACAAGTAAGTATTATAAAAAACATTACGACATTTGAAAAAAACATTCCAGACCAGACATCTGCACGCATTTTTTTTATATCATTTTTTATATCTAAATCAGAAGAAATACCTTCAGCTGACTGAGGGATAAGACTATACTCTTCTACTTCTTGAGAAGTTTGCCAGAAAAAAAGATAAGGCGAGATTGTTGTTCCCAATATTGCACAGATTAAAATCAAGCTATCTTTTGATATATGAATATTTGGTATAAAAGTATGCTTTAATACCTGAAACCAGTCTATCTGAATTACAAAAACAGCAAAAACATATGCAAACAAAACAAAAGTCAGATATTTCAAATATTTTGAATATTTTTTATACGAAATAAATATTTGTAAAACCAAACAAAACACAGCAAAAATAATAACCAATAAAGCAAAATTTAAATGAGGAAAGACTAATCGCACTCCCTGAGCCATTGCTCCCAAATCTGCGCCGATATTAAATATATTTGCAGAAAGTAAAAGCAAGGCACAGATAAATAAAACTTTTTTAGAATAATTTCTTTTTATATTATAAGCAAGACCTGCCCCTGTAACGAGGCCTATACGCGCGCACATTTCTTGGACTATAGCCATCAAAGGAAATGTAAAAAGAGCAAGCCAAATCATATTTAATCCATATTTAGCTCCTGTTTGAGAATAAGTAGCGATACCAGAAGGATCATCATCGGCTGCTCCTGTTGTGAGTCCGGGACCCAAAGCTTTCCAATAATTCTCGAAAATATTAAATATTTTTTTAGGCATAATTTTTATTTATTTTTTTCAAAATCAATACTAATAGAAAAAATATTTTTGTCATTTTTCATAGAAGTCATAAATTGCAAACCGAAAGGCAAACCAGAGGAAGAAAATCCGCATGGTATGGAAATACTCGGTATGCCGGAAATATTCGCAGGCACAGTAAAAATGTCAGATAGATACATTTGCAAAGGATCTTTTTTTTCTCCGAATTTAAATGCCGGAGTCGGAGTCGTCGGAGTAGCGATAAAATCAACTTTTTTAAAAATATCTTCAAATTCTTTTTCGATTACATGGCGAACTTTCCAAGCTTTGTTGTAATATGCGTCATAATATCCATGAGACAGGACATACGATCCTAAAATAATTCTGCGTCTTGTTTCTGCACCAAAACCCGCTGAACGAGATTTTTTGTAAGTATCAAACATATTCTCCCCTTCTTTTCGCAAACCATAACGCACGCCATCTAAACGAGAAAGATTTGTAGAAACTTCCGCTGGCATTAAAATATAATAAACAGCCAAAGAAAATTTTGAATATGGTAAATCAATATCCACTATTTCATATCCTTGTTTTTTTAATTTTTCCAAAGACTCTTCAAAATTTTTAATTATTTCAATATCAACTCCTTCTTTCAACCAATTTCGAGGCACACCTATTTTCTTGCCACTTTTATTTTCAGAATTTATTTCTATACTTGTACTATCCATCTCATCTTTACCTACAATGCAATCAAAAATTATTTTTGCATCTTCAACTGTTTTTGCAACAGGACCTATTTGATCCAAAGATGAAGACATCGCCATCGTGCCGTTTCTGGAAACTCCGCCATAAGACGGCTTCATACCTACAAGCCCGCAAAAAGACGCCGGCTGGCGAATAGAACCTCCTGTGTCAGTACCTAATGCACCAAGAGCCATACCTGCAACAACAGAAGCAGTGGAACCACCCGAAGAACCTCCCGGAACACGAGTCGGATCAATCGGATTCTTAACTACTCCATATGCAGAATTTTCAGTAGAAGAACCCATAGCAAACTCATCCATATTTGTCCTGCCAATAAAAACTGCACCTGCTTCTTTTAATTTCTTAATAAGATATGCATCATAGCTTGCCACATAATTTTCAAGCATTTTGGATCCTGCGCTCACTTTTCTACCAGTTATTAAAATATTGTCTTTGATAGCCAAAGGTATACCGGTCAGCAATGTGCCTTGTCCGCTTTTTATGATCTCATCCGCTTTTTTAGCTTGCTCTAATGCATCAGAAAAAACTTCCAAAAAAATATTTAGCTCTTTATTTTTTTCTTCAATATTTTTCAAACAAGCAGAGACTAAATCAACTGAGGTCAATTCTCCTTTTTGCATCATCTCTCCCGCTTTTTCTATTGTTAAATTTTTTATATCCATAAAATATTTAATTAAGAAAATCAAAGATTTGAAGCGTCGTGGGTTCCCTGTCCTATGTCTCCGAGGGTGAAGGCGCTAAAATCTTTGAATTTCTTAATTTATAATCATAAAATCTTCTTCACTTTTACATAATCATCCTGTGAATCCGGAAATTGTTTTATAATCAAATCTTTTGAAAAATCTTTCATTAAAATTTCATCCTCTCTCCATATATTTTTATTCACATACTCAGGTTCAATATCCGGAACTTCAAGCATTTCTATTTGTTTTACATAATCCAAAATACCAGCCATATCAGAAAGCAAAGAAACCTTTTCCTCTTCAGAAAGCTCTATTTTTGACATTTCCGCCAAATTCTCTATATCCTTTATCTCCATACCAAAAGTATAGCAAAATATAAGAAAAATTGGAATTTAATTACCGAGCAAAGCTTTTATTCTCTCTTCCACAGGTGGATGTGTGCTAAATAAATTTGAGACTTTTTGACCTAAGCTACCTTTATTACCAAAAGGATTCGCTATAAAAAGATGCGCTGTGGCTGTGTTTGCGTGAGCCATCGGTCTGGAATATTTTGATATTTTCTGCAAAGCATTCGCCAGCCCTTCCGGATAACGGGTGAGCAATGCCCCCGATGCGTCTGCTAGGAATTCTCTTTTTCTGGAAATCGCGAGCTGGATAAGAGTTGCAAAAATCGGCGCTAAAATCGAAAGCACAATACCGATGAGCATCATCAGTCCATTATTATTTTCATTATCTCTATTTCTACCACCTCCGAAAAACATAGAACGCAAAAACATATCGGCAATTATAGAAATAAAGCCAACTAAAACCACCACGACAGTCGAAAGTAAAATATCTCTGTTGCCTATGTGTGAAAGCTCGTGAGCTATCACACCTTCCATTTCGCTCTTGTCTAAAATCTGCAATATTCCCGTCGTCACTGCCACCACTGCATGATTTTTATCTCTGCCTGTGGCAAAAGCATTCGGCGCAGGGTCTTCTATAATATAAAGTTTCGGCATTGGAAGTCCCGCAGTAATTGCAAGATTTTCAACAATATTCCACAGCTCCGGATTTTGCTCTTTTTTGATTTGCTTCGCGCGGTTTAAACTCAAAGCTATTTTATCCGAATACCAATAACTCGCTATGTTCATCACTATGCTGAAAATAACAAAGAAATACAGAATATTCGGATTCCTATAATATTGCGAAAAGAAAAAACCAATCGCAATAACAATCACAAAAAACATGCTCATCAAGAGCCAAGTCTTTGTCACATTTTTTGATTGCTCTGTATAAAGTGTTGCCATATTTTTATTCTATTTCTGCATCCCTTAAAATATTCTTTACAATTTTAGGATGAAGAATTTTTGAACTGTGTTTTGGAATAGTAATTCGCACGCCTTTGCCATTGTGAAAAATCATATGACTTCCACTCTGGCGAGACAAGGAAAATCCAATAGACTTTATTATTTTTATAATTTGGCCAGCAGTATACCTGAGAGTTTTTGGAGACATATTTTAAGCCACTGCAACTTGAAAATTAGAAAATGTAAAAAATCTTTCAGAAAGTTTTAGTTTTTCTTTTTTTGCAACCCTGTCTGCAATATGAAGCTTTATGGCATCTTTGATATTTTTTACAACATCTTCATAAGTTTTGCCTTGTGTATAGCATCCCTGCAAATCTAAACATTCGGCAACAAAGCCGTCTTTATCTTGTTCTATAACGACAGAAAAGTTTTGTATCTTCATATTTTTATTTTAACACACCATATGCCAAAACCGCAACTATTCTAAATTGAAGTGCTTTTATAGTCAAACTAACGATAAAAAGGATTAAAATGCTCTGCTAAATTACGAAAGCACAAAAACTCTAGATAAAAATTTTCATACAACTCTGTATTTTTTGAAAAACTTTTAAAAGGATTAATAACTTTAAACATAGATTTATCTTTACTATTATTTATATTATTAATATAATATTTTACAAAAATAGAACTTTTAGTAAAATAAAAATCATATCTTCTTTGATTGTTAAAAAATTTAATAAATTCCATAAGTAGTTCCATTGTATGTGGATTTAATAATTCCCTTACTTCAATTTGATCTTTGCAATACACATCAAACATTTTCTCGAAATCATTACTTTCCAAGAAAACTGCTTCTTTCTTGTATCCAAGTAAAGCAAAATCCTCAAATCCTGGAACAAGCGCTACTTTTTTTGATTTTACTAATACATCATTTTTCATTTTAAATTTATCAGATAAATATTTTATCTCTGTTATATAAGAATGTGAAGTGATTTTTGTTCTGCTACTATTATTCGAAACTGCTATTTCATACCCTTCAATAAAAACATCACAAATTTCTTTATTGAACATATTTTGTGTTTCATACTTTATATGACTTTGAATACAATCGATACCATCATGAGGATTAACCAAACACCTATTATCTAAATAATCTGGAGAGTCGCTTGGTATAAACTCATAGAAAAGCTTTTTATCAATCAACTTAGCCAAAATAGGTATAACATCATTGCGTGGGTCAATACTCTGAATGTCATAAATGGCTACTAAGACAGGCAAAATAAATGCATACGTAATAAGGTTATAAACATCTGACGTATCTTTACTTTTAAAGATAAAGTAATCCAGAATAAGTAGAGTAAGAGAAAATAAGCTACCAGCAAAAAATCCAAGAAATAAAAGACGTTTTCGTTTATTATCAGATTTAATTAAAAGACTTTTAACATCAGAGCGAGATAGAAAAGTTTTTATAAATTCTTTATTCATTTGATGAACTAAATTAAATAATATATAACTATTCTATCACAATTGGAATTAAAATAGATTTGTCATTTTCGGGCAAACCTGAAGCATTGTCATTGTGGATTTCAAAATATGATGGACCCTTTGGGAGAGTGGAGAAATCAATATTGCCTTCAAATTCCACCGGTTCTGCAGTCATCCATTCAGTCTTTGCCACGGCATTGCTTGATTTTAATACTTTTTTATTTGCGTCCAAAATATTTATCAAGATATTTCCTTCAAAAAAATATCCGCCTTTAATGCTTCCTCTGTATGAAAGAATGCCATGCACTTTTGTATTCGGAAAAACAGAAAAAGAAATTAAATCATCTTTATTCCCCTGCAATAAATCTTTTGGATATGTTTCAATATTATTTACTTTTGTATTTTCATTTACCGGAGCTTTGACTTCCATTTTAAAAATGAAAAAACCAAGAATAATTATTACAACAATTATTAATATAATCGAAACTTTTTTTGCCATAAATTTAAATATTATAATTGTATCCATATGGACCTGTTGCTTTCAAAATAACAGAAGCATCTTTAGAGTAAGTTTTTTTAATCAAAACACCAAACTGACAAGTATTTTTACTATTTTCATCATTAACAAAAACACTACCTTTACATAATTCTCCTTTTAAATAAACACCACCATGTGAATCTTTTACATCAAAAGTCTGTATTTCATAACCAGCCATTGGTACTACTGGTAAACAAAGCTCTGTGTTGCAAACCTCATCTACGCCTATTAACTTAAAAGTTGAACCAGAACCATATGCATCATTTACGACAACTTTCTCTCCTAATTTAATATTAAATTCTTCATTTAAGTCTACAGTTCTTGTTTGTGAACTCAATGGAGGTAATTTGAGAATATCTTTTATGTTTGTTTCTTTTTTAACTTCTTTATTATCAGCATCTTTAAATGAAACAGACTTCACAGAAAAAATCACACACAAATAGACTAAGGCTAACGCTATGATAATTAGTAATGTTGTTATTATTTTCTTTTGCATAAATTTAAATTAAATACTAATCAGTCCAACCATCAATTTTTCCTAAAACAATATTGGCGTATGTTTGATAATCAGTTTCTTTTACTAAAACGCTAAATGGCGTATGGTATGAATCATATTTATATGGATCATTTTTATAAAGTGCTCCACGTTGAATACTGCCATCTGGATTTTTTACATCATTGGTTTGTATTTCATATAAAACTTTTTGAGGAAATGGCATTGCTATACAATTAGAATTAATAGGACAACCATTGCCACCTAGGTCAAATCCAACAACTTTAAAAGTTGCTCCACTATATGAGTCATTAGCAATTATGACTTTCTCCCCCAATTTAATATTAAATTCTTCATTTAATTTTACAGTTTTTGTTTTTGAATCTAACATAGGTTTAATAATATCTTTTAAGCTTGTTTCTTTTTTAACTTCTTTATTATCAGCATCTTTAAATGAAACAGACTTCACAGAAAAAATCACACACAAATAGACTAAGGCTAACACTATGATAATTAGTAATGTTGTTATTATTTTCTTTTGCATAAAATTTATTTATTAATTAATCTAGAATTTCACTTCCACAGGATTTTGCGCGACGTCGTTGTCAGCCAAATCAAAGAATTCCATTTTGGAGAAAGAAAACATTCCGGCAATCATATTACTAGGGAAAACTTCTATTTTTGTATTCAAGTCGCGGACATTTGCATTATAAAATCTGCGTGCGGCTTGGATTTTATTTTCAGTATCAGAAAGTTCACTTTGCAAAGCCAAGAAATTTGTATTTGCTTTCAAATCTGGGTACGCTTCAGAAATAGCAAAGACTGATTTTAATGCTCCCGTGAGCATATTTTCTGCTTGCGCATGAGCAGGATTTGGACCACCGGAAGACATGGCTTTAGCTCTGGCATCACTGACTTTCTCAAATGCAGTGGATTCATGTGTAGCATAACCTTTCACTGTATTTACTAAATTCGGTATCAAATCATAACGGCGTTTTAGCTGAACTTCAATATCCGCCCAAGCTTCTTTCGCTCTATTTCGCAATGAAACAAGACCATTAAAAGCGAAAACAACCCATAAAACTATAATACCCAATATAATCAAAAAGTACATCATATAATATATTTATTAGTGATAAAAGTTAAGAAATACTTAACTTATATATTGTAACATATTGTAACACAAAAAACTATTTTTTATTAGATTTCTTTTGCAATTCTTCCACCCATACGAGCAAAGGTGATGCTAGGAATATTGAAGAATATGTTCCAAAGAACATTCCAGCTGTGAGCATAAGTGCAAAATATTTTGTAGACACCGGTCCAAAGAAATACAAAGAAAGTAAAACAAGAATAACTGTCATAGAAGTGTTAATGGAACGCACATATGACTGACTCAAACTATTCCCGACAGTATGATCAAATTCCACTGCTCTGTTTTTCAAATTCTCTCTGATACGGTCAAAAATAACAATAGTATCTGAAACAGAAAGACCAAGGATTGTAAGTATTGCGACAACAAACAAAGTATCTACTTCTGCTCCGTAATAATGAGAAAGAAAAGCAAACAAACCAACAGGTATTAATACGTCATGAAGCAATGTAACAACAGCGATGATACCATATCTCCAAGAGGACACAGGCTTTGAAACTTTTCTAAATGCAAAAGCAATAAAACATATTATAGCGAGAGCGACCAATACAATAGCGATGATTGCTTTCTTTGTAAGTTCATGACCAACTGATGGACCTATAGAATTAAAATTAGTCTCTTGCAAAGGATATTTTCCACCTTCAGATAAAGTGCTCAAAACTAAAAGATGTTCTGTATCTCCTAAATCACGAGTTTTTATTATATAACCCATATCACCTGTAGGCTGTATTAAGACTGAACCAAGATTTAAAGATTGAAAAGAAGTATCAAGATCTGCTTGCAATGGACGAGCATTAGTATAAACAACTTCAGTCAATGCTCCCCCCTTAAAATCAATACCGATCTTAAGACCGAATACAGACAAGGAAAGAACAGATAAAATAACCAATACTATTGATATACTAATAAATATTTTTTTGTTTTTTATTATGAACATATATTTTATTTACTTAAACCTGAGCTGAATAAAAATCTCGCCACTTTATTTTCACCCAAGAAATCTATAACTGTTAAGAATATCCTAGTTATTGTGATAGCGGAAAGCATTGAAACCAAAACACCCATCCCTAAAGTCAAAGCGAAACCTTTGATGAGTGATGTACCAAACCAGAAAAGGATAACAGCTGTTATGATACTGGAAATATTTGAATCACGAATTGAAAACCATGCGCGTGCATAACCCGCTGAAATAGAATTCGCAATACTTCTGCCTCCACGTAGTTCTTCTTTTACTCTTTCGAAAATCAAAACATTAGCATCAACAGCAATACCCATAGATATTATAAATCCAGCAATACCGGCAGCTGTCAAAGTCACAGGCAATAATTTAAACAAAGCTAAAATTATAGATACATATATAGATAGAGATATAACAGCTACCAAACCAGGGAGTCTGTACCAAAGAATAAGAAACAATGCTATAAGCAAGAAACCATAGATAGTCGCTTTCACACCCGCATGAACTGCATTAGTTCCGAGACTTGCGCCGATAGTTTGTTTTGAAAGAAGTGAAATAGGCACAGGCAATGCTCCGGAATTCAATCTGCCTACAAGTTGTTTAGCTTCTGTAGGTGTAAATGAACCAGAGATAACGGCTTGACCATTTGGTATTTCTTCACGAACAACAGGAGTGGAAATAGCTGAACCATCCAAATAAATAGCCACCATCTTGCCGACATTTTCTTTTGTTATTTTTGCAAATAAAGCAGTACCAGTGTCATCAAATTGGAGTGATACTTTTGGTTCACGAGTATTTTGATCAAATTCTAAAGTTGCATTTTTTAAATATCTACCAGTAAGTTCTGTATTTACAAATTGAGAATTGATATCTAAATTCAATTTTCCATCTTTGCCTACAGTCACTTGTTTTGGAGCGTCTTTAGGAGCTTCAATTTTAAATTCCAAAAGTGGAGTCTGCCCTATCATTTGTGTCGCTTTTTCAACATCAGTAACACCAGGCAAATCAATAAGAAGCTTTTCTTCTCCATTAGAAACTATCCCCCCGTCTTCTATTTGAACTACGGGTTCAGAAACACCAAAAAGATTAACTCTTCTTTCTATAACATCACGCAATGCAGACATAGAGTCACTAATTTGTCCTGCTGGGACAGCTGAAACATCTGCTTTATATACCAAATGAGTTCCTCCGGACAAATCCAAACCTAAACGAAATGGATGATGCTTAAAAAATGACTTTTGAGATTCAAAATTATGATTCAAAGTCGGTTCAGTCTTATAAACAAAACACGCTACAGCAACGCCTAGTAAAATAATTATTAAAGCTAAAATTCTTTTTTTCCACATAATATAAGTATATTCTATACACTTTAATCTAAAAAAGCAAATACGGATAATCATTGTCTTTTGTTTAAAATTGTAGTAAAATAAAAGTATGGAAAATAATAAAAATTACACAATCTTTGGTTTAATATTAGGTGTCTCACTTATTTTAAGTTTTGGAATAGGTTCTTTTACTTTTTACAAACTTCGTTCAATGGATTTTATTTCGACGACAGGTTCTGCAAAAAAAGAAGTTACTTCTGATAAAGTTAAATGGACTTCATCAATCACTCGCCCGGTAAAAGTCTCAACTATTAAAGATGGTTACGCAAAGATGGACGCAGACTTGAAAGAAGTTAAAAACTTTTTAACTTCAAATGGAATCACTGAAGAAAACATAGAAATATCTCCTATTTTCATGAATGAAGTTTACGAACAAAACCAAGGAGCTGAGAAAAATTACAACTTAGTTCAAAATATAGAAGTCCAATCTTCAGACGTTCAAAAGATTTCCAGTTTAGCAAAAAATACAAGCTCATTAATAATAAATAAAGGAGTATTATTCTCCACAAATTCTTTAGAATATTATTATTCAAAACTCCCAGAAACTCGGATAGAGTTATTGGCAAATGCTGTCGGTGATGCAAAAGCTCGAGCAGAACAACTCGCAAATGCTGGAGGCAAAAAAATAGGTGTATTAAAATCAGCATCTAGTGGAGTCGTGCAAGTCACATCACCAAATTCTGTAGAAGTCAGTGATTATGGCATGTATGATACTTCAAAAATTCAAAAAGAAATAATGGTTACAGTTAAAGCGAGTTTCGAAATTAAATAATTTTTCTAATAGAATAAAAAAATATTGATATCAATGAACCTAAAATAAATCCACCCAAAATATCAATTGGGTAATGTACTCCTGCAATAATACGCGCAATCCCCACAATCAAAGCTAAAAAGATAAAAATAATACCGACTTTTTTATGATTGAATAAAATAGCCATAGCTAAAGCCATAAAAAAAGTTGCATGCCCTGAAGGAAAAGCAAACCCTTTTTCATAAAAAAGCGGGTAAACATTAAACAAATCAACAAACGGTCTAGGTGTATGAAAAAATACTTTTAAAACAGAAGCAGATATCCAAGCTACAAAACCTGAAAAAAATGCGATCATTATTTCTACGCCCTTGGAAGAAATTTTTTTTAAATAAAATTTTGAGGAAATTATATCGTGATGTAAAAGCAAAAAACTTATCGCAAATATCACTATCAAATAAGGCAAGTAAATAGCACAGAAAAAAACAATATCATCAACATATTTAAAATGATGAGCAAAACCATATAAAAAATTAAAAATAATATTATTCATTTTTATTTATTTTATCTTTTAATTTTGCTACGTCAACAACATTAGACAATAGCATGGCGACAGTTACAGGACCGACACCTCCAGGAACAGGAGAAATATAACTCGCAATATTTTTAACAGAATCCAAATCAACATCGCCCACAATGCCTTCATTTGATTCAAATGTTCCAGCATCAATTAATATTACATCTTTTTTAACCATATCCCCTTTTATATATTTACCCTGTCCTATGCCCGACACTATAACATCGGCATTTTTTAAAATAACTTCTTTATTTTCTGTTTCACTGTCAATCGTCTCGACATTCAAATTGCGAAATCTTAACAAAGAAGTTACTGGCTTACCAACCAAATCACCTTGACCCAAAACAACAATTTTTTTATCTTTCAAATCAACACCTAAAGAATCTAAAATCTCAATGCAAGCGCGTGCAGTTGGAAAAGACAAGATACCCGAACCATTATAGAATTTTTGACTATTCACAAATCCCAAACAATCAACATCCAACTCTGGATTAATTGCATTTAATATTGCATTTTTATCTAAATGTTTCGGCAAAGGAATTTGAGCGATAATACCGCATATATTTTCTATATTATTTATTTTTTTTATTTCATTTAAAATTTCATCGTTTGAAATATCTTCTTTAAAAAAAGCTTTATGAAATTTTATACCGATACTTTCAGCCATACGCATCTTCATATTAACATACTGTAAAGACACAGAATCTTCCCCTACTAAAATATCACAAAAGACTGGTTGAAAAGAAAGATTTTTAATATCTTCTTTTAATTTATTTAAAATAATATCTCTAATTTTTTTTCCTTCTACTATAATCATATATTTATATACCTAAAAATTCATTTCTCATATCGTCTTTATGAGCAACTCTCGCATAACTACGCATACTCATCAAAATACCGAGAGCCATAAATTCTGTTAAAAGATGAGATCCTCCGTAACTCATAAAAGGTAAAGTAATTCCGGTAACAGGCAAAATACCGATATTCATACCTATATTTATGAGTATATGGCTCATTAAAAAAATAGCAACTCCTAAACCAAAAAGGATTTCAAAATTAGAAGAACCAAGAAGAGCATTTCTTAGAATTCTCCAAATGGTTAAGGCGAACAATATAAATAACAATAAAACACCTACAAAACCCCATTCTTCAGCAAAAGCAGCAAAAATAAAATCTGTTTGATATTCTGGTAAAAAATTAAGTCTTGATTGTGTTCCAAAACCAACACCCTTACCTAATATCTTACCTGAACCGACAGCAATTGTTGACTGAAAAGCATTGTAACCAGAACCATGAATATCAGCCAATGGATTCAAAAAATTTAAAATTCTTGCTTTTTGATAAGGAGCAAAAACAGACATCCATAAAACTGTAAAAATTAAAACTCCTGAAATACCAACCAAAGCCAAATGTCTTTTAGAAATACCTGAAACCAAAGTCATACCAAACCAAATAAAAAATATAATAATAGCAGAACCAAAATCTGGTTGAAATAAAACCAAACAAAATGGAATAACAGCATAAACACCAGAAATAAATATATGTTTAATATTCCTGATTTCTACATGGCGACGAGAAAAGTATTTAGCTAAAATTAAAATAACTACCAACTTCATCATATCTCCTGGTTGAAATGAGAATATACCAAAAGAAAACCAGCTTTGAGCTCCATGAGAAATATGACCCAATGTAAAAAGAATTAATAAAATTGAAGAAAAAAATAAAAATAAAATAACTAAAACATCTGTTCTTTTTAAGAATCTAAAATCAATAAAAGAAAATACAAAAAAAATAAAAAGACAAAAAACAATAGATATTATTTGTTTTTCAAAAAAACTAATACCGGAAGAATCTGGGACGAAAGATTTCATTGTTACTAAACCAGCAGAAATTATAGGTAAAATAAATAACAATAAAAGCCAATCTATTTTTTTTACGAAAGATAAAGACATCATTTAATTTAAAGAAGCGTAGAAAATATTGTAAATAGGTATGATTTCTTTATTAACTATTTTTGAAGAAAAAGGTTCCGGCCAAGTAAACACTATATCTTGACTTGTTTTTTTATACAAAAAATTTAAATACGTCTTACTTGCTGATATAGCTTCACCAGAAGCATCATACAAAATTACAATAATATTAACATCTGGAATTTTAAACAAAGAATCGTTCTCAATAACAGCTTTCAATTTTGGAAAAGAATTTTCATTCTCCAAAAATATTTGATCGACATTTACTTTTAATTGTTCTATCTTATCTTGGCTAACAGCAAGCCAAACTGGCATTTCCAAAAATTCAAATGTTGTATAAACAGGAACAGAATTACCCACACCTATGGCTGGTTCAAAAACAGCAAATTTACCAGATGGTGGAACATAAGTATAACCTTCTCTTGAAGCAATATAAATATTATCTTTATCAGCAATACGAAACCTATAATGTAATTTATTTACTACTGCATTTTTATTGTGATTTTCTAAATACGCTACTGCATTATATCTACCATCAACAACTTTAAAAGACTTGCTCCATAAAACTGATATTTCATCGACTTGAAAAGTGCACATTTTCAAACAAGACCCACCACAATCAATCCCCGTCTCTGTACCATTTTGTTTATTATCTGTACAAGTAGGAGCCTTTACTAAATAAGGATAAACAAATAAAAAAATCAAAAATGCACAAATAGTCAAAACTATACTTGAGTATAATATTTTTCTTCTTGATTCCCATGTCATAAAATGATTATAACATTTTTTTAAAAACACAGACACTATTCTGACAAAGTCAACGATTTGTTTATGATTCCATTAGTTACTTCAAATTTCTCAGAAGTATTAAGCAAAGTATATGAACCATCATCATTCTTCTTCTCTATTTTCATATAATATTTTCCATTTGGAACCAAAATATGATATTGACCTAATTTATCTGTAACTTGATGAGCTATTTCAACATTCGTAGAACTGGAAACAATACGAATAAGAGCGAAAGATACCGGTACTCCATCTTTATCTAATAATTTTCCCTTTGCTTTAAATTTAAAATTAATTTTTCTAACAAAGAACATAACTATATACAAACACATAATTATTAAATTATATTTTTGTGGAGAAAAGACGAGAGCCATAGTAGCCACAATTGATCCAAAAGCAAAAAAGTAATTAGAAAGACGAGCCAATAATAAATCTTTTTTTGAATAAAAATTCAATAATTTTTTCTTATTTTTTGCAAATTCATTCCAATCAAAATTAACAGGGTCCATAGGTATATTATTTGTTATAAGAGTTCCTGCGCTGATATTTTTATAATCACCAAAATACAAATCCTGATACAATTCATCATGAAATCTGTTTGCCAACGCATTAGATGGAAAAATATAATTTGTTTTCTTTGGAACAACTTTGTAAACACCAGGTGGCACAAAAAATCCATATCTTCCATCGATATCTGTAATACAAGAAGCTACTTCATTACCGTCCAAATTAAGTAAAGAAACATAAACAGGATCAAGCGGTTGCTTTGTTACAGAATCATAAACAACACCCCATGGTTTCATTCTTCTACGTATACCGAGTCCAGTCAAAATCAATGACCACAATCTTAAAGGTATTAAAACGATTTCCGGAGAAGATATAGGACTTAAAAGCAAAGCAGAACCGATAGATATACCGACAGTAGTAATAGCTGACACAGTAGATGCTGTTTTGAGACTAACATCTATTTTTTTTATAGTTGGTGGAGAAAAAGTTTTTTGAAGAAAAGCTAAAATAGTATTCTCTAAACCAGATGAAGATGATCTAATCAAAGAAAATTGCGGAGAGGTAATATTTGAAACATCTTTCAAAATATCTGTTTTTGGAACATCTAATTTAGGCTGATCTTTTTTCTCAACGGCAGGTTTTTCTTTTTTAATTTCTTGAATTCTTGGAACATCAGTAGTGGGAACAGTTTTTTCTTTTACTGATTCATAAATAGGATCAACAATAAGTTTAGCTAATGGAATATATATATAACCCCCTCCTCCACCATTACCATGATTTGAAGAAGATAATATACTAAAAGGAGTCACGCTTAAAATATTACTTTGGTTGCCAGCTGAATCTGTAACTAACAATGTACAATTTGAATGAACACCAACGCTTAATGATTCAAAATTTAAAATATTTAAACCTGAAGTAGCGCTCAAAGTAACAGCACGACAATCTCCTGTACCATAACTAATAGATCCGGCTTCGGACGAAGTAAAGACGTAAGAAGGTGTTGAATTTATAGATGAAGATATAGCAGAATTTTCTGAAATTACTGGTGCTAAAGTATCAATATTAAAATTCAAAGAATCAGTAGGATCAAGTGGTTCATTTAAAACAGAATCAGTCCAACCAGTACCTACAGTAATTACATTAGAAGAATCTTCAATATCATCATCTGGAGTAAAAATAGCTGTATATATTTTACTATCTCCTGGGTCAACTACAACAGAAGACAATGTTCCATTTGATACAGAAATATCACCATCATCAAAACCAGAAGGTTCACTTGAAAATGTAAATGTCACATTTGCCACATCTCCTATTTTTAAATCATAATCATTCAAAGAAACAACTAAAGTAGGTCTCACGGTATTATAAGTAACAATATTGTCTGTTGAAGAGGAAGACATATTCGGATTACCATTAGAATTATGAGCGACATCAGAAGAAATAGATACAATAACAGTTCCGTCGACAGCCATATCAGACACTGCAATATTGAAATTCATATGATCTCCCGAATCTGTTACGACGACAGTACCAGCATTAGCTGTTCCAGATAATGTGACATCTGTTTCATCGAAATCTAAAACGGTCTGAGAAAATACAGCTGTGAAATTTATAGGAGAAATATCTGTTGGATCTCTTGGGTCAGTTTGCTCAACGGTCACAGTCAAACCAGAAGTATCAATATCAAAAGTATGACCTGAATCTGAATCCATAACATTACTAGATACATCTTCTGCTCCAGAAATAGTAATTGTTTTAGTTAAAGGACCGATAGAATCTGGCACAGTAAAATCATAACAAAATGTTTTTGAATTATGTATCAAATCACAAGCGTACATAGCGGTAGTTGAAACATTACCAACATCAATTCCATTAATTTCTATATCTGGAACATTAGAAATATCTTCATTAAAAACAACAAATATAGTATGAGGAGTAGTTGTTAATTTATTAAAAGTTTGACTATCAGAACTAACAGAAACTATATAAGGTTTTGAATTATCATAAATAAAAGACAAGATGTTAGACTGTGTATTCAAATTATTTGAAGCATCTTCTGCAACACCAGCTGGAACAAAAACATCTACAGCTCCATCACCAGGGGTAACATCAAAAGTATAAACAGAATCATTAACTGCTTGCAAATTTGAAACAACTCCGTTGGCAACAACAATATCGTTTAACAAATCATCGAAGCCAGTTACTCCCCCAAGAATAGCACTTGAGAATGTAGCAGTTATGTTAAAAGTACTATCGCTCGTAGGAACAGGCGAAAGCGAAGATGTGGAAGTTAATATAACAGTAGGATTTACTGAATTGTATGTAATATTAATTGTATTAGAAGTTGTACTATTTAAATTTAATGCTAAATCTTGAGCTGAATTAGTTTTTATAAAAACAGAAATTGCAGAAGTTGGATTTGATGGAGAAATTTCAAAAGTATAATTTTCATCACTACCAATCAAATTACCAGCCACCCCACCTGTTACATCTATATCATTAAGATTAAAACCTGTAACATGTTCACTAAACAAAACACTTACAGAAATCGGAGATATATTAGTTGGATCTGAAAACGTTGTATTTATTGAAACTGTAGGCAATGTTGTATCAGTATAAATATCAATAGAACCCACATTATCAGGCAATACATCTACCGAAGAATTACCGGCCAAATCAGTACCAGTTATTGTTACATTTTCCGGAACCAAACCTTCAGCTAAAACATCTGAAATTATTGTTCTATTGTAAGTATACACATCACCAGAGAGATGAGTAGTTGTACCAGAAACAACATCGTTATTTGAACCTTCAGAATCTATAGAAATATAAGGCGCTGAATTAAGTGTTTCATCAGATGTAATTTTAATAATATAACTACCTGCTTTTAAATATGAATTATTACTCAAAGGGAAAATCAATCCTGTATCTGATGAATCATAATATTCTATATTAAATTTTGGAAAAGAAGTATCTATTGTATAAATTTGTCCTGTGGTAAATGGTAAATTAGAAAGACCACCGCCAGTTAAATCAAAAACAATTGCATTACTATCTGCTTGTAATTGAATAGTTCCTTCTCCAGAATAACTATCTACAGTAACAGTCCAAGTTGTACCAGAACCACTAACATTTGAAATTTGAGCGCCTGAAACTCCAGTATTATTTAAAACAAAATCTGAAATATCGACACCTGTTACCGACTCAGAAAAAGTAACAGTAAAATCAACACTTGAGACATTTGTAGGAGATGTGTTAGCTCTAACAATAGAAGTTACATAAGGTAATGATGTATCAAAAGTAACATTTGTTGAAGATACAGTAGCAACAATATTACCAGCAACATCAGTTCCATTAAAATCAAAATCATAAATTGCACCATCTACTAAAGACTGAGCGACAGTACAACCATTTCCAGTACCAATACTAAAATGATTATGTGTACCACTATTTAATGCTGTATTTCTAAAAGTACATAAATGAGGAGAAGCATTATCTACTGAACCACCTATTCTAGTGATAGCAATAGAACCACTCGCTAAAGATTCACTTAATGTATAAGAAATTGAAGAAGATATTGTAACACTACTTATAAATCCATTACTAACTGGATTCACGGAAGAAAAAACAGGAGCGGTATTGTCCAAAGTAAAAGTATCTCCGGAAACAGGTGTTGATGTTATCAAATTACCGGCCAAATCAGTACCAGTTGAAAAGGAAACTGTTTCAGTTCCATCACCAGAACCAACACTGTAAACATAATAATAGTGAGTACTATCAACGCGCACCATATTTACAGCCGAAATATTATCAGGACCTGAAAGAACTATTTGCATTGCCGGAGAAGTAGCAATAGGTTTATTAAAAGTAGCTGTAATGGTTAAAGAGTCCCCCATTTTAACAATTCTATCTGTGTCAGAATATGTTACAGATGCTGTTGGAGCAACATCATCTGTATTTAATTGCCCAACTAAAAGATACGATGTATTACTTGAATGATCTGAAGCGGTAGCACATAAATAATCAGTATGAACTCCTGTTATATAAAAATCACTTCCACTAGTAAATAAATTTCCATAAGTATCTGAAACATCACAAATATTATCAGAGCTAAAACCATATTGAACAGTTGCAGTATCTAAATCTGTATCCGAAGCTGTGATATTTATAGTATCAGAAGAAACCGGACCTGTGTCTGTACCAGAATTAATTGTTAACACTGGAGGTAATGGATCTGAAGGTATATTGTCTACAGTTAAACCACTAGAGTAATTACTATTACTATCTACTGTAAATATTTTATAAAAATAATTTACTCCATTAGTTAAACCAGTATCAGTAAAATGATTCAAACTACCTGTATACAAAATATTACTTGAACCCAAAACTCCTGGAGCAGAATAAGAAGCACCTTCGGTAGGAGCATCAGAAATTGATGATGTTTTTCTTAACACAAGAACATTATTAAAATCAATATCAGTTGGATTGGTCCAAGTCAAAGAAATTTGTTGACTCCCTGCTGAAGAATTCAAACTAGAAATATCATCAGTAGAAAGATTGTCGATTGTAATCGTAGCACTATTATTACCAAAACCTGAAGGGGTATGACTAGACACAAAAGAACTTACAGTACTAGTTACAACATAATCAGCTCCAGGAATAGCCGGCATATTTAAATGAGTTTTTGGCGTAATGCGAATTTTAAAAATGGTCGGAGTTGTAGTTACAGGAATAGGTGTTCCTCCTGAAAAATTTATAACATTAGACAAAGGATCAGTTGCAACATTAAAATAAGTTGTATTATTGTCATCACTAGTAACCCTGACTTCACTAATGCCGACATACACACCACTTGATAATGTTACAGTTAAAGATGTAACAGAATCAGTCCCAGTAGTTGTATAAAAAGTAAATTTATCTAAATCAACAACAGAAGAACCTGGTGCAACTGTAACGCTAGATGGATCAGTACTACTACCTAATATAGTAGAAACTGAAAATACCCAATTTGGATTATTTCCGCCATCAAAATTAGTACTGTCAGAAGCATCTATATAATTAGTAGAAGAATTGGCATTAGATCTGGAAACATTTACATAAGAAACACTTTGACTGCCAGAAACATCTAAATACCAATAAGAAGAATTTGTACTTCTAAAGTAGATTTTTGTTCCAGAACCTTGTCCATTCCAATTTACATTATTAAATGTATAAGTTGAACCAGCATTATATTGTACACGCACCGAAGCTGTTGTAATGTTGTAATTATTTGTAGATTGTAAATTACTTGAGAAAACAACTGATGGTAAAAAATTTGTTAATTCATTGTCTGTAGCATCAGCTCCTGAACTATTTGTAATTGTTAAATTATAAAAAGATGAACTGGAAGCAGAAGTCATATTCCCTGACAATGTTTGTGTTGTATTACCATTCAAATTAACTGTGCCATTTTGTGCATTAAAAATACCATTGTTTATATAATCACCTGAAAGATTTAAAGTATAATTTTGCCCAGAAACAGTGTTCAATGTATTATTTGAATCAATAGTCAAAGTACCTAAAATATTTGTTACTCCAGATAAAGATTTAATTGGAGTACCAGTATTACGAGACAAACGCAACCCTCCATAAGATGGCAAAGAAGAAATAGTTTGATTTACTCCTGCATTATAAATGACAGTTGATAATTTATGTAAGGTTGTATGAATATTTGTGAAATTTGTAGGAAATACAGTAGCAGTTGTATTTGAACCAAGTCTTAAAAAAGCACCAGTACTCATTATAAATTGTTCTCCACTATTTCCTGTAATTTGAAAACCTCCATCATACAAAGTACCATTCAATATTTTCAAATATCCATTCACAGTAATAGCACCTGTCATTGTAGCTGTTTGCCCACTATTATCAACAACAAAATGATAATAAGTTGTAGATTTTATATTTTGAGAAACAGAATTACTAGTATATTGAACGATGTTACCATTAGCTGTCGCTGTTAAAGTTGTGATCGTTGGGACTGTTCCAGTAAATGTCAAAATAGCATCGACTCCTTGAGTGATTGTGCCAATTGTCGGTTGTGAACCTGAAAAAATAAGCCCATTATTAACACCGGTATCATTATTGGCAATATTTGTAATTGTAAAAGATTGAGAACCTGAAACAGTTTGTTCGTTTGTGTCAAAAGTATAAAGACCTGTTCCAGCATTAAATGTACCGTTATTCGAAAGACCTCCCCTAAAAGTAAAAGCCGGATTAGCTACATTTGTAGTCCATGTACCACCACTGTTAACAGTAACAAGTCCTATAAAAATATTTGTTCCTGTAACAGAATTATCATTAAATGTACCGGAAATAGAAGAAGTACTGTTCACAGTCAAGGAATTTGTAGCAATTTGCAATAAAGTTCCAGAAGAAATAACGAGATCGTTCAAAGAAATACTTTTTGCATTATTACCAAAAGTTGTAATACCAGAAGAAACAGTAAAAGTACCAGTTGAGGTAATATTTGAATTTAAAGTAATTGTAGCAGTACCTAGTGTTGATATATTATTCCATGTTATTTTATTACCACCACCCCTGTCAGTATCTAGATTAGTAGATGCGCTAATATTTAACGTAGATAAACTAGCATCAACAACACCACCATTTGAATTATTATAAGTTAAAGTTTTAGTAGATCCATCAAAATATACGTTTGGGTAAGAAACAGTTCCTATATTTATAGTACCTGTTGGTTTGATAGTTAAATTTTTCTGTAAAATACCAGTACCTGTGTTAGACCATGTTCCAGAACCATCCATTATAATATTCGCACTTCCTGTGATATTTCCATTTTGAGAATCTTGTTTTAAACTTCCACCAACAGTAATATCTCTAGGAGTATCTGTGCTAGGTAAAGTAAAACCTCTTATTATAGATCCTCTTTGTGTACTGTTTATACTTGTAGTTTGAAAAGTCAGATCATGATCTATATCTAAATCAGCCAAAATAGACAGAGTGTTAGCATTTAAAATAGTAGTAACATCATACCAACTCATATTTGCAGAAGGTGTATTTAAAGTAGTACCTGAACCAGACAAAATTAAATTTGAATTGCTAGTATTGATAGTTCCTGAAGTCCAAGACAAAGTACCTTGACCATAACCAATATCTCCACTTACAGTGATAATGCCACTAGTATTAAAATTTAAATTGGTTCTAAACAAAGAACCTGTTCCAGACAAAGTACCAGTACCGTCCATAATCAAAGTTTGGCTAGTAGCACCAGTTACAGTAACATCTGAATTAATAGTTAAATCTCCTCCAACATTTATATTGTAAGAACCACTCAAATTAAAAGCGCTCGAATTTGTGTAATTCAACCAAACAAGATTTCCAGACACAACTAAATTATTAGACAAAGTAAAATTACCACTAACAGTATTTGATATCACAGCATTTGCAACTGTAATATTATTCCAACTAATTCCACTAGTATTAAAAGTGACTCCATTTCCAATATCAAGCATCAAAGTAGAACCTGTTGTCGTAACAACAGCACCACTAGTGGCTGAAATTGTTATAGAAGTTGGAGCATCATAAACGACTGTTCCGGAAATTGTAGTATTTGCAGAAGAAGAAAAATTTATATTCATTCTAATTCCACAATCTTGTTGAACACTGGTTGAGAAGGTCGGCAAAGATGCATGTTGCCAAACACCCGTACCAGTAAAAATCAAAGTTCGACCTGTTCCTTTTATTTGAGCAGTACCATTCATTGTAATATTTGAAGTAGTAAGATCGTTTGTTGAAACAGTAAGAATTCTACCAGAAGAAACATCAATTCCGTAAAAAGTTTTCCCCGCAGAAATCAAAGTAGATGTTCCATTAAAAATCCATTTATTTGAATTTGGAGTAAATGTCATTCCTGAAGCGAGAGTAACATTTCCGGTTGTTGTAATAGTAGAATTCAAAGTAAAAGTATTTGTGTAACCGGAAAAATTTACAACACTAGCAAAAGAAGGTGCATCGACTGTAATTTGACCTGAACCAGAATCTAAATTAACAGTATCACCCACTGTTGGATAAGTACCGGCATTCGTAGAACTAGCAGATGAAACCGTTGACCAAGTAGAACTACTAGACCAGTTACCACCCACAGAACGAGCGTAATAAGTTGAAGCCTGAGCGATATTTCCAGAAAAAATAAAACACAAAAATGCAAAAATAAAAAATGCAAAAAATTTGTAATTTATTTTCCAAAAGCCAAGTCTCATATACATATAATAATAACATTTAGATAAAAAAATTGAATAAAAAAATACAAAAATTAATGTGTATAACTAAAAAAGTTTTTTTAAAAGAAAATTAATTGAATTAAAAAAAATTATAAACAAAAATCCTGTAAAACAAAAAAAATGGCACACATCTCAAACAAAAGACAGAAAACAAAGGAAAACCACAAACAAACAATAAACCGAAGATTAAACAATACCACCTAATATTTTCTATTTTTTACCTTGCAGGTCTTCAAAGAATATAAATTAAAAAAATATTAAATAAAAAATCGCAAGGATAATAATTTAAAAACTTATATTTTAAAAGATTCGCAAGGACTGTCCTTGCGAATATACATGTTATATTGATATAATATAAGAATGAAAAGAAGGGATAAATTTATCACAGGTAAATATTATTGGATCTATAATTCTGGATTAAACAAACAACCAATATTCAATACTGACTCAGACTATCACAGATTTATGATCTTATTGTATTTAGTAAACTCTAAAAACAAGTCTTTTCGACTTGATGATTTAATCAATAAACAAAAAAAGAGTACTGAAGAAATTTTTACAATAGACAAAGGAGATAAGCTTGTGTCAATAGGTGCTTGGTGTGTTATGCCAAATTATTTTAATCTATTTATTAAACAAGAAACAGATGGAGGGATATCAAAATTCATGAAAAAACTTTGCACAGGATATTCAATGTATTTTAATATAAAAGAAAAAAGAAAAGGTCCCCTCTTTGACGGACTATTTAAATCAAAAATGTTAGATGAAAAAAATGCAGAAGAGATGAAAAAATTATTTGCTTACATTCATTTAAATTTACTTGATATGAAATTTTCAGATTGGGAAAATGAAATAAAAAAATCATCGAATGAGATGGTGAAATTTATCGAGTCATATCCCTACTCCAGTTATTTAGATTATGATGACAAAAATAGACCTGAGAAAAAAATCATATCACCAGAGAATTTTCCAAACTATTTAAACAATTAAAAAATTGTTTTTTAATAAAAAACAATTTATAATTAAAAAAAGAACATTGTAAAAAAATGGAAAAGTTTAATGAATTCTTCTTGATTCCTGTCAGACCAGAGAATCTTGAAAAGGCTATACAAATAGCTCGAGAAATATTCCCCTACGAAAATTCTAATGACGGAGAATTTCTTCCGGAAAAAGAATACAAAATGTCTCTAAAGGATTTTAAAAAATTCTTTAATTTGTTTTTAGTTGAATATGAAAATCAGATTATTGGTATAACTGGTTTTTATCGCAACTACCGAAGACTGAGACAAACCAAAGAATTGTGGCTTTAGCTACTTTGGAATCAGAAGACAATTCAGAAACAAAGGTCTCGGTAAAAAGGTTCTGCTTATTACATTGGAAACAATTAAAAAATTGTACGGAAAAAAAATTTGTACAATTAAATTGTATACAACAAACAGAAAAGCGGAAACAAAATCCCACAGACTTTATCGGAGTGTCGGATTTAAAAAATACGCACACCGAAACACAAAACCTTTTCACACTTATTATTTTAAATTAAAAGTGTGATCATAAAAAAAATCCGGACAAAATCCGGATTTTTATTTTGGGGTGCCCATCGGGAGTTGAACCCGAATTGAGAGTTCCACAAACTCTAGTGTTAACCATTACACCATGGGCACCATGTGACCTTTCCTTAAAAGGTATTCTTATTTATAACAATTTTTTATTCATTAGTCCAGTAAATTTTAAACACTAAAAATAATGAAATTATTGGTATTAATTGTGCGCAGGGGGAGATTTGAACTCCCACAAGATTACTCCTGCTACCACCTCAAGGTAGTGCGTCTACCAATTTCGCCACCTGCGCATTTACTGAGTCTAGCATATTTCCAAAAAAATAAAACCCCGTTAGGGGTTTTATTTTTTTTATTATTCAGATTTTGTTTCTTCTATTTCAGCTTCGACTTCTTCTTGAGAACGATTATTTGCTACTGAACGAAGTTTACGGCGAACGTCTTTGACTGCTTTAGTTCTGACGTAGTAGAGTTTTGATCTGCGAGCACGAGCCTTTTTTGTAACTTCTATCTTTTCAACCATTGGAGAAAACAGAGGGAAAATTCTTTCTACGCCCACACCACTTGCTACTCTGCGTACTGTAAATGTAGCCCCTATTTCTGTACCATGCTTACGAGCAAGTACTATACCTTCAAAAGCCTGAAGACGAAACTTTGGAGCTTCACCTTTTTTAGCGCCCTTTTTTTCTTCTAATATTTTAGTCCATACACGAACAGTATCACCTGCTCCGAAATCAAGCTTCTTGCGAGCTTCAATATCTACCGGACTGAATTTTATTGCACTAATATTACTTTTAACCATGATTTGAATACTTTATCATAAAAGGTTTTAAAAGGCAAATTGAAATTATTTTAAAAACTTTTTAAATTCTTTAGGTAAAGTAGACTCTATTTTTAGAGTTTCACCCTTTGGATTTTTGATTTCTATAGAAAGAGAATGCAAAGCAAGACGATCAATATCTTTCGGGCAAATTCCTTTTGAATTGTATAATCCATCACAAACCACAGGATGACTTATTGATTTTAAATGAACTCTAATTTGATGTGTCCTACCTGTTTTTGGATGAACTTCCAAAAAAGTAAAATCTTTAAATCTTTTTAAGACTTTAAATTCAGTGATAGCTTCACGCAATTCCCCACGCGCACCTCTACCAGCCAGACGTTTCCTGAAATCATTAGGACTGCGACCGATAGGTTTATCAATTATAAATTTATCTTTATTTATTTTTCCTTGAGCCAAAGCGTAATAAACTTTCTTCACTTCCCTGTTTTGAAATTGCTCTTTTATAAATTCATAAGATTTTTGATTTTTCGCCAAAATTAAAACTCCCGATGTGTCTTTATCCAATCTATGCACTATACCCGGTCTTTTTATTTCAACGCCATTATACATTGCCGGCTCACCGACATTTTTCATCTTGGGATAATTCTTTAAAACCCAATCAGTGACAAATTTTTCCTTTTTATTATCGGAATTTGTCCTGAGCATAGCCGAAGGATGCACAGAAATACCAGACGGCTTGTCTATCGCTAAAATATCTTTGTCTTCGTATAAAATCTTGATCATATTGAAATCTTATTCGAAATGTTATAGAATTACAAGTGCTTAATGTTTTATGAAATTTTTTAAATAAATAATGAGCATTTAGCTGTTTTGGTAGGTATCAAAAAAACTAACCAAGTATATATTGAAAACATAATATAAAACACATTTGCGCGGTTAGCTCAGTTGGTAGAGCAACCCGTTTACACCGGGAAGGTCGCAGGTTCGAGTCCTGCACCGCGCACCACCCAGCCTAAAGCAGGGCCATGCCTTCGTAGTTCAATGGATAGAACAGAGCTCTTCTAAGGCTTTGATGTAGGTTCGATTCCTACCGAAGGCACCATCAGTTAGTGCAAATTGTCCAAAATGTAACACGGAAGTGACACAGAGAATAGAAACAGGATATTCATGGAAATGTAATTGCGATGTTGAACTTACCGCAGATGTCCTTGATCATGCAGACAAAGACACCGAACTGTTTCTATTCTCTGGTGATGGCGATTTTGAATTCTTGATTGAAAAAATAATTGCCAAAGGTGCAAAAGTGACTATTGTCTCAAGTGCAAAGTTGGTGCCAAAAGGACCAAGATATTCTACTTCTCGATTATCAACAAAGCTTCGTAAACTTACTCAAGCAAGTGGCAGTTTTTGGAAATAGATAACCTCAAATTTCAAATCAAAAAAGAGGCCTAAAAAAGGAAAAAGCCGCGAAGCGCGACTTTTTCTAAGGACAGTATTAGTATAGCAATATGATATTTTTTACTGTAAAAACTTCTACCTATGATTAATTGAAATTGAACGATTCGTATTCTGAATTTCTTTTAACAACCTATCAAGCATATATTTTGTATTGTGTTCAAAATCTTTATCCGTACTTACAGGAATATCAATATTAATTTCTTTACCTTGGTTCAGATAGTTTACCTTTTTGTTTTTTAAATCAAAAGATACCACTACATCACTTATGCTTTCTTTACTAAGAGACGCATATGCTTTACTTATATTATCTTCCGTAAGAATTTCAGAAAATGCATTTAAATTCTCATCGGATTTCCTTCCTATAAATTTTTCATTCTTGAAAAAAATTGAAAACAGTATATTTTTATATTTATCACTATGTGATGAGCCGTAAAGTATCTCTATTTCATCTTTTGGAACACTTGGATTTGAAGTAACTTCCCTTACTTGCATAAGTGTCGGATGAGAGTACGACATAGTCATTATAAAATCGGTAATGTCTTTCTTTGCAAGATTAATGTTTTCCTTTGTCTCTTCTTTGTTTAAAGTATGATTCTCAACTTTAGTTAAATCATCGTGTCCCATTAATTGATTTTCTAAAAATTGTTCTTCTAGTTTAATTTTTAATTTCGCAAGAACCTCTTTACTGATGTGCCTATTTTCACCAAGTTCATTAACCCAATCAATACTTAAGTCACTGTCAAAAAAGCTATCAAGATATTTGAAGTCTATTTCTTCAATTGGTTTTGTTATCTCTTCTAATAACTTATTTTCGGTAGAATTTTTATCCAGATATTCCTTATTTTCAACAAAATTCTGCATTCTATCATCAAGTTGTGTGTCTTCTTTGGATACTTCTTTTTTACCAAGAGTAATTGCTTCTCTCCAAAATTTAGATCTCATTTTACCCAAAGTAAGAACATCTATATCTAAATCTATACTTTTCTCAAAATCATAATGATATATAGAGTTACCAGAATTTATTACGCTAGATACATCAACTCCCATGCTCTCCAGTATTGCCATTGCTTTTAAATTATTTAAGGTAACTTGGTAACTCCCAGTACGATAACTTTCATTTATTGGAACAAGTGATTCCAGATATTTCATATCTTTAAGAAGTCGAAATACGCAATCTTTCAATTCTTGCTTTTTACTTTCATTAAAATCAGTCGTTTCAATTCTATTTAAATAAATATTTGCTTCGTTATGTATAGTTTCAAGAGCTGAATTTAATTGACCTTCTTTTAAATTTTGCTCAAAAATTGAATAGGCAGGATTTAAAAAATTTCGCTGTATAGCATGAGCTTCTTGATACTCCTTCGTTTCTTTTTCTATTTCTAAATTCTCGACTGCTCTCTGAGGGTTCTCTTTTCGAGTTTTCTTCAAATCTTTCGCAAGATTGTCACGATATTCCGATGAATTAAAATTTGGTTTTTCCATAAACTTTGTTGGGTTTTATTATGGTGCTGGGAAGACAAAAAGCTCCTAGCCAGCGATAGTCCGAAGACTACCCGTAACCGTTTCCAGCTACGACCCAACAAAGGTGAACTCTGACTAGGAGTTCTTTACCTTTGTTGGGATTCATGTGACCATACCATTTTGACTATAAAAAACTACAGATAAAATGGGTTAGGTCTTATTATTAAATTGACTCTTTAAGAGTAGCATTTTTGACTAAAAAATGCTATCAACTTTTTGTTTTAAATTTCTAGCTCGCCCCGCCAAAAAATCCGAAAGAGAGTCCGCATTTGCATTAGCGGTCCCCGCACTTTCCATTCTTGGAAAAGCTCTGTGCTTCGCACAGAGGCGCTTCAGCGCGCGGGGAACGCTAGTGATTACGATTTTGAAAATAGGTTCTGATATGGTTTAATAAACACACCTTAAATTTATTTACTCAATGCCAGACCGACGGCTTTGGCATAACCCAAAGAATCTATAAATGACATCTCGGGTATGTGTCCATGTGGTAAATTAAAATTAGTCCAAATATTTGCAAGCTCTACCTTTTGACGAATACCGACAGATAAATATTCTGCAATATTAGGAACCTTCGCCCCATCTCCGCATAAAATTATTTTTTTAATTTTCGGTCTTTCTGTATTATCAGCATATTTATTTGTATGCCAATAAATAAATTGCCTCTGAACTTCATCTCTAAATTTAGAAAGCCATTCTATTCCTTGTACTATTTCAGATTCCCCAATATCTAAAGTAATACTCGATACAGATTTACCATTTACAACAAAATGCATATAGGTACGAACCTTATTAATTTCTATTATTAAATAATTTTCATCATCTACTTTATTTATTAAAACATTAGCCAAGACTTGACCTTCTTGATTTATTGAAACAGGATAATTTCCTTTTTTCTTTATATTTTCCGGAAGCACTCCGCATCCGAAACGACCAATTTTTATTGATTTTCCATTTTTTAAAACTTCAACAAATTTAACAAGTTCACCTGAATCATCAATACCAAAAAAAGATTTAGAAAAAATATTCTTTAACATTCTATTATTATATCCTGTAGTGAAAATTTTACAAAGTTATGCTACGGGATTATACATTATTCTTTTTAAAGAATGCCAAAAATACTGGAACAAAAGAAAATAAAATGATAAAAAATACAATTGGTAAAATAAAATGATCTATATTCTTAATACGAGAACTTAAAAAATAACCTGTAAAAACCATCAACAATGTCCAGAGAAATCCTCCGACGATATTATAAAAAAAGAAATCTTTAAATTTCATTTTTCCTACTCCTGCCAAAATAGGTGTAAATGTACGAACAATTGGTATAAATCTTGCTAAACTAACTGCTTTCTTTCCGTATTTTTCATAAAATTCTGATGTCTTTTGAATATTTTTTTTATTAAAGAAAAAAGAATTAGGTTTTGAAAAAATCTTTGGACCTATGTAATATCCGAAATAATACCCTACATAATCCCCCGACACAGCACATAAAAAAGCACCAATAAAAAGAATATAAATATTAAAATATCCCGCTCCCGCCAAAATACCTGCAGTAAAAAGCAAAGAATCCCCTGGTAAAAAGAAACCGAAAAACAATCCGGATTCAGCAAAAATAAAAAGAAAAATTCCTAAAATTCCTATAGTTTCTATTAAAGTTTTTATATCAAAAAAATGCATCAAAAATTATTTTGCTTTAGTTCCCGCAGGAATATCATTATTAGGTAAAAGCAAAGAAAACTTACCATCTTCGGTAGACACTGCTAATATCATCCCATTACTTTCAAAACCTTTTATCATTCTCGGCTCTAAATTTGTAACAAACATACATTTCTTACCCACCAGCATAGCAAGATCTGGAAAATACATAGAAATACCAGAAACAATTTGTCTTGGATTTTCTTCTCCTAAATTCACAGACAATTTTAACAATTTATCTGTATCAGGTATCTTTTCGGCAGACAAAATCTCCCCTACTGCCATCTCTACTTTTTTAAAATCTTCAAATGAAATCATATTTTTATTATATCCTGTAGTGAAACTTTTATAAAGTTCTACTACGGGATTATATCATTACTTTTTTAAATTTCTCTTATCTAAATATCTCTGCAATATAAGTGCCGCGGCGGACGCATCTATGCGTCCAGACTTTATTTGTTTTACTTTACTATGTGATTGAGATTGATTGAAATCTTTTTTCTGATCTTTTGAATTTCGTGCAGTAACAGATGTCAAAAATTCTTTTTGTTTATGTATTGGTAAATTAAATTTCTCTGTAAGTTCTAAAATAAAAACATCAATACGAGCAGACAAAGCATTTAATTTTCCGGAAAAATCCACCGACTCTCCGACCACAATTTCTGTAATATTTTCTTTTTTAATTATCTCTCCTATTTTTTTATATGTATTTTGATCATTCAAAACTATCTCTTTCGGAAATGCTAAAGTGCCATTTTCATCAGAAATAGCCAAACCTATTCTTTTTGTCCCATAATCTATACCTAAAAATCGGCCTAATAAATTCATACTGAAATACTAGCATAAAAATAACTTTTCTGATATTATCTAAATATGAGCTTTAAAACAGGAACAAGTTTGATAATAATATTGCTTGCAATATGGAGTCTTTTATGGAAATGTTATTCAACATGGACAGCATCAAAAAAAGATGATAAAAGATGGTTTATCATATTAATAATATTAAATACTTTTGGTATTTTAGATATGATTTATGTTTTTGGTGTAGCAAATAAAAAATGGTCTGATGTTAAAAATACATTCAAAAATTTTTTGAAATAAAGCAATATAATTAAATCAAAAATATTTTTGGAGGCGTCGCATTGCGCCTCTACGGCGCATCTGCCGAGGAGGCAGAAGTGGATAATAATATGTACTACTTTTATGTATTAAGATTTCATAAAAATAAAAAACTATATTATGGTTTTACAAATGATTTAAAGCGCAGAATAAAAGAACATAGAGCTGGAAATTCTGATTTTAGTTCTAAAAATGGAATATTTGACTTAATCTTCTATGAAGCTTATATTAGTAAAGAGGATGCTAGAGAAGCAGAAAAATATTTCAAAACAGGACATGGAAGAGAGGTTTTGAAAAATAAATTGAAAAATTATTTTGGAGGCGTCGCATAGTGGTTTAGTGCACCTGTCTTGAAAACAGGAGTACCGCAAGGTACCGTGAGTTCGAATCTCACCGCCTCCGCCTTGACAACCTGTTAGTTTCGTGTCCCGACTGCCTGAGGTGGCAGTGCGACCCGAGTGCTACCATGGTTGTAACAAAAACGGAGCATAATGTGCTCCGTTTTTGTTTTTTCTTCTATAATTTCTCCGAAAAAATTGAATTTGGTACGTATGCTAGAATTAGCATGTGGATCAATATATACAGCCCATCACAAAGGTATTCACCTCTTTTGAAGAGGCTAAGAACGATGTCGACCAAAATGGTCACTCGTCTCTTTTCATTGATGACCGCAAGATACTCAGCCTTACTGACCTCGCCCAAGGAAACCGTAATTTAATCGTTGGCGAGCCGGGCGTTGGAAAGACCGAGCTTCTGAAGAAATTTAAGGCGCACCATGACACCCTTGGCGACAAGACATGCTTGGTTAATCTTCGCATCGGAAGTCCGATTGAACAGATTGATTCCTTTTTAAAAGAAACGACAACAGCAAAAAAGGTTCTCATTCTCGACGCACTCGACGAGGTTCGCTCGTCTATTTTCCCGAATGTGCTTCAAAAAATAGAGACTGTATCAAAAGAGAATCCTGATCTGATCATTTATCTGTCTTCTCGCTGGATATTCGTAAGCAAATACGCCAACAGCTTTCCGGACTTTCGATTCATCAGAATTCTGCCGTTCTCGACATGGCAGGTGAAAAAATATCTCATGCATGCCGGACACACTGAGGCTGATGTCGATGCGCTCCTTGCGCGGATCATGCATTTCAATCACGGAAAGCTTTTGGTTCAAATTCCTCGGTATCTATTTTTCCTAGTTGCCTTTATAAAAGACAAGACCATCGCAAACGTTTCTCAGATATCGAGAAACGAGCTGTTTGAATACTTCATTTACTCCAAGCTCGACATTGAGGACAAAAATCTTAACACCGACACGAAGGCGGTCATCAAGCGCATACTGGAAAAACTCGCACTGACAATGGAAATATATCAGGCGAACACCATTACGAAAGATGAGCTTATGACATTCTTCGACGATATCGAGTCAGATCTCAAACTGACCGTGCTTTCACATATTACGCTTGAAGTCTTTTATGCGAAGACTATTCTTCAGGAAAGTACACAGGATCTCAACAGTGTTGAATTTGAAAACGCCGAATTCCAAGAATATCTCGCGGCAAAGGAAATTACACGCTTCTCCGAACCGCACCGTGTCGCTTTCGACTTCGCCGTCGAGGAAAATATCGATGAGATACTTCCGTCATGGTTCAATACGCTCACGTTTCTCGTCGATATGATTCCCGACATACTCGAACAGCTCTTGGAATTCTCAGGTCTGAGAAGCGGAACATTCAAGATTGCCGATGAAGGATTTTTAAATTTTCTCGGCAGAGTGAATCCAACAAGCATCTCGTCTGAATTTCGAAGCCGTATATTCATGGACGTAATCAACTATCACGAAAAGACCTTGCAATGGATTCCGGGGCAACTGACCCATTCGCTTCCGGGCTTCTTCAGTATTGCTCTTGAGGCAGATCTCAAGCGTCTTGCGGAAAGTGCAGAAAAAGAAACTGGCACAAATTATTTCGTGAAGCTCGGGAATATTGCGTATACGGTTGCGTACTTGTTTGATGCAAAAGTCGCACTCGACAAACCGTACTGGCGCGAAAAACTAATCTCCTACACAAAAGACAAAAATGAAAACGGTGTATTGCAACGCCATGCGCTTTTGGCTCTCGAAAAGCTTGGCGACCCAACCGTCATCGACGAGCTACCGAATCTATTACTCGGGAATGACGAGCTGGTCGCGCGCGAATTTGTATCTGCCTGCATCGCGCTCGATCCAGACCACCCGAAGAGTGTTATCTATGCGATGCAATTGATAAAAGATGGTGAGCTGTCCGGTCGGTATGGACTGTTTGAAATGAAAAAGAAATCATCCATCGTTGCCTTTTTCAAGGAATACATAAAAGATGACAAGTTCAGAAAGGAATTCCTCGATGATGTCCCTATCCTAGGTGAGCAGGATGTCGCGCTCGTCAAAAACATTGAAGCGATTCTCGATGATGAAATTGCGGAACTGTGTAAGGAGGTTATTGCAAAATCAATCGAAAGCTACCTCCACCAGTCAATCGACCAGTCTGCGTTCGTGAACGGATTGTTTCAATTGCTCAAGAAAAGGGACTCGGGATTCATATCAGAAATAGTCAGACGTTTACACAAGGACGATGAGAAAAAACATACCCTGTACTTCGCCCAAGAAACATTTGCGCGAATACTTGGAAAAGACGACATCGTTCCATTCCTCGGTGTCATGATTGAGCTTGGTCAACAGAAGATGGCGATGGATACGATGGTTAGAATTAAATATTCCAAGCGCGATGCCTGCGAAGAAATGTTCGAGTTTGGAAGAAGCAAGTTGCCGACGGAATATGCTGAGTGGGAGGCGGCTATTCAGCGGGGCACACCTCCGGCGGATACTTCACGGACGGATAAAATGCTCAAGGAATTCAGATTGTACCTACAACCCAAAAAGGGAGAATTTACGATGGGTGTTTTTCATCATTATATCCACGCCGCTGACACACTCGATCCGCTCCTAACGAAAAAGGATAAAGACCGACTGATCGAATTGATTACCGGCAGTGTCTTGAACCAAAATCCGACAGCGCATGGCTTCACTATTCAATCAGAACATCCAGATGGCGGCACTCAACGATACACTACGAGCCAAGTCGTCCAGATGTTTGGTGATGCTCTCCGCGCCGCTCAGCGACTTGGTGTCGATATCACTCCGTACCGAAAAAATATCGCGCTCTATATTCCATTCGCATACAGCGAAGAACTTAAAACTATTTTCGAGCTGATTAAAGACTTCAAGCCGGACGAGCTTGATCCGGTCATTGCGATATATCAGGAGAAAAAAGATGACCTCTGGCGACACCAACCAGAAAGCTTTGCGAATCTCGCACAACAGTATCATCTAGTTGCGGCAGTTCCCGTACTCCGCGATTTTGTGAAAGAGTCTCGCTTCCGTATCTACAATAGATGCGAGATGTTGAGGATTATTGATTCTCTTGCACCCGATGCCGGTTTTCTCAAGGAGATATTCGATCTTTACATCAACAGCGAAAACGAAAAAGAGATTGCGTATATTGCAAACGGTCTTTTGATTACTTCCCACGCCAACGCCGACGCTATTAACTGGCGACTCGAGGAAATAAAGAAACGCCCATTTGCTTCAAGTCTTCGACCTTACGGAGTAGTCCATAATGTTGGAGTAGAAGAAAACGAGTTGCGTCACGATAAGCCGTTTGCCAAGCCACTCTCCGAACTCAAATATTCGGGATTTGAAGAAAAATATCTCGAACTGCTTGATAGCGCGATTGAGGTCTGGTCTCGTGGGAAGCAGTTTCAGGAGTACGCACAATATATGTGGGAAATCGTGCATTCCTATTTTGAAAATCTCAAAGAGGATCGAGACTACAGACCGCTCAGAATGCTCGAAGAAAAAATTGCTACGCTCAAAAATAAAGAAGGGGCAAACTGGCTCGCTTCAAGCATGGTTCGCTTGCGCCGTTCGTATTTGGCGTATCTTGGAAAGCCGAAGAATTTCTCTGAGGCAATTCGTAACTACAACAAGGCACGAACATTTGAGGAAAAGAAAATCCGCAATTCTGCCGATTTGTTCCATCACTTACAAGACGTAATCAGTACCGAAATAAAACAATGGGTTGTTGACGATGGAGCATACAATATCATCGTCTCGAAAAAGAAGTACGCAAAAGAAAATAAGGAATATGAAAAGCTTGTGCAAATGACAATCGGATCTGAAATCAGTAACGCATGCAGAGGACGCGGTTTTAGAATTGATCTGGCTCGCGAACAGCAGAAGCTCGATGGGAAGAAAACAGATTTCATTGTCCGTTACGGCTTCGTGGGTCCTATCGTACTCGAAGTGAAGCTCGGCTCCAGTTCGGATTTAAAAATGAAAAATCCTGAGAATTCAAAATCCTACGAGAGTATGGGAAATTACATGAAGGGATACGGTGCTTCACACGGTATTTTCCTGATCATGGATGACACTGGCGCAAAGCACATTATGAGAGCAAAGGAAGTGTTCAACCGTATCCCGAGCGTATCAGCAATGGTTCTCGACTGCTTCACTCCGGCGACAAAAAACCAAGCTCGAAAAACATCGACAACCAAGAAAAAATTAACAAAGAAAAAGTCTGTTGAAAAAACCAAAAAGGCTACTGCGAAAAAATCATAATTCGATTTCATTCTTGAACGTGTCGAGCGCCATCTCGAACGCATCGAGTCGCGTGCCGGTGCATAGCCCTCCGCACAAGCTGTCTTCGCCATCTGCCATGGCTTTTTCGCTCTCATATATTTCGTACATATATCCCTCGTTCATCTCGCTCCACTCGATTGAAATATACAGTGGCTTTTCGGCCGTGCTGTGTTTTTTACACCACAGACTGTCATCCGTCGCTCGCTCGGGACAGATGCGACAAAACTCCCAGTCTTTCCGATCCTCCACGTTCACTTTCTCCCAACATCCGTCGCACAGTCCGTTCTCGAACGGCTCGCTCATCGAGTTCGACGGACATCCTTTCTGTTTGCAAAAATATGCCATGTTATTTTTCTTCGTTTTCTTTTAGTAAAGTAATTTTCTTGTTGTTCAGTACCAATCTCGTCCGCAGGTGACCCATCAGCTCGCGCTTCTCAAGCGGCGTACCCTCGCGGAGGACGTACTTCGCGTACTCTCTTGTATTCACATCGTCCTCGTTGATTGAATACTTCGGTGTACCTTTGGTCGCCAGTCGTTGTAGCCGGTTGAATCGTTTGATTTCTTCCTCCAGTTTCATTCGCATTCCCAGTTCATTGATGCTCACTTGATCAATTACCTTGAACAGTTCCTCGATCAATTCTTCCTCGCGGATGTATTTGTTCTTGCAGTTGCGATCTCTTGCCTTCGAGCAGGAGTAGTAGACATACTTGGCCGTCGTCGTGTCTTTTAGCTCCTTGTACTTCTCCTGCGCCGTGATACCCGAGCCACATAGTCCGCAGGTAAACAATTTCGTGAATGCGAATTCTCGATTTTCTCGCACAATCTTGTCTCGTTTCAGTTGCTCTTGTGCTTTCTCGTACAGTTCTTTCGTTATGATCGGCTCATGCTTCCCGTCGTACCAATTGCCGGAGTCTCGGGGATACTCGAATGGTCCGTAGTAAATCGGCATGTTGAATATTCGGTACACTCCGCTCAGTGTCAGCGGCCGATTTCCTCTGGTGTGGAAATTCAGATCGAATCTGAGCCAGTTGTACACCTTTCGTCCGCTCCACCCCTCGTATGCCACTTTCTCGAACATTTTCCGGACGATCGGGGCGCGGTCGGGGTCGATTGCGATCTGGCATTTCCGGTCGAGCAGTTTCTGGTTCAGATACCCAAGCGGTGCCATGCCCGGCCAGAGTCCCATCTCAACCCTCGTTCGCAGTCCGCGCTTCACGTTAATGCCTCGGTTGTCGTTTTCGAGCTTCGCTTGCGAGCCGAGAATCATGAGCAGGAATTTCTCGTTCGGGTTGTTTCCGAACGTCTGCCCGAAGGTGCGTATCTGGTGCAATTTTCCCGCGTCCATGAGGTCGACAATTTTCCCGAGGTCACCCGCGTTTCTACTAATTCGATCCGGTGCCCATGTCAGGATGCCGTTGAACTTTCCGGCTCGCAGTTCGTCGATGATCTCGTTGAACACTGGCCGCTGACCCGTCTCTTTCGCGCTGTGACTCTCACGCTTCATGGTCACAATCTCCAACCCCTCGCGCTCGGCCAGTTGGAGCATCTCCTTGATCTGGCTGTCGATGCTGAGCACCTGCCTCTCTTCCGACTCTGTCGATTTTCTCGCGTAGAGGCAGTATTTCATCTTGATCGGGATGACTACTTTGGCCGTCGTCCCTAATGGCGCTTGCGTTTGTGTATGGTTCATACATCTACAGGAATGACGCAATACCGCTATGGAGTCCAGAGCGTCCCGAGTGGTAGGTGTTGGTAACTTTTTTCTTGATATACTCACTATATGTCATACAAAGAACGAGCGCAGAGTTGGTACAAGCGTGCGATAATGGAAACCGATGAGTTCCTAAAATTCGTCCTACTCTTCATTGCAGTAGAAGCATTGCTTGAAGGGCAAAAAATATATGCACTGAAAACCAAACCTAGATTATTAGAGACAATCGACCCGAAAGACATATCGATTCTTCGAGAGGCCTTAGATGCAAGACCACACCAAAATATGGACGCGGATGGAGACCAAACATGGAACGGTAGATTGGAAAGTGATACGGACTGGATTGGAATTATTCTATTCTTAGCCCGAGCGAGAAATAATCTTTTTCATGGCGATAAGGCGTACGACGAGGAACGCGATATCTTTATTGTTACATACGGGAATAAAATGATTGAACCGATCGTAAAAAATTTACTTTCATAAAATATCAAAAGGATTAAACTCTCGAATTTCTTTTTCAAGTCGATCCATTTCTTTCAGCATCCGCATCATGATTTTAATCGACCGCTTTTTCTTCTGTTCACCATGTAGCCCAAGCAAATACTCGGCATCTTCATCGGGGATGAATGACGCGAGCGATATATATGAGGCGCACAAAAGTTGAATGCGCTCCTTGATGGCGCGTTTCAAATTCCGTTTCGATTCCGGCAAATCCGAAATTTTGTTGAACGCGTATCTTGGCTCGGATTCGTTATTATCGTATTTAAAATGTTGGCTGGCCTTAATGACCTCTTCGATGTCGTCCACACCCCATTGGATGACACAGACGGCACAGAATACCTAAGCCTGTCGGAGTTAGTAACTATTACTCGCAAATTCCAGAAGATACTTGCAAAGTTCCGCTATCAGAAAAAATACACATCGGGAGTTTCGTCGTATGGTCGTAGACGGTGATACCGCTTGGCTGACCTGTTGATCCGACCGTCAATTGCCCCATGCTCGCAGTTCCAAATCCTGCGGTGCCGGAAACAGACAAATCGGTATTGATGGTTAGAGAATTTACCGTCCCCGTATCAGTCCTAAAATCACTAGCGGAAAGACTGCTCGCGCTGAAGTAGGTTGACGACCCATCAGTCGCGGCTGGAATATAGATAGACTGCAATCCTTGCTTGTCTGGATCATACGTTAGATTGTTTGAAAATCTGAGAAGTGCGGAGAGTTTATCTTTCGAAATCGTTTGCTCGATCAGCTTATTAAAAACACCTGTGGCGAGATTTGAAATGGAATCGTCGGTATAAACTTTCGGGGGAACAATCTTAACTGGAGTCACCTTGCTCTTTATCGGAGCGACCACCTGTTTTGTCGCACTGCCTGTGACGGCGAATGCCGTGTGTATTTCCGTTGCTGAAAATACAGTGATTAATAAAATGGTAATTGATAGTAATAAAGTTTTACGCATCGCTTAATTTAATTGCAAATAGTTTGCATTAGTAATAATGATCCGAGTGTAATCCACAGATAATAGTAAGTCAAGTAGTTGCAAACAATTTGCATTTGTATTATTATAGCCTTGCTGTTGTCATTTCACTTATAAGCTATTAATAACTAATAAAAGTCATGAATAAAAAATATGCAATCGGGCTTGTTCTCGGAATAGCGTTCATTGGGATTCTTACTTTGGTAATAAAAGATGGAAAACATGCCCCATCGGCATCGGTCGGTAAAATACAGGTTTCCACGAGCTTCTATCCTCTCTACTACTTCGCAAGCCGTATTGGTGGCGATAAAGCAGTCGTGACAAACATCACGCCCGCCGGAGCAGAGCCGCACGACTATGAGCCGACCCCGGGTGCTATCGCGGGAATTGAGAATAGCAAACTTCTCGTACTCCAAGGTACTGGTCTTGAGGCATGGGGTGCTGATGTAAAAAAGAATATCGACCCGAACAAAACAACCGTCATCACTGTCGGACAAGACTTGATGACTCAGAACGTGGTTGAAGATGGAAATACTGTCATTGATCCGCATACATGGCTCGCACCGACGCTTGCCGAGAAAATGGCTGACAAGATTCTTGCTGGATATGTTTCTGTCGATCCTGCGAATGAAGCGTACTACCAAGAGAATGAGGCACAACTCAAAGCCGAGCTTGCTAGTCTTGATTCTGAATACAAACAAGGACTTGCAAGCTGTGCATCGAAAGACATTGTTACCTCGCACGCCGCCTTCGGATATCTCGCTACCGTCTATGGTCTCAATCAAGTTCCAATTTCAGGTGTTTCGCCCGATGCCGAGCCATCACCCAAACAGCTCGCCGATGTTGCCGATTTTGTAAAAAAGAACGGCGTGAAGTATATTTTCTTCGAGAGCTTGGTTTCTCCAAAGCTGTCCGAGACAATCGCTCGCGAAACAGGTGCACAAACGATGGTGCTTGATCCCATTGAGGGCATCACCCCCGAAGACCTCGCGAAAGGTATAGACTATATGAGCGTCATGCGAAGCAATCTGCATAATCTTGAAACAGTACTCGAATGCAAAGCGTAAACCATTCAAAAAACATAGTTGAAGTTAAAAACGTATCATTTTCATATGGGTCTGAACTCGTGCTTGAAAACATCAGCTTCGATGTCCACGAAGGTGATTATCTCGGTATAGTGGGTCCTAATGGTGCGGGCAAGACGACACTCTTGAAAATCATGCTTGGGCTTTTGAAACCCGCGAGCGGTTCAATCAGCTTGTTCGGTACGTCACTATCGGATTTCAAGGACTGGCGAAAGATCGGCTATGTTCCGCAAAAAGCAACTAATTTTGATTCCGGTTTTCCGGTGAGTGTGTACGATGTCGTCCTGATGGGATGTTACAACTACAAAGGTCTGTGTTGTCGTATCAATACGGGAGACTGTTCCATTGTGGAACGCGTACTAAAGCAGGTTGGCATGTGGGAGTATAGAGATCGTCTGATTGGCGATCTATCCGGTGGACAGCAACAGCGCGTGTTCATTGCCCGCGCTCTTGCGACCGAACCGAAAATAATCTTTCTTGATGAACCAACTACCGGAGTAGACAAGAAAATGCACGACGAATTCTATGACTTGTTGCGTACACTCAACCGTGATGCGGGATTGACGCTTGTGCTTATCTCTCACGATATCGAAAAGATTACCGAAGAAGCCATGCACATCGCCTGCATTGATCGAACACTTGTCTGTCATACAAGCCCCGAAGAATTTTTGAAGGAAAGCGAATCAAAAAATATGTTTGGTGAAAAAGTTAAAATCGTTAGTCCGCATCATCACGCCCATTAAATATATGAATCTTTTTCAGTACACTTTTATTCTTCACGGACTCTCGGCGGGAATCATCGTTGCGGTCATCGCGCCGATGGTAGGTATTTTTCTTGTGCTTAAACGGTATTCGCTCATTGCCGACACGCTTGCACACGTTTCGCTCGCAGGAATTGCTATTGGTTTACTTGCAGGCATTAATCCGGTCTTTACCGCGCTCGGTGCGACCGTGCTTGGTTCGCTCGGTGTAGAACGCCTCCGAATGTCGAAGAATGTCTACGGCGAATCAGCATTGGCGCTCTTTCTCTCAGGTTCGCTTGCGCTCGCAATTGTGTTGATCTCACTTGCTCGCGGATTCAATACCAACCTCTTCAATTATCTCTTCGGAAGTATTGTGACTGTCACAATCGGCGATGTGTACACAATCCTTTGCTTGGCGTTTGTCGTGATTGCAATCCTTGCGTTTTTTTACAGAGAAATAATATATGTCACTTTCGATGAGGATGCGGCGCAGGTTTCGGGTGTTAACACACGACGAATAAACACTATTCTCATTGTTCTCGCGGCACTTGTTGTGTCGCTCTCCATCCCAATTGTCGGAGTGCTTCTCATTGGAGCATTGATTGTCATCCCTGTCGTTTCCGCGCTTCAGCTCAGAAAGAACTTCATGAAAACAATTCTGTACGCGGAGATAATTTCCATCTTCTCTGTCATTATCGGTATCATCGCCTCGTTCTATTTGAACATTTCCGCCGGAGGCGCGATTGTACTTCTCATGCTCGCAATTTTCTTTGGTATCTATATACTTAAAAAGAGATGAAAGCAAAACAAGACTTCAACCAAATACTTCGTACTGCCGGACTAAAATGTACACCGCCTCGCTTGGCAGTGCTCGCTTTTCTCGCGAGTGGCGGACACTATATTAGTGCACAGGAAATTCATGAAAAATTGGGTAAGAAAAAAGGACTTGACCTTGTAACCGTCTACAGAACGCTCGCTTCATTTGAGAAGGCGGGCATCATTAAGCGTGTCGATGTACGCAAGGATGCGATATACTATGAATACAATGAAGGACATCACCACCACATCATTTGCACGAAATGCGACAAAGTCGCTGAATTCAGTAATACCGGCGACGAAGCACTTATTGAGAAAGCTCTCAAGCAAGTCAAAGGTTTCAGCTCTATCTCGCACCACTCATTCGACCTCTTCGGGCTTTGCGACACCTGTGCGAAGAAATAAGTTAGCGGTTACTCTCGCAGTTTTTGGTCTGCTTGTTTTTTGCGCGAGCGCGATTCCTCACAATGCTCACGCTCAGGAACTTATGCAAGATAAGATAACGGTAGTTAGAGCGCGTGTTGATTCCGTTGTTACAAAAGTTCCCGAGGATGTGAAAGGGCTTGATGTCGCATCTCCCGATCAAACGGTGACGGCTACAATACTTGAGGGCGATCAAGCAGGGCAACAAACCACTTTTGATAATGACTACGTCCAACTGAAAAGTGGCGATACGTTTTTCCTCAATATCACTGTTCGTGCCGAAGACCAGAGTGTTTATTACAATGTCGAAGATCCTGACAGACTGCCGATACTTGGAATCTTTGCACTAATTTTTGTTCTCCTTGTGATTCTCATTGGTGGCAAGCAAGGTGTGCGCGGACTTGTCACACTGCTCGGCAGTTTCGTCCTTATTCTCTATGTTCTCGTTCCGGGCATCCTTCACGGCTATTCTCCGATTCTGATCGCCATCGGAGTATCTTCACTCATTATTATCATCGGTTCATATGTTACGCATGGATTCAACAAGACGACATCGTGTGCAGTAGCTGGTATGATTGCCACCGTCATCGTGACAGGAATTCTTGCATACATTGCTGTACACGCAGGACGATTCACTGGATACGGCACGGAGGAAGCCACATATCTCAGTATGAATGCGCGCGGGCATATAGACATGCTCGGACTTTTACTCGGAGGAATCATGATCGGGCTTCTCGGCGTACTCTATGATGTCGCTATCAGCCAAGCAATAACTGTCGAGGAACTGCATCATATTGCTCCGCATATTGGGAAAGGCGTTATTTTCAAACGCTCCATGCGTGTCGGGCGCGAACATATTGGTGCACTCGTGAACACTCTTGCAATCGCATATGTCGGTGCCTCACTTCCGCTCTTACTTTTGTTCGCTACACCGCCAGTCGATGTCATGCTCACGGTGAATCGAGAAATCTTTGCCGCAGAAATTATCCGTATTCTCATCGGTAGTATTGGACTTGTGCTTGCTGTGCCAATCGTGACGGCTCTTGCCGTAATGGTTTTGGTTAAAGTAAAAAAAGTTGATGACTCGACAAAAAGGGAGGAGTATAAGGCACTTGAGCATTATTCGCATCATCACTAGTGTTGGTAACCTCGCTACACAATAATCCCGATCCGAGCTAAGATGGTCGAACCTCGAAAAATGAGGTATAATTTGTTCACAAATTAATAGGTGACCTAACCCCGAAAGGCCTTGTGGCTTCTCGGATATGGTCAAAAAACCGCTACAGTATAAAAGACTCCTCGTCAGAGTCACTGTAGCGGTCGTATCCGGAAACGGGTATGGGTTTAGCCGAAAGGCTGAATCGCGATGGCGAGGAGTCTTTTATCAACGAGACTCTTGGTTCATTCGTAAAACAAAACCGCTACAGTGTATGAATGACCTCAACAAGTTTTTTGCCACCACAAGTGGCAAGTGTGCGTTCGCAATCATTTTTTTAATAATCGGTTTCTTCGGCGGTATGCAGTACAAGGCATACCAGATCAAGAGCGTCATCACTGATTCGCTCATGCCTGCGATTACGAGCAGTTTGGATGACGCGAGAACGAAAGCGAGCGACGCGAAAATCCGTGCAATCGTTTCGTCCGCTCGGGCACAAGGCGAACTGTATTACTCGTCTGGCGGCAACGATACAACCTACAAGGGAGTTTGTTCTGATTCTGAATTTACGCATTTGATTGATGGCGCGAATAGCACGCCGACCTGTAACGAAGCCAGAGACGGTTCCGCATGGGCAGTCGCCATTCCAATGAGCGACTCATCAACCTATGCTTGTTCTGATTCCACTGGCGCATCCATCGTCATTAATTATCCGCTCGGTTCCGCTAGTTCTTGCACGAAGTAGTATATGAAAGACATCCAACAATTTCTTTCAACTATGACGGGTAAGGTTATTGCAATCGTTCTTGTCCTTGGAGTTGGTCTGTTCATCGGATCGCGCGGGGCGACGCACAAAAACGAGCCTGTCACGGAAACACAGACACAAGTTGCGGTCGCCGATTCGACCCCGACCGCTCCTGTCGCCGTAGCCGAGACCGCGCCGATTCAGAAAACGACTGCCACTCCGAAAAAATCCGCTCCAGTCGCGCCCACTCCCGCACCAGTCATCACTCAGCCTGATCCAAAACCGGCACCATCAAAATTGCCAACGCGCATCGACGGCCTCGCAAGCATCAACCCGCTCGCCGCGCTTCAAGAAAATTGGGATACAGATATCGAGAAGGACGGTCCTGTCATAGATATCTCGTACCTCGATAGCAACGGCGACATGATTTCAAACGATGCCACCGCCAAGATGCCCATCTCGGCGGATGTGAAGCTCTACGCCGGAAGCGATCCGCTTTCCAAGAAAACAAAACTTGTTTACTCCGGTCATTTTGATTCCAACCAGATCGTCTACAATTTTTCTCCGAAGATTCGCATTCCCGAAGAACAAATAAACATCGATCCGAATACCGATTATGATATCGGACTTGCCACTGTCACCATCCACACTCCCGAGCAAGGCGACTTCTCGGCAACTGATTCATTCGTAGTTCTCTACGAGAAGTAATATATGGTCTACGCAATTCTAATTTTCGCTCTCTACTTTCTTCCGTCCATAAACGCGTACTGGAAAAAGAAACGTAATAAAAGTGCAGTGCTGACGCTCAACTTCTTTCTCGGTTGGACTGTCATCGGGTGGATCGTTGCGCTCATTTGGTCGTCCACCAATGACGCTCCGGCGACTGTTGTCATCGAAAAGAATACGCCAGTTAAAAGTACTTCAAACGAATTGGTCGAACTTCACGCGCTCAAAGAAAAAGGTGTCATTACGCACGAGGAGTTCGAGGCTGGTAAAAAGAAAATTCTAGGGTAATATCAAGAATATCTAAAGAAAAAGTAAAGAAAATATGAAGACCAAAATCGTAGCAATCTCAATACTCATACTGTCCATATTCGGAGCAACTCCTGCACTGGCTACTTTTGGTATTCAAACTAAGACGAGCCACTGTGTTGCTGGAGCGACTCCCGACACCGCTTGTTCACCGGGTGCGGTTCTCACTACCGATGCAAATATCGTTTGCGTTTCCGGCTACACAAAGAAAGTCAGAGACGTTACGACTGCAACCAAGAAAAAGGTGTTCAAGGAATACGGACTCGCATGGAGTACTCGCTCGAATTATGAAGTCGATCACATCATCTCGCTTGAACTCGGCGGTTCAAATGACATTTCAAATCTCTTTCCAGAGTCGTACACTATATCGAACGGCGCACGCGTGAAAGACACTCTCGAAAACTATCTCCATTCCCAAGTCTGCTCTGGTGCGATCTCACTCACCGGCGCTCAAAAAGCAATCTCCGGCGATTGGACTGTTGCATACCAAAATTGGAAGAACCCGAAGTCTGCCGCGAAAACAGTGCAGACAAAATCGACCCAGACGACTATGCCATCCACCGATCCTGCCGTAAAGAAAAGTACCTCCGGTATCTGTCATGCAAGAGGTACGCGCTACTATGCTTCAACGACTCACTTCACATCCTACACCACCGTCCAAGCTTGCCTAGACAGCAGAGGACGGCTACCATTGAACTAGACATGTCCACTTTCACTATCCCATTTCCTGAATACGACATCGCAGAAATTCTACAAAAAGAATTCTCGAAGAAAGAGAATTTTTCCGTTGCCATTCCACTGTCCCGTCAGCAGAAATTCTACGATCTGCTTCTTGTAAACGGAGCGACAAAGAAATCCGTCACCATCCAAGTCAAAAGCTCACGCACCTACCTCGGCTCTCCAAAGAACGAGTACCAGTATTACTCATGGCTCAATTATTTCGATATCAAAGACAATTACAGCGACTTCTACTTCGTCTACATGACGTATCCTCAGCTCGACAAGGACTTCACGCCCCGCGCGAAGTGGGAGCGCATGATCCTCGTATTCAACCAGAAAGAAATGGTTGAACTGCTCAGTAACGTAAAAACCAAAGCCGGAAAGCAGGAACGCTTTTTCTCTTTCGGATTGAACGTGACCGACGGCAAGATTTATGGAGCACGCGGATTCGGACATCTCGACAAGAAGGAATTCTCAAAAAATCTGCTCGCGAACAAAATCGGAGAAATTCGAAAGAAGCTCAGCTAGTTAACCAAACAACAACCCCGGCTTCTTGCCGTATTTTTCAATAATCTGAATCATGGAGATGGAGAAAGCGTCCACGAGGTCGTCATGGTTCTCCTTGCCGAAGCCGACAAGTTCGTCAATGAGTTCACCGCAACCCTCATTGTAAAAGAAAACCTGCTTTTTCTTGATCGGCACCGCCGCGATTCGCAGACGCGACGCCTTGTCGGTGACACTCGGCACGCCAATGATGTCGTGGCTCTCCTGCATAAGCTGGACGATGGCTTCTTGCATGCCGTTGTTTTCCATGAATACTTTGACGGGTACTTTGTTTACCTGCTCCGCGGCAATGGAGTTTTTTAGATGTTCGAGAAGTTCCTTTACTCCGACTTTCGTATGGAACGGATATGGCTGAACGTACACGCGGAGGTTGTCGCCTCGGTTGTAAACATAGAGAACAACAAAGGCCGGAAAGTCAGCACTCTCTTTTTGCGAGATGGCGAGGTCTACGCCGATACAGATGCGATCCGGCTTTCCTTTTGGAAGCTCATCGTAGTACTGGATGTCATCAAGCGTTACAATCTGTTCCTCGCTCGCGACAATCTTCAGCATGTACTCACGCAACCATGCGATTTCATCCATCGTCTTTTCATGCTCGGCTTCAATCGACTCCGGCGTTGGATATTTACTCGGCCATAACGGAACGCCTTTCGCATCGACGATTGGGTATTCGCGAAAAACAGGGTTCATACTTTTCAGTTCGCCCCGCTCAATTTTCTTTTCGAGCCGTCTGAGCACGGAGTCCTCGTGAAGCAAGTTACCGACGGCTATAATACGAGTCTTTTTCGTACCGGCAGGTATTACGTCTCCTGTCAGCCAGTTGAACGTCTTGTTACGACCCTCTCTCGTTCGCACCGAATCCAAGTCCTCGATGTCGTCAAGGATGATGAGGTCGGGGCGGTGTTGGTTGTGCCTTGCACCGCGAATACTTTGTTCGGTCGAACAGATCATGATCTTCACATTCAGTTTCTTTATGATTATCGCCGTCGCGTTGCCGAGACTGTTCCGCTCTTCCTCAAATGGTCCTAAGTCTTTTTTCAGAAGCTCGTTGTGCAAAAGTTGCTCCTTTATATTCGACAAGTGTTGTCGGGCTTTCTGCTCGGTCTGACCGCACAAGACAATGAACTTTTTCTGCTGTACGCCGAGTATCGACCACAGAACATATGCCGTCGAGACGAGCGTGGATTTTGCCGAGCCACGGAACGCAACAATGACGGCAAGCTTGATCTTGTCGTCTTCAAGAATACGGAACATCTCCTCGTGAAAAGGCGCAGTCTCATACTCCATGTATTGAGACATGTATATCGGGAAGAAGAACTCGAAGCTGTTGCGGACGACTTCCTTGCGGAAGCGTTGATCCTTGAGTATCTTGCCGAAGATGTCGTCCGAGCTATTCTCTTTTTTGCGTTTTTTTGACATGGTTTCTAATCGACGAGAGCTTCAACGCCGCCTTTATTTGCTTCCGTTCCTCCTTAGTGAGTGCTTCTTCCTCCGCAAGTCCTTTCACTTCGAGCGTGTCGCCGTAGCGATCGCTGTGCGTCTTCAGATACAAAGCAATAGCCTTAAACTCCTTGTCGCCGATGAGCGAGAAGAGCTGGGTTTCCGCGATGTCGCACATGAAATTGCGGCCTTCTTCAAGCGCGGCATCCATCGCTTTCTCGAAGGACTTCTTCTCCTTGACCCATCGGTAAATGGTCGCGCGGGAGAGCTTCACCTTTTGGCACGCCTGCTCTATCACCGGCGTGCGTTTCAGTTGCTCGATGAACGCCTCCTTGAGCGCATCCTGCCGAGCTTTAATTGAATCTTTCCTACTCATATATTTTTTCGACTTTTAGCTTGGTAAGTTTTTCCCATCGGTCGATGATGGTCTGGCAGTACTCGGTGTCCATCTCGACTCCGATACAGATGCGCTTCGTCTGCTCGCAGGCAAGGAGCGTCGTGCCACTTCCGAGGAAGCCATCGAACACGACATCGCCGATGCGCGTGCTGTTGAGTACGAGTTGGCGTATTAATCCAATTGGCTTCGTCGATGGATGCCAAGGACTGCGGTTCGGTCGCGGATGCACGATGACGCTCTTGTCTTTCGATTTGAGAAATTCGTGCGTGCCGTACCATCCGTAGGCGATCAGTTCGTGTTGCGGTGCGTAGTCCATGCGACCGATGACGGCATGCGTTTTGACCCAGATGAGCAGTTGCGTGAACTTCATTCCGGCGGCAAGCATGCCGTTACGAAGCGCGAATATCATCTTGTCGCAGTTGAAGATGTAGAAGGCGTTCTTGCGTTCGAGATGCGGTCGAATTGCTTCGATCCAGTCACGAGAGAATGCCTCATATTCGGCATCACTCTGCAAATGATCATTCGCGATTGTCTTGTCTTTGAGCAAAGGCTTGAGAGCTTTCTTACTTTCAGTCAGATTCACACCGTATGGCGGATCTGTAATCACTGCCTTGATCTTCCTGTTAGCGACGAGTCTCGCGACCATGTCCTTGTTTCGGGAGTCCGCACAGAGAAGTAAGTGATTTCCGAGGCGAAAGGTATCGCCGTATTTAATTGAGTTTTGTGATTGGGTCATTGGATATTTTCTTAAATCTGTTAATGATTACTTGGCAGAACACGGGATCCCACTCGCAGACGTACGCCGTGCGATTGAGCTGTTCGCATGCCGACAGCATGCTTCCCGAACCGGCCGTCATGTCGAGAACGATGTCGCCGGGCTTTGTACACCTACGCAAAATTTTCTCGTGAATTGAGGGCGATTTTTGGGTCGGGTGTTCCATCTCACTTCCGGCCATACGCTTGACCATCCAGATATTGAGCAAGTCGAGGATGTCTTCGATGAGACGGTTGCCGGTACTGACTTCTTTGTTCTGAACCTCGTTGTAGTTCTTGACCTTGTCCGAGAGGTATGGACGACCCATCGTGCCGTAGACGACGAATTCTGTTACTTTGTTGAAAGCGTTTTTAGGCGTGGGCGAGGCGTTGTCCTTAATCCAAATACAGAGACGCTTCGAGTCAATCTTCAATTCCTTGAACACTGTCTGAAAGAGCCAGACGTAGCGTTCGTCGCACCACCATGCCTGATGGCAGTCCGGCTTTGAGACGGCGAGCGCGTTCTGCATGATGACCTGCACGAATGCGCGGTACGCATCGTCCGTCATATTGTCTTTGGTTTTGCCGCCATACCCACCGTTCTTTTTGCCGACACCTTTGTCGTAACTGAGATCAATGTTGTAAGGTAAATCCGTATCGACGAGGTCTGCTCTCGCGTCTCCCATTAATATCTTTGCCGTCTCGGGGAGCGTTGCATCCCCACAGATTAATTTGTGGCGACCGAGTTGGAATATATCGCCCATCTGTATCTCCGTCTCTTTCGCTTTCTCGACTTCATCCTCCTCGTTGAAGTTTTCGTTTGCTTCGACTTCGAGGTTGTCGTCGAAGATGTTACTCAAATCCATTGAGTCGAATCCGGCATTCAAGAGTTCGCCGAGATCGAAGTCTCGGGCGAGAGCCTCCCAGTCCCAAGAAGCCCCCGACCTATTTGACGTAAGTAGGTAGTCTTTGAACTCTGCCTCTGTTAATTTACGATTCGGTACGCGCACTTCAATTTCTTCCTCGCCTCTGCCAAGCAGGGAGAGCGCGAGGACGCGCTGATTACCGGCGACGAGCGTGCCGTCCGTGTTGATACATGGCAGTTCTGCGACGTTGAATTTTTTGAGACTGCGCTTGAGTCCTTCGAGTTGAACGGAGGAAAGCGTACGCGGATTTTTTGAATATGGTACGAGCGAATCCACTTTTCGCTTTTCTGTGTGCCATTCTAATTTTTGTTGAGACATAGGCTGTTTACTTTTGTTTCTTATTAATAAAGAAGACAAAATAAAAGCCGCATTTCTCGATAGAAAGACTTAACGTACCAACTCTTAAGTTGACGCGCTTAGGCTTTTATTCGAGTTATGCGGTTTACGTTCTAGACGTACACGGCCTAACTGGTTGTCTTTGTGCCAATCAATTCTCTAGGAGAACTGAGCGGCTATGAATTCTTGCACAAGATTCGGATACTTTTCGAGAACTTCGGAGAATTCCATTTCTTGAATAGTCTTGCCGAATTTCTCGCGCTCCGCGTCGTCCAGTATTCCCGTGAGGGAAGGGACTTCGTCGAAGCTTACTTCTTTCGGAAGGAAATCCGGATTGTTCCTGACTTCGTTCCCAATATATTTTTCGACTTTGGCTTTGGCGACAAGGTCGCCGGTTTCTCCATCAAAAAATGGTTTCTCTAATTCAATGAACATTGCACTCTGCGGTTTGGACAGCGAGAACTTTTTCTCTGAGAGATTTACCATGGGGTGTCGACTGCACTCCGCAACACTACCTCTTTTAATTTGGAGAGAAACTTTTTTCGCATCCATATTCCAATTATATGCGGCTCCGTGACATACGCAATCCCCGGGTGATCGAAACGACACGGTTAGAAACATTTGACAATACTTAGTGAAAAAGTAAAGTGTAAGATTTTTCCGACTCTAATTTTCAGAAAAAATGCTAAAATATTTCTACATGCAATTCGACACAAGTCACTTACTCATCGGAATTTTGAAAGGAATGTGGGCGTTCAAAAAACTCTGGCTACTCGCCGGAGGCGTTTTTCTCCTCGCGCTCGCGTTGCAAGTGGTGACCGATTTGCTCAACCGCAAAAGTAGAATTCGCTGGTTCTTCAGCAAGAAAAAGATTTTAGATTTACAGCGACTCACTCCATCCGAGTTTGAATCGTACACAGCCGAGTTGTTTCGCTCCCTCGGTTACAAGACGCGAGTCGTCGGCGGTGTCGGTGACGGGGGCATAGATGTTGAAGCCGAGAAGGACGGAGTTGTCCACTACATCCAGTGCAAGAAGTTCATCACACGCCAAGTGCCGGTCGGTGCAGTACGAGACTTCTACGGCGCAATTGCCGACAAGTTAAACGGAGGGAAGGGTTACTTCATTACCACAAACATCTTTACTCTGGATGCCGAGAAATTCGCCGAGGGTAAGCCGATTGAACTCGTCGACAGATTCAAGCTCATGGACTACCTGCGTCTCGCCAAGGTCGATGCGCCTGTCGGCACCACCAGTTCTGTCTGTCCGAAGTGCGGCGGACGGCTCGTTGAGCGATCCGGCAAATTCGGTCGTTTCCTTGGCTGTTGCAATTACCCGAAATGCTCTTATACTGTAAAGGCGTAGAGGGAGGGTTTGCATTTTAGAAAACACTTTTGAAATCCGTCAAGACCGTTTTCACCCTCTAAAATTTGTAAATGAGACAGTGCTGAAAACCGCGTTTTTGTGTCTCATCTGTAACATTCACAAATATGAGACCGCGACCCACAAAGCTAATTTTAACGGGTGCGAGTATCCGAAACAACCCTTGTGGGGGTTGGGAGTCTGGGTACCGTACCCACGTACACCGCCATTGACAGGTAGCACGAGATGCACACAAAAAGCACCTACTAGGTGCTTTTTGTGTTTAATAAATGTATGATGATTTCATGGCAAAATGTATCTATTGTCTTAAAGATGAAACTAAAACTACTTTCCAATCACGAGAGCATGTTTTGCCTGAGTTTTTAGGACTATATGATCCTCAAACGCCAGTTTTGAGAGACTGTGTTTGCGATTTATGTAACTCAATTTTTTCTAAATTGGAAACAAAATTTAGAGAGGATACCTTTGAAGGTATCCTAGGTCAAAGGTTAAATTTTCAAAACCAAAACAGTATTACCGTTAGGAATAAAAATTTCAAGATCACACCCTTAAGTAAATTCCGGAATCAACTTTTTATGAGAACTTTTTTCTTATTAAAAATAGAAAATGAAAAACTTGTTCCCGACTTAAGAGGTCACGTAACTTTAAAAATGAAAAATGGTGGATATAGAGTTTTTCTCTTGGAATCACTATCAACACTTAAAAAAGAGTCTTCAAAATTTAATAAAATCAAGAAAGACATCACAAAATTAAGTAAAGAAGATATTTGGATTTTTGTTTCTAAGAAAGAAGCGTCAATCGAGCAAGTAAAAGATATTCTAAAAAACTATGGTGTAACATATAATGAAAAAGAAAGAGGTTCAGGAGATGATATCTCTGAAACTGTTGAAATTGCGGAAAATTATGATGGTACAGTGGATAAGGACATTGTACGAGTAATTGCAAAAATTTGCTTCAATTACCTTTGTTATTGTGCAAGAGAAGACAATCAACCTAACATATTATTTCATGAAAACTTTGACTCAATTCGTAGATTTATTTATAAAGGAGAAGGAAGACCACAAAGTTTTTTCAGTATTGATGAGAATCGTATTCTTGGAGAAGAAAGTGGTAGTAATAAAAATTACCTAGGACATAGTATCTGTTTTGGTGAGGAGAATGGAAAACTATATTTTCGGATAACATTGTTTGGTTTTCAGCCCTATAAATTATTTTTAGGTGATATTCCACCAGAACTCAAACATCAATTATTTGGTTGTGCTCATATATTTGATCCATTAGGAAAGAAGATTCACAACATTGCTCAAAACAGACAACCTATAGCGCTAGATGCTTTAATGCTTTCGTTTGGACTTTTAAAACGTTTTCGTTAGAACTAAAAAATGAATAAGAAAAACGTATACAAAGATAAGGACGGACGGGATATATTTCAAGTTAATACGATTTTTAATGTGCGTATTGAAAAAACATATTTACATCCCGAATATGATTTAACTGCTGACACAAATGAAATGACTGACACGGGACTTATGATTGTCTTCAAGCTTGAATCAAAAAACACCACTCTTCCATCATTTGTAGGACGATGGGATCATAAACAAGGAGTACTCGATATAGATATATTCAAAGTTAGTAGAAAGATTGTAACCGACTTTCGTGCTGGTAAAAACAACTATGGTGGACATCACCCTTTACTAATTTCAGAAAGTCCTCGTTTGTTTGCAATAGATATAAATATACCTAAGGGGAAAATAATAGAAGGCGCAATGACTTTTAATATTGGTCACGGACATGCTCCTATATTATTTAACTAGTAAGACTAAGCTTCTTATTCGCCAAACATATCTTACTCTTCAAGCAACCCAACAACTCTCTTTTTTCAATATCAGATCCTTCTTTTAAAATAAATTTTGCGTATCCTTGTATATCTACATTTGAAACATTAATTTTTTCTTTGGTTCCTAGTAGGAATCTTTGAAATTTAGTAAATCTTTCGATATCGTTTTTTATCTTTTCTTTGACTTCAAACTCATTGATCGAAATGTCTTCGAGCAGTAATTCAAATTGTTTGATTAACTCTTTCTCTTCAGTATAGCCACATTTACAATGTTCGCCTTTGGCTTTAGTACATCCGTAATAAACATAACGATGCACATTTCCATTTTGTTGCTTTTTAAACTTTTCGTCAGCTGTAATTCCTGATCCGCAAAGCCCACAAGTCATCATTTTTGTAAAAGCGAATTCTTTGTTTTCAACTCTTAACACATTACTTTTTATTTGCTCTTGAACTAAATCAAACAATTCTTTTGTAATTAACGGTTCATGTTTTCCTGTATACCAATTACCTGATTTTTTTGGATATTCAAAAACTCCGTAATAGAAAGGATTATCCAGTATCTTGTAGAGATTACCTAAACTTAAATGTTTTTTACCTACAGCTGTTCTGAAATTTAAATCAAATCTTAGCCAATTGTATATTTTTCTCCCACTACATTTTTCATATGCAACTTTTTCAAACATCTTTTTAATAGTTGACGCTCTTTCAGGATCAATTAACACCTCGCATTTTCTATCTGTCATTTTTTGATTTAAATAACCAGTAGGAGCTACTCCAGGTCTTAGCCCCATTTCGGCTCTCGTTCGTAATCCTCTTTTTACATTTACACTTTTATTATCGTTTTCTAGTTTTGCTTGCGAACACAAAATCATTAAAAGAAATTTTTCATTTGGTGAATTCTTAAAATGTTGCCCATAAGTTCTAATTTCTAAAAGAAATTGCTGATCCATTAAATCTACAATACTTCCTAAGTCACCAGCATTTCTACTTAATCTGTCGGGTGCCCAAGTTAGAATTCCATTAAACCTACCATGTCGCACATCTTCTAATATTTCTTTATATACAGGTCTTTGTCCTGACTCTTTGGCTGAATGTGATTCTCTTCTGATTTCAACAACATCGAGACCTTCTTTTTCAGCTAAACTAAGCATTTCTTTAACTTGCGAATCAATAGATAAAACTTGACGTTCTTCTGATTCAGTCGATTTTCTAGCATACAGTACGTATTTAATTTTTTGTATTGGTGCAAGAATTTCTTTTCCAATACGTGCTGACATATATGTTTCCATACATATATTAATGACAGAAAAAGAGCCTTTTGCTAAGGATTAATCATTGGCAACGTGTTGGTAACTTCGCTTAACAAAAATAGTTATATGCGATAGGATTGATGGATTAATACAGACATATGCTGTATTATGTATATATAATTTAATAACCGACCTAACCCCTAAAAGCCTTTGGTTTATAGGATATGGTCAAAATCCTTCCCAGTAAAAAACTCCTCGTCAGAGTTACCTGGGAAGGTCGTATCTGGAAACAGATACGGATCACCGAAAGGTGGTCGCTGACGGGGAGCTTTTTGTTTCTCGTCAAATTAAAACCTTCCCAGTTTTATGAAAAATAAAATATGTTTTCTCTCGTTTTTGTTTTTAGGATTATTAATGCTGTTTTCGACAGCAAGTGCTGATGTTTCATTTAATAAGAATTTATCTTATGGAATGAAGAACAATCCTGATGTTGCAAGATTACAAACTTTTTTACAACAGCAAGGATATTATAATGGTCCTGTTTCAGGAAATTACTTTACTCTTACTCAACAAGCGGTAAGAAGTTTTCAGGTAAAAAATAATATAAGTCCAGCAAGTGGATATTTTGGGACAATGACTAGAGGTGTAGTTAATTCTATTACTGCAAAAAGTGACTCGGTAAGTTCAATACTTCCTAGTGGATGCACTTCAACTTCAATATATAGCATAACAACAGGAGAATCTTGTGTTTCCTTGAATTCGTTATCAGATGCTGCTAAAAAAGCTAAAGAGATTGTTGAAAAAACACATCCTGTAGGCGAAACAACAGAACAAGCAAAAGCTAAACTTAACCAGATGTTCAATGATGCTAATAACCAAAGCACCACAGCTCCAATAGATTATGGTACTTTTTCAAGAGTACAGTTAAGTCAGTATGCTAATAATCCATCAGTATACAAAAGTCAGAAAATAGAAGTTGTTGGAAGTGTTGTATCGTTTCTCCCAAAGGGTGGTAGTGGTGGAACAACTAATTATATAAACCTTCTAGATCCCATATCTAATGTTCAAGTAATGGCTGAAGTTAAAAGTTCTATTGATTACACTATATTGGTTAATAAAGTAAAATCGGGAGATACTTTCAGAGCATACGGAATTGGAACTGCAAGTGGCAACTTTACTAATAAGTATGGATCCACGGTGGTTATTTCTGTGTTTCAACTTTTAGCTGCTGATAGTTGTGATTTTGGTTCTTCTGTAACTAATCTTACTTCTGATTCTAGTCCATATGGATGGACATGTAGTGGTACAATGCAACATGTGATACCACAATAAAGCTATTAAGTAATAAATATGCTATCTTTTTCTCATCATCCTCATAAAATTCCGACGTTCATATTCACTTTCTAACATTAGAGCTACATCTACTTTCTTTTCTTCCTCTTTTCTCACTTCAGGATCCTGTATATCAGAAGCTTTAGGTATTGGTATGGAAGAAGGTATAACCAAACGATTCGGGTCTCTTTCTGCATCCATAACTGTATGCATTAGCATTGATAAAGCATCCAAGAGATCGTCATATTTTTCATAACCAAATCCATATATTTGGTTTTCTAATATAGGTATACCTTCTTTTGGAAATAATACTTTTCCTTCCAAAAAATAATTTGTAGTAGCCCTTAATCGTTCAGCCTTATCTTTTGAACCTGGATTATAAGGAATAACATCTATCCCTTTATCTTTGGCTTGTTGATGTATATAACCTTGCGCGCCAACTTTTTCAACAACCACCTTAGGTGTTAAATTAACTGATTTGAAATAATTAACTTCATTTTCAATAAACTTAATTATCTGAGGAAATTCTATTCTTTTATTGAATATCTTAGGTCTGATATAGATTTTTATTTTATCCTGATATCCAAAAACATCAGCATAAACTCCAGCAGTAAAATCATTTTTATTACTAGTACCCGTCGCAGGATCAATAGACATAATGGTAAAACGATAATCGTTAGCATAATCTAGCGCCGGAATTTTGTCATATCTTTTAATTAATTCATTCCTAATAATCTGCGACTCCTCATTAATTGGATTCAACATAAACTCTCTTTGCCATGCATTTTCATCATTCATGACCTTAGTTCTTTTTTCCTGATCAATCAATTCTTGAGAATGAAACTTCTCTTTCCATAAAGGAATACCTTTATCACCAAAGAAAGGAAATCTTACTGCTTTACCAAATATTTTATTATCCGCAATATCATTGCAAACCCTTATCAACACAGAATCTTGATGAAGTGGCGTACCAACTAAAACCATTCTGGCATTTTGATCTCCTGCGGGCAAAACATCTCGCGTTAACCACCGATACATATTATCTCTTTTTTCTTGACTGTCGACTGTTTTATCAGTTTCAATATCGTCTAAGATAAATAGTTGTGGTCGGTACTGATTGTATTTAGTACCGCGAATACTTTGTTCTGTTGATCCAATGCCAATTTTTGCTTCATACTGAGGCAATATTAATGCTTCTGCGCCCCATTGTCCTTGTATTTCTTTAAAGGGTCCCATATCAGCTTTTAATCTAGAATTATTTTCAAGTTGAAATTTAATATCCTGTAATTTTTCTCTAGCCTGTGAATTCGTTCCACCTAAAATCATTACATATTTTTTATTTTGACAACCTAAAATAGACCATATGACATAGCTCATAGTAATAATTGTTGTTTTTCCACTTCCACGGAATGCCATTATGACTAAATTAGTAAAATTGCTTTCGGTTAGATGAATTATTGATCTATGGAAATCAGCTGTCGGGTGTGATATGTATTCACTGAAGTAATAATGAAAAAACCAAAAATGACTTTTCTTTACTAATTCTAATCTAAATGCTCTATCATTGATCATTCTATCAATGATCTTTTTGTATTCCTTTTTAGTTATTTTCTTTTTCATTTTGAGGTAAAGCTAATAGTAATGCTTGTCGAACAAGTTTTTCTTGTTCGACATTAAGTACAGGACTTTCATTTATTATTTTTCCGCTAACTTCGACACGTTCACGAAATTTAGGATTTCTATGTTTTAACCAAAATGAAATCGCTGACCAATTCTTTTCACGAATAAGAACAAGTAATTGATTCTCACTCATGTCATTAACCAAGTCTTCACCTTCTTGCAAAGCTATTTCCATTTCCTTTCTAAAAACCTCATCTTCTTTCCGCCAGCGATATACTGTATTTCTTGAAAGTCCGATCTGCTCACAAGAAACCTGAATTATTGGAATTTTTTTAAGTTTTTCCAAAAACTCGTCTTTCTTCCTAGTTTTTTTCATAGAATTTTTTTATTATCTTAGCTTTTCGACCAGTCAATTTTTCATATCTCCGTATTGCAAGGTCACAAAAAATTGGCTCAATTTCAAGTGAGTATACTTTGCGCCCCAATTGTTCGGCGCAGATCATCGTACTTGCAGATCCGGAGAAAGCATCAAAGATAATATCACCTGGCTTTGTGCAGCGCATAATAAACTTATGGTGCAATTCAGGATTCTTGCTCGTCGGGTGCTCCATTTGATTCGATGGAAGTCTTTTGGTCGCCCAAAGATTCGATATGTCTTCAAGGAGTTGGTTGCCCGTGCCTAAATCTTTGTTTTGAATCTCATTTAGATTTTTCTGTAAGTCAGACAAATACGGTGAGCCTTTTGTGCCGTAAACACAAAACTCTGTGCATTTATTAAATGCAACAGTAGGGGTCGGAGAAGAATTATTTTTTACCCAAACATTTAATCTTCTATTTTTAATCCCGAGTTCCATATACAGAGTTTGGAAAACCCAAACCCATGCTTCGTCTGACCAAAATGCTACATGGATATCTTCGATTGAAACAGCGAGAGAAGACTGTAGTACTTTTCGGATAAACTCAACATATTCTTTAGGTGGTTGATTGTCGTCAAAAGAACCGCCGTAGTTGCTTTTATTGCCAACTCCTTTGTCATATGAAAGCCCGATATTAAAAGGTGGATCATTGTATATAGCTGTCGCCCTGTGTTCGCCGAATAATTTTTGCACAGCATGTATATCCGTAGAACTGGCGCAGAGCAATTTGTGATCTCCCATAACTATGAGATCACCCTTTTGCACGACAGGCTTCTTTATCTTTTTTAATTCTTTCGATACATCAAACTTGTCGTCTTTTGTATCCCTGTCTTCGTCCCAAGACTTTGCCAATTCTATTTGGTCAAATCCAATATCAGTCAGCAAATCTATTTCAAACGATTTTAACTTCTCAACTTGCCACTCCCCGTCATTTATATTGGATTCTAAACCTATTTTTATTCTTTCTTCTTTTGTAAGTTTCCGATTTGGAACAAGTATATTAACTTCCTTAATACCAAGTTTCGTAAGAGCAGTTTTTCTTTGATTACCTGAAAGAATTGTATTGTCTGTGTCTATTACAATTGAAGCGTGAAATCCTCTTTGGTTAATTCTTTCCGTTAACTTTTCCAAGTCTTCCTTGCTAATTTTACGCGGATTTTCTTTCCACGTTAATAAATCTTTTACTTTTCTAACTTCTGCGCTCCAAAATAATTTGGATTTATTCATAATGCTTAAATAATTAAACTTTTAATACAAGAAAAACCAAGATTACTCTCAGCTCTAACTTTTAAAAGATAAACTTCAAAAAGCTAGAGCTCAACGGCTAAATAATTGTTGATCTCCACCTTTTTAGAGTTCATCCGATGTGAGCTTGTAGGGATTACTCCCTAGTCTCCAACACACACCAGCACTTACCTAAATAAATGGGGTATTAAATTTTTCTTGAGGTTAAAAGAATTTCGACTAAAAAATTATTTTAACCCATATACATTATACTAGCTTTTTTATTTTTTTATCTTTTTTTGAATTAACAAAAAATCCTTTGTTTACAAGGGTTATATATTAGCAAAGTCCTTAAAAAATATTATGCAATATAATTTTACGTCTTGTAATGGGTAAATTGAGTTATTAACTTGCGCTAAACATATAATGCTGTGTATACTAGTTATACTATGATAAATAACCTGAGTGATAAAGACAAGAGAGCCTTTGCCCTTATCCGCAACAAGGTTATACATTATGGTAAAAGTCCTACCCTTCGTCAGATCAATGAAGTTACGGGTGGAAAGTCCCCACGCTCTGCAAGCCTTGTAATTGATAGACTTGTATTGTCTGGTCTTATAAAAAAGAATGGAAGAGATATGATGCTTGCAAATACTTACCAAGAAAGCTCTGTAAGTACAATAGATGTACCATTGGTTGGATCTGTTTCGTGTGGAGTACCAGTTTTTGCAGAAGAAAATATACAAACCTATATTCCTGTTTCAGTAAAACTTGCGAAAAAAGGTTCAGAGTATTTTTTTCTCCGAGCATTTGGTGATTCAATGAATGAGGCAGGAATAAATAGCGGTGATTTACTTCTTATAAGACAACAAGACACGGCAGAGAGTGGAGATAAGGTTGTTGCGCTCATTAATGATGAAGCAACGGTAAAGATTTTTGAAAAGACTCGTGATGCTATTATTCTACGACCAAAATCAAATAATAAAATTCACAAGCCTATTATATTAACAACTAACTGCATGATCCAAGGAGTAGTCGTTGCGGTGCTTCCAGAGGATCTGTGCTAAAAAATATGGCAAAATCAGTAGTAGTAACAAATGAATCAGAGTCTGGAAGAAATCAGAATTTTCATGACAACAAATCAGGAAAAGATATGACACGAGCTGGGTTCGTAAAAGAAATTGAACAAGGTAATTACGATGATTATCATGTACGTATGGTCAACGGTGTAAAAACACCCGTGTCGAACCCTGACGGTAAAGAAGGTAACAATTTGGATTAAATTTTATGGCAGATATTGATTCATACATAGAAGACCTTAAGAAAAAATCGGAAGAAAGATTTGAGCAATTTAAAATTGTAGACATCAGTAGCATTAAAGAAATATCGAACGATGCCTATCTAGAGAAACCAACATGGCTTGGTGGTGATAAAAAGTTTGTATGTTTATTTATTGATCTTGATAAGTCATCCAAGATATCATTCAAAAAACATCCAAAGACGATGGCTAAAATATATGATTATTTTACACAGAACATTGTTGATATATTAAATCACCCGACATTCGGAGCCGATTATATTGATATCAAAGGAGACGGAGCATTCGGTATTTTTGAAGGCGATAAGGCTTCTTACAAAGCACTATACTGTGCTATTACTTTTAAAACCCTATTCGAGCAATCGATTCGAGATAAGTTTAGCGACGAAGAAGATCAATTGAGTTGTAAATTTGGAATACATAAAGACAAACTCCTTGTGAGAAAAATAGGAAAGCGAGGACATGGTAATTACAACGAAGTTTGGGCAGGTAGATTAGTTAATAACGCTGCGAAGCTAGCAAACCAGGCAAAAGACATCCCTCAAGATATTGCTTATCCTCTCTCACTCCCTATTCTTATATCTGAACAAGTTCATAGCGACTTTGAGAAAAATAAAGAGTTCGGATTTTATCACTGCTGTACTGGTAATGGTCAACCTCTGCCAAATCAAATAGAAATGTTCAAAGAGGTCAATGATTTTTCTGATGAGACATTGGGTGATAAGTTTTATTACACAAGAGTGATTTGGTGTAAAAATTGCGCTGATAATTACATTAACCTTATCTAGATATGGAAAACCTAAAATACACCTTCGGACAAGTAAATGATTGGATTAAAACGGCGGATCAAAAAGCCATGATCTTAGGGTCATTTAATATCGCTGGTTTTATATATCAACTTGTGAATCTCGACAAATTGGTGTGTGGAAGTATTTATACACTAATATTGTCTATAGTATCAATCGCCGCCACGTTGGTTACTCTATATTTCTGGCTTAGGATTATCTATCCAAAACTTGATAATAAACACAAGAAGTCCAAAATTTACTTTCAACATATCGCAAACGCCTACGAAAATGATATCGCTTCAGGGATAGATGATTTACAAAAGATAGATGATGAGGAATATAAAAAAGATTTGGCTAGCCAGATTGTAATAAATTCAATCATTGCAAAGAAGAAATATGCTTCTATTCAAAAATTTATTTGGGCTTTTGGAGTTCAGTTAGTCACTCTACTTTTACTGCTAATTAGCCTGATCTAAGATGTCTGAATTTAAAGACAGTCTTATAAGAGATACTGACTATTTTTTTGATGGCGATTATGAAATCGTACAAGGTAGAATGATTCCTAGTGTAGATGAAGTAGCCTTTGGTAGGTTTGGGAAGGAAGTTGAATTAGCCATGCTATTTATTGACGTCAAAGAATCCACAAAAATAGTAGACGCTTTTCGCCTGAAAACTGCGGCTCGTATGTATCAGTCATTTTTAAGAGGAGTAACTTTGATTGCCCTCAAAAATGGTGGTGAAGTAAGAAGCTTTAATGGTGATGGTGTATTAGTTACCTTTCATGGTGATTCAAAGTGCGACAATGCGGTTCGGTCTGCATTGCAAATGATGGATTTTGCCAATACAGTCTTGAAACCAAAATTAAGAAGTTATTTCGTTAATAACAAACAAGCACAAAACCTTATTTTTGATTGTGGTATTGGGATAGATATCGGTAATGTATTTGTAGTGAGAGGTGGTGCTAAGGGTGATGATAATAATGATCTAGTATGGGTCGGCAATCCAACAAATTATGCAGTTAAACTTTCAGCGCAATCAAAAGTACAAACACTAGGCAGTCTTGCTACAGCTCCTGTTACAACAGTTTACAATATACATATCACAAATCGAGTTTATGTAAACCTCAAACCTGAACTTAAAACAGTAAAAGGTTCTGGCGTTTTTGCTTTCAATATTTGGAACAGACAGCCATCAGCATTGGGAGGTCTCTTGCCTGGTTCTTTGGCTACAACGACAATTTATCGAACAAATAAAACTTTACCTTTTTAAAATTTTTATTTCCTGTGAAAATTAGTACACTTTTGATACAATAAACAAATGATCAATTTAATTATCCTTGTATTTTTGATAGCAGTTGTTTTTATCTTTCTTAAAAAATATTTTCCAGACATATTTAATGAAAAAGATAAGCCAAGCAAATCTCCGTATAATTACAAGAAAAAAGATTTTTTAATGAGTCGAGCAGAACATGAGTTTTTTGATATTCTTGTTGATATAGTAGGTAATCAATATTATGTATTTCCACAAATACACCTATCAACTATTTTAGACAATAAGGTTGTAGGACAAAATTGGAGAGGTGCCTTTCGTCACATAGATGAAAAATCAGTTGATTTTGTTATTTGTGATAAAGCATATATCAAACCAATTCTTGCCATTGAATTAGATGACAAAACACACGAAAGAGAAGATAGAAAAGGACGAGATGGAGAAGTAGAGCGTATTCTTAAGGAATCAGGACTATCTCTTTTAAGATTTGGGAATAATGGGAGTTTTAATAAGGAAGAAATAAAAAGATCTATTTCAGAAAAAATAAAGTAATAGAAATCTATAGCAATGCCGGACATAAAGAAAAACTTAATGTTGCTAACTGGTGCAGGGTTCACACGAAATTTTGGTGGGTTTTTAGCACGTGAGATGTGGTCAAAAATATTTAATAATCCAATTGTACAAGCAAGCGCAGAAGCACGAGGATTACTTTTGAATGATTTTGACTTTGAGTCTGTCTACTCGGCTAAAATGAGCCATGGAGAAGAAACAATAAAGATTATAAGAGAGGCTGTCGAAATGGCATATAAGGATCTTGATGATACAGTAAAAAATTGGGTTTTTAATCATGGCAATCCAACGGCACTTAATACATACGGGTTAGGTGAGCTTCTTAGTTTTATATCAAGTAGAGGTTCAGATAAAGGATGGTTCTTTACCCTCAATCAAGATTTATTTATGGAACGAAAACATAATTACAGATCACCAGGAGCAATGTTTAGTCAGCCTTTTATTGAAGGAGATAATGGTAAAATTGGAATTATAACTTTACCCAATGAAAACGGTGTAGAAAAAGTTAAAAATACTTTAAATAATGCAAGTTATATAAAACTACATGGATCATATGGCTGGATTTCATCACACGGTGGCAATCAGATGGTAATTGGTAAAAACAAAGTAAATGATATTGATCAAGAACCATTATTAAAATGGTATTTTGAGATTTTTCAAAATCTAATTAAAGAAGGTAATAAAAAATTATTAATCATTGGCTATGGGTTTGCCGATAATCATATAAACGACATTCTGCTTAACGGAATACAGGAGCATGGTCTTAGTTTGTATATAATAAGCACAACTGATCCAGAAACATTTAAAAATAGACTTGAGGGAAAACCGTCACATTTAGGCAGTTGGGAGGTTTCTAAATATTCAAAAATATGGGATGGTGTTAAAGGATATTTTCCTTATTCATTAAGAGATATATACCCTCCAGACCAAAGTATTACTACCATATCACTAGAAATTAAAAAGGCTTTGGAAAGTTAAGTTACAGCTAACTGTAACATTTAAAGTCCAACTTGTGTCACTTTTGTAACTTTTTGAGATGCTCGAGACGCGTCGTTATGGTATGATAAAAAAAGTCTCAAAAGCCTTACAGGTCTTGTTTGCGAAAGGTTCTAACACGAGACCGCCCGCATTGACAACCTGTTAGTTTTGATGACCCATTTAGTTATGTACTAAGTGCGACCCACAAACCTACATGTTGCAGAAAAAAGAACGACAATTGCCGTTCTTTTTTCTTAACTGAAATCTATTTCAAAATTATACATTCCCATACCACAAGTTCCCCTGAGTGGCTCACCAGCTTTAGGTATGCCGATATCAATTATTTCTTCTGCTGATTGAGAGAGAATTTTTTGATAATTAATTGATTTAATAACCAAAGAAGCTGAACAGTCGTATGTACCGCTTGTTTTTACAATTAATTTTGTAGGAATACCTGCTTTAGCATTACTTAGTTGTGGAGAATACCCACCCTTAGCATCAATTGTTATGTATTGTATCCCGTCTTTTATCTCGGTATTTTGAATTATTTTACTAGAGTCTTTTGTTGTTGATCCACCTGTTAAAACAATACCTATGGCAACAATAAGACCTAGTGTAATGATTATTGAAACTGTTTTGTTCATAAAGTAATTATATCAAAATTAAATATTAAATAATGGATTTATAACACCAAGACCTGCCAGCCCTGCGAGTAAAGCAAATATACCAAGACCTACAACAACAACTCCCGCAGATTTAAAGAATAAGGGTGCATGTTTACCATGCGCAAAAGATGCCGATCCAAAAGATAGAATTGAAAGCACTGGTAATGTTCCAAGAGCAAATGTAAACATAATCAATAATCCAGACATAAAAGATCCACTTGAAATAGCTGCTACTTGCATAGCCTGTGTAAATCCACATGGTAAGAAGAATGTGGCAAATCCTATAATAAGAGGAGTTAAAGTTTTATGTTCAACCTTTCTAAAGAAATTAAAAACACCTGAAGGTAAGGTAACATTACTCTTTTTAAAAACTCCTACTAAATTTAAGCCAAGTAGTAGCATAACGATTGAAGCCACAATACCTAGTATTGCTGAGAATGTGAAACTTATACCAATAGCATTACCTATAAGTCCTAAAACTCCACCCAAAAGAGCAAAGCTGACTAATCTACCAGTATGAAAAAGTATGAAAGTTTTAGTATCGCTTATATTATCTTCAGAGATTTTCGCAGAAAGAGATAATACTAGACCACCGACAATCGCAAGACAACTTGAAACAGATGCAATAAGACCAACGATAAAACTTGTCATTGGAGTAGTCTTACCTCCAATACCTAAATTGAGAATTCCTGATTTTTGTAATATGAAAAATAAGACAAGAAAAACTAAACCAATAGGTATAGCTTTCCAAATAACATCATCTTCTTTATTTTTATTAAGTTTTTTTTCAACCGACAAAGAGTATCCATTGGGTTTAATTTTATCTGCAAGAATGGTTGCGATTTCGTCTATGTTCTGTTCAGTATTCATTTCAACATCTACGGTCTCATTTTTTAGATTTACATTTGATTTAACAACAAAAGACTGCTCATTCAAAATATCTTCTATCAAGATTTTACATGATGCGCAGTGTGTTCCAGTTACATAAAATTTGTAATTTTTCATTGTTTTATAAGTTAATATTTATTTTAATCATAATTGAGCACTATCTTGTCTCCATCTTTCATATAATAATTCCCAAAATCCAATTTATCTACACCATTTACTGTCATCCTTATATTTGAACCGAAAGAGTTTATATCCTTATTCCAAATTTTGAAAAACTCACTGAGTTTAGTATCTCTACCTCGAACTACTGATGAAAACTCCAAATGGATAACTCCTAACTGTGAATCTTCGTCGTGAGTGTGAATTGGATTATGAACCGCACCAAGTCCAATATTTGCGGGGATTTCTACTTTTTCTCCTTTTATATATATAGAAAGCTCAGGATGCCAGTGAATTCCGTTTCGAGAAATTATTTCTGATTCATAAGGATTTTCCACACTACTAGATGAGGGTTTGTCTGAATATACGAAATAAACAAAAACCCCAATGACTAAAATGGCTAGTATCCATATCCAGATATTTTTATTATTTTTCTTGTGCTTATTTTTCATAATTATAATCTCTTACTTTTAATTCTCAGTGAGTTCGACACAACTGACACTGATGACATCGCCATCGCAAATCCTGCAAATACTGGATTAAGCAACCAGCCAAAAATTGGGTAAAAAACTCCAGCCGCAAGAGGGATTCCTACAATATTGTAAATGAATGCCCAAAAAAGGTTTTGTTTAATTCCTCGCATTGTTATTTTTGATAACCTTATTGCTTTTACAATTTTTGAAATATCTCCACCCAGGAGTGTAATTCCTGCTGACTCAATGGCAACATCAGTACCTGTACCCATGGCGATACCGACATCGGCTTGAGCTAGTGCAGGAGCGTCATTTACTCCATCACCCGCCATAGCAACAACATGTCCTTGGGATTGAAGTTCTTGTATTTTTAATAACTTATCTTGAGGTAAAACATGAGCAACAACTTCATCGACTCCAACAAGAGATGCGATGTGTTTCGCCGCTTTTTCATCATCGCCTGTAAGCATCACTACTTTAATTCCAAGTTTATGAAGAGCATTAATAGCTTCTTTTGATTCAGGTTTTATTTCATCTGCAACCATTACAAAACCAAGAACTTTTTCTTTTGTAGATATAATGACAGGAGTTTTTCCTTGGGATGTAAACTCTTCTAGCAATGTTTGATCAAAAGAAAGATTTAAATCTTTAATAAGCTTTATATTACCAACAAAATATTCAACCTGCTTAACAGACCCTTTTAGACCTTTTCCTTGAATTCCTTCAAAGTTTGAAACTTCTTGTATGGGGATATTCTTCTCTTTTGCATAGTTCACAATTGCGTGTGCGATTGGATGTTCAGATTTTTTCTCTAGTGTTGCAAGTATTCCTATCAAATCTTCATTACTCATATCTGAGCTATTTTGGATATCAACAAGTGTCGGTTTCCCAATTGTTATCGTTCCTGTTTTATCCATCATGACAGTATCAACTTTGTGTAATTTCTCTAGCGTAGCCGCATCTTTAATCAGTATTCCTTCCTTTGCTCCTTTACCAACCCCTACAATGATTGCAGTCGGGGTAGCAAGTCCAAGTGCACATGGGCATGCAATAACTAATATCCCGACAAAGGATACAAGTCCAAATGAAAGAGCTTGTGAAAATCCAAGTGAGCCAGTTCCAAACGCCAACCATACCCCCAAAGTCACAAAAGCTAAGATAAGAACTATCGGTACAAAAACGCTTGAAATCTTATCAGCTAATGCCTGAATAGGGGCTTTACTCCCTTGGGCTTCTTCAACCATGTGTATAATTTGAGCCAGCAATGTTTCTGATCCAACTTTTGTGGCTTTAAAAACAAACGATCCACTTGTATTAATTGTTCCTGCGACCACACTATCTCCAATCTTTTTCTGTACTGGCATTGGCTCTCCTGTTACCATTGATTCATCAACAAAAGATGATCCCTCAGTAATGACTCCGTCTACTGGAATCTTTGTTCCTGGTTTAACAATAATTAAGTCTCCATGCTTAACCTCATTTATAGAAATCTCTACTTCCTTACCTTCACGCACAACCAAGGCTGTTTTTGCTTGAAGATTTAAAAGTTTTTCTATCGCATCTCCTGTTTTAATTTTTGAACGAGCTTCTAAATATTTACCAAGAGCGATAAAAGTAATCACTACAATGGTCACATCGTAGTAAGTATGATCTACATTTATAAAAGGTCTGAGTACTTCTTCAAATGCACTGACAGCAAAACTATATAAAAAAGCGGCAACAGTACCGATACCGATAAGTGTATCCATATTAGCTTTGCCATATCTTAAGAAACGATAAAACCCCAGAAGATATGGTTTCCCTACAACAAATAGAGTATAGGTCGCAAAAATAGGTAATAGATGGTGAAAAAATTCTTTGAGTGTATAGCTCATCATAGGGACAATACTGTACTGAGCAAGAATATCCCAAGTCATGACGAAAACACTAAAGATGGCTAGTGGAATAGCTGACATGACTTTAGATTTCATATCCTTTATCTCTTCAATCTTTTCCTTTTTTGACTGATTTAATCCTAAATGTTCAGCATGTTCGTTTTCACTCATACCCATAGAACTCGCAGGCATGCTTTCCGTACTATGATCCATAGGTGCTATCAAAGAATACCCAAGCGGTTCCAATTTCTTATTAAAAGATTCAGCGTTAGTTTTTGAACTATCAAAAACAATCTTTGCGTTCTCGGTACCATTGTTTACTGAAATATCTTCCACTCCATCGATTTTTTTTACTGTTCTTTCAATAATACTTGCACACGAAGCACAATGCATACCTTTAATTTTGTATATCTTTGGAGTATTCATAAATTATTTTCGCTTAAGCTGATAAACTTTTAAAATTTCCTTAGTAGCAACATCGACTTTGCCACTTTTAATTTGACCAACAACACAATGACCAAGGTGGCTCTCAAGGAGAATATCCTCAATACTTGAAAGACCTTGTTTTACAGCAGAGGTCTGGGTAATGACATCGATACAGTACTTTTCCTCTTCAATCATTTTTTGGATACCTCGAACTTGTCCTTCTATTTTTTTGAGCCTTGTTATGAGTTTTTGTTTATCTTTATGCATAATGCTATTATACCCCCTAGGGGGTATAATAGCAAGTTTCAAAATGTCAGTCTACTAGAGTAATCTTCTTCTCTTTCAGTATCAATCTACTCCTCAAATGTCCCATTAATTCACGCTTCTCAAGTGGTGTACCTTCTCTCAGCACATACTTGGCATACTCTCTTGTGTTCACATCATCTTCATTGATGTTGTATTTCGGAGTGCCTTTAGTTGCCAACCTCTGCAGTCTGTTAAATCGCTTGATCTCTTCTTCAAGTTTGATTCGCATACCCAGTTCGTTGATGCTTACCTTATCGATTACTTTGAACAGCTCCTCGATCAATTCTTCTTCTCGTATATATTTATTTTTACAATTCCTATCTCTCGCCTTGGAACATGAGTAGTACACATACTTGGCAGTCGTGCCATCTTTGAGTTCCTTATACTTCTCCTGTGCCGTTATTCCTGACTCGCACATTCCGCAGGTAAATAATTTGGTAAATGCAAACTCTCGATTTTCTCTCACAATCCTATCTCGCTTCAGTTGCTCCTGTGCTTTTTCAAATAGCTCTTGAGTAATGATCGGCGTATGGCTTCCTTGGTACCAGTTATCGCTATTTCGTGGATACTCGAATGGTCCATAGTAGATCGGCATATTGAAGATACGATAAACCCCTGAGAGTGTCAGGGGCTTATTTCCTCGGGTATAGAAATTTAGATCAAATCTGAGCCAGTTGTATACTTTTCTTCCACTCCATTTTTCGTATACCACTTTCTCAAACATTTTCTTGATAATCGGCGCTCGTTCTGGATCAATCACTATTTGGCACTTTCTGTCCATTAGTTTTTGATTCAGGTATCCAAGCGGTGCCATTCCAGGCCATAACCCCATCTCCACTCTCGTTCGCAATCCTCGCTTCACATTGATACCTCGATTGTCATTTTCAAGTTTTGCTTGGCTTCCTAATATCATCAGGAGGAACTTCTCATTTGGATTATTTCCGAATGTCTGCCCAAAAGTTCGTATCATATGCAGTTTTCCTGAATCCATCAGGTCTACGATTTTTCCCAAGTCTCCTGCGTTTCTTGAAATTCTATCTGGTGCCCAAGTCAGTATTGCATTGAACTTCTCTTGTTTGAGTTCCTCGATAATTTCATTGAAGACTGGTCGTTGTCCTGTCTCCTTTGCACTATGGCTCTCACGCTTCATGGTGACCACTTCAAGCCCCTCGCGGTCTGCCAGTTGGAGCATCTCGCTGATTTGGCTATCTATGGAAAGCACTTGTCGTTCCTCAGATTCTGTTGATTTTCTTGCGTATAAGCAGTATTTAATCTTCTTTGGTTCAACCTCTGGTTTCTTTACGCCTTGCTCTTGGTTTGGGTTTTCTATCTTCACAACTACATTGATGACGCAAATCGTCCTAGGAGTCTAGAGCGTCCCACCGCCATAGTGTTGGTAACTAAAACGCCTTTATTTAAAGGTCGATTTTTGGTAAAATGCATTTACTGGCATAAGAAACTTATGCCCAATATTAAAGTATGAAAATTTTTATTCGCAATAATCTATATCGCTCAAAAAAATTTTGGCTCACAAAAAAATGGTTTGAAGAAAAACCAATTTTTAGCTTTTGGGCAAAAATCTTTAAACTCGACTTTAATATAAATAAGGGTAAATATTCGGCACGCTTATTGTGGCCTTCAATTTTTCCCTTCATTCGGACCCTTATCTATTCTGTTTTTATAATCGCAATTTTTGAAACGTACAGTTACTTTTTTCCAGTAGACCAAAAGATATTTAGCGATCAAGTTACCGATACACTACTTTCGGCAATTGCCAGTGTTTCCGGTGTATTCCTTGGTCTTTATTTTACAGCTGTTTCCGGTATTGCTAGTAATTTTTTATTGCGTGCCACTCAAAACATAAGGCGTTACTTCCTCTCAACTCCAATTGGAGAACAATACGTTAAAACCGTAGCCCTTACAGGCATCATAAGTATTTTTTACCTCTTGGCAAAATCGTTTGGACACCCAATACATCCAGTTGGCTTAGTATTTCTTTGTATTGGTGGAGCCTATATCATAATCAGATTTTGGAGTGTTGGATCAAATGTTTTCTATTCATTGGAACCAACTGTTGCCCTGCCTTCAATCGGTAAAAACATTGCAGACCTATTGAGGGGGGTTACGCCACCGGGTTTTAAATGGGATAAACCAGCAATACAAAATCATCAAAGACGCCTAGTGTCAGATAATTTAGAGCTTGCTAAAGACCTTATTAATTTTGGAATTAAAGAGATAAAGCTTTCAAATGAACAATTGCATATTGCTCTTCGTTATTTAGGTGGTTTGCTTTTTTTGTATCCTCAATACAAGAAGAAGATACCGACTAATAGCTTTTGGTTCAAAACAAAAAATCAGTACGATAGTTGGACCTTGGCGGATTCAACACAAATCGCTCTTGCCTTAAACACTGGCACAAGTTTGCAACCCAAGACAATCAAAGATTTTACTTGGTTTGAAGAAGAAACTTTGGATATGAGTGTAAATATTTTTGAGTTTTACGCCAAAGAGAAAAATGTTGCCTCTGTATTCCAAGGACTAGAACTTTTTGTAGAAATCGCTGAAGTTTATGCGAATGATTTTGATGAGGAAGGACTAAAGCTTCTTTTACAGAAAACAGAAAAGGTTGCAGGATTGATTGACCTAGAAAAAGTAGCAGATCCAAAAAATGTTCGGTATAAAGAACAAATGGCTTTTATTGATACTCAAGGTCGGTTAGCGATAGGAGCGGTGCTTGGATTGGCTAGGTATCTTGATACTGCTTCTGCGGAAAGCTTATCCACGACTATTTCAAATATTAAATGGTATTCAAATAGAGACATTTATCTTACTGGGTTACCTTTGTCGGTTCTATCGCGTCTGGAATCCACTGCAAGTGATTTAAAGGCTGAAATGCTAATTGAGGGTAAGCAACTTTCCCCTGAGTGGTATATACGCACTCTTTGCGTTCAGAAATACTTATTCGCACTCTTAGGTTATTTCAAATATCTAAAGACTCTTCATTCAACTTACTTTGAACCAAAGCTTGGGAAATTACTTGCCGAGGATCAATTAGGTCTTGCTGTTCAATTGGTGCAACGCTGGATCGAGTTTACTCACAAATATAATCGGCTCGTTGGATTGATTGCAAAACATATTGAAGATTGCGTACCTTATCACCAAGTCAAAGATCTTTCTTGGATAGAGTTTAGTGCGGACGAAGAGTATAAAACCGCAAGGGACCGCGAAAAAGAAGTAACTGATAAAATGATTAGATTATTGCCTCGATTAATGACAATGCCTACCGAAAGCGATATGCCAGACTACTTTGGGCAAGCTCTTACGCAAGGCGTTCAGGCCTGTTATGAGGCGTGTGAGGAGAACGACCCAGTTAGATTGAAAGCAATATTCCCGGTTGTTTTTATAGCTTCACTTTCGGCTTTTGATATGACCCGAGTGAGAGTTCAAAACTGGTCCGAAGAACAAAGCAAAATAATCTATTCAACAGAACCTCTTATAAATCTCTACGAACTAAGTGGATTTGCTAAATTGTATTCAGAGCTCTACCAAAACACGGAGCTTTGGAATGTTGTGCAAACACCGTGGGACACTTATTTGGGTGGTATCGATGCAGTACAAGAAATTACACGCATAGCGGCCATTACTAACTATCGATGTGGACTTTTCATGATCATGCCACAAGCAACCTTACGAACAAACTGGCAAATGCGATTTAGTAATAAAATGAGAGAACAAGGTTTAGCTGTTTTCCCCGACAGTAGAAGTTATGACTATGTAAATGGCCGAGAAGATCCTGCGCATGCGAGCGCGGTTATTCGTGTAGTTACTCGATCAGGTGGTTTGAGTTTATCTACAGGTCAGACTGTATTTTTCGTAACATATTTATCCCAACACCCGGGGGCAACAGGAATTGATCTACCAGACCAACGCGACATGAGAGAACAAATACAACGAGAAGAAGAAAGATCTAATGAGGAAGAAAACAACGACTATGAATAAATACTTTAAAAAAATTAAAGAGGCAGTGTTGGTCTACTTAAAAGATCCTCTTTTATTGCGAAAGTGGGATCAACCAGATTATTACCGATATAGAGGACGTGGTGATGATAATAATCAGTTGTCATTCAGGAGTTCACGAAACAGACGTCATGGGTATCATTATCACGGTACGTCTTCAATGTTTATTGAAGATATGTTTAGCGGAATAATGCCGTTTATGATTTATAGCGGCGTTAGAGAAAAGTATCCTGCAAAAATTGAACCAGCCGCACCCGACAAAGAAGCAATAATTGCTCAAGGTCTTTCTGGTCGCAGACATCGAACAGCATTAGGTGAAGGTCTTTGTGATTTTATTCGTGATACAGCACATGTGCTTTTTCAAGACGGCGTAGCAATATACGAAATTATTTATAAAAAGAACGAAGCTGGAGAAACCGAAAGCTATAGCTTTGAATTAATGGACCATTATGGTCTATATAGATTTTTTGGCAATTACTATCAATTTGTTTCTTGGGCTGATGCAAAGGCTTCACATACCAAAGTTCAAATAATCAAAATACCGAAAGAAAAAGTATTACGCATCGAGTTCCCAAAAGAACTCGGTGGGCAAAAACGTATCAATAAAATATTAAAACGATCATGGGAACTCGGACAAGAGATTATTCCTAAATTTCAAATGGACGCAATGGAAAAACAAGAAAACATTGGCTTTGATTCAAAGATATATACGGAAGCAAAGTATTTAGAAATTGCGACTCTTACAAAAGACTTGGGATGGAACCAGCGTCAGTTATCAACCAACCATATTACGGAATATTATGCCCTTCTACGTCTTCTTAGGCAAAAGAAAGTAGAAGCTACTGTTCGAGAAATGATTTTTACCAAACTTAATGAAGCCTTAAATGGATCAGTTTTAAACTTTGGTGCTCAAGTTTCAATGGATAATCTTTTTACCGCTTCTGATATTGATGTACGTGTCAAAAAACTTAAAGAAGGTAACACAACTTTTATTGATTTGTTCACCGATACAAGTTTTTAAGATTTGAAATCTAGCTGTTGGTAACTCTACTACACAATAAACTCGATATAAGCTAAAGTACAAAAATACCTGTGAAAATGGTATAATTCGTTTACAACTGAATAAGAGACCTAACCCCTCAGGGATTTTCTTGAGGATATGGTCGAAAGCCCTATCAAGCATAAAGAACCCGTCATGGGGTCGCTTGATAGGCCGTATTGGGAAACTGGTACGAGAGGTTTCGACCTCTACCCGTGGCGGGCTTTTTGTGTAAAAGCTCGATACGGAATTATTAACTAAGTCCTATCAAGCAAATGAATAATGAAAATACAGAGCCTGTTAAATCAGTCTCAGGTAGCTTAATAATCCTTTGGCTTCTAGGTGTATCCGTAGCTATTATGGGTATCGCTGGAGGATCTATCACGGTTATATTAGCTGGGATAATTTTATTACCAATCACTAATACTCTCATCAAGAAGTATCTCAAGATAAATCTATCGAGTATGGCTCGGGTCGTAATCGCCGTACTGCTCATTGTCGTAGGTTCTATCGCTTCAAGTTCTCTAGATGAAGCACGCGAGAAAGTTAGTGAAAATTCTTCAATTGACACAGTTTCTCAAGAAGAAGTTTACAGTGAGATTGCCTCATTTAGTGGCAAGGGCAACCAAGATACAGGATCGTTTTCTGTTACAGGTAAAAAAGTAAGAATAACAGCAACTACATGTTGTGGTAGCAGTTCATCGGGTACTTATTCAGGAGTGAGCCTCAAAAAAGAAAATGACGGTTACACTGGCCCAGGTTTGTCTATTTCTACAGAGGGGTCTGAGAAGGGTCAAGGACAAACGACTTACCGCAATCTTACACCTGGTCAGTATTACATCCAGGTCATTACTGGAGTTAACTGGGAGGTTAAGGTTGAGCAAGTAAACTAGCTATGAAACTTCAATTACCAAGTTTCGTCAGTAGGTATTTCAATAGAAAGGATGGTCTCAAGAAATATCAGGAATCGATCAGTTCGTTCCTCTCTGATAGTGAATTATCTGTTGAAGAAAATGACAAATTAGTCGAGATCCAAAAAGAGTTTGGTTTATCAGTAGATGATGTGGGTAGTATTCATAAAAAATCAGTCGCTTCCGTATTTACCAGTATTGGTTCCGACAAGCGAATTACCGATGACGAAAAGAATGCCCTCGAGAAGTTACTTAACCATTTCAATCTAACGAAGAGTGATATCTCTTTCAATCAAGACAGTTTTAACAAGTACTATACGCTCGCACTTGTGGATAAGGGCGTATTGCCGACGATAGACAATGCTCAAGCTGAAGTAAATATTGTCTTCAAAGAGGGAGAGACTCTCCATTGGGCGGTCGCGGCAAGTATGATGAAGCGTAAACGAGTAACTACTCGCGTCAATTATGGAGGATTTACTGGTTCAATAAAAATTATGAAAGGTGTGCGTTATCGTGTTGGTTCAATTGGGGTACAGAGTGTATCAAAGGAGATATTAGACAATGAAGATTCTGGTATATTTTATGTGACCAATCAAAGAATTGGATATATAGGTTATCGTAAACAATTTTCATTCCCATTTAAGAAGATTGGTTCACTCGAATTACGTTCTGATGGCCTCCACATCTTTAAGGATGGGAAAGAAGCACCGTACATTCTTGAACTGCGTGATTACGAAGTGGCGCTAGCAATGATTTCTTCGATTCTTAACAAAGTTGAGTAGTGGAGTTTATATTCCTAACTTTTTAAACTCATCAGAATACTTTTGTGCAATATCAGCTATTTTTTCTACTTTGATTGTATTCAGATCGAAAACAAAGCATTCGTCATTGATATCAAGGATATACTTCAATGATTCTTCAGTGTAAAGATGTTCTGTCGCCACATCTATGAGTCTTGCAAGGCTCAGGTTCATCAAATCGACTTCTTCTTCGTACAGGTTAACAAATTCTGTATACCTCTCGCTCATGTCTACGTCGAACAATGTCGAGGTGTTTTGGGTTAGTTTTTTAAACTGACAAAGTGTCTGATGATTCATAATCGGTGTTGCATTTTTTTCAATAAAAAGAAACATGCTTGATATCGGGAATAGAATCTCGATCTGCTTTTTGTATTCCGATATGAAGTCAGTATCTTCACTGCAAGTATATAAACTTTCTCCAGTTACCACTTCAATTTTTCTAGTCATTTCTAAAAAGTCTTTTTCAACTGTTTTCTTATTCAACTTTTTTGAATCAAAAAGTTCCTCAAAATACTGTTTTGACTTTTGTAGTTCTTCATACCAAGCCATGAATAATTCCTTATGGTTCTTTTTCGTATTTCCGTTCCATGTATCAAAACGCTCACTCACATAAATTGGTGAGTAGTCATTAATAAACAACCCGTCACCTAGCCACTCAAATAGTGTATCCTTAACAAGTTTTTCAATGGATATGTGTCTGCTTTTTGCATATTCTTCAACGAGAGTCAGAATGCCATCTTCGGTATCAATATCCTTTTTACAAGACGCAACGCATCTGTCAGTCACTATTTTTCTGAACAAGTCCTTGATTGGAAGTTCTGCGAAGAATGCATGAGGAAGAAAGCCGTCCTTTTCAGCCGTACTCTTTTTGATTTTCTTGGCACCCTCGTAATACATTCGGGAATATATGCGATCAACAATCAGGTTCTTATCATCACTACTCAATGACCCATCTTTATATCGTTCATACAGGAAGACCTGATCATTCATATACTTTTCACAACCAGTAATTTCTGCATCCAAGAGAAGAAAGTCATCGCGTATTTCCTTTGAGAGGTTATAAAAAGTGAAAAGGTGCAATAAGTTCTCATATCGCAAGTATGTATTTCGTATGAGAAAGCGTATGCTTTCATCGGTAGTAATATCTTTTGTGAACACCCGCTCGGATATATGCTTGAGTCTTTTTGCATAAGAAAGAAAATGATCAAGCATTCTCTGGTTTCGAAGGAGTGACAGTTCAGAGCGATACAGGAACATCTGCGTATCCATCTTCATCGTATCTTCAAGCTGAACAATATTTATGTACTTGTTGTATTCACTTGCTTCTGGTCTGTTCGGATTCCATCCTTTAGTTAGAGCATATATATCAGACTCGGACAGACCATCTTTTCCTGTTTTTTCTCGGTGAATATCATTATGAACAAGTGCTTTCACTCGTTCAAATGGAGTTATGTTTGATCTTCTTAAAATATTGGTGAGACTTTTCATATTATTTTCTCCTTCTTAGTGATTCTTCTAAAAACTCAACACGCTCCTTCAATTCCGTGTTGACGATGTTTTTGGAAAGTGTAGAGGCAAGCTTGGCGATCATAGATGCTTGCTTGAGTGACATTTCTTTATTTAGTACCTTTCGTATGGTATCTGAAAGAATGTTATTTATTTCTTCTAGATTAATTGGTTTAGTCATACTAGTTATTTTCTACGATTTCAAACCAAGCTCTCACTTCATGAGCCTTTCCACTTTTAATAATGTTTTTGTAGAGTGCAAAGATAACATTTGGGGTTAACTTTCTTGCCCAAGAATTTATATCCTGAACTAATCCATCTTTCTCGAGTCTTTTGTTCCAGTCAGTCAATGTACCAGTATTGACTCCATACTTTTTTGAAAAATCTATCTGTGTTTTTATAGCAAGTAGCTCGAATGCTGATTCTTCTTCAATACCAAACTTCTCAAGTGCTACCCTCGGTTGTCCTTTTAGGAATGAAGGAAGAGACTTCCAAAGAGCATACCTTTCGTATGTTTGTTTCTTGTATGGATCTTTAGAAAAGTCTTCTTCTTGCATAAGTTAAACTTTTACCGCTTTCATTCCCGTGAGTTTTTCGAGTCTTGCGACAGATATCTTTACATACGATTCATCAAGCTCGATACCTATACACTTTCGACCTAGGTGCTGGCATGCAATCGCTGTTGATCCGCTACCAAGAAATGGATCGTAAATAATATCTCCGATCTTAGTTGAGTCAGGAATGATTCTTCTCAGTAACCCAATAGGTTTTTGAGTAGGGTGAAGTTTTGACTTACTTGGTCTAGGATAATAAATTACATTCTTTGATTTAGATCTTTCTGTTTTATGTTTTCCAAACCAGCCATAGGCAATCAATTCGTATTGAGATAGGTAGTCCTTGCGACTCATGACGGGCTGATTTTTGAGCCAAATAATCATTTGGCTGTAATAGAAACCTGCTTGTTTCATTCCAGAACGTAGACTTGGGAACATAGGGTCTGCGTTGAAGATATAGACCACATTGTGCTCTTCAAGATACGGAATAGTAATACCGAGATATTTCTTGGTAAAGTTTTCATATTCTTCTTCGCTTTGCAGATGATCGCCTGCAATTATTTTTTCATCTTTAACTCCAAGTTTTGCAAATCCTTTTTTATTCTCGACATACGCGACTCCATAAGGTGGGTCGCAGAGAATTGCTCGTATCTTGTTTTTACCAATCACTTTCTTAACAAATTCTCTGTCAGTAGAGTCACCGCATCCAATGAAATGATTTCCAACCTGAAAAATATCTCCTTTATTTACTTTCATATATTTTCTTCGCCTTAAGGTTTGTAAATTTTTCCCATCGGTCGATCACGATAGTTGCAAAAATTGGATCTTTCTCAACCCCTCGCCAGACACGATTTAATTCTTCACATGCAATCAAATCAGATCCACTCCCAGCAAACCCACTGAAGACAATATGGAGAGGTGCACTGCAACGCTTGAATGGCTTCTCATTTAAAGCCACAGGCTTCTGCGTAGGGTGAAGATAGCTTTGCGTGTTATCTCTTTTGACTAACCAAAGATCAATCATGTCTTGTAGTTCATCTAGCACTTGATTTCCAGTGGTTACTTCTTGATTGAGAATCTCGTTGGCATTTCTGAAATTTGGATTGAGATATGGCTTTCCAACTGTGCCATAGGTACATGGTTCATATAATCTGTTCCAGGCAATTTTAGGAGTGCAGTTCTGATTGGATTTTATCCAGAGACACACTCTTCTTTTCTTGATTCCGTGCTTGTCATAGAGAGACTGCGTCAATCCTATGCTGTTTGGGTCTGACCAATAAAAGAAATGTGAATCTGGCTTGGAGAACTTTTTAGCTGTTTCAACGCTCTTGTCGAGAAATTCATAGTATTCTTTTTCACTTTTATTATCCTTATATTCTCCGCCATACTTTCCGCCATATTCCCATGAAATATTAAACGGTGGATCGCAGAAAATGATGTCCGCCAGTTCATCTTTCATCAGCTCTTTTACTTGGTTTTCATCAGTAGAATCTCCAACCAAAAGCCGATGCTTTCCGAGTTCGTAAATCTCCCCAAGCTTCACTTTTGCAACAGGTGTGTCTTTGATGGCTTTACCAAGATCAAAGTCATCTTCTGTCATATCAACGTCGTCAAATAAGTTCTGAAGTTCTTCATCCCCAAATCCGACATCAAGAAGTAATCTCATATCAAAATCTTTCAAGAGTTCTTCATTCCACGACCCAGTATTCTTGTTAAGTCTCAAGTTGAGTTCCTTCTCTTCTTCGAGTGTTAGTTCTCGTGAAGGAACCATGCACTCGATACTCTCTATGCCAAGATCGGCATACACTTTTACCCGCTGCTCACCTCCGATAATAATATTGGCTCTTGATCCAATATTGATAACAACAGGAACAACTGTTCCAAACTCCTTTACCGACTTTTCCAAGTCTCTTTTTTCGTTCTCGCTTAACTTACGCGGATTGTATCCGTTTTTGATCAGGTCATTCAACTTGCGAGCAGTTGAAGACCATGTGATCTTTTTTTGTTTTGACATAATGATTAATAATTAAAATATTTGCCTTATTACAAATACCTAGTATTCATTTTTTCACTTATGGATATTTCAAAATAGACGCACTGACATGCAGGACAAACAAAAACAGCCTTATTTATAAAGCTGTTTTTTGTAGATTATTTAAACTTATTTGCTCTGATTTACTCGGATGAGATTTTATTATGAAAAGTTATATATTCATCCGTTACAGAAAGAATAGGAACTTTCTTTTCTGGGTGGATATTCTTAACACCGTTCTTTTTCAAAAAGTTATTAAAAGATTTTGCACTTTTGCCAAGATTAACTCTGTAATTAGCCCCGTGCTGATCTTTTTTATCGATATGTTTTTCTAACTCACTTATGCGAACCTTATCTTTATCTTCAGTCATGTAGGTAATAACATTTTTAAACATGTGAATATATTTAGGCTCCTTTAGTCCATTTTTCTCATAATGAAGCAAGCCTATTTCGTGGTGAAAAATATTATCGTTTTTTACGAAAAATATCTTGTTTGAATTTTCCAATTTTTCTTCATTTTTTATATCTAAACTATTAAGAACAATGAAATTATGAATACGCTCTATATCGGGCATATATTTTTCTTTTTTGTAATATGCTCCTTGTTGAATTTCTCCCGACATCAACTTTGAATATTCATTATTCATCTTTCTCGCCGCATGAATACGAAAAACATTACTTATGTCTATCTGTAGAGAATTAAAGTCTGTGTTCTCAAGAACACTTATTTCTTTAAATAGATTCATAAGTCTAGAAAGTGATCCTTCTTCTGTTCGTGCGTCCTTTTTTAAAAAGCTGTCTCGCTTATGAAAATAATCTTTTCTTTCTTTCAGTGCATGAATATCTTTTATAGTAGAAGAGGGTGATAGTTCCACAAATGAATTAATTTCTTTTTGGTAACCTAAATCTGATATTCTTTTTAAGATATCAAAAAAGTCGTCATACAGGGAATTTAGAAATTCTCCGCCAAACACATGAGTCGATCCAGCAAGAAGACTCTTAGTAGACTGAATTTCTTCTTGAAGAATTTGGTTATCCTGTAGCCCTAATTTTTTTGAAACAATAATTAGTTCATCAAGTAGTTTGGTTGCTTCCACCACAATCTTGTCTTTTATTGCTTCAATAGATTTTTCTTCTTCGATTCTAGAGATAAATTGCTCAGCAATTTGGTCGATAATCACTTTATCGCCATCGCCCAGAATAAAGGTAAAGTATGCGTGAAAACCTATAAAAAAATCCTTGTCGCTTGAAGAATTTGCGACAGTATCGTAAAGAATTTTCTCTTTTGCTAAAAGGTTCTTCATAATCCCATTATAACATTTTGTCCATTTTCTTGATCTGTTGCCTGTGCCGAAAAATTGGCATTTGTTGGCATTTGAGACTCCGACCCACAAACCTTATTTCCACCATCGGAAATGTGCTAAAATACCCTTACAAGGGTTGCACCCACGGGTACCATACCCGAGTACACCGCAAATTTTCGAAAAGGGTTTCCGAATGCAAAATGGGGTCGGCGCGAAGCGCCGACACTAATGAATTCCCCCCGCCGAATCGAGAATCCAAAAGGGTTTTCCACGCTCCGCGTGGCTCAAAAAGTACGGTTCGATCTTTAATTAAAAAGTTCGAACCGACTTTTTTAAACAAATGAAGATTTTCTTCATTTGTTTTCTCGTTTGCCAATTCCATATTGGATATATTGGCTTTTAGGAATTTGTCGGTAAGTTCGAACCGATTATGAGATTTTTTCTCAAAAGCTGATAATTTCTCTTTGAGAAGCTGTTTTTGGCACATCAGTTTGTTTTTAGATTCTCGATATTCTTCAAGTGAAAGTGCATTTTCGAGATAAGCATTCATCAGCTTCTCTATTTTAGAATCTAAAAGAGAAATTTCATCTTTTGTTTTTTGAGAAAAAATCTCACTCGATTGGATTTCGGATGATTGGTCTTTTTTGTTTTCTTCAATCATCCAATTTGCCCAATCGAGTGGCAAAGAAACTTTTTTGATTTCTTCCTTAATTTGAGAAGTGATGAGTTCCTCACGAACATATTTTTGCAAACAAGGATTTTTCCTTTTCGTACACCGCAAATAGTTATGACCTTTTTGTGTCTCGGTGGTGATAAAACATCCACATTCTCCGCAACGGAAAAATCCTCTGTATAGATATTCTTTCAAACCTTTGCCTTTTGGTTTAGATTTTCGGCTCATCACTTCTTGAACGGAATCAAAAAGTTTCTTTGTAATAATCGGTTTGTGCTTTCCTTCGTATATTTCACCGCCATATCTCATCAAGCCAGTGAATATTGGATTTCTCAAAATTTGTTGGTAGTTGGAAACGGAAAGCACCTTTCCATTCTTTCTACTCAATCCAAGAGCGTTAAACTTATCGTGCAGTTGGCGCAAAGTGAAATTTCCAGTTGCATAGGCCTCAAATGTTTTCTTGATTAACGGAGCAATATTTTCATCGGGTACAATTCCTGCACCTTTTACATTTACATAGCCCAGAGGCGACATTTGAGGCCATATACCGTCTTTCACTTTGTTTCTGTGACCTCGCTTAATATTTTCCGATAAGTTGTCCACATAATACTTGGATTGTGAGAAAGCAATGGAAAGCATGAACTTACCTTGTGGCGTAGTATCACACCAGAAAGTTGGAAATTTTAGTTCGGCAATCTTTCCCGTATCGAGCAAATAGATAATTTTTCCACCATCAACACTATTTCTCGCTAATCTGTCGGGATGCCAGGCTAAAATACCGCTTGCCTCATTTTGCTCGATACGGAGAAGCATTTCATTAAATACTGGCCGACCCGGAGCTTTAGCGGTTTGTTTTTCCACGAAAATATCTACAACCTCAATTTGTTCTTTAACCGCTAACTCTTTGAGTTCGGCCAGTTGGTCTGAAATGCTTCTAACTTGCCGATCTTCTGTATCGGTTGATTTCCTTGTGTATATGAAAAATTTTCTGGTGTGGTCAATCATATTTTTGTATTGGCAAACGAGGAGCCACGCGGAGCGTGGAAAACCCTTTTGGATTCTCGATTCGGCGGGGGGAATTCATTAGTGTCGGCGCTTCGCGCCGACCCCATTTTGCATTCGGAAACCCTTTTCGAAAATTTGCGGTATTCATTGTACAAAATTC
>JAIOPO010000007.1 GCA_021413905.1 Candidatus Nomurabacteria bacterium
AATCTTTTAAATGGTACAAGCCCAATACAAATGCTTGGATACACTGTTACAGGTTTGAATCCGAATACGACTTATACTTTTAGAATAGTTTACGGAAATAGTGCTGGTAATATAACTGGTGAATGGGTTTCGTTTACTACCGCAAATTCTAACGGTACTGGTGGTGGTAGTGGTACAGGTGGAAATGGAAATGGTAGTGGTGGAAGTGGTGGCGGCGGTGGATGTAACACACTTCCAATAATAACAAACATTACTCCGAATTTTGTAACGACTGGTTCAACGGCTAGATCTATTACAATAAATGGTTTTAATTTCATCAACAATACAACAATTGCAAAAATAAACAGTAATTCAAGACCTATTAATTTTATTGATTCTTCAAAAATAGAAATAAATTTATTGGCTTCTGACATGGCTTCATCTGGTACAGCAAGTATTATAACTACAAATGACTCTTGGTGTAATTCGAACTCTGTGACACTTACAATCGGACAAAACACAAACACAACAAACACAAGTGGTGGTGGCGGAGGTGGCGGACTTTTGATTTATTCTCCAACAACATCAAACACAAATGCTACAAATATAACTTCTAACTCTGTAAAATTAAACAGCTCAATTAGTTCAAATGGTTCAACTCCTGTTGTTTGGTTTGAATACGGAACAAATAGTAATCTATCTAGTTTCAATGAAACTATTCACATTGCTCCAGACTCTTCAAATGGATATTTTTCTCAAGATTTAACAAATTTAAATCCTGACACAATATATTATTTCAGATCAGCGATAAATAATTCTTATGGTACATCAAAAAGTAATATTGTATCTTTCAAAACATTAGCTAATCCTAGTCTGGCTTCTACTATACAAGTTACAAATCAAACACAAAGTTCAGCGAAATTAAATGCAATATTCATAAATCAAAACAACATTTCTGCTCAAGGATATTTTGAATATGGCAACACTCTTGATTTAGGAAATACAACAACTCTTATTGATTTAGGTTCTTCAAATTCAATGTTTTCAAGTACTATAATAAATTTGAAATCTGATACTGTGTATTATTTTCGTGGAATAGTGAAAACTTCAGACAAGATATACAGAGGAGATATTTTGAGTTTTAAAACAAATACAATAAACATCAATACTGCTCAAAACACAAATACAATAATCAAAGAAGAAAACACGAGTTCAAAATTAGAAAGTTCTATTATTGATATAAAAAATGATAAAGATTTTCTAGATATTGGAGATGAAGTTGAATACATAGTAAATATCAACAATAATACAAACGAGGAATTGAAAAATGTAAAAATTTATATTCAATTACCAAAAGAAATCGATCCAATCAAAGCAAATCTTGGTCAAATATCAAATGACAATAATGTAATATTTGATTTTGATACTTTGCCAATAGCACAAATAGGTACTATTAAAATTACAGGTAAGGTAAATTCAAAAGCATTAGATCAAAGTACATTAGTTACAACTGCAATACTCTCTTACTCAACAAACAATCATCCTGCAAATATAGATGAAATTGCATACAGTACAAATCATATAAAAACAAATGGTCAATTGTCAGCGAATGTTAATTTTAGTGGAGTAAATTTTCTACCATCAACATTAATAGAATGGATAATGTTACTCATCATAATACTCGGTATTACAATGATAGTAAGATATTATTTATTACCATAAGTTAAATTAAAAAAACCTCCTAAATGGAGGTTTTTTTAATTTAAAATTTCAAATTTATCCCCTATTTTCAAATTATATTTATTTGAAAATTCTGAGACAACTTCTAGTACATATTTAGAATCTTCTTTTGGACCAAAAGAAGCAGGATATGATTCTGGTAAAGCATTTTTTTGTATATATATTATTTTTTGATTTTCATCAAACCAAATCATATCTATAGCAAAATTCATATCTTTCATCCAAAAAAAATAATTACCGGGTTTTTCAAAAACAAACAACATGCCTTGATTTTCTTGCAAATTAACTCTGTCAGACAATCCTTTTTCTTGTTGTATTTGATTTAAAGCATATTCAACATTCAATATTTGATCATTTATTTTTATTTGATGATTATAAGAATCTAAAGTTTTTTTGTGAAAAGAAAAATTAAAAATCACAAAAGCTAAAAAAACAATGACGAGAAGCCATTTCAAAAATATCATTATTTTTTTATTATTTATGATCACCATTCCAACCAAAGAGTTTACCGATAGAATCTGCGGTTTCGCGTTTACGAGCGACTTTTATCGTACCATCTTGAGCTATCAATTTCATAGGAGCAGAAAGCAAACAATGATGTGAAGCAAGTGCGTCTTGATATGCGCCAGTATCCAATATTGCGACTATTTGATCTTTTTCTTCAGATAATTTAGGCATTAAAATATAATTACCACCAGCAGTGTATTTATCATCAGAATCACAAGTACTCCCAGCAAGCCAAACAGTCTTCAAAGAAGAATGCATATTATTTGCCGGTATAGTGTGCCATTTTTGATGTATTGCCCAAGTATCTTTCAAATCATTCATAAAAGAACCATCAACAATATACCAAGATTTTGCATTTGCTTTTGGAATTATTTTTTCTGAAATAACTTTATACAAAGTCACTTGTGCAGGAGCCACTATGTATTGCCCCCATTCTACCGCCAAATTCGGATGTTTAATACCAGCCTTATCAGACATATTTTTCAATAATTTTACAATTTTACTTGAAACACTTTTTGCTGTATAAAACTTTTTCTTTTCATAAGGTATACCAAAACCACCTCCGATATCTATAGTATCTAAATTTGTATGTATCTTTTGTAATTCTGTATAAATAGTAAAAGCATGTTTTACTCCATCAAAAATACTTTTTTGTGTTTTAATCTGAGAACCTAAATGGTAATGCATTATTTTTAAATTTTTCATTTTGGAAAGATCTAAAACATCTTTTTCGGAAAGACCAAAACGATCAAATTTTTTATCCCAATGTGTATCTGCTTTTATAGACAAATCTACGCGCACACCTATATCACCTTTATGTTTTGAAATTCTTTCAATTTCTTCAGGCCCTTCAATAATAGGAACGATACTCATTCCTTTTGAATGCAATTCTTCAATCAAATCTAAATATTGATCTGTCTTAGGACCGTTACAAAGTACACGAATCTTAGAATTAAATTTCTCACCTTCCCAAAGTTTTTTTACAAGCCAAAGTTCGTTCGCAGATGTTACTTCCAAATTCGCACCTTCAGAAATAAGAGGTAAAATAAATTCTTTATTTTGATTTACTTTCATTGGATAATGATAAAAGAATTTTCCTTTATAACCGTAAATCTTCATATATGCTTGAAAATAACCAATAAGGTCTTTCAAGCGATCTTCTATAACGAAAGGAAAAACCACCTGCAAAGGTGTGCCGTATTTGCGAGCCAATTCATTCATATTATAAACATGATTTCCTTCTGTCGCGGTCAAATTGCCATCTTTTGAGACATCATAAAATTGAGTGTTGAATTCATCCGCACCTAATTTCCAAAATTTACGCCAATTTTTGCCTTGTTTTTTTATTTTTTTCTTTGCCATATCAATAGAAAACAGTATAACAATTTGACAAGAAATGTAAAGAGTTTTTTAAAACTTATCCACAGTTTTTTATTTTACCAATTTATCCTTTAAAATCTTCAATTCGTCGCGCAAAATAGCAGCTGTTTCAAAATCCAGCATTTTCACTGCTTCAGACATTTGACGTTCTTTTAATTTTACAAGTTTTGAAGGATTTTTGGCGAAAAGTTTTGTGTCTAAATCCAGTTCAGAACGCACAGCTTTATCATGAACACTATCCATTTCTTGTGTAATATCATGAATTTTTTTAATAATAGTTTTCGGAGTTATTTTATTTTTTTTATTGTAAGCGACTTGTATTACTCGTCTGCGATTCGTCTCACTTATTGCACGCTCCATTGAACCAGTAATATGATCTGCATAAAGTATCACTCGCCCTTCGACATTCCTAGCTGCACGACCTATAGTTTGAATCAAAGAAACTTCGCTACGTAAAAATCCTTCTTTGTCTGCATCTAAAATTCCAATAAAAGAAAGTTCGGGTAAATCAAGACCTTCACGAAGTAAATTTACCCCAACCAAAATATCAAAAGTTCCTTTTCTAAATTCCGTTAAAATTTTTATTCTTTCTATTGTTTTTATATCGCTATGCAAATATTCGGATTTTATCTTTTTTTCTTTTAAGTAAGTCGACAAATCTTCCGCCATTTTTTTGGTCAAAGTCGTGGCTATCACTCGTCCACCTCCACCTCCACGACGGATAAAATTTTTAATTTCTTTTTCCGCTTCTTTAATAAAGTCTTGTACTTGACCAGGGTATTTTTTATTTGCAGTTACTGGACGGACTTCGAGTTCTGGGTCTGTGAGACCAGTCGGACGAATAATTTGCTCTACGATTTGTTTACTATTTTCCCTTTCTACAATAGAAGGTGTAGCAGACACATAAATCACTTGCCCTATACGTTCTTCAAATTCAGCGTATTTCAAAGGACGATTATCTTTCGCTGAAGGCAAACGAAAACCGTGATCCACAAGCGTGCCTTTCCTTGAAGCATCTCCTGCATACATCCCGCCTATTTGTGGCAAAGTCACGTGTGATTCGTCTATAATAGTGAGAAAGTCAGGAAAGTACTTGGAGAAGCCTTCGCTACGACCAGAAAGATCTTGCCCTTCCAAGACAGAGTGCGAGCGACGGAGAGTACTTTCCTGACTTTCTTTTCTTGGAAAATACGACAATAAAGTTTCCGGTGCTTCACCAGCTTTTTTCATAGACAAATGCCTGGAATAATTTTCAATACCGGAACAATAGCCCACTTCGCGAAGCATCGCTATATCATAATTTGTTCTACGTTTTAATCTTTCTGCTTCTAAAATTTTTCCCTCTTTATCAAATTTTCTTAACTGCTCTTTTAATTCATTTTTTATATTTTTTATAGCCTGCTCAAGTTTTGTTTTATTAGTGATGAAATGTTTCGCCGGAAAAATAAAAATACTTTTTTCTTCAGCAAGAATTTTTGAAGAAACAGGATCTATTTTTAAAATACCTTTCACAGTTGAATCCAAATCCAGACTATATAAAAAGTTTTCTGATACGGGCATTATTTCTATCTTTTGCCCAACTGCACGAAAAGTACCCGGAGTTAAGTCCGCATTTGTCCTTTCAAAATGCATTGCAATCAAACGCGACATCAAATCTGTGCGAGAAATTTTCTCTCCCAATTTTATTTCCAAATTTTCTTCTTTATATTCTTCTGGACTTCCCAAGCCGTAAATGCAAGAAACCGAAGCGACTATTATCACATCTTTGCGTGTGAGTAATGCTTGTGTAGTTGCATGACGAAGTCTATCTATTTCCTTATTTATCTGTGCGTCTTTTTCTATATATGTGTCTGTTGTCGGCATATAAGCTTCCGGCTGATAATAATCGTAATAAGAAACGAAATAATGCACGGCATTTTCTGGGAAAAATGTTCTGTATTCTTGTGCAAGCTGTGCAGCGAGAGTTTTATTGTGTGCTATTATCAATGTCGGTTTTTGAATTTGTTGAATAACATTTGCAATGGTAAAAGTCTTACCGGAGCCTGTAACTCCGAGCAATGTTTGCTTTTGCATTCCTTTTTTAAGACCATTCACTAATGCAGAAATAGCCTTTGGTTGGTCCCCGGCAGGATTAAAAGGTAATTTAATTTGAAATTTATTTTTTTCCATAAACTTTTGCATTATAACAGAATATGCCCTTTCTGTCGCTTGCACTTTCTTGTATAGGGTATACAATTTATATGGAGGTAGTTCATTATGAACAATATTAAAACAAGACTAACCATCTTTTGGGTTATGATTATAGTGATCGGTATTTGGATTGCTACTTTCATGACTCCAACCTTGTACAGAAAAATTTCGGAGGAAAAAGGATCTCGAGATTTTAATCTTATAATATTTTTACTTACAATAATGATTGAAGTAGGAATATTTTATTTATTATTTAAATTTTCCCGAAAAATTCTTTTTGGGAAGAAAACAAAAACAAATAAGATTTTTTAAAAAACAACTTCCCGACAGGAGTTCCCTACACACCAAACCGTGACGGCAAGGTGTGTTTTTTTTATTAAAAACTATTTTAAATAATTACCCAAAAATTCTTTTTTAAATTCTTGAAAATTATCGTCTAAAATTGACTGACGAATTTTTTTAACGAGGTTTACTATAAAATATAAATTATGTGTGGAAGCGAGAGTCCCTGCGAGCATTTCTTTACCATGAAACAAATGTGCAATATATGAACGAGTATAATTCTTACAACTATAACATTCACAATCATATTCTATTGGTGTAAAATCATTTCTGTATTTTGTATTAGTAATACTTATTTTTCCAGTTTTTGTATATATCGTGCCATTCCTGCCGAGACGTGTCGGCAATACACAATCAAACAAATCCACACCATTTTCTATACCCATAAATAAATCTTCCGGTTCACCTATACCGAGCAAATGCCGTGGCTTTTCTTCCGGCAAAATTTCATTCACCCATTTCACAGCAGTAGACATATCTTCTTTTGCAAAACTTCCGCCAATACCAAAACCGTCAAAATCTAAATTTTTTATAAATTCTGCGGACTGTTTTCTTAATTTTTCATCTCTTCCTCCTTGGACAATACCGAACAAAGCTTGTGGAAGAGGCGAAGTTTGATTAGACGAATGGTCTGGTTGAGCCGAAGGCGACCCGAGGACCTGAGTATGAGCAAACTTCGCTTCTTCCAATTTTTTATGTTCATCAAGGCACCTCTTTGCCCACATATGCGTGCGCTCGAGAGCTTCTTCTTGATATTTCGAATCTTCCGCCGGACTAGTGCATTCATCAAAAGCAAAAATAATATCTGCGCCGAGATTATGCTGAATCTGAATTGATTTTTCCGGAGTAATGTAATGAATACT